>CBJMVH010000016.1:0-79805 GCA_966433195.1 uncultured Ralstonia sp.
CACGGTGCCGAAGGCTGACCGCTGGGGCCCGGGCACGCGTATCCCGGCGATCATCATCTCGCCGTTTGCCAAGAAGGGCTTCGTTGACCACACCCAGTACGACACGGCTTCGGTGCTGCGCCTGATCACGCACCGTTTTGCCCTGCCGACGCTGCCCGGCATCAAGCAGCGTGACGCGGCCCTGATCGCCAATGGCAATCAGCCGATGGGTGACCTGACCAACGCGCTGGACTTCTCGCAGTCGCAATAACGCGGTCAGTACCAACGAAAAAGGCGACCTTCGGGTCGCCTTTTTTTTCGCCTACTTGCCCTTCTTCTTCCCGGCGGGCTTTGCCGTTTCCAGGGTTTCCAGCCGCATCCCCACCTTGATCGTCACCTGCCAATGAGCGATCTTGCCGTCGACCAAGTGGCCGCGCGTCTCCAGCACTTCAAACCAATCCAGATGCTTGAGCGTCTCGCCGGCCCGCGCGATGGCATTGCGGATGGCCGCATCGCTGGAGTCCGGAGAAGAGCCGACCAGCTCGATCATCTTGTAGGTGTGAGAACCCATATCGCCTCCTTGTTGGCATGGTTAGAACGTCGGCGACGGCGCCTCGTGCGCCACGTCATTCACCAGAATGGCAGGTCGCCCCGCACTCTGATAGCCCGGATTTGCACGGGGCCGAAAACTCCTGGCGGTTAATTGCGCTCACAAAGTTGACAAACCTTGTCATCAAACCGACGCGTGATGTCAAACCCACAAGGCGCCGATCATCAACGTGCCACTTTTCGGGCGGCTACACCGCGCGTTCGGCATCCAGCGGGCTGGTATGGAACCTGCGTGACATCGCCGGTCGCTCCCCCCAAGAGGAGGCCTCATGCGCCATCCCGCTCACCAAGCCACCAGTCAGCGCCCGATTTCCTCCACGTCCCAGGCGACATCGTCCGATACCTCGCGCCTGTTGGCCGACACCGCTCCGCTGCAATTGGACTGCTGCGGCCGCAAGATCAACGCCACCTACTCCACCCGCAACGGCATCGTCACCGTCAAGCACCAGGGCAAGACGCTGTCCACGTATTCGCCCGATGGGGACTACAAGGCCGTCGCGCACCGACTGCTCTGCGTGATGCTTTCCATCTGAGCGCTTGCTCGGCTCAATGCCGGCTTTTACTGCCCGCAGCGGGCCGGCCGAATTCGACGCGTAGGCTGTCCTTGGCGCGCTCGAGAATCCGCCGCCGCCCCGCGCTGAGGTTGTGCCCAGCCCGATTGATATAGAACGTCAGCATCGACATGGCCGACTGGAATGCCGTGCCCTTGCGCCGCTTGCTGTGCTCGGCCGAAGCCTTGAGCGACGCCGCAATCCGCGCCGGGCTGCGTGATTTGAAGATGTCGGGTTCCAGGTCCAGCGCATCGCTCGTTTCCATCACATGGTGCGACCAGCGGTGGCCGCCTTTGGCGCCAGATCTCGCGGATTTCGACTTGGCATGGGATGCAGCCATGATGAAATCTCCCGTAATGATGTCTTGGTCATTTCGCAAGCCACGTACCCGGGCGAGCCGGTGCGCACAGCCGAGTTCCGCTACGATAGCGGGCATCCCGCATTTCACTTTCGACCACCGCCGGGCTCCGGCGCGCATTCAACGTGTCTGGCGACGCTGGCCTTTCCTCCACCTCTTCCGCACCGGCGCAAACGCTGTCGGGCACCCCGTTCTCCTACCCCGCATTCCGGCTGTTCTGGTTCGCCAGGCTGTCCACCACCTTCGCCTATCAGATGTTTGGCGTGGCGGTCGGCTGGCAGATCTACGACCTCACGCGCAGCGCGTATGTGCTGGGGCTGGTCGGGCTGGTGCAGTTCCTGCCCTCGGTGGTGCTGATGCTGGCCTCGGGGCACATCGCCGACCGCTACGACCGTCGCCATGTGGTGCGGGCCTGTCAGGCCGTCGAGGGACTGGTGGCGCTGGCGCTGTCTACCGCTGCGCTCACGGGCCATGCGAGCGTGCAGGCCATCTTCCTGTGCGTGGTGGTGATCGGCGCGATGCGAGCCTTCGAGACGCCAACGCTGCAAGCGCTGCTGCCCTCGCTGGTGCCGCCGCAGGTATTGCCGCGCGCCGTGGCGCTATCGAGCTCGGCGTCGCAAACGGGCATCATCCTTGGCCCGGCGGTGGGCGGCTTCCTGTATGTGGCCGGTGCGCCCGTGGTGTACGCCACGGCAGCGGCCCTGTTCCTGTCGGCGCACGTGCTGCTTGCGCTGGTGCGCATGGAACGCGCGGCGCCTGTCAGTACGCCGGTGAGTCTGGAGTCGTTATTCGCGGGCATCGTGTTCATCCGCAGCCGGCCGGTGGTGCTCGGCGCCATCTCGCTCGACCTGTTTGCCGTGCTGCTGGGCGGCGCGACGGCCCTGCTGCCGATCTACGCGCGGGACATTCTTGGAACGGGGGCATGGGGCCTGGGCCTGCTGCGCTCGGCGCCAGCGGTGGGTGCGCTTGCCATGGCGCTCTTCCTCGCGCACCGTCCGCTGGATCGGCACGTGGGTCGGGTGATGTTTGCGGCCGTGGCCGTATTCGGCGTGGCGACGCTGGTGTTCGGCCTGTCGCGGTGGCTGCCGCTGTCGATGCTGGCCCTGGTGGTGCTGGGCGCGTCAGACATGATCAGCGTGGTGATCCGAACCTCGCTGGTGCAGCTCGACACACCGGACAACATGCGCGGGCGCGTGAGCGCGGTCAACTCGGTGTTCGTCGGGGCGTCCAACCAGTTGGGCGAATTCGAATCGGGGATGGTCGCCGGGCTGCTGGGGCCGGTGGCCTCGGTGGTGGTGGGTGGCCTCGGCACCCTGTTGGTGGTGGCCATCTGGATGCGGCTGTTTCCCGATCTGACGCACCGCCATCGCCTGCGCGACGCACATCCGGAGCACCCCACATCAGAGGGGTAAGCTCGCGCGCCCGCGCGGCTGCTGGCCTGAGCAAGCTTCCGCCACCGAATTGGGCACCATCCGGCAAGCATGTCAGCGAAACCCCGATGGCATTGGCATCGGGCAGTTCGTATGCTGATTCACCTTTGGCCGCCTTGCCTCGTTGCTCCCAAGATTGCGCCCGACTGTGAAGTCCATCCCCCCGCCTTCGGCCCGCCCGGCGCGCCCGGCATCGGACCCCGGCCCCTTCAGCGGTGCGGGGCTGGATGTCGCACCCGCCATTCGCCCATCGGCGTGGCTGGTGGCAATTGGTGCCGCCGTGGCCGGCACCTTTGCGCGGTTGATGCTGGAATCGGCCGTTGGCATCCGCCTGCCGTTCTACCTTGCGTTTCCGGTCGTGACGATTGCGGCCTGGTATGGCGGCTTCTGGCCGGGCATTGTCGCCATCGTTTGCTATGCGGCGCTGTTCGTCGGCTTGGCGGCAGTGCAGACATCGTCCGTCATGCCGCCAGTCACGCCCGTGCAGATGACCGTGTTTGGCGT
The DNA here is from genome assembly GCA_966433195.1 of uncultured Ralstonia sp. Taxonomy (GTDB): domain Bacteria; phylum Pseudomonadota; class Gammaproteobacteria; order Burkholderiales; family Burkholderiaceae; genus Ralstonia. The sequence goes on from CBJMVH010000016.1 coordinate 3,432, forward strand.
GGGCGCCCTGCTGATCTGCGTGCTGTGCGAGCAGCTGCGCCGTGCCCGCGCTGGGGCGGAACGCCGTGCGCTGGCCGAAACGCAGCAACGCCTGTCGCAGCAGCGCTTGCTGGCGGCACTGCAAGCGTCGCCCATCTCGCTCTACGACGTTGACAACACAATGCACTTCACGTGGGTGCACAACCCCGTGTTTGGCATGCAGCCGCAAGACCTGCTGGGCCGCACCGTGCGCGAGGTGTTCGGCCGCCGCGCGGCATCACAATTGACGGACGCGGGGCAACGCGTCATTGCCACCGGCACGCCCACGCGGGTGGAATTCGCATTCCGCCGGCGGCACACGCAGCGCGTGGTCTACGACGTGGTGGTCATGCCGCTGCGCGACGACACCGGCGAGATCATCGGCCTGACCAACGCCGCCATCGACATCAGCGAACGCCGCCAGGCCGAAGCGCACCGCACGCAGTTGCTCGAAGCCGAACAGCGCGCACGTGAAGAAGCCGAGCGCGCCAGCCGGTTGAAAGACGACTTCCTCGCCACCGTCAGCCACGAGTTGCGCACGCCGCTCAACGCGGTGCTGGGCTGGGCGCAGCTGCTGAACATGCGCCCCTACGAAGAGGCCATGTTCAAGCGCGGCATTGAAGCGATCGAACGCAGCGCTCGCACCCAGGTGCACCTGATCGACGATCTGCTCGACATGTCGGCCATTCTGTCGGGCAAGGTGCCGCTGGAAATCGCACCGGTCGACCTGGTCGACGTGCTGGAACGCGCGCGCGAAACCATCGAGCCGATGGCGCGTCAGAAACAGATCACCATCGACACCGAGTTCCTACCGGTGCCCACGCTGCAAGGCGACGCGGGCCGGCTGAAGCAGGTGTTCTGGAACCTGCTGGCCAATGCCGTCAAGTTCACGCCCGATGGCGGGCATATCCGGCTCTCGGTGCATCCGGCGCCTGAGGGTGTCGTGGCCACGGTACGCGATACCGGCATCGGCATTGAACCGGCCTTCTTACCGCACATCTTCGACCGGTTCCAGCAGGCGGACCTATCGAGCACGCGACGCCACGGCGGTCTCGGGCTTGGGCTGGCGATTGCCAAGCAACTCGTGGAGCTGCATCGCGGGCGCATCACCGCGGCCAGCAGCGGCGCCAACCTGGGCACCACCATGGCGGTGTCGCTGCCGCTGCACGCGGCGCAGGCCGACGACCAAGCCGGCCAGATGCCCGGACTCGTCACGGGTACGGGCATGCCTGCGCTGGACGGCCTGCGCGTGCTGGCGGTGGATGACAACCCCGAATCGCTCGGCGTGATCGCCCTGATGCTGGAGCGCTATGGCGCCGAAGTGGTCACGGTCTCCAGCGGCGCGGCGGCGCTGGATGTGCTGTCGGAAGCCGATCACGCATTCGACGCGCTGGTCAGCGACCTGGCCATGCCCGGCATGGACGGCATGCAGCTTGTGCGTGCCGTGCGCGCGCGTGGCATGGCGGACTTGCCGGCTATTGCCGTCACCGCATTTGCCGACCCAATCCGCCTGAAGGCCGCAAAGGAAGCCGGCTACCAATCCGTCATCACCAAGCCGATCTTCCCGGGTGAGCTGGGCCACGTGCTGGCCGCCAATGTGCACCGCAAGACGGGGCCCGAGACATTGGCGTGAACGCTCACGCAACCATGCCTTGACGGAATGGTTGACCCAACAAAAGTCATTGGCGCGGGTGCGGATGCATCCGCATACTCACCAGTCTGTGCCGATCGGTGGGCATCTCTCCCCTAGCAGTCCGCAGCACCCGGCTCTGCCGATCGGCCAGCTTGCCCTTCCCATCAGTCGCGCTCGCGGCTGTCTGCTGTATCCATAAGAACGCTCGAATCCTGCGGGCCCGCCCAGGGCCCCACCGGCATTCCGGGCCCAGAGAGGAGACTGCATCGCCATGCCCATCCGTTCGCTTCCCGTTCTGCTATCTGCCGTTGCGCTCGGCCTGTCTGCACAGGCCCTTGCCAAAGACGCGCCCAAGGCGGCCACTCAAACCATCGCCGTTTCGGGCCTGTCCAAGGCCGCCGACATCCTGATCGACCGCTGGGGCGTGCCGCACATCTACGCCAAGAGCGAAGACGACGGCTTCTTCGCGCAAGGCTTCAATGCGGCGCGCGACCGCCTGTTCCAGATCGACCTCTGGCGCCGTCGCGGCCTGGGTCAGCTTTCGGAAGTGTTCGGCCCCGCCTATGTGGAACAGGATCGAGCCACGCGGCTGCTCCTCTACCGCGGCGACATGCAGACCGAATGGAACCACTACAGCTCCGATGCGCAGCGCATTGCCACGCGCTTCGTCGCTGGCATCAACGCGTATGTCGATTGGCTGGCTAAGCATCCGGAGCAGATGCCATTCGAGTTCCGCAAGCTGAATTACACGCCCGCGCACTGGGCCCCGGAAGACGTGGTGCGCATCCGCAGCCATGGCCTGACGCGCAACCTGCAGTCGGAAGTGGCGCGCGCCAACGTGGCCTGCAAGGCCAGCCTGGCCGACGACACCATCCGCTTCGGCCTGCAACCCGCGTGGCAAACCCAGTTACCCGAAGGCCTGGACCCCTGCCTGCCGAAGGATCTGCTCAAGGTCTTCACGCTCGCCACGCAAGGCGTGAAGCTCACCCCTGAATCGCTCAAGGGCGTCGACATCGATAGCACGCGCGTGGCCGCAGCCACCAACCTTGAAGAGACCATGGAGGGCAGCAACAACTGGGTGATCGCCCCCGGCAAATCCGCCACCGGCCGCGCGGTGATGGCCAACGACCCACACCGCGCGTATTCCGCACCGAGCCTGCGCTACATCGCCCACGTCAGCACGCCCACGCTCGACATCATCGGCGCCGGCGAGCCGTCATTGCCCGCCGTGTCCATTGGCCACAACGGCCACGTCGCCTTTGGGCTGACCATCTTCAACATCGACCAGGAAGACCTCTACGTCTACGACCTGAACCCGGCCAACAACATCGAGTACCGCTACAACGGCGGCTGGGAGCCCTTCACCGTGCTGCACGAAACCGTGAAGGTGCGCGGCGGAGAGTCTCGCCCCGTTGACCTGACCTTCACGCGTCACGGCCCCGTCATCTACATCGATGCCGACAAGCACCGCGCGTATGCCGTGCGTTCGGCGTGGCTGTCGCCGGGCATGTCGCCGTATTTTGGTTCGGTCGGCTACATGCGCGCGCGCACGTTCGCGCAGTTCAAGCAGTCGATGATGAACTGGGGCGCCCCCACCGAGAACCAGGTCTACGCCGATACCAAAGGCAACATCGGCTGGGTACCGGGCGGCCTCGCCCCGATCCGCCCCAACTGGGACGGCCTGCTGCCCGTGCCCGGCGATGGCCGCTACGAATGGGCCGGCTTCTGGCGCGGCGATCAACTGCCCAGCACCTACAACCCGAAGTCGGGCTACTTCACCTCGTCCAACGAGATGAACCTGCCGGCCGACTATCCGTACCGCGAACGCAAGCTCGGCTTTGAGTGGACCAACGGCTCGCGCCACGCGCGCATCGATGAAGTGCTGGCCAAGCTTGACAAGGTGTCGATTGAAGATTCCATGCGCCTGCAGAACGACATGGTGTCGATCCCGGCGCGGCGGCTGATGGCGCTGTTGGCGCCGCTGTCGTCCAACGACGCGGATACCCAAGCCGCGCTCAACCTCTTCAAGGGTTGGAACGCAACCATGCTGGCGGATTCTCCGCAGGCTGCGCTGCACGAGGTCTGGTTCACGCATCACCTTGGCCGCGCGTTCAAAAATGCCGTGCTCTCCAAAGCCGGCGCCGACGCGATGGGCGCACCCGATACCGCCGTCATGCTCGACACGCTCGAACACCCACAAGGCAGCGAACGCAAATTCGGCGAAGACCCACAACAAGCCGGCGCCAAGCGCGACGCCGTGCTGCTCGCCAGCCTGAAAGATGCGTGGGCCGACATGGTCAAGCGCCAGGGCCCGAACCCGCAGGCCTGGAAATGGGGCCAACTGCATCACAACCTCAACGCCCACCCGTTCGCCGCCATCGTGGATGAGGCCACGCGCGCCAAGCTCAACGTCGGCCCCACGCCTGAGGGCGGCAGCCCCTACACGCCGAATCAATCGACCTACCGCGCAAGCGACTTCCTGCAGACCAACGGCCCGTCATTCCGCACCGTGGTGGACGTGGGCAACTGGGACAACTCCCGCGCCGTCAACCTGCCCGGCCAGTCCGGCAACCCCGACAGCCCGCACTACCGCGACCTCGCACCGCTGTGGCTCAAGGGCGAGTACTTCCCGCTGCTGTATTCGCGCAAGGCCGTAGAAGCCGCGACGGAGTCGCGCGTGCGTCTGGTGCCAGCGAAATAAGCCGCAGACCCAAACGAAAAACGCCACCGCAAACAACGCGGTGGCGTTTTTCTTTACCGATCAAAGCACCGCCAGGCACCAGCACATGCACACGATGGTTTAGCCGTACCTTGCCCTAGATGGCGCCTTGAATTTCTGTAAGCGGGCGGAAAAAGACGGGAAACTGTTTGAGCGCAGCGAGTTTTTCCCGTCTCCGCCCGGTTACATAAATTCAAGGGGAAGTCGCCATCTCGGGCGCGCCTTTCTTTGCTTACTTTCTTTGGCAAGACAAAGAAAGTGAGTCGGCCCCGGCAGGGGACGAAACCCCCGCATGCCAACAACGCTCAAGCAGCCCGAGCCAACGCCGCCCGCACCACCTCCGCCCGCGGAATCGGCGCAACAGCGCTATAGCCGGTGGTCGAAATCGCCGCAGCCACGTTGGCATAACGTGCTGCCTCCACAGGCGAATCCCCCGCCACAATCCGCGCGACAAACGACCCACCAAAGCAATCCCCCGCCCCAGTCGCATCAATCGCATTGACGGTATGCCGCGGCACCAGCGTCCGCGACTCCGGCGTCGCCACGTAGCACCCTTCCGCCCCCATCTTGAGCGCCACGAGCTTCACGCCCCAACCGAGCAGCGTATCGACAATGCCATCCCGATCATGGCAATCCAGCAGCACCGTCACGTCATCCCAGCTCGGCAGGCACAGGTCGCAGGTCCGCATCGCCTCCTGCATGATGGCTCGGGCACGTGCCAGCGGCCACAAGCGCAAGCGCAGATTGGTGTCAAACGACACCAGCACACCCGCAGCACGCGCATGCGCCATCGCCGCCAAGCCAGCATCGCAGGCAGTGTCACTGATCGCCAGGCTGATGCCCGACAGGTGGAATGCCTTGGCCGCCGCAATCGCCTGCAGCGGCAATTGCGCGGTCTGGAAACGGCTGGCCGCTGACCCCGCCCGCAGGTAATCGAAATGATGGCCACGCGCGTCATGCGAGACGAAGTACAGGCCCGTCGGCGCCTGCGCATCGGTATGCACGTAGGTGTGGTCCACGCCTTCGTCTTGCCACAGCCCGCGCAACGCCTGGCCAAAGCGGTCCGCCCCGACCGCGCTGATGTAGCCGGCGTGCGCACCCTGCCGTGCCGCGGCAATGCAAAAGTTGGAGGTATCGCCGCCGAAGCCGAACTTCCACGACGTGCTGCCGGAATCCGACTGGTTGAACTCGATCAGCGCTTCACCATAAGCGAGGATGTCTGCCATGGACGCCCCGCTCAGAAGTAGGTCTGCACCACATCGACGACGTTGTACGCATCGTCGATCACGGAAATCTGGCGCCACTTGTCGAACGTCAGGCACGGGTGCGAGATGTCGAAAGCAATCATGTCGCCGACCTTGATGTCATCGCCGGGGGCGATCTTCAGGTAGGCGTGCTGATCCATCATGCCGGTGACCTCCCAGTGCGCGGGCGTGGCAGAGGGGGCTTTGTCACCCGGGCGGAAGCGCTGCACCGGCAGCGGCAAGCCGGCGTCGAACGCCGCGTCGCGTTTGCCCAGCGCGACGATGGCCCGTTCAGCCTCGGGCACCGATTGCACGTATGCCCACAGTTGCAACGCAGGCAGCAGGCTCGAACGCATCTTGTGCGCGATGGGGTTGTTGGCGTCGATACGTGCCTGTGCAGCCTTGTAGATGCCGACGTCATGCGTGAGGTAGCAGCCGGGGCGCAGCACCACATCCAGCGGCTGGCCAATCTCGGCCTTCGCGAATTCCTCAGCCACCACGTCGTACCAGGCCGAGCCGGCGCCGGTCAGCACGGCCGGCGTGCGTTGCAGACGGCCAGCCTTGGCCAGATCGCCGATGGTCTTCACGGCGCGCTGCAGGAAGGCGCGAATGTCGGCCTCTTCCTTGATCACGCCTTCGTACACTTCCACGCCGGCCAGCTTGACCGCGCCATTGGCCCGCGTAAGCGCATCGAGCACCGATTGCAGTTGCGCATCGTCGCGCACGCCGGTGCGGCCGCCCTGCACGCCCAATTCAATCAGCACCTGGATCGGGCGACCTGCCTGGCCAAAGAAGGCGGCAAGCTGATCGACCTGATCCGCCGCATCCACCAGACAGAAGAATTCGAACGACGGGTCCGCCAGCAGTTCAGCCAGGATGGCCATGTTGCGCTTGCCGACCAGTTGGTTGGCCATCAGCACGCGGCGCACACCATGGGCATAGGCCACGCGCGTCTGATGCGCCATCGCCAGCGTGATGCCCCATGCACCGCCGGCCAATTGGCGCTGGAACAGGCGGGGCGCCATCGTCGTCTTGCCGTGCGGCGCGAGCTTGGCGCCGTACTCACCCACGAAGCGCTGCATCCAGGCGAGGTTGTGCTCGATGCGCGACTGATACAGCACCGCCGCCGGCAGGTTCAGATCCTCGGTCAAGACATTCCAGCGCTGCGCAGCAATCTGCTCCGGCGTGCAAGCCGCATCCAGCGCCCCCAGGCCCTTGTCGAGCGGGTTGACGATGGCGTTGGCGTCTCCTTGGTACTTTGTATCATTCATGGGAATCGACTCGCGTTCCTTTGGGGGTAAACATCGGGTTGACACAATGATAGCGGCGAAATTATTCTGCCGGCCAGCCTGTTACAAAGTACCAAAGACCGCCGTTAGCCACTATCCGGACAACTACCGGGGCCCGAATGCGCGAGTTTAATCCCGACCCCATGCGCGAACCGATCGACATCGTCACCCGCCTCTCCCAGCGTGCCGCAGAACTGCGCCCGGCTGAGCAGAAGGTCGCGCAAACGGTGCTGAGCGACATTGCTGAAGCCGCCGCCGGCAGCATCCAAACGCTCGCCGAACGTGCCGGCGTGAGCGAAGCGAGCGTCACCCGATTCGCCAAGGCGATGGGCTGCCGCGACGTGCGCGAACTCAAGCTCAAGCTAGCGCAGGCAGCGGCAGTCGGCCAGCGCTTTCTGGATGGCGGCGCCGACCGTCCGCCCTCCAGCGCCGACGGCATCCTGGCCGACATCAGCAACGTGCTGGAAGCCAACCGCGCGCTGGTGCGGCCCGAGGCCTTCCGGGCGGCCGCCGAGGCGCTGGCCGTGGCCCGCATGATCGCCGTATTCGGCATGGGCGGCGGCTCGACCACCATGGCCGACGAGATGCGCTACCGCCTCGCCCGGTTGGGACGGCCAGTCACCACCTATCATGATTCGATGCTGCAGCGGATGGTGGCGGCCACGTTGAGCCCGGAAGACGTGGTGGTCGTGTTCTCCGTGACCGGCCACGTGCCGGAGGTGATCGACAGCGTGACCATTGCGCGCGAGTACGGCGCCAAGGTAGTTGCCATCACGGCCATCGGCTCGCCGCTGGCGGCGCTGGCCGATGTCTTGCTGCCGATCCAGGCCATGGAAACCGATTTCATCTTCAAGCCGTCGTCATCGCGCTACGCCATGATGATGATGATCGACCTGCTGGCCACCGAGGTCGCACTGCAGCAAGCCGATCGCAGCAAGGAGCTCTTACGGCGCATCAAGTACGTGCTCGATGCGCATCGCGGCGGCGGCAATCGCCAACCGCTTGGTGATTGAGAGGCAGCAGTACATGGAACAATACGACAGCGTCATCCGCCAGGTCCGCATCGTGGACGGCAGCGGCCACGAACCCGAAGCCACGCTGTTCGACGTGGCGATCACCGATGGCCGCATCGCTGCCATCGCCACGTCGGACTCCACCGCATGGCTGGGCGACGAAGAAATCGCCGGCGAAGGCCGCGTGCTCGCCCCCGGCTTCATCGACGTGCATACGCACGACGACACCAACGTGATTCGCACACCCGACATGCTGTGCAAGGTGTCGCAGGGCATCACCACGGTCATCGTGGGCAACTGCGGGATCAGCGCGTCACCGGCCACGATCAAGGGCGATCCGCCGGACCCGATGAACCTGCTCGGGCCCGCCAGCGCATTTGCGTATCCCACTTTTGCGTCGTACGTGGAAGCCGTGGAGCGCGCGCAGCCGGCTGTGAACGTCGCCGCGCTGGTCGGCCATACGGCGCTGCGCAACAACCACCTGGATCGGCTGGACCGCCCCGCTACCGCGCAGGAAGTCGAAGGCATGCGCGCGCAACTACGCGAGGCGCTCGACCACGGCGCGCTGGGCCTGTCCACCGGTCTGGCCTACGCCAACGCGTTCGCCTCCACCACTGAAGAGGTGATGGGCCTGGCCGAACCGCTGGCCGAAGCCGGCGCCATCTACACCACGCACTTGCGTACGGAGTTCGCCGCCATCCTCGATGCGATGGACGAGGCCTACCGCATAGGCAAGCACGCGCGCGTGCCCATCGTGATCTCGCACTTGAAATGCGCGGGCGCCGCCAACTGGGGGCGCGCGGGTGAAGTGCTGGAATCCATCGAAGGTGCGCAGCGTTATCAACCGGTGGGCTGCGACTGCTATCCGTACACCGCCAGCTCGTCCACGCTGGACTTGAAGCAGGTGACCGACGAGTTCGAGATCTTCATCACGTGGTCGGAGCCGCATCCGGACATGGCCGGGCAGACGCTCAAAGAGATTGCCGCTGCGTGGGGCACCGACCTGATGGAAGCCGCCCGCCGCCTGCAACCGGCGGGCGCCGTGTACCACAACATGTCGGCGCAAGACCTGGACCGCATCATCACGCACCCCGCCACGGTGATCGGCTCCGACGGCCTACCGAATGACCCAAAACCGCATCCCCGCCTGTGGGGCGCCTTCCCGCGCGTGCTGGGTTACTACAGCCGCGAGCGCAAGCTGCTCTCGCTCTCCGCCGCGATTCGCAAGATGACGGGCCAGTCCGCCGAGCGCTTCGGCCTGACCGAACGCGGCCTGGTGCGCGAAGGCTACTGGGCCGACCTCGTGCTGTTCGATCCGGAAACGGTGCGCGATGTCGCCACCTTTACCGACCCGCAGCAGCCGGCCGCGGGCATTGCCGCGGTGTGGGTCAACGGTCACCTCTCGTATCAGGACGGCGCCGTGCAGCCACATCGTGCCGGGCGCTTCCTCAAGCGCGGGCCGCGCGCCCAGGCGGCGGCAACTGCCGAAATCCACTGAATCTGAGTTTTGTTTGAAAGAAGGAACGTAGCGATGACGATTACCCGAATTGGCGTTGAAGGCGGCACCGGCACCGGTGGCCAGCACCTCCCCTTTGCCCGTGCAGCCGGCGCAGACGGCTGGCTGTTCGTTTCGGGCCAGACGCCCATGGTGAACGGCGAAGTGGTCGGCAACGGCATCGTCGAGCAATCGCACCAGACCATCAAGAACCTGCTGGCCATCCTGGCCGAAGCCGGTTACGGCCCCGAGCACGTGGTGCGCTGCGGCGTGTGGCTGGATGATCCGCGCGATTTCCAGTCGTTCAACAAAGTGTTCAAGGAGTACTTCGGCGCCAACCCGCCGGCGCGCGCCTGCGTGGTGTCGAGCATGGTGATCGACTGCAAGGTGGAAGTCGATTGCGTGGCCTACAAGAAGCCGTAATCCGCGTTTTAAAGAAGGCGCCCTACACGATGGGGCGCCTATGACAACAAGAGCCGTGAACACACACTGAGGAGAAAACCCGATGGTCCCAATGCAAGGCAATTCGCTATTGCTAACCGCCGCGCTGGCGGTGGTGGCGCTGATCTACCTGATTGCCGTCCAGAAACTGAACCCGTTCGTCACGCTGATCGTCGTTTCGCTCGCGCTGGGCGTGGTGGTCGGCATGCCGATGGGCAATATCGTCAAGGCGTTCGAGACCGGTGTGGGCGGCACGCTCGGCCACATTGCGCTGGTGGTTGGCCTGGGGACCATGCTCGGCAAGATGATGGCCGAGTCAGGCGGCGCCGAGCGCATCGCCAAGACTCTCATCCACGCCTTTGGCGAGAGAAACGCGCACTGGGCGATGATGGTGGTGGCCTTCATCATCGGCTTGCCGGTGTTCTTTGAAGTCGGCTTCGTGCTGCTGATTCCGATTGCCTTCAACGTGGCCAAGCGCACGGGCACGCCGATCCTGATGGTCGGTCTGCCGATGGTGGCGGGCCTGTCGGTGGTGCACGGCCTGATCCCCCCGCACCCGGCTGCGCTGTTGGCCGTGACGGCCTACCAGGCGGACATCGGCAAGACGATCCTGTACGCGCTGATCGTCGGCCTGCCGACCGCCATCCTGGCCGGTCCGCTGTGGGCGATGCTGGTTTCACGCTACGTCAAGCCGAACGAAAACAACCCGCTGGCCGCGCAATTCGTTGAAGCGGACCAGAAGCGCGAACTGCCGGGCTTCGGCATCACGCTGTTCACGATCTTGCTGCCGGTGGTGCTGATGCTGATCGGCAGCTGGGCGGACCTGTTCACCACGCCCAAGTCGCTGGCCAATGACATCCTCAAGCTGGCCGGCAACTCTGTCATGGCGCTGCTGATCGCCGCGCTGGTGAGCTTCTACACGTTCGGCAAGGCACGCGGCTTCAACCGCGAGACCATCCTCAAGTTCACCAACGAGTGCCTGGCACCGATCGCTACGATCACGCTGGTGGTGGGCGCAGGCGGCGGCTTCGGCCAGATCCTGCGGGATTCGGGCGTGTCGAAGGCCATCGTGGGTGTGGCCATGGATGCCCACCTGTCGCCGCTGCTGCTGGGGTGGGTGGTGGCCGTGATGATCCGTATCGCCACCGGCTCTGCCACCGTGGCCATGACCACCGCCTGCGGCATCGTCGCCCCCATCGCCGCGGCGTCGGGCGCCGCCGTCCGTCCGGAGCTGATGGTGCTGGCCACCGGCGCCGGTTCGCTGATCCTGTCGCACGTGAATGACGGCGGCTTCTGGCTGGTGAAGGAGTACTTCAACCTGACGGTGCCGGAAACCTTCAAGACGTGGACAGTGCTGGAAACCATCATCTCGATCGTCGCGCTGCTGCTCACGCTGGCGCTGTCGACCATCGTCTAACTTGTTCTGTTGACTGACCCTAGGAGAACGTTGTGGGTATCGATTCCGTCGTCAAAGCCGGCCCGGTCATCCCGGTGCTGCAGTTTCAATCTGTCGATGAAGGCGTCAAGGTGTGCCGCGCGCTGTACGAGGGCGGTATCCGCACGTTCGAGATCACGATGCGCACGCCGGTGGCGCTGGATGTGATCCGCGCGGTCGTGAAGGATCTGGGCAGCGATGCCATCGTCGGTGCCGGCACGCTCACGCGGCCAGAGCACTTCCAGCAAGCCAAGGATGCCGGTGCGGTGTTTGCCGTGTCGCCAGGTATCACGCCCATGCTCGCGGTGGCACAAGCCAAGGCCGAGCTGGACTGGCTGCCGGGCATTGCCACGCCGTCGGAGTTGATCCTGGCACTGGAGTTCGGCCTGACCACGCTGAAGTTCTTCCCCGCCGAAGCGGCAGGCGGCATCCCGATGCTCAAGTCGATCCATGGCCCGTTCGGCGACGTGCGTTTCTGCCCCACGGGCGGCATCACGCCCCAAAGCGCGCCCGACTACCTCGCGCTGCCCAATGTCGTGTGCGTGGGCGGCTCGTGGATGGTGCCCAAGGACAAGGTTGCTGCTGGCGACTGGGCGGGCATCACGGCGCTCGCCAAGGAAGCGGCCGCGCTCAAGCGGTAATCAACCTTCCCTCTCGCGCGGCCGGCTTTGCGTCAACTAAAGCTGACCGCGCGCTCCATCTGCTCCCGATACTGGACGATGTCCTCAATGGTCAGCACCGGCAGGTTGTGCTGATCGGCAAAGCGCACTGCGTCATCACGGCGTGCCATGGTGCCGTCGGGAAGCATCAGTTCGCATAACACTGCGGCCGGCGGCAGGCCTGCCAAGCGCGCAAGATCCACCGAGCCCTCGGTATGGCCGCGCCGCGCGAGCACCCCATCCTCCTTCGCCACCAGCGGGAATACATGCCCGGGACTCACGACCGATTGCGTATCGGCGTCCGCCGCAATCGCCGCGCGGATCGTCGTGATGCGATCGGCCGCTGACACGCCGGTGCTCACGCCAGTGCGCGCTTCGATCGACACTGTGAACGCCGTGCCGTACTGGCTACGGTTGTCTTCGACCATTGGACGCAGGCCCAGCGTGGCCGCCTTCTCCGCCGTCAGGCACAGGCAAACGATGCCGCTGCATTCGCGGATCAGCATCGCCATGCTGGCCTGTGTGAGCTTGTCAGCGGCAACGATGAGGTCGGCCTCGTTTTCGCGGTCGGCATCGTCGAGCACGACGACGGGCACGCCCAGCCGCACGGCATCAAGCGCGGCAGCCATGCGTGCAGGCATGTCTGCCGGATCGAACCGCGCTTCGATGGCGTCGTGCGTGGTACCGCCAGCCGGCAATGCGGGGGGATGAATTGCAGGGGATTGCTGAGTGGACAACATGGAAACGCTCCTCGCGAGATTGGCGACAAGACGTTCCAGGGCAAGCAGACAAACACGCGCGTATCGCGGCAGCGCCCGGCAAAGCCCAAGCGCGCCCCTGACACGGGAGCGTGTTGTTCCGCACATCTTCTTCCATCCGGACTCTGACCGTCGGCCCCGGCATCTCACCGGATCTGCTGTCCCTTGCATGCAGGCGCATGCGAGGCGCTCGCGGGCTCACGGGCGCAAACACTGCCCGCATACCGCCGGTGGGGAATTTCACCCCGCCCTGAAGACGTACTACACCGACCAAAGCGTCGGCAGGCGCCATGCTACCGCAACAAGTTGCAACGTATCGACCCTACTGACGGGTCGGGCAAAGCCGTCCTTCGATCACGCCGATCGAACAGCCAACCAAGCGCAACGAGGCGGTGTCCGTCTTCAGGCTGGGCCACGACTCGGCTGACTGAGGGGGCGTTGTGCAAGGCCTGGATGCCATGGCTAACGGTCTGCTAACCCGGCATCGACTAAAATCCAAGCCTTTCCGACCGTGCCGCTAAGGCCGTCTCCGCATGGAATCCCGCATTGCCCGCAGTTCCTCCCCCGCCGGCCGCTCGCCGTGGATGGCGTTGATCGTTGTTGCGCTCATCGCCGTGTTCCTTGCGCTGTGGACGGACGACCTGTTCCAGCGCTCCACCCTGTTCCGGCCCGATGAGGGCCGCTATGCGGAGATCCCGCGCGAGATGGTGGTCTCGGGCGATTGGGTGACGCCGCGCCTGAACGATCTCAAGTACTTCGAGAAGCCGCCCCTGCAATACTGGACGACGGCGGCCACCTTCCAGGCCTTTGGCGTGAACGCGTGGGGCGCGCGCCTGTGGCCCATCCTGTTCGGCCTGGGCGGCATCCTGATGACGGCGTGGACGCTGGCGGTGTATCGCGGCGGGCGCGCGGCGGCAACGGGTGCGGCCATCCTGGCGTCGTCACTGCTGTATCTGCTGTTTGGGCAAGTCATCACGCTGGACATGGGCGTGGGCTTCTTCCTGACCGTGGGCGCCTGCGGCTTTGCGCTGGCGCAACGGCCCGGCGTATCACGCGGTGGGCAACTGGCTTGGATGCTGGTCGTGTGGCTGGCCTTGGCCGGCGCCACGCTCACCAAGGGGTTGATCGGCCTGGTGGTGCCGGGCCTGATCGGCGTGGCGTATCTGCTGATGACGCGCGACTGGGCGTTGATCCGCCGCATGCACTGGCTGCCGGGTCTGGCGCTCTATCTGATCGCGACGGTGCCGTGGTTCGTGATCGTGCAGCAGCGCAACCCGGAGTTTTTCGACTTCTTCTTCATCCACGAGCACTTTCAGCGCTTCCTGACCAACGAGCACCATCGCAGCGGCAAGTGGTGGTACTTCATCGCGGTGGGCGCGGCCGGGCTGTTGCCGTGGACGCCGCTGCTGTTTGCGGCCATCGGCAGACGCATTGGCAGGGTGGCGGATCTCTTCACCGGCACGCGCCAATTTGACCTGATGCGCTGGTCGATCGCGTGGGCGGGGATGATCTTCCTGTTCTTCTCGGCATCCAGCTCCAAGCTGCCGGGTTACATCGTGCCGGCGTTTCCTGCGTTTGCGATCGTGCTGGCACTGGCGCTGGAAAAGATGCCTACGCGTGCGGTGGCCTGGGCGCTGGGCGTCAACCTGCTGATTGCGATCGGGCTGTGGTTTGCCGTACCCGTCATCGGGGCTAAGGCCGGCGCCAAGATGCCGCCCGAACAGGTCGCGCAAGCCATGCCCATGCTGCGCGAGGTCATGGCCATGCTGGCCATCGGCACGCTGGCCGCCCTGCTGGCGCTGCGCTGGCAGCGACGCACACTCGCGGTGATCGTACTCGCGCTCTCCGCCCTGTTCTGCTGGGACCGCGTGCTCAACGGCAGTGAGATCTTCCGCGATGCGCTCTCCGCCCGCGACGTCATCGAAAAAACGTTGAATGCGACCGGCCCGATTCCCGCCGAGACGCCGTTCTACTCCGTCGATTGGCTGGACCAGACGGCCATCTATTACCTGGGCCGCCCCATGACGCTGGTAGCGGGCTTTGACGAACTGGAAATGGGCGCCGGCCTGGAGCCGGGCAAGGTCATCGCCACCACCGACGAATGGATTCAGCGCTGGACCGACGGTCCGCCCGCTTACGCCTTCATGCGCCGCACGACATGGCAGAAGCTGCAGGCGGCAGGCGTGCCCATGCGGCTCGTAGCGGAATCCGCGGACAAGGTTGTGGTGGCGCGGCGATAAGCCTGCGGGTCGGTATTCCTAGGGTGTTAACACAAGTTAACCCACGCGACGCGGGCGGCGCCTAGCATGTCGGGCCTCTCTCGTCTAACCAAGGAGCCCACATGACGCTGTCCCCGCTGTCCTCATTGTCCATCTCGACCCTGCGCACCACCGCCATGACGCTGGCCGCAGCGGCCGCGCTGACCGCCTGCGCTGGCGCCGATATGCAAGGCATCACGCAAGCCGGCGGCAACCTGTTCCAGGCCGCCTCGCTGTCCGACAACGATGTACGCACGCTGTCGCAGCAAAGCTGCGCGGAGAGCGACGCCGAGAACAAGATCGCTCCCGCCAAGAGCACCTACACCAAGCGCCTGGCCGGCATCGTGCCCACGCTGCAAGCCAGCGGCATCCCCATCGACGCCAAGGTCTATATGACGCCAGACATCAACGCCTGGGCCATGGCCAACGGCTGCGTGCGCGTCTACAGCGGCCTGATGGACAAGATGACCGACGACGAAGTCCGCGCCGTGCTGGGTCATGAAATCGGCCACGTGGCGCTGGGCCACAGCAAGAACGCCATGCAGGTCGCGTACGCTACGCAAGCCGCGCGCGGCGCCCTGGCCGCCAGCGGGAATGGCGCGGTAGCCGCGCTGTCGTCTTCGCAACTGGGTGCCCTGTCGGAAGCTTTCGTGAATGCGCAGTTCTCGCAATCGCAGGAAACCGCCGCGGACGACTACTCGTTCGACCTGCTCACCCGCACCAAGAGCAATCGTCGCGCGCTGGTGACGGCGTTCCAGAAGCTGGCCAAGCTCGATGGCGGCAAGTCGGCCGGCCTGCTGAGCTCGCACCCGGGCTCGCAGGATCGTGCGGACCGTATGGCCGCCAAGCTGGGCAACAGCCCGCGCTGATCAGCGCACTGCCATGCAAAAAGGGCCGCGGGGATGCCTCCGCGGCCCTTTTTTTATCTACGCGCAGCTCACCATGTGCAACTGCCGCGCAGGAAGGCCCATTCCTCGCATTCATCCCCGCCTGGGCTCACGCACGTACCGACTTCGGCGCCGTTGGCGCGCGTGGAGAACTCAAGCTGCCCACCCCGTTGCAGACAATACGTTGAAGCCGGATTCGCCATGCCCGCGCGCGGCGGCTCGGTGTCCGTGGCGGGCGGCGGCGCGCTTGGTGCCAACGCAGGCGATGGAGCTGGCACCTGGTGTACCGACGGGGTGGGTGGCAGCGTAGTCACAGGGGCGGACGGCGGAGTCGAAGGCGCAGGCTGGATAGTCGTACGCGGCGGCTGCCAGGGCGGCATCGGTGACGAGCAAGCTGCCAACGCCAACGCCAGCACACAGACAACAGCGGCAGCAGCCCGGCGGCCGTGGCGAGCATCCTTGGCGAGACAGACAGCGCGATTCATGCGTTTCCTCCCGGGGGTCTGGTGAAGCGCACGCAACAAGCGTGCTTGCGACGCCTAGGATAGCGTACGAAATCGCCAATCCGTGTGTCAGAGGCGGCCGTCAGGCGGTGGCCGCCGACATCGGAAATCGCATCGTCACGCGGAACCCTGGCGACGGCGCACCAGCCATGGCAGGCCCGATCGCCAACTCGCCGCCCAGATGCCGCACCAGCCGATCGACGATGGCCAAGCCCAGACCGCAATGCGCGTTGCCGCCACGCGCCGGGTCCAAGCGGACGAACGGGCGCGTCACGCGGTCAATGTCTGTGGTGGGAATGCCGGCGCCATGGTCCTCAACCGTCAACGTGTAGCCGCTTTCATCGGCGGTGGTGCGCACGTTCACGGGCTCGGCTCCATAGGCGAACGCGTTGTCGAGCAGATTGACGACGATGCGCTCCAGATGCGTCGGCTTGAGGCGGAAGCGATCACCGGCGTGCAAATCGAGCACGACGTGCTTGCCCTGCTCGGCAAACGGCTGCACCAGACCGCGCAGATGACGATCCACCGTCACCTCGCGGGCCTCACCGTCGCCGCTTTGGGCGTAAGCAAGAAACTGCTCGACGATGGCCGACATGGATTCGACGTCGCGCTCGATGCCGGCACCGGCTTTCTGATCGGCCAGCATCTCTGCACGCAGGCGCAGGCGCGACAGCGGCGTCTTCAGGTCATGCGCGATGCCGGCCAGCATGGTGTTGCGCTCTTCGTCGGCAGCGGAGATATCCGCCGCCATCTGGTTGAACTGGTCCGTCAACTGACGCAGCTCATACGGCCCACGCTCCTTGAGCGGTGCCACGTAGCGGCGCCGGGCCAGCGCCCCGGCTGCGTCGGCCAGCGCACGCACGGGCCGCTGGATCTGCCACGCAGCAAACAGCGAGAACGCAATCGCAATCGCCAAGACCACCATCACGCCCGGCACCACGGCAGAAATGGTCGGCGGCGCATGCACCCAGACGAGCGGCATGGCGATCCATTTTTCGCGCTGCGGAAAACGCACATACACGCGCGGTGTGGCGGAGGGTTCGAGCCGCAATTCCGTGCCGGCCGGCAGACGGCGTGCCAACTGCCGCGCCAGTTCGGAAGATTTGTCCGACGCCGAGAGCGTGTCGTTGGGCGGGGCGTCACTGGTTTCGGTCACCAGGTCGGGCAGCTTGGCTTTCAGATGGCCGTCCATGACCGCCTGGAACGCCTGCAACTGGAACGCCATCTGATCGACCGATGCCTGGAACTGCCGCTCGCGCCGCTCCGCACGCAGCACGCCCAGCCACGAGAAATGGCTGAGCACCAGCACCACCACGATCAGCACGGCCAGCCGGCCGAACAACGTGTCGAATCTAGCCTTGAACTTCATCGCGCTCGCTCTGCTCTTCCCGCTCGTCCGGCACAAAGGTGTAGCCGCGTCCGCGCACGGTCTGGATATAGCGCGGGCGCTGAGCGTCTTCTTCCAGCACACGGCGCAGGCGCCAGATCTGCACGTCGATGCCGCGGTCCGACACGCCGCTGCCCGGGCCGTACATCAGCTCGACGATGTGCTCGCGCGTGAGCACCTGCATGGCGTGCCCGATCAGCAGCTTGAGCAGCGCGAATTCCGTGTCGCTGATGGAGAGTGCGCGGTCGCCGCGAAACAGCGTGCGCATGCGGAAGTTGAGCTTGAAGGGGCCGAACGCAAAGCTGTCGCGGTCTTCGGGGGCCGATGCCGGCACCGCCTGGCGGCGGCGCAGCACGGCGTTGATACGGGCAAGCAGTTCGCGCGGTGAAAACGGCTTGCCCAGATAATCGTCAGCGCCGATCTCCAACCCGATGATGCGATCGATCTCATCACTGCGGGCGGTGAGCAGGATGACGGGCACATCGTCATTACGCGCGCGCAGGTCACGCAGCGCCGACAGGCCATCCACCTTGGGCATCATCAAATCCAGCACCACGAGTGCCGGGCGCTCGCGCTCCAGCCGGGCGGCCAGGCCGTCACCGTCGTGCATGACGGAAACGGCAAAACTCTGTTGGGTCAGGTATTCGCGCAGCAAGTCGCGCAGTTCGACGTCGTCATCGACGACCAGGATCTTGGTGCCGCTCATGTCGCTTGGGGTCCGCTTGTGCGTGGTGTGCATCAACGGAGACGCTTGAAAGTGTGCCCATGATAGCCACTACCGCGCACACAGAAACCGCGTACTTCCGCCATATTGTTTCTCGCAGTAACAGCACCATCGATTTGTAATCTGCAGTAATACAACCTACGGTGCGACTAATTCTGCGCAAAGGGGATGCCTTTAAGCTCCGGTCTGACTGCAGCGGGTGCCCCGGTATCATGTGCGCTCGCCCTCATATTGCTAAGAACAGGAAACCACAATGTCCGACGCCAAGGACCCACAAAGCGGCCAGCCCAATGGCGAGCGCCATCCGCATGACACGTCCAACGGGGTTTCGCCGACACTGCTGCCGCCGGTGCGTGAAGGTGGCAACGCGGGCAGCAAGCGGCGGCGGTGGGCGCTGTGGATCGTCCTCATCCTCCTGGCGCTGATCGGCTATGCGGTGTACCACGCGACGCATCGCAACAGCGGCGGCCCCGGCGCCGGGCGCGGCGGCCCTGGCGGACGCGGCGCGGCCATGGCCGGCAAGCCCATGCCCGTGATGGTGGCCACTGCGTCCAAGGGCGACATCAACGTGGTGCTCTCAGCGCTGGGCAACGTCACCCCCGTCAACAACGTGACCGTGAAGACGCGCGTGGACGGCCAACTCGTGCGCCTGGCGTTTACGGAGGGCCAGACCGTCAAGGCCGGCGATTTGCTGGCGGAAATCGATCCGCGCGCCTATCAGGCGCAGCTCGCACAAGCCGAAGGTCAACTCGCACGTGATCAGGCGCTGCTGACGAACGCCAAGCTGGATCTGCAGCGGTACCAGACCCTGCTCTCGCAGGATTCCATTGCCAAGCAGCAGGTGGACACACAAGCCTCGCTGGTGCGCCAGTACGAAGGCACGGTCAAGCTGGACCAGGGCAACGTCGACAATGCGCGCGTGCAACTGTCCTACACGCGGATCACCGCGCCGGTGTCGGGCCGCGTGGGCCTGCGCCAGGTGGACCCGGGCAACATCGTGCATGCGTCGGATACCAACGGCATCGTTGTCATCACGCAGATGGATCCGATCACTGTCATCTATTCCATCCCCGAAGACAACCTCCCGAAGGTCATGCCGCGCCTGCAGGCTGGCCTGAAATCGAACGAGCGGCTGCCGGTGGAAGCCTGGGACCGCGCCCAGACCACGGTGCTCGCCCACGGCGCGCTGATGACGGTGGACAACACCATCGACAACACCACCGGCACGGTCAAGCTGCGCGCACAGTTCCCGAACCAGAACGCGGCGCTGTTTCCCAACCAGTTTGTGAACGTGCGCATGCGTGTCGATACGCTGCATGATCAGGTGATCGTGCCGGGTGCTGCCATCCAGCGCGGCACGCAAGGCACCTTCGTCTATGTGGTGGGCGAGGACAGCAAGGTGTCGCTGCGGGTCGTCAAGCTGGGTGTAACCGAGGGCGACCGCGTGTCCGTGGCCCAGGGGCTCAAGCTCGGCGAGCGCGTGGTGGTCGACGGTGCCGACAAGCTGCGTGATGGCGCGCCGGTGGAAGTGATCCAGCCCGGGGCCTCCCCTGCCAGCGCGCCGGCTGCCGGCCAGGACGGGCAGCAGGGCCGACGCCATCGTCGCGGTGGTCAGGGTGGTGCCTCCGCACCCGCTGCAAGCGCCCCAGCGGCCAAGCCCTAAGCATCGCATCGCGCATCGCGTGTACAAGCCTGAAGTCTTCCGTACCGAGCTGGCATGAATCCCTCCCGCATATTTATCCTCCGGCCCGTGGCGACCACCCTGCTGATGGTCGCCATCCTGCTGTCGGGCCTGGTGGCGTATCGGATGCTGCCGCTCTCTGCCTTGCCCGAGGTCGACTACCCGACCATCCAGGTGACGACGCTGTATCCGGGTGCCAGCCCGGACGTGATGACGTCGTCTATCACCGCGCCGCTGGAGCGCCAGTTCGGCCAGATGCCGGGGCTCAAGCAGATGACGTCGGCCAGCTCGGGCGGCGCCTCGGTGATCACGCTGCAGTTTGATCTGTCGCTCTCGCTCGACATTGCCGAGCAGGAAGTGCAGGCGGCCATCAACGCGGCCGGCAATCTGCTGCCGAACGACCTGCCGATGCCGCCGATCTACAGTAAGGTGAACCCGGCTGATGCGCCGATCCTCACGCTGGCGATCACGTCCAACACGATGCCGTTGCCCAAGCTGGAAGACCTGGTCGACACGCGCATCGCGCAGAAGCTGTCGCAGTTGCCGGGCATCGGCCTGGTCAGCATCAGCGGTGGGCAGCGGCCTGCGGTGCGCATTCAGGCCAATACGTCGGCGCTGGCGGCACTCGGGCTGTCGATTGATGACATCCGCACCGCCATCGGCACTGCCAACGTGAACGGCGCCAAGGGCAGCTTTGACGGCCCCGCGCGCGCCTCCACCATTGACGCCAACGACCAGCTCAAGTCCGCCGCTGAGTACGGCAAGATGATCGTTGCCTACAAGAACGGCGCGCCCATCCGCCTGACCGACGTTGCGCAGATCGTTGACGGTGCCGAGAACACCAAGCTCGCCGCCTGGGCCAACACCACACCGGCCATCATCCTGAACGTGCAACGCCAGCCTGGCGCCAACGTGATCGAGGTGGTGAACCGCGCCAAAGCGCTGCTGCCGCAGCTCAAAGACACGCTGCCCGGCAACGTGGAAGTGGCATTACTGACCGACCGCACCACCACCATCCGCGCCTCCGTATCCGACGTGCAGTTCGAGCTAATGCTGGCCGTGGCGCTGGTGGTGATGGTGATCTTTGTGTTCCTGCGCAACGTGCCGGCCACCATCATTCCGGCCGTGGCGGTGCCGCTGTCGTTGGTAGGCACGTTCGGCGTGATGTACATGGCCGGCTTCTCGATCAACAACCTCACGCTGATGGCGCTCACCATTGCCACTGGCTTTGTGGTGGATGACGCCATCGTCATGATCGAGAACATCGCCCGCTACATTGAAGACGGCGACCCGCCCATGGAGGCCGCACTCAAGGGCGCCAAACAGATCGGCTTCACCATCATCTCGCTCACGTTCTCGCTGATTGCGGTGCTGATTCCGCTGCTGTTCATGGGCGATGTGGTGGGGCGCCTGTTCCGCGAGTTCGCGATCACGCTGGCGGTGTCGATTTTGATTTCCGCCGTGGTGTCACTCACGCTCACGCCGATGATGTGTGCGCGCTTGCTCAAGCACATTCCCGAGGCAGAGCAATCGCGCTTCTACCACGCAGCGGGCGCGTTCTTCGATAACGTGATCGCACGCTACGGCCGCATGCTGCAGTGGGTGCTCAACCGCCAGAAGAGCACGCTGCTGGTAGCCATCGGCACGTTGGTGCTGACCGGGCTGCTGTATGTGGTGGTGCCCAAGGGCTTCTTCCCGGTGCAGGACACCGGCGTCATCCAGGGCATTTCGGATGCGTCGCAGTCCATCTCGTTCTCGGCCATGGCGGAGCGGCAGCAGAAGCTGGCCGAGGTGGTGCTGAAAGACCCGGCGGTGGAAAGCCTGTCGTCGTTCATTGGCGTGGATGGCGTGAACACCACGCTCAACAGCGGCCGCATGCTGATCAACCTGAAGCCCAAGGACCAGCGCGACGCCAACGCGAGCGAGATCATCCAGCGCCTGCAGCCCGAACTGGCCAAGGTGGCCGGCATCCAGTTGTACATGCAGCCGGTGCAGGACTTGACGATCGAGGACCGCGTCAGCCGCACGCAATACCAGTTCACGGTGGAAGACCCGGACCCGAACAACCTGTCGAAGTGGGTGCCGAAGCTGGTCGAACGCCTGCAGCAGACCAAGGAGCTGCGCGACGTGGCCAGCGACCTGCAGGACAACGGCCTGCGCGCCTATGTGCAGGTGGACCGTGACAAGGCAGCCGTGTATGGCATCACCATGGCAGCCGTCGACAGCGCGCTCTACAGCGCCTACGGCGAGCGCCTGGTGTCGACCATCTTCACCCAGTCGAACCAGTACCGCGTGGTGTTGGAAAGCGACCCGAAGATGCAGCTTGGCCCCCACTCGCTGTATGACCTGCATGTGCCGTCCAGCAGCGGCCAGCAGGTGCCGCTCGGCGCCTTTGCTACGGTGGTCGAACAACCGGGCTCGCTGGTGGTGAATCACCAGGGGCAGTTCCCGGCGGCCACGATTTCGTTCAACCTCGCGCCGCGCGCGTCGCTGGGGGCGGCGGTGGATACGATCAACGCCGTCGAGCAGGAAATCGGCCTGCCCGCCAGCATGCAGACCAGCTTCCAGGGCGCGGCGCTGGCGTTCCGCGCATCGCTATCGAATCAGCTTTGGCTGATCCTGGCGGCCATCATCACCATGTACATCGTGCTGGGCGTCCTGTACGAGAGCACCATCCACCCGGTAACGATTCTCTCGACGCTGCCCTCTGCCGGCGTAGGTGCATTGCTGTCGCTGCTGCTTGCCGGCAAGGACATGGGCATCATCGCCATCATCGGGATCATCCTGCTGATCGGTATCGTCAAGAAAAACGCGATCATGATGATCGACTTCGCGCTGGAGGCCGAGCGCGAGCAAGGCATGAAGCCGCGCGATGCCATCTATCAGGCGTGCCTGCTGCGCTTCCGCCCGATTCTGATGACCACCATGGCAGCACTGCTGGGCGCCCTGCCGCTGATGCTAGGCACGGGCGTGGGCTCGGAGCTGCGCCAGCCGCTGGGGATCACCATGGTGGGCGGCCTGCTAGTCAGCCAGGTTCTGACGCTGTTCACCACGCCGGTCATCTATCTGGCGTTCGACAACCTGGGCGAGCGCCTGCGCGAGTGGCGTGAGCGGCGCGCGGCACGGCGCGGGCATCCGCGTTCCGCCGGCACCGCAGACGCGGACCAATCCGGCGGCCAGCCATGAACCTGTCCGCCACCTTCATCGCCCGGCCGGTTGCTACGGCACTGCTGACCATCGGCGTGGCGCTGGCCGGTATGGCCGCGTTCAAGCTGCTGCCGGTGTCGCCGCTGCCGCAGGTGGATTTCCCGACCATCTCCGTCAACGCTTCGCTGCCCGGTGCGAGCCCGGAAACGATGGCCGCCACGGTCGCCACGCCGCTGGAGCGTTCGCTCGGCCGCATTGCGGGCATCACGGAGATGACGTCGTCCAGCTCGCTGGGCTCGTCGCGCATTACGCTGCAGTTTGATCTGTCGCGTGACATCGATGGCGCGGCGCGTGACGTGCAAGCCGCCATCAATGCCTCGCGCAGCCTGCTGCCATCGGGCCTGCCGAGCAACCCGACGTATCGCAAGGTCAACCCGGCCGACGCGCCGATCATGATTCTCGGGCTCACGTCCGACACCATGTCGCGCGGCGAGCTGTACGACGCGGCGTCGACCATCCTCGCGCAGAAGCTGTCGCAGGTGACGGGTGTTGGTCAGGTGACCATTGGCGGCGCATCGTTGCCCGCCGTGCGCGTGGAGCTGAATCCGACAGCGCTGAACAAATACGGCATCTCGATGGAGACGGTGCGCGGCGTGATCACCGCCACCAACGCCAACAAGCCCAAGGGCATGCTGGAATCAGGCGAGCGCGTGTGGACCATCTACGCCAACGACCAAGCCAAGAAGGCGGTTGAATACAAACCGCTCATCATCGCCTGGCGCAACGGCTCGCCCGTGCGGCTGCAAGACGTGGCCGAGGTGAGTGACGGCGTGCAGGACATCCGCAACTACGGCTCGGCCAACGGCAAGGCGTCGGTGCTGCTCATCATCAGTCGGCAGCCGGGCGCCAACATCATTGACACCGTCGACGCCATCAACGACACCCTGCCGTATCTGCGCAACACCATTCCCGCGCAGATCAACCTCGATGTGATGATGGACCGCACGCCCACCATCCGGGCCTCGCTGCGCGATGTGGAGCACACGCTGGTCCTGTCCATCGGGCTGGTGATCATGGTGGTGTTTCTGTTCCTGCGCAACGTGCGGGCCACGCTTATCCCCAGCGTGGCGGTGCCGGTGTCGCTGATTGGTACGTTCGGGGTGATGTACCTGTGCGGCTATAGCCTCGACAACCTCTCGCTCATGGCGCTGACGGTGGCCACCGGCTTCGTGGTCGACGATGCCATCGTGGTGCTGGAAAACGTCTCACGGCACATTGAGAACGGCATGCGCCCCATGCAGGCGGCACTCAAGGGGGCGCGCGAGGTGGGTTTCACGGTGGTGTCGATGAGCTTCTCGTTGATTGCCGTGTTCATTCCGTTGCTGCTGATGGGCGGCATTGTCGGCCGGCTGTTCCGCGAGTTTGCGGTCACGTTGTCGGTGGCCATCCTGGTGTCGCTGGTGGTATCGCTCACCACCACACCGATGATGTGTGCGCGACTGCTGAAGCCGGCCAACGAGGAAGAGCACGGCTGGTTCCACCGCAAGACGGAAAGCTTCTTCACCTGGTTGCTCGATGGCTACCGGTATTCGCTGGCCTGGGCGCTGCGCCATAGCTGGCTCACGCTGCTGATCCTGTTTGTCACGGTGTGCCTGAACGTCTATCTGTACATCATCGTGCCCAAGGGCTTCTTCCCGCAGCAGGACACGGGCCGCGTGATGGGCTTCATCCAGGCCGACCAGGCGATCTCGTTCCAGGCCATGCGCACCAAGCTGACGGACTTCATCAGCATCGTGCGGCAAGACCCGGCAGTGGAAAACGTGGTGGGCTTTACCGGCGGCAGCCAGCGCAATACGGGGCAGATGTTCCTCCAGCTCAAGCCGCTGGCTGAACGCAAGCTGTCGGCCGATCAGGTCATCAACCGGTTGCGCAGCAAGCTGGCGCAGGAGCCGGGCGCGAGCCTCTTCCTGCAGTCGGTACAGGACATCCGTGTGGGCGGCCGCGCCAGCAACGCGCAGTATCAATACACGCTGCAGGCCGATAACCTCGATGAACTGCGCGCTTGGGAGCCGAAGATCAAGCAGGCGCTCTCGCAGGTGAAATCCCTGACAGACGTCAACACCGATGCACAAGACAAGGGCCTGCAAACGTCGCTCGTGATCGACCGCGACAAGGCAAAGGCGCTCGGCCTCAACCCAAGTGATATCGACAACGCACTGAACAATGCCTTCGGCCAACGCCAGGTGTCGACCATCTACAACCCGCTCAACCAGTACCGGGTGGTGATGGAAGCCGCGCCACAGTACTGGCAGAACCCTGAAGGCCTGCGCGACATCTACCTCATCACCTCAACCGGTGCGCAGGTGCCGCTGTCGACGTTCTCGCACTACGAGCCGACCAACACGGCGCTGGCGGTCAACCACCAGGGCCAGTTCGCAGCCAGCACGATTTCGTTCAACCTGGCGCCGGGGGCATCGCTATCAGGCGCCACGCAGGATATCCAGGACGCCATGAACCGCCTGGGCGTGCCAACCACCGTGCACGGCAGCTTCCAGGGTACGGCCAAGGCCTTCCAGGATTCGCTCTCCAGCCAGCCGGTGCTGGTCCTGTTCGCGCTCATCACTATCTACATCGTGCTGGGCGTGCTGTACGAGAGCTACATGCACCCGATCACGATCCTGTCGACGCTGCCCTCGGCGGGGGTGGGTGCGCTGCTGGCGCTGATCATCACGGATACGGATTTCTCGATCATCGCGTTGATCGGCGTGATCTTGCTGATCGGCATCGTCAAGAAGAACGCGATCATGATGATCGACTTCGCGCTGGAGGCCGAGCGCAGCCAGGGCATGAGCCCGACGGATGCCATCTTCCACGCTTGCGTGCTGCGCTTTAGGCCGATCTTGATGACGACGATGGCCGCGCTCTTGGGCGCCCTGCCGCTGGCCCTCGGCCGTGGCGACGGCGCCGAGTTGCGCACGCCGCTGGGTATCTCCATCGTCGGCGGGCTGCTGGTCAGCCAGATCCTGACGCTCTACACCACGCCGGTGGTCTACCTGGCGCTCGACAAGCTGCGCCTGCGGCTGCTTGGCCGCCGCCGGGAAGCGCCCCTGCCCGCGCTGGACTCCGCATTGGATTCGCAAGGAAGCTGAACATGACAAGAGGCCCCCAAGCCCTCCGCCCACTCCGCCCTCTGCTGCTCGCGCTCGCGGCATGCACGCTGCTCTCCGCCTGCGCGGTCGGCCCCGACTACAAGCGCCCTGATCTGGGCCCCAATGCCGAGGTGCCGCAGCAATACAAGGAAGCCGGCGATTGGAAGGTCGGCACGCCCCGCGACGCCATCACCCGCGGCAAGTGGTGGGAAATCTTCAACGACCCGCAACTGAACGCGCTGGAAGAACAGGTGGCCGCCGCCAACCAGAACATCCTCGTCGCGGAATCGCAATATCGCCAGGCACAAGCGCTGGTGCAATCGGCGCGGGCGTCGTTCTACCCCACGCTTGGCGCCAATGCATCGGCCACGCGCAGCCGCTCGGTGCGTACCACGGTCAATCCGGATGGCAGCCTGGCAACCGGCAACCCGTCCATCACCAATGCGCAAAGCCTGTCACTTGATGCCAGCTGGGAGTTGGACCTGTGGGGCCGCATCCGTCGCTCGGTGGAGTCGAACCAAGCCAGCGCGCAAGCCAGCGCGGGCGATCTGTCCTCGGCGTTGCTCTCTGCCCAGGCCACGCTTGCGCAGAATTATTTTCAATTGCGTGTCACGGATACACAGAAGGCCGTCCTGCAACGCACCGTGGCTGATTACGAGCGCTTCCTCACGCTCACGCAAAACCAGTACGCGGTGGGCGTGGCGCAGCGCTCTGACGTGCTGACCGCGCAGACCCAATTGAAGCAGGCACAGGCGCAGTTGCTGGATACGGAAGTCACGCGGGCGCAGCTCGAACACGCGATCGCCGTGCTGATCGGCAAGCCGCCAGCGGAGTTCTCGCTGGCGCCCATCGCCGCCTCCAACGTGTATGAACTGCCCGCATTGCCGGACATTCCGCTGGAGGTGCCCTCCTCGGTGCTGGAACGCCGCCCCGACGTTGCAGCCGCGGAGCGCCGCATGGCAGCGGCCAACGCGCAGATCGGCGTAGCGAAGGCGGCGTACTTCCCGACGCTCACCTTGGGCGCATCGGCCGGGCTGTCGGCCAATACGCTGTCGCGCCTCGCAACGCTGCCGAGCCGTGTGTGGTCGATCGGCCCATCACTGGCGGCCACGCTGTTTGATGCCGGCGCACGCTCGGCAGCGGTCGACAAGGCCGGCGCGGCATACGATGGCACCGTCGCCACCTATCGCCAGACGGTGCTCGGCGCCTTCCAAGACGTGGAGGACAACCTGGCCGCCCTGCGTTGGCAGGCGCAGGAATTCGACGCACAAGCCGATGCCGTCAAGGCCGCCCAGGAAGCCGCGCAGCTTGATCTGAACCGCTACCGCGCAGGCACGATCAGCTTCCTGGAAGTCATTACGGCGCAAGCCACCGCCTATAACGCGGAACGCACGCTGCTGACGCTGCAGGGCAAGCGGTACTCGGCGGCCGTGCTGCTCGTCAAGGCTCTGGGCGGCGGCTGGCATGGCGAGGTACCGCTCGTCGGTCAAGCTGCGCTGCAACCCGCCTCCGCCGCGGCCGCCCCCGCCGCTCAATAGCGGAAACACCACGAAGGCGTCATCAAGGCGCCCGACCTTGCCGGCAGCTGACGTTCCGCTGCCGGCAATACCACCTTGCGCAGTGGTGGCGCACACCGTTAGAGAGTTCCTCCTATAATCGTCAGAATTTGTTTCAGGCTGCCTCGATCGTTCGGGCGGGCTGCGGCAGCGGGCGCGTAACTTGCGTGGCCCGATGCCTTGCAAGCCAATTGTCCGGGCGCCATCCCGACCGTCTGTTTGCCTGCCGCCATGTCCGTCGCGCGCGTGGCTGGCCGATGCTGTTGCCGTGAATCACGCGCGCTGCTCAAACGATTCTGCCTCTCTCTGATGATCCGATCCGCGCTTTCCCGTTCTGCCAAGCTGCTGGCCGCTGCCCTGGGCGCCGCCACGCTGTTCGCCGCCCTGCCTGCGCAGGCTGATCCGTCCGTACGCGCCATTTACGGCAAGGACAACAAGCATGGCATTGAAAAATATGGTGTCGATCTGGATTTCGACTCGGGCTACCACTGGGGCAACCCGGAGGGCTGGTTCATCAATCTGGACTGGGAAGTCGCCCTGGGCCAATGGCGCTCCACCAAGGGCACCAACCGCCAGAACCTCACCGAATTTGGCGTGACGCCGCTGTTCCGCATTGAAAAACGCGGCAGCTCGTGGGTGCCGTTTGTGGAAGTCGGCATCGGCCCGCGCCTGCTGTCGCACACCCGCACGTCCGACGAACACAACTTCAGCACGGCCTTCCAGTTCTCCGACATGATCGGCGTGGGCGTGGCCTTTGGCAGCAAGCAGCAATTCCAGATGGGCTACCGCTTCGAGCATCTCTCGAATGCGTCCATCAAACGTCCGAACCCGGGTACGGATCTGAACGAGCTCTACCTCCGGTACACGTTCTGACCCATTTCGCGCCTCATGTAGGCGTATTGGATTGCGGGATCCACGACTGAGCTTGAACCACGGCGGCAGCCGCCGTGCTCAGTCGTTCCCGAGAAGAAAATTGCCGCGCAGATCGAGCTCCCCACACTCGCTCTGCGTCTCGTCCTTGAGCGCCACGCCGGACAAACCACGGCGATGCGCCTCGGACATCAGGTAGTGCAGCTTGTAAGCGGCCTCCTCATAGCGCAGGCCTTGCGGACGGACATTTGAGATGCAGTTGCGGCTGGCATCGGTCAAGCCGCGCGCAGGCATCCAGGTCAAATACAGCCCCATGCTGTCGGGCGAACTCAGGCCTGGGCGCTCGCCGATCAGGATCACCACCAGCTTCGCACCCAACAGCTCGCCCACTTCGTCGGCCACTGCCACGCGCCCCTGGTGCACGATGACTGGCGGCGCGATCTTCCAGCCTTCCGGGGCGATCCGCCGGTAGAGCTCGCCGAGGAACGGCGCAGCGTTCTGCCCCACCGCCAATGACGAAAGGCCGTCTGCAATGACGAAGGCGACGTCATAGGGGCGTGCCTGCGCCGCAGCCGCGAATGGCGCGGCGAGCATCTGCGCGCGCGACTCGTCGGACAGCCGCCGCCCAAGATCGGGCCGCTGCAGATAGGTGAGCCGGTCAGGCGCGGCGCTGTACACCTCCATCACTGCATCCGCCGCGCAGATGCCACACTCCTGCAATTGCAGCTTCAGCGCATCAACGTCCAGCGCAAGATGCACGGCGTCGCGCGCCTGTGCGTGCGCGAGCTGGAAGGCCAGTTGCGGCTGCGTGGGCAAACTCACGCCAGCCCGCCCCAAGGCGATGCGCGCGGCGGTAAAGCGGCGCAGCGCTTCCCACGGATTGTCGGTCACCGGGTTGGCGGGCTGGTCGGGCTGGTTTTCCGCTGTGTCGCCCTTTTTGATCTCGTCCATGACTCAGTGCAACCGCAGCAACGCGTCGCGAAAACCGGGCGGTGTGCCGGCATGCAGGCGGAACTGCCCCTCACCTCCGACGGTGTTGAAGATCTGCATCCTGCGCAGCCACGTCTCGAACTCCGGCGCCGGGCGCGAGCCCAGCACACGGCGCGCATACAACGCATCGTGAAAAGAGGTGGTCTGGTAGTTCAGCATGATGTCGTCTGAGCCGGGAATGCCCATGACGAAGGTACAGCCGGCCACGCCCAGCAAGGTCAGCAACACGTCCATGTCGTTCTGGTCGGCCTCTGCATGGTTGGTATAGCAGACGTCGCAGCCCATGGGCAGGCCCAGCAGCTTGGCGCAGAAATGGTCTTCCAGCCCCGCGCGGATGATCTGCTTGCCGTCGTAGAGGTATTCGGGGCCGATGAAGCCGACCACGGTGTTCACCAGCAAGGGCTTGAACTCCCGCGCCACCGCATAGGCGCGTGCCTCGCAGGTCTGCTGGTCCATGCCATGGTGGGCGTTGGCCGAGAGTGCGCTGCCCTGGCCGGTTTCGAAATACATGACGTTGTCGCCGACGGTGCCACGCTTGAGCGACAGCGCCGCCTCGCGCGCTTCACCCAGAATGGCGAGGTCGATACCGAAGCCGCGGTTGGCGGCCTCGGTGCCGGCAATGGACTGGAAGACCAGATCCACCGGCGCGCCACGCTCGATGGCAGCGATGGTATTGGTGACGTGGGTCAACACGCACGACTGCGTGGGGATCTCGTAGCGGGCGATGACGTCGGCCATCATGCTCACCAGCTTCACCACCTGCGGCACGTTGTCGGTGGCCGGATTGATGCCGATGACCGCATCGCCGTTGCCGTACAGCAGACCATCGAGCATGCTGGCGGCGATGCCGCTGGCGTCGTCGGTCGGGTGGTTGGGTTGCAGTCGCGTGGACAGCCGCCCCGGCAGACCGATGGTGTTCCGGAAAGCGGTGACCACGCGGCACTTCTTGCCAACCAGGATCAGGTCCTGGTTGCGCATGATCTTGGAGACGGCCACCGCCATCTCCGGCGTAACGCCCGGCGCAACGGCAGCCAGCACAGCGCTATCCGTATCGTCAGCCAGCAGCCAGTTGCGAAAGTCGCCGACCGTCAGGTGCGAGATCGGCGCAAAGGCGGCACGGTCATGGGTGTCGACGATGAGGCGCGTGATCTCGTCGTCTTCATAGGGAACCAGCGGCTCCTCGATGAAGGTCTTCAGCGGCAACTCGGCCAGCGCCATCTGTGCCACCGCACGCTCTTCGGCGCTGACCGCGGCCACGCCCGCCAGCATGTCGCCTGAACGCGCCGGCGACGCCTTGGCCATCAATTCCTTCAGGTCGCGAAAAGCGTAACTGGCGCTGCCAACGCGGTGTTTGAACCTGTGTTCCGGCATGCTCGTTCTCCGTTTTCCGCACGGTCCGGTAGCTGCTCACCAGACCGTGGGACCGTGCACCTCAGGTGGTCAGCAATTGCGGTGCCGTCTTGCCGTACTTGATGCTGGTTTCCACTGGCAACCAGTTGCCGGTCGACTCCTGACGCCCCTGCAACAGGAAGCGCGGCTTGGACGACGGGATCTGCTCAGCCGCCAGTTTGGACAATTCGCCGATCTTGCCGCTCTTCATGCGATTGACGATCAAACCGTACTGCGTCTCGGGGAAGTCGCGCAACATGTCGTAGTCGCCATCGCTGTCGCCGGCGACGAACAGCGGGCCATAGCCCTTCTTCGCCACGATTTCCTGCTTGATGGCGACGGATTTGCCCGGGCCCCAGGTCAACGGCCAGTCCTTCAGATAGGCGTTGCGGTAGACCCCGCCGTTGCGCTCCAGGCGCAGGCCGATGACGTTCTCGCGCGCAACGTTGTAGCCATATTTGGGATGGGTGGCGAACACCGCCACCACATCTTCGAGCGACGCGGTGCAGACATAGACGTCGATGCCGTTGCTGCGCAGCGTATCCATCATGCCGGCGATCTCTGTGCACAACCGGATGCCATGGAAATGCGTGACGCTGACCACCCCGGCCTTGCCCGGACGGTCGGCCGGGCTGGTGTACTTGACCTTGTTCAGCGCTGCGCCCAGTGCGGCATCGTTCGAGGCCTCGGCCAACGTGCTGACCTCCGCGTCGCTCATGTTGGCGAAGAAGTAGATCACCCATGGGTAGCCGACACTCACGCCGTGGGTGTCGTTGACCGCCTCATACAGGTAGTAGAGCTTGGCGCGAAAGTCTTGAAACTCCACCGTAGCGGTGATCTCCGCCAGTGGCTTGCTGCCGGCCATGCCCTTGTAGTTGGCGTGCAGGAAGGCGTAGTCGGCGTCGAGATCGGCGCAGATCGAATCCAGGTCGACCACGTTGCCGGCGGCGTTCTTGAAGTCCTTGCTGA
Source organism: uncultured Ralstonia sp. (assembly GCA_966433195.1). Classification (GTDB taxonomy): domain Bacteria; phylum Pseudomonadota; class Gammaproteobacteria; order Burkholderiales; family Burkholderiaceae; genus Ralstonia. The sequence goes on from CBJMVH010000016.1 coordinate 35,646, forward strand.
ACGGGCCCGGCGGCACGTTCTGGCGAATGATGGCGGCGAACTCCGCCGGCGTGAGCTTGAAGGACAGCGTGTTGATCTGATGCATCAACAGCGCTTCCTCGCAGTCGTTCATGATGCTGGTGTTGTCCCAGTCAAACACGGCGTAGGGGCGCTTGCTCGTCTTGTAGCCGGGCGCCGTGTTGCCGTGCGCGGCGATCATCCGCGCCACCATCTGGTGATTGCGCGGCGCCCACTTGGCACGGTCCAGGCCGATGGCCGTCTCGACGGTCGCCTTCTTTGCGGCGGCATGGCCCAGCGCCGGTGCCAGCGCGCCGCCGGCTGCGGCTGCCAGCAGTCCGCCCAGGAAGCCACGCCGGGCCAGCCCACTGGCAGCGGCATTGGCACAAGCTCGCGGCCTGTCGTGAAGGTCCTGCAAGGCAGGCGTCTTGTCGCTGTTGCTCATGATGATCGCTCTCGTCGAGTGGGTGGTTGCGTCAGTTTGGAAAGACACCATTCAGCGGCCGGAGACCGCGCCTACCGCCGCATCGCTCTCGGCACGGCGGCGCCTGGTCGCCACGAACCAGGCATAACCCAGCGCCAGCAAGGCGAGGAAGATGCCGAAGATCAGCGGGTTGTAGTAGATCATCGTGGCCATGCACACCAACGCACCGAACAGCGCGAAGGCCGGGAAGTACGGGTACAGCGGCGCACGGAACGGACGCGCCAGGCCGGCCTCGGCACGGCGCAGCTTGAACAGGCTCAGCATCGAGAGGATGTACATCAGGATGGCGCCGAACACCGACATGGTGACGATGTTGGCCGTCAGCGTCTGGCCGCCGATGGTGATCAGCTCGTCGCTGTAGATGGCGGCGATACCGACAACGCCGCCGGCAATGATGGCGCGATGTGGCGTCTTGAAGCGCGGATGCACCCGAGCAAAATACGTCGGCAGATAGCCTTCCCGGGCCAGGGCGAAGATCTGGCGCGAGTAGCCGAGGATGATGCCGTGAAACGACGCCACTAGCCCGAACAGACCCAGCCACACCAGCATGTGCAGCCAGTTGCTATTGGCGCCGACAATCAGCTTCATGGCCTGCGGCAGCGGGTCGTTGATGTTGGCGAGCTTGGTCCAATCGCCGGCGCCACCGGCGAACAGCATCACGCCAACGGCCAGCACGACCAACGTCAGAATGCCGGTGATGTAAGCAACAGGGATGGACCGCTTCGGTTCCTTTGCTTCCTCGGCCGCCATCGCCACGCCTTCGATGGCAAGAAAGAACCAGATCGCGAACGGGATGGCGGCGAACATGCCGGGTACCGCCGCCAGGCTGAAGCTGTCACTGCCCGACCAGCCGCCCTTGGTGAAATTCGCCATCGAGAATCCGGGCGAGACCACACCCATGAACACCAGCAGTTCGAAGATGGCCAGTAGCGTCACGCACAACTCGAAGGTGGCGGCGATCTGCACCCCCACGATGTTGAGCGTCATGAACACCAGATAGGCGCCCAGCGCGGCCAGCTTGATATCGAGCGCGGGAAACTGCACGTTGAGGTAGGCGCCGATGGCCAGCGCAATCGCCGGCGGCGCAAACACGAATTCGATCAGCGTGGCCGCCCCGGCGAGATAGCCGCCGATCGGGCCGAATGCGCGCTTGCTGTAGGCGAACGGGCCGCCTGCATGCGGAATGGATGTCGTCAGTTCCGTGAAGCTGAAGATGAACGTGGTGTACATCGCCGCGATGAACAAAGCGGTGATCGTGAAGCCGAGCGTACCGGCGCTGGCCCAGCCGTAACTCCAGCCGAAGTATTCGCCCGAAATCACCAGGCCGACTGCAATTCCCCAAAGCTGCAGGGTATTCAAAACCGGCTTCAAGACGTGGTCATGGCCGGATGAGCTGGCATCCATGGGGCTCTCCTATTGGCGCGATATGCATGTGCCGCACGCTGCGGCGCTGATGGCCTGAATACAGGTTCAAAGCCTGCGGGCATAGCGCTTGCATGAAGCGGGGCAAGCGCTGCGCCATCGGCACAAATATAGGCACGGTGGTCTTGGCGGCGTTATTGAAATTCGGCAAACCTTCATGGCCTCGCTATCTCGCAACACCGGGAGTCACTCACATGTCCGAGGGCCAACTGCTCCAAACTGCAACAGCCGGCTCCCCCGCGCGCGCAAACTTGGCACAGCCGCACACAAAGCGGGCGCTGCGCACTGTCATCGCGCACGATGTTGATGAACACGCCCACAACCTGACCAACTGGGAGCAGCGCTACGACCAGATCGCCTGCGGCGCCTTTGAAGGCGTGCTGGACGAATGGCAGAGCGAGGGCGTGCAGATCTTCCGGGAAAGCACCAGCCGCGCCATCCGGCAGTCGTGCCGGGTATGGTCGGACGCACTCTGGTTCGGCATCGAAGCGTACGCAGCGGGCATGCGCATCAACGGCCGCCAAGTCGGCGCCGATGCGGTGATGACGCGTCCGGGCGGCGGCGAGTTCGAACTGGTCACGCCCGATCGGCATGAGATCTACGGCATCGTTGTGCAGCGCAACGCGCTGTTGGCCACCGCCACCCGCCTGGGCTGCGAAGTGGATTGGAGCAAACTCGGCCAGGCCGAATTGCTGAATGTCGAACACGATGCGCTGGACACCTGCCGCCGCCATATCGCCGACCTGCTGCAGGTGGCCGGCGGCATACAAGACACCCCCCGCAACGCGGCGCTGCAGTTGCGCCAAGAAGCGGTGCTGGTGTCGCTGCTGGCGCTGCTGGACAGCGGCGAGATCGAAGCCGAGGCCAGCGCCAACTTCCAGCGCCGCGTCCGCATCGTCAACAACGCGTGCGACTACGCGATGGCACAGCAAAAAAGTCCCGTCACCGTACCGATGCTGTGCGAAGCCGTACACGTCAGCCGGCGCACGCTGCAATACTGCTTCGAAGATGTCCTCGGCATCAGCCCCATGGCCTACCTGCGCGCGCTGCGCCTGAACGGCGTGCGACGCGCGCTATGCGAAGGCAATGGCAGGCACGCCATCGGCGACATTGCGGCGGCCTGGGGTTTCGTCAACTTCAGTCAGTTCTCCTGCGACTACAAGAAGCTCTTCGGTGAAACACCCTCGGCCGCAGTACGGGCGAGGATGCGCTGCTGACGCCAAGCTCACTGCCCGCCAGGGCTAAGCCGTCCGCACACAACCTGAAGGGGTTTGCAGCACGTTCCTGCAAACCCCTTTTTCATTGTTGGACCAGCATGCAAGGTTGGAGAAAGGCTGCCTCATGAACAATCCTCCCACCGCTGACACCATCGCATGGGGTCTGCCATGCCAGCCGTCCACTCTTCAGAGGGGCTAAACCACTCGTCTAGATTGCCGATGACTTGCTATAGAGCTCACACTGCGCCAGTTCGGCAGGTACAACGCCGCCACGTAGACCGGGCATTGCACTCTCTTCAGCGCCACCTGACGCCATGCACCTCTTGCGCCCTTCCTGGGTCTTCTGCGCACTGTGCGCCTTCCTGGTGCCTACGCTTGCTCTGGCGCAAACCCCCATCCTCATCTACTCCGAGGCGGGGCAACGGCCGCTCTCCTATGACGACCATGGCACGCCCAAGGGCGCCTATGTCGAAAACCTGATGCGCGTGCTCAAGCGGATCCCCGGCTACAAGGTGGAGATCCGCTTCGTACCCTGGGCGCGCGCCGTGGAAGAAGCGAAGAACGGCAACAGTGCCGGCGTGCTTGGCGTGTACTACCGCCCGCAGGAACGCCCCTTCCTGAATCATTCCAAAGCGATCTACACCGAGGACGTTGCCGTGCACTGCAACCGGGATTCGGTACGCGGACGCACGCTCAACACCTACCCCGACGACTTCGCCGGCCTGCGGTTCGGCAACCAGCGTGGCTATCTGGCGCCAGGCCCGCGCTTCTTCGAGATGGCAAGGGCGGGCAAGATCAATATTGTCGAAGGGCAGGAATTTCAGGATCTCGTCAAGAAGATGCTGGTGGGGGAAATCGACTGCGTGGTTAACCCGAGCATCGTCCTCAACGAGGCGCTGATCACGCTGGAAGCCCAGGGCATTCCCGAGCGGATGCGGTACAAATCCAAGCGCATCCTGACCGTCAAGAGCGAGAGCGTGCACGTCGGGTTCAGCAAGAAATACGAAGAATCGCACCCCGAGCTCGCCAGATTCCGCCAGCTGTTCGACAAGGCGGCGGACGAGTAATCCCACAGCCCCGCAACCAGGCCACCCGCACACTCATGCTCCCGCTGTCTCCTGTTCAATCGATCCGGAACAGGATGATCGTGCTCTTCATCGTTGTCACGACGACCACGTTGGGCGCGTTCGCCGTGCATCGGCAATGGCAGCGACAACGCGATCTTGATCAGCGCTTCGAGCAAGTTCGCACGGAAATCCTGGACAGTCTGGGGCAGAGCCTGGCCGAACCGGTCTGGGCGCTGAACGTCGACATCATGCGGACCAAGCTCGAATCCGCCCTCGTGCATCCGGAGGTCGTCGAGGCATGCGCGCTCTCTGCGGATCTGCAGGAAACCTATGCCGCCGTCCACCGCAAACCGGCCGGTGCTAGCGCGCCTGTGGCTGGCACCGCAACGGGCACCGTGACATGCGCTGCGCCCGGCCCGCATGCCGTGATTGGAGAGGTGGACATCTACCCGCCAGCCGGCGTCGACTCCGAACGTAGGAAGCAGCCCATCGGCAAAGCGGTGCTCTATCTCACCCGAGACCCCATGCGCATGGCGTTGCGCGCCGCCATGATCCAGGGCATCACAGAGGTCGCGGCCATGGACGTGGCGCTGGTGCTGCTGCTGACCTTTGGTCTGCGCATGGTCTTCGGGCCGCTGGCGCATCTGCAGCGCGCGCTGTTCAATCTCGCCTCCTCCCAGGGTGACCACCTGGAGGAGCTCCCCAAGCTGGGCCGCACGGAATTTGATAGCGTCATCGAGGGCTTCAACCAAGTCCTACGCAGACTTAAGCACATCATCGCGCAACGCACGGAAGCCGAAATGACCGCGCGCGAGGCCATCCACATCACCAACGAGGCCTTCGCGCAGTTGCAGGCTGCCCAGGCGCAGCTGGTCGAAAAGAACCGGCAGCTGGAAACGCTCTCCATGACCGATCAGCTCACGGGCGTATTCAACCGCCGGTGCCTGGATGCCGTACTCACCCACGAACTGGAGCGCTGCCTGCGCGATGGCAGCCCGCTCGCCATCATCCTGATCGATGTCGACCGCTTCAAATCCATCAACGACACGCACGGACACCAAATCGGCGACCAGGTGCTGGTGGAGGTGGCCAGCCGCATCCTGCACGTGAAGCGGCCTGCGGATACCGTCGGTCGTTGGGGCGGTGAAGAATTCCTGCTGATCTGCCCCAATGCGGGGCCGCAAGATGCCATGGATTGTGCGCACCGTTTGCGCCAGGCAATCGCAGATCACGATTTCCGCGTAATCGGCCGGATGACGGCAAGCCTCGGCGTGACCTGCATGCAAAATGAGGACACCATCCACGGCATGATTTCGCGCGCAGATGCGGCCTTGTATCGAAGCAAGAAGAACGGCCGCGATCGCGTGGAGTTCGCCATGCATGGGGCGCACACCACGCCAGAGAACGAACCACTCAAGGACTGATCAGGGCAGGCGCCCTCTTGCGCGGAAGGCTGGCGGCAGATCAGTGCGCGCCGGCCTCGCCGTCGAAGTCGCGATCGCGCGATCGCATGCCCATCAAGCGCTCGTAGTTGAGCGAGGCATGGAAACCAAAACCATTGCCGCCGGCACGCTTGACTTCGTACATGGCGGCGTCGGCGTTGCGGATCAGCGTTTGCGCATCGCGGCCGTCGGTCGGGTACAGCGCCACGCCGGCGCTCACGCCCAGCGACAGCACATGCCCTTCTACCCGGAACGGGGTCTGCAATTGCTCGATCAGGCGCTCGACGGTCTGCGCAACGTCTTCACGCGTGGCGCAGTGCGTGAGGACGGCAACGAATTCATCGCCACCCAGGCGCGCCACCGTATCAGACGCCCGCAGGCCACTGCGCAGGCGCATGGCTGTGGCCTTGAGAACAAGGTCGCCCACGCCGTGGCCATATTCATCGTTGACGGGCTTGAAGCGATCCAGGTCGACAAATACGACAGCCACCTGCGCGCGCGCACGACGTGCCGCCTGAATGGCGACGAACAGCCGATCGCGCAGCAGGCGCGCGTTGGGCAGGTCGGTCAGCGGGTCGTGCAGCGCCAAGTGGTGCGCCTTGTCGAGCGCGGCACGGCGCTGCGTAACGTCGAGCAGCGTGCCGCTCACGCGTGTGGCCATGCCTAGTGCATCGCGCTCCGTCACGCGGCCACGCGCCGCCACCCAGATCCACTGGCCATGGCCGGCGCGCATGCGCTGTTCCACCTCAAAACTGTCGGCATCGCCGCGCAGATGGCGATAGATGCGTCGCGCGCTGGTCGTCGCGTCTTGCGGGTGCACCATGGCAAACCAGCCGTCCGGATCGTTCGGCAGATCCGCCGGGTCGTAGCCGAGCATGTCCGCAGTACGGCGGTTGAACGACACGTGCCGGGCGCGCGTAGACCAATCAAATGTGCCCAGGCCCGCGCCGTCCAGCACATAAGCGAGCCGCTGTTCCGATGCGCGCAGCGATTCAAGCGCCAGCCGCCGCGCCGTTACGTCCTGCACCTGCACAACGAGGTGCTTGGTGGCGCCCGAAGCCTCATGTGCCAAGGCCACGTCGGCTTGTACCCACAGGGTGCTGCCATCCTGTCGCACGAAGCGGGTCTCGAGCGACAGCGCCTCACGCTGGCCGGCGAGCAAGGCCTCGATGCCATCCCGCGTGCGCTGGGCGTGATCGGGGTGGCACAGATCGAAGAGATCGCGCGAGCGCAGCGCCTGTGCCTCGTGGCCGGTCAACGCGCACAGCGCCCGGTTCACGTCGAGGAAGCGACCCTCCGGCGCGCACAGGCCGATCCCAATCGGCGAATGTTCGATCGCAGCCTTATACAAATGGTGGTCCTCAAGCATGGCGATGCATTTCGCGAATGCGGCAGTCCCGGGGAACAACGGATATGACGACATCGACCCGCCCGCCACTGCATTAAAGCAATGGTTCGCGTTGGGCAAGCGCGGTGTGCTCGACGTGGATCCCCGTAACCGGTCTCGTGGTCTGCGGGTTCAGCCGGCGGCTGGCAGACCTGTCGCACACAATCCATGTGCACGAATTCGAGGCGGACTATAGAAGCCGTGAGTTAACGGGGCAATCCCTTCCCGCGAGGGGACACGGGTCAGACGCTCGTTCTGGCCCCTCGTGCTTGAAGTCGACGCGAGGGAAACGCGCCCCGCGTCATTCCCGTCTGCGTTTGTCGCTGCCATGGTCGGCAGCCGCCCGGCCAAGCCGGACATCGGACAACTGTACACCCGCGTCTACCGTGCGACAGTCAGCCTTTCGGCTAGGTTTTACAGTTCGGGCCCCGACGCATACGTTTGCTCGAGACAAGCGCCGGCATCTCCACATTGTGGATGTCTGCATAGGCAGTGAACGCCGCCGAACTCGTCCAGAAGAACGAAACGGCGATCACGACGGCACGCGCTCCGCTACTATGGGTGATATCGCTCCGGGGGGACGAGTCAACACAGCGAGCCGCCGTGCGCCACGCGACGCCTGCGGTTGTGGGAGGTTGTATGGAATTGAGTTTTGTCGCCCCGGGTACCGAAACGCACCGCTATGCGCTGAAGCTGGCAGGGCTGCCCGAGGGAAGCGAGCCTATTGATCCGGCCTGGATCGACGACGCACTGACCGCCGCCGTACGCGTCTTTGACGCCCACCGCGTGCACTTTGCCGATGCCTATTTCGCCTACCGCGCCCGTGACGCGGCGCTACACCCGGCAAATGCCGGCGCGAGCGCCCCGCGCATGCGGGCCACCGGCGACTTGCACGACGACACCCCCTTGCTCGCGGATACGTTTGCGATTGCGCAGCTTGCCGCACTTGTTTCGCTGGAGGCGGCCGGCATGGCAGACATCATCGATGTGCATTTGGTCGTGGAACGCCTGCGCGACGGTGGCCAGACCTCCCCTGCGGACGGCTTGGCTGAAGTCACTTTCCCTCCTGACGCCAACCCGGGCTTACTCACCCCCGCCCGGCGACACTAGCCTTTAACGCCCCCGCCTGCCCCACGCCGGCCGCTTCGGCACGATGGTGGGCTGCGGCTCGGCGGGCGCCCCGACGGCAGCGGCGTCGCGGAACGTCCAATGCCGGTGCACCAGAAAATTGAAGACCGCGGTAATGGCCGAGGCAAACACCTGCGCGAGCAAGTAATACAACCCAAGTGACAGGCCAATCGCCATGATGGTCGCGTTGCACCCCAGCGCCAGGAACGCGACCAGCCCGAACCGCACCATCGCCCCAAGGTGGCCCCGCGTGCTGTTGAACACCGCCTGCCGGCTGATGATGTAGTTGAGCGTGGCGCCGATCACGCTGCCGGCCACGGACGCCCGCCAAGGCGACACGCCGGCCTGCACGAGCCCGAACAGCACCACGTAGTGCGCCAGCGTCGCGCCAAAGCCGATCACCACATAGCGCGAGAACTGCGCCACCACAGCCCCGAAACGCCGCGTGGGGACGAGGGAGACAGGGCGCGCGGAGGGCTCCGCTGCCTGAGAATCAAAATTGCGCTGAGTCATGGCCGCAGGGCGCGCAACTCCCGTGCCCGTTTAAAGTTGGGCAACATTTTGCCGTATAAGCACGTGGGCACCCGCGCCGCTGCGGGCGGCTCCATTGACATGCTCGAACTCCAACCTCTCGACATTCCGCTAGCGATCCCCCTGCCGTGGCCGATGCTCGACGCCGACGGGCAACTGCTCGTCCCCAAAGGCGACGTCATCCACTCGCCGGAGGAGATCGACCTGCTCTTCACCCTGCACCGGCCACACCGTCAGCCCGATGGTGCGCCCGCCACCCCTTCGCCGTTCGCCAACACGCAGTTCCCGAATACGCTGTTCCCCGACATGGCGGACGACCCCGAGAGCGAGCGCTCCATCGCCATGGAACAGCTCGGCCTGCGCCCGGGCGGCATGCTGACCGTGCGCCTGACCGCCGGCGCTGGGCAAAGCAAGGGGGCCGCGCGCGTGATGGGCTACAGCCCGCAGCGCCATCTGCTGATCACCATGCCAGCCGACGGTGGCCGCGCAGTCATGCCGGTCAAAGATGAACTGCTGGAGATCCACGCCTTCTCGGGCGAGGGCATTGCCAGCTTTGAATGCACGGTGATGGCCGTCTGCCGCATCCCGTTCGAATACGTTGTGCTGTCAGCGCCGCGGCGCATCAAAAGCCGCGCGTTGCGCAAGTCGCTGCGCGTGCGCGCCAACGTGGTCGGCAAGATGCTGGTGAGCGGTGAGCCGCCGCGCATGATCCATATTTCCGACATCAGCACCACGGGCGCATCGTTCCGATCTGCACATCGGCTGGAGTTGAGTGGCGCGCCCGCACGCCTGCGGTTCCGCGTGAAGACACGTGACTACCACTCAGAGTTGGTGGCGGCAGCGCTGATCCGCAGCGAAAAACCGGCTGATCTGCCCAATACCTATCAGTACGGCGTGGAGTTCATCGAACTCGGGGCCTCGCAACGGATGCTGCTGCAGTGCTTTATCTACGAGCAATTACTCTGGGGTGGCCAGCGCATGGCATAACACGCTCTGATATTCGAAATACTTTTATCAGATGTAATTACCGCTAAACATTAAAAAACGCCCGTACGATTCCCGCGACAATGCGCCGGGCAGCGGCCCGGCAAGCGGAGTTTGGGCTTATGATGCCCGCAGGTTCGTCGTGACAACTCGACACAATTGAATGACCCGCGCGAACCAACGCATTTCCGTTTCACAGGTATTTGCAGGACGATCTCCATTTATGAGTCGCGCCCCGTCCGTCGCGCCAGCGGGTCTGGACCCCATCTCGGGGTTGCCAGACCGCGAACGATTCATCCGGTGGCTGGCCGCGCTGCCTCAGCCCATGCAGCCTGCCCAGCCGGATGGCACTGGCGCGTTGCTGCTGATCGGCTTTGACCACTTTGCCGAAGCGACCACCACGCTGGGGCCGCTGGCCGCCAGGGCCATCCTGGTGGAATGTGCGGCGCGGCTCAAAGCGCTGTGCGACTCCGAGGCCGATGCCAAGGCCCCCTTCGTTGGCCGCGTCGGCCACGAAACCTTTGCGATCGCCTCGGCCGAATTCTCCTCTGCGCAAGCGGTGCACGACCTCGCGCGGCGCATTTCCGCCGCATTGACGCGTCCATTCATCGCGCATGGCTACGAGCTGGTCTGCTCGTGCAGCATCGGCATGACCCTGTTTGAAAGCACGCCTGCCGACCCTGCCCGGCTGATTGATCAGGCCGACCGCGCGCTCTACCACGTGCAGCACGGCGGCGAGCAGAGCCCGGCCGTTTATGCGCCAGCCCCCTCCACACCGCATGCCGATGCCCCTGTGTCGGCTGCCGAAGCAAACGATGCCGTAGCCGAGCGGCCGCGCTTGGCGGCGCAGTTGCGCCACGCACTGGCGCGCCGCCAGTTCAGCCTGAACCTGCAGCCACAGTTGAGCCTGGCCGACGGACGGATCGTCGGCTATGAATTTCTGCTGCGCTGGATTTCACCGGAACTCGGTGGCGTGGCGCCGGCCGATTTTCTGCCGATCCTGGAGCAGACGGGCGACATCCGCGAGGTGGGCCGCTGGGTGCTCGACAACGCCGCGCAGATGCTGGCCGGCCTGCAGCGCGAAGAAGCCGAACGCGCCGGGCGGGCGGGCGCACAGCATCAGCCCAGCGTCCATGCGGCGGTCAACCTGTCGGTGGCGCAATTGCTGGATCCGCAGTTGAGCGATGTCGTCCGTGACATTGCCGCACGCCATGCCGTGCCGACGGCGCGCATCGTCTTCGAGGTATCGGAACACACTCTGCAACGGGCCAACGGCGCCGCACGCCAGGCGATTGAGGCGCTCCACGCATGCGGTGCGCGCGTGGCGGTAGAAGACTTTGGCGCCACCGAGTACAGCCTCGATTGCCTGGAGGCCTTTCGCCCCGACCAGGTCAAGCTCCACCAAGGCGTGGTCGGCGCGGTGGCAGACGCGCACAGCCACGGCATGCTGCAACGCCTGGTGGCTGCGGCGCATGCGGTCGGCGTGCCCGTTACCGCCACGCGCGTGGAAACCGCCGCCCAGCTCCAGGCCCTGCGCGCCTGCCGCTGCGATGTCATTCAGGGCTATCTGCTGTCACAGCCCTTCCCTGCACGCTGGATCGACGACACGCAAGGCGTGATTGCCGAACGCGCACGCGATCTGCTGCCGTAAAAAACAAACGCCCTTCCACAGACATGGAAGGGCATCGCGCGTCTGTCTTGTCGCGCCTAGCTTATGCGTGCTCGACGCGGAACACCGCCACCGCGCCGCGCAGTGCCTCCGCTTGTTCCTCCAACGACTCCGCTGCCGCTGCCGCCTGCTCGACCAGCGCGGCATTCTGCTGCGTCACTTGATCCATCTGCGTGACGGCCTGGTTGACCTGCTCGATGCCGCTGCTCTGCTCTTCCGATGCGGCGCTGATTTCGCCCATGATGTCGGTCACGCGCTTAACGGCGGTCACCACCTCTTCGATCACCGCACCGGCCTCGGCCACGAGCGTCGAACCGTTCTGCACACGGCCCACCGAATCACCAATCAGTTCCTTGATTTCCTTGGCCGCCGTGGCACTGCGCTGCGCCAGGCTGCGCACTTCCCCTGCCACCACGGCAAAGCCTCGGCCCTGCTCGCCCGCACGCGCAGCTTCCACCGCGGCATTCAGCGCCAGGATGTTTGTCTGAAACGCAATGCCTTCGATCACGCCGATGATGTCGGCAATCTTCTTGCTGCTCTCGTTGATGCCCGCCATGGTGTCGACCACGCGGCCCACCACCTCACCACCCTTGACGGCGATATCCGATGCATTGACAGCCAGCGTGCTGGCCTGACGCGCGTTGTCGGCGTTCTGCTTCACGATGCTGGTCAGCTCTTCCATGCTTGATGCGGTTTCTTCCAGCGAGCTGGCTTGTTGCTCCGTGCGCTGCGACAAGTCTGCATTGCCTGCGGCGATCTGTTTGGTGGCACTGGCGATCGAATCCGAACCCGTGCGCACTTGGCCGATGATCCGCTGCAGGCTCGCCTGCATGGAGGCCACGGCGTGCATCAGGCGCGCGGTTTCGTCACGACGGCCGGCCGTGGTCTGGCCTTCTACGCGCGTTGCAAGGTCGCCCGAGGCCATGCGCTCGAACACGTGGATGGCACGTTCCAGCGGGCGCAACACCGTGCGGCCCAGCACGCCCCGCGCCACCACCGACAGCAACAGCGCCGCCGCCAGCAAACCGCCCGACACCCAGATGCTCATGGCATAGCGCGATTGCGAGTGGTCAAAGCGCGCCTGGCCATAGGCGAAGCGCGCCTTAACCAGGGGCCCGAGCGCCGTGTCATAAGCAACAAAAAGCTGCGGCACCTGGGTGGTGTTCAAGTCTCGATAGGTGGTGAGGTCGCTGCGCTCCAACGCGGCAATGGCCGGCTCCAGAGCCGTCTTGACGAACTTGGTGCGTGCAGCGTCGGCGGCCTGCAATTGGGCGCGATCGGCTTCGGGCACGGGCAGCTTCATGAATTCGGCCCATGCATCATTGGCTGTCTTCACCATGGTGTGCGCATCCGTCAGCAACTTCTTGAGTTCTTCGGGCGATGAAACCGAATCGAAGTTGGTCAGATGAATGCGTGCCCACAAGAGGTTGATCGTGTCCTTGGCCAGCAAGTCGAGCCCCTTGGCGTCTTCCAGGTACACGGCGCGCAAGTCCGCGTTGGTGGCCCGGCCCGTGGCGATGCCTGCGGCGCCCACCACCGCGATCATCCCGGCAAACGCGGCCACCAGAATCGTCAGCCGCGTTCGAATGCTTGTATCCATCCACTTCCACATAATCTTTCCCCCGCTTGGTTGGGCCCCGTCTGGCGTTGTCTAGGGCTGCGATGCACCGCTCGTCTGGCACCCGGTTCACTCCCGAAAAGACCTATCGGCAAGCCTGGAGAGAACTCGAGCCCCACGCGCTGAATGTCTGGGATATGCCGCAAGTGATACGCAAGAGTGTAAAAAAGATGCGTCGGGCGCACCCCACGCGGGTGGGGGACATTAAAATGCGGATTGCGCCACCGCTGGTGTGGCAATCATGCGAAACCGTGCGGATTACCGCACTGCTCACAAGGGGATCAAGATGAAAAAACTGATTGCACTGCTGGCCCTGGGCTGCGCCGTCCTGGCGGGTTGCAACACGATGGCGGGCATGGGCAAGGACATCCAGACCGGCGGCCAGAAGCTGGAAAACGCCGCTGACAGCACCAAGCAGAAGATGTAATGACTCGAAGGCCGGGCAACCACATTGCCCAGCCTGATTGGAAGAACGCCGCGGGGGTGAACTGCACCCTGCGGCGTTTTTCTTTGGGCGTACGTCCTACAGCAACTCTTCTGGCGTAAACGGCGCCAGCATCTGAATCCACGTTCGGCGGCCAAAGCCGACATCAGGCTCATGGTCGACGACAACCTCCTTGCCCTTCTCGTGCGTGATCCAGCGCAATTGGCCATTCTCCGCCTTGGTCACGCGGTAGGCACTCTCGCTGACCGAATCATCAAACAGCCGGGCCACGGCCTGCGCCAGTGTCGGGCTGCGGATCACCAGCCCCGTTTCCGTATTCAGCGCGATGGAGCGCGGGTCGATGTTCATGGAGCCGACGAACAGCGTGCTCCGATCCACGATGACGGACTTCACATGCAGGCTCGCCTGCGATGACCGGAACGTGCCAACCACCTTGGGGCGCTCGCCGAGCGTGGGGCGTAGCTCATAGAGTTCGGCCCCGTCATCAATCAGCGCTCCACGGTATTTGGCATAGCCGACGTGCACGATGGGCGCATCGGTGGCTGCCAGGGAGTTGGTCAGCACGCGCAGGCGCACGCCGCGGTCATGCAGGCTCTTAGCGACTTCCACGCCCCGCTTGCCGGGTACAAAGTATGGCGAGATCAAGATCACCTCGCGCTGCGCCTGGTCTACGACATGCATCAATGTGCGGGCGAGGCGCTCATCGCCAGGCTCCACGTCATCGCCGGACACCTTGGCCGGGCGGTCGACAATGACCTTGGCCGGCGCCCATTCCAGGCTGAGGCGGCCGCGTGCGATCTGGTCGGCGAGGAACCAGTCGCGTGGCGCGGGCCGCAGCGGCAGTGGGTCGACGGGCGTGGTGCTGGCCAGGTCGGTCTGGTTGCGCAGGCGCTGCTGCTCTGGGTCGGTAATCTGCCGGGCTGAGGCCTGGGGCCCGGATGCAGAGCCCATGTCGATCGGCGTTGTTGGCACATCGATGTGGCGCAATGGCGCTTCCGGCCGCGCAGGCATGGACACAGGCGGCGGGTAGTTACCGTTCTTCTGCTCGGGCGGGTGGGCATCGTTGGGTTTGGGCGCCAACGCCTGCACCGGGTACGCAAATTCGCTATTCCAATACGCATCGAACGCGGAAGACAACTGCCGCACGGCCGGCCCCGCCGCCAGCACATCCAGGTCGACGAAGTTGGTGGTCTTGTCCTGCGTGAAATATTCGGCGCCCAGGTTGCGCCCGCCGGTGACGGCCAGTGCGTTGTCGGCGATGAAGGCCTTGTTGTGCATGCGCCGGTTGACGCGGCGAAACTCAGCGGCGCCGCTCAGGTACCGCGTCAGGTTCGACATGCGCCCACCCGGAAACGGGTTGAACAGCCGCACGTCGATGTTCTTGTGCGACGAAAACTTCAGGAACGCCAGGTCGCGCCCATCGCTGTGCAGGTCGTCAACGAGCATGCGCACGCGCACGCCGCGTTCGGCCGCGGCCAGCACATGGCGCATCAACTCGCGCACGGCGTTGTCGCTTCCGATGATGAAGTACTGCAGATCCAGCGTACGTTCGGCGCGGTCAGCCAGCGTCAGCAAGGTGGCATAGGCCTCCTCGCCGGAGGGGATCAGCCGGAAGCCCGACACGTCGCCGGAGGGGGCATTCAACTGCGCCAACCGCCCCAGCGTGGTCGTCGTTTCCGCGCCCGAGAGCGCCGTCGTGACCGGCCGCTCGACGTGCTCCGGCAGGCTGGCACAGGCGCCCAGCAGCAGCGCGGCCAGGCAGGTCAGCCAGACGCGCAAACAGGTGCGGAAGATCAACCGGCGCCCTTGCATATGGTTATGTTGCGTTGTGCTACAGATGGTCGACGGGACGATAGCTGCACATCAGCATGCCGCGTGCCCGCCGATGGCTCGGGCCCTCTCCAGGCTACGCCGACGCTGCGGCGACGCGTATCCGTGTTTATCCGACGCCACCTCTGGCGTGTCAAAATGCCCCGTGGCATGTCCTCCCTGCCCCTTTTGATGCTGACCCAAACCACCGCATTCGCCACCTTTCTGTTTCTTGTGCACTGCGTGGGCGTGCTGGCTGCCATGCACGCCGTTCTGACCGTGCGTACGTCCCAGGGGGCCATTGCCTGGGCCATCTCGCTCGTCACACTGCCGGAGTTCACGCTGATTCCGTACCTGATCTTCGGGCGCAGCACCTTTGCCGGTTACGTGGATGCGCGGCGCTTCAACAATGCGCGCATGCGCGAGATCACGCTGTCAGACGACTGGCGGCGCCTGCGCGATCATGAATCGTCTGTCGTCGAGCCGCACCACGCATGCATGCAGGCGTTGCCCCGGCTGACGGGCATGCCGTGCCTGTCGCGCAATCGCGTGCGTCTGCTGGTCAATGGCGCGGAGACCTTCGAGGCCATCTTCGCGGCCATCGCGCAGGCCAAGCGCGTGCTGATCGTGCAGTTCTTCATCGTGCATGACGACACGCTGGGCCGCCGCCTGGCCGACGCGCTGCTCGAACGTGCGCGTGCCGGCGTGCGCGTGTACTTCCTGTTCGACGCCATCGGTTGCCACGCCCTTCCGCGCCACTATGTGCAGCGCCTGACCGATGGCGGCGTGCACGCCAAGCCCTTCTCCACGCACGCGGGCTTCGTCAACCGCTTCCAACTCAACTTTCGCAACCACCGCAAGCTGGTGGTGGTGGATGGCGAACGCGCCTACGTGGGCGGCCATAACGTCGGCAACGAATACCTGGGCGAGAAACCGCCGCTGGCCCCGTGGCGCGATACGCATATCGAGATCGTGGGCGCGGCGGTGATGGACCTGCAACTCACCTTTGCCGAAGACTGGTATTGGGCGGCGCATGAAGTGCCGCAATTGATCGTGCCAGAGTTGCATCCTGACGAAGACATGGTCTGCCAGGTGGTAGCCAGTGGCCCGGCAGACAAACAGGAGACCTGCTCGCTGTTTTTCATGGAGGCCATCCAGTCCGCGCGCCACCGGCTGTGGATCACCACGCCGTATTTCATCCCTGACGAGGCGGTGTTTGCGGCGCTGCGCCTGGCCGTACTGCGCGGCGTAGACGTGCGCATCCTGATTCCGGCCCGGCCGGACCACCGCGTGGTGTTCCTGGCCTCCACGCTGTACGCATACCAGGCCATCCGCGCAGGCGTGAAGATCTATCGCTACCTGCCCGGTTTCCTGCACCAGAAGGTCGTACTGATCGACGACGATGCCGCCGCCGTGGGCAGCGCCAACCTGGACAACCGATCCTTCCGCCTGAATTTCGAGTTGATGGTCGTCACAGCCGACCAGCGCTTTGCCAGTGACGTGGCGCAAATGCTCGACGCCGACTTCGCGCAAGCCACGCGCATCGGCCGGGACGAATACGAACGCGCTCACCCGCTGCGCCGCGTGATCATGCACGTGGCCAAATTGTTCGCGCCGATTCTGTAGCCAGCGTTGTGCCCCGCCGCTACTGGGCCTGGGCTTGCGCTTGTGTATCGCGCCACGCCCGCGGCGTCATGCCGAAATGCGCGATGAACCAGCGCGTAAACGAAGCCTGCCGCGTATAGCCCAGCAGCGCCGCCACGCGCCCGATCCGGTAGGTCGGATTCGCCATGTAGCGGACGGCAAGGTTGCGGCGCACCTCCTCCACCAGTTCGGAGAACGTGGCGCCTGCGGCCTCCAATTGCCGCTGCAGCGTGCGCACGCTCAAGTGCAGGTGTTCCGCCACCTGCTCCACGGAGGCCCGCTCCAGCGGCAACAGCAGATACACCGCCCGCCGCACCTCCTGCACCGTCGCGTCGGGGCCGGATACGTTGAGAGGCTCGGCCAGGCTTTCCGCATAGCGCACCAGGGCGGGGTCTGCGGCGGGGTTGGGAATCTCCAGATCGGCCGCTGCACAGACGATGCCGTTGAAGTCGCTGCCGAACACGATCGGGCAGCCGAACACGCGCCGGTGCAGGCTCAAATCGGCCGGTGCAGCATGCGTGAAGTGCACGCTGCGCGGTTTCCAGTGCGCGCCCAGCAGCGCACTGCACGTCCGCGCCAGCACGCCAACGGCCAACTCATTGGCCTGGCGCAGCGGCACGGGGGTCTCGGTGATGACCTCTTCGCGAATGACCACCATGTCGCCATCGGATTCCAGATAAATCGCCAGCGCCTCGTTCAGCAGATGGCGGTATTGGATGATGGCCTGCAGCGCCTCGCGCAGCGTGCGCTTGTGGCCCAGCAGCAGGCCCAGCACACCAAAGTCCAGCTCCTGCCGCGCCTCGGCCATCTGCAAACCGAGCGTGGGGCACGGCGCGCTGCTGGCGGTGATCTCCATCAATTGGCACGTTGCCACCACGGACACCGGCTGTTCAGGGTCGGTCAGCTTGGCGGGGTCCAACCCCACTTGCCTTAGCGCTTCCTGCGGGTTGAAGCCAAGCCGCCGCACCACCTGGAAATAACCATTGAGCGAGCGCGCACGCACCATCGTTTCCATGGGGTTCCGTTGGCTGTTCCGGCAGGTTGGTGGCGGGTCGGTGTTTACACGGAATGGCGCCAAAAGAGAAAAAATTGGCGCCAACTGAGAAATTGAAAGCTACCGCTTCCCTATAGTGAAGTCCACCCGAGACATCCCTAGCGGAGACACCAGATGCAATTCCTCGACGATTCCCTGCACCCCGAAAACCAGGACAAGGTGGTCATCACCGTTGCGCCGTACGGCCCGGAATGGATGCCGGAAGATTTTCCGGAAGACATCCCCGTCACGATGGAAGAACAGGTACAGAAAGCCGTGGATTGCTACAACGCCGGCGCCACCGTGCTGCACCTGCACGTGCGTGAGCTGGACGGCAAGGGCTCCAAGCGGCTGTCGAAATTCAACGAGCTGATTGCCGGTGTGCGTGCGGCGGTGCCGGACATGATCATCCAGGTGGGCGGCTCGATCTCGTTTGCCCCGGAAGACGAGGGCCAGGCCGCCAAGTGGTTGTCGGACGATACGCGCCACATGCTGGCCGACCTAACGCCGACGCCCGACCAGGTCACCGTGGCCATCAACACCACGCAGATGAACATCATGGAGTTGCTGTATCCGGAGTATCTGGAGGGCACCTCCCTGTCGCACCCGGCGTACCAGCAGGCGTATCGCGAGATGACCGTGCCGGCCGGCCCGCAATGGGTGGAAGAGCACCTGCGCCGTCTGCAAGCAGCCGGCGTGCAGCCCCACTTTCAGCTCACCGGCATCCACGCGCTGGAAACGCTGGAGCGCCTGGTGCGCAAGGGCGTTTACAAGGGCCCGCTCAACCTCACGTGGATCGGCATTGGCGGCGGCTTTGACGGCCCCAACCCGTTCAACTTCTTCAACTTCATCCACCGCGCGCCGGATGGCTGCACGCTCACCGCCGAGTCGCTGCTCAAAAACGTGCTGCCCTTCAACATGATGGCCATGGCAATGGGCCTGCACCCGCGCTGCGGCATTGAAGACACCATCATCGACCAGCACGGCAACCGCATGACCTCGGTGCAGCAGATCGAGCAATGCGTGCGCGTGGCGCGCGAGTTGGGCCGCGATATCGCCAGCGGCAAGGAGGCTCGGGCCATCTACCGCATTGGTGTGCAGTACGACAGCGTGGAGGAAACGCTAGCCAAGAATGGCATGTCGCCCAACCGCGCCCCCAACGTGAAGAACTTGCCGCTGCGCGCGGCCTAAACTACAAGCGAGCATCAACCGGGCCAACACAGGCGACGCTCAACGCAAGCGCCGCCACTCGGAGACAACCATGAATCTGCATGCCGCCGACCCGCGCGCAGACAACCACGACGGCTACCTCGTCAGCCGACCCCAAGCGTGGTTTGCGTTTGCAATGACCTTTGCGCTGATGCTGTTCGATTACATCGACCGGCAAGTCATCGTGTCGCTGTTCCCGCATCTGAAGACGGCCTGGGCGCTGTCGGACAAGCAACTCGGCGCGCTGGTGTCCGTCATCTCCATCGTGGTGGCGGTGGGCGGGCTGCCCGTCGCGCTGCTGGCCGACCGCTTCAGCCGCGTCAAAAGCATCGTCGTCATGGCCACGGTGTGGAGCCTAGCGACCATCTCGTGCATGTTCGCGCGCAACTATGGGCAGCTCTTCGCGGCACGTGCCATCGTGGGCGTTGGCGAAACGGGATACGGCTCGGTGGGCGCGGCACTGATTGCCAGCCTCTTCCCCAAACGCCTGCGTGCCACGCTGATGGGCGCGTTCTTTGCGGCCGCGTCGGTCGGGTCGGTGCTGGGGGTGTTGCTCGGCGGCGTGATTGCCGCGCATTGGGGCTGGCAGGCAGCGTTTGGCGTGGTGGGTCTGCCCGGGCTCGTTCTCGCGCTGCTCTACATGTTTGTGCCCGACTACAAGACGGTGGCGATGGCGCCGGGCAGCACGCAGACACACCAGTCCGCAGGCACGCTCCTGCAACGCGTGGTGAGCGCGCTCAGCAGTTCGCGCACGCTGTGGTGGACATGCCTGGGCGCGGCGTTCCAGTTGATTGTCGTGTCGACCATCTGGTCTTGGCTGCCGAGCTACCTGAACCGCTACCACGGCACGCCGCCCGACCGTGCGGCCATGCAGGCGGCGCTGGTGGTGCTGTGCGGTGCGCTGGGCGCTTTCGTGTGGGGCGTAGTGGCCGATCTGGTGGCCGCGCGCCGGCAGCGTAACCGGCTGGTTGCGGTGGCCGCGCTGGCGATCGTCACACTGCTCGTCTTCATGACGGCATTCGGCACCACCATGCCGGCCAACCAACAGTTTCTGCTGATCGCCCTGGGCGGCTTTCTGATGACGTGCACCGTAGCGCCAGCATCAAGCGTGGTGTTTGACGTGATCCACCCCGGCGTGCGTTCGACGGGCGCTGCGGTGCTCTCACTGTTTCAGAACCTGTTCGGCCTGGCCATCGGTCCGTTCGTTGGTGGTGCGATGTCCGACGCCTGGGGCCTGCAGACCGCGCTGGCCGTCATGCCGGTCTTTAGCGTGGCGGCGGCGGCCTGCTTCCTGTGGGCTGCGCGTAGTTACGAGGCCGACCTGAAACGCGTTGCCAACGTGCAGGTGGATGCAGCGCCCGCCCCAGGCCCCTCTGCCATGGCATCAGCATGAACAGCTAGCTCGATTTCATCGCGCGCCGCCTCCCCAAGGCACCCCAAAACTCCCTCTCCGCTTTGACCGCGGCTCGCCACGCGAGCCGTGCGGGCGGCGCGCACCCAAACACCGCTGAAACATTGGAGACACACATGGCAACCGCAATCCGCTTTCACGAAACCGGCGGCCCCGAAGTCTTGCGCTGCGAGATCGTCGAGGTCGGCCAGCCGGGCCCCGGCCAAGTGCGCCTGCGCCACGAAGCCGTCGGCCTGAACTTTGCCGACACCTACTTCCGCTCCGGCCTGTATCCGGTCCCGCTGCCCGCCGGCATGGGTGTTGAAGCCGCTGGCATTGTCGAAGCCGTGGGCGAAGGCGTCACCAACGTGGCCGAAGGCGACCGCGTGACCTACACCGGCTTCGTCAACACGCTGGGCGCGTACAGCACCGAGCGCCTGATCCCGGCCTCGCCGCTCATCAAGCTGCCGGACGCGATCGCCTGCGAAACCGCTGCCGCCATGACCATGCGCGGCCTGACCTCGGCCTATCTGCTGCGCCGCATCTATCCGTTTGCCAAGGGCAACACGATCCTGCTGCATGCCGCTGCCGGTGGCGTGGGGTTGATCGTCTCGCAATGGGCCAAGCTGCTCGGGCTGACGGTGATCGGCACTGTGTCAAGCGAAGCCAAGGCCGACATTGCCCGCGCGCATGGGTGCGACCACGTCATCAACTACGCGCACGAAGATGTCGCCAAGTGCGTGCGCGAATTGACCGACGGCGTGGGCGTGAACGTGGTGTTCGACAGCGTGGGCAAAGCCACCTTTGATGCCTCGCTCGATTCGCTCAAACGGCGCGGCCTGATGGTGTGCGTGGGCACGGCATCGGGCCCGATCCCGCCGTTCAATCCGCAACTGCTGGCGATGAAGGGCTCGCTCTACCTGACACGCCCGGCGCTGGCCGACTACATCGCCGACCCGGCGGAGAAAGCCGAGCTGGCCGGCGAGCTGTTCGACCACGTGGCCGCCGGCCGCATCAAGATCGAGATCCACCAGCGCTACGCGCTACAAGACGCCGTGCAGGCCCACCGCGACCTGGAAGCGCGCAAGACGACGGGCTCCTCCGTCTTCGTCATCTGAGGCCCACCATGCGTATCGAACAACTGACCAACGCGCTGGGCGCTGAACTTACCGGCGTGCAACTGGCCGATGCCATTGAAGACCATGGGCTCTTCAACGAGATCCGCGCGGCGCTGCTCCAGCACCGCGTGCTCTTCCTGCGCGACCAGGACTGGACGCGCGCGCAGCACGTCGCCTTCGCCCGCCGCTTTGGCGATCTGGAAGACCACCCCGTAGCAGGCAGCGACCCGGAGCACCCCGGCCTCGTGCGCATCTACAAAACGCCCGACCAGCCCAACGACCGCTACGAAAACTGCTGGCACGCCGACACCACCTGGCGCGAAGCGCCGCAGTTTGGCGCCGTGCTGCGCTGCGTGGAATGCCCGCCCGTGGGCGGCGACACCATGTGGGCCAACATGGTGCTGGCCTACGAAAAATTGCCCGACGACGTCAAGCGCGACATTGCCGACCTGCGCGCGCGCCACAGCATCGAAGCCAGCTTCGGCGCAGTCATGCCGATCGAAAAGCGCCTCGCGCTCAAGGCCCAGTATCCCGACCCTGAGCACCCGGTGGTCCGCACCCACCCCGAAACCAGCGAGAAGGTGCTGTACGTGAATGGCTTCACCACGCACTTCACCAACTACCACACGCCCGCACGCGTGCGCTACGGGCAAGACGCCACGGGCGGCGCGGCGGATCTGCTGCGCTACCTCATCAGCCAGGCGTACATCCCGGAGTACCAGGTGCGCTGGCGCTGGAAACCCAACAGCGTCGCCATCTGGGACAACACCGCCACGCAGCACTACGCGGTCATGGATTACGCGCCGTGCCATCGCAAGATGGAGCGCGCGGGCATTATCGGCAGCAAGCCGTTTTAAAGACCGTCGGGCCAAATCGAGCCCGCGGCAACAACACCAAGAGGAGACCCTGCAACATGAAGAGCAAGCACATCGCCCCCATGGCGCCGATTGCGCTGCTGGCCTGCGCCAGTGCGGCCTGCGCCCAATCGAGCGTAACGCTGTACGGCGTGGTGGATACCAACATCGAGTACGCCACCAACCTGCCCGGGGCCACGCCGGGCAGCTCGGGCAATCGTGTGTCGATGCAGAGCGGCGGACTGTCCGGCTCGCGGTGGGGCCTGCGCGGCACGGAAGACCTGGGCGGCGGTCTGAGCGCGCTCTTCGTGTTGGAAAGCGGCTTTGCGAGCGATACCGGGCAATCGCAACAGGGCGGCCGTCTGTTCGGGCGTCAGGCCTATGTGGGCTTGAAGAGCGCGACCGTCGGCCAGTTCACGTTCGGGCGGCAGTACACCACGCTGTTCCAGCTGCTCGCCAACTTCGAGCCGATGGCCTATTCCACGCAATACGAACCAGCGGCCGTGCAGACGGGCGTCAACTTCCGCTCAGACAACACCGCCATGTACACCGGCACCTTCGGCCCTGTCACTGCGCAGGCGCATTGGAGCTTCGGCACCGGCGCACCAAGCGCCAACCCCACCGGCGGCGGCAACGGCGAGGTGCCCGGACAGGCGCGACGCGACAGCGGCTACGGCGCGGGCGTGGCCTACATGGCCGGCCCCATCGGCGCCACGCTGGCGTTTGACCAGTACAACCCGAGCGTGGCACTGGGCGGCGGCGCCTTCAGCTCGGGCACGGTGCGCAAGGCGGCCGTCGCTGGCAGCTATCTGTTTGGCGACACCGTCAAGATCATGGGCGGCTACCGCTGGGGCCAGAACAAGAATGCCGACGGTTCGGTCGCGCTGCGTGACCACTACTACTGGGCTGGCGTGAACTACCAGGCCACCAACGCACTGGGCCTGTCGCTCGAATACTCGTACCAGAAGATCAAGACCATCAACAGCGTACCCTCCACACAGGCCAACCCGTGGCAGGTGGCGTTCATTGCTGACTACACGCTTTCCAAGCGCACCGACCTCTACCTGACCGCCGCCTATGCGCGCAACGCAGGCCTGGCGCTGGATCAGGCCACGGTAGACCTCAACGCCACCGGCTACGGCCTGGCCACCGGCAAGACCAGCATGGTGGGCGCCGCCGTCGGCATTCGGCACAAGTTCTGAGCGGCCAGAACCAAGGGAGGTGGCATTGACCCGCCATCTCCCAGGTCGGCATTCGAGGAGGGCGACCTCCTCGTTTTTTGTTTCCTGAGTCAAAGTCGATGACGATGTTGAAGACCCTTCCGACCATCCTGATGGTGCCGGGCCTGCGCGACCACGTGGCCGAGCACTGGCAGACGCTGCTGGAGGCCCAGCTGCAAGCGCAAGGGCAGCGCGCCACGTCCGTCCCTCCGCTCGAAGCCGATAAGCTGAGTTGCGCCGCACGCGTAGCCGCCTTGGACAAAGCCATCAGCGCCATCGATGGGCCAGTGATTCTGGTCGCGCACAGCGCGGGCGTGATGACGACCGTGCATTGGGCCCAGGACCACGCGCGCAAGATTCATGGCGCACTGCTGGCTACGCCAGCAGATCTAGACACACCGCTGCCTGCTGGCTACCCCACGCACGATGTGTTGGAGAAGCACGGCTGGCTGCCCTGCCCGCGCAAGCTGCTGCCGTTTCCGAGCATTGTTGCGGCCAGCCGCAATGATCCGCTGGCGTCTTACGGGCGCGTGGCGAGCATGGCGATGGACTGGGGTAGCCGGTTGATCGACCTAGGCGAGGTCGGGCACCTGAACCCCGCTTCGGGCTTCGGCCCTTGGCCAATGGCGGACGCGCTCATCCACGCATTGCGTTAAATGGAGCTGCCACATGCCGAATACCGTGTCGATCCCAATGGCGGAGTTGCCTCCGGGTCAGCGCAAGCTGGTGTTCATGAATGGGCGCAGTGTGGTGGTCTTCAATATCAAAGGCACCTTCTACGCCATCGACAACAGTTGCCCGCACCAAGGTGCATCGCTGGCGGCTGGCAAGCTCGACGGTACGCGGCTGCAATGCCCGGCGCATGGGTTGCACTTTGACCTCGCTACCGGCTGCACGCCTGGCGGACCCGGCTTGTGCCTAGACACCCACGCAGTCGAGGTCACCGACGAACGCGTCGCCGTGCATGTCGAAAACGGGGCCTGATGCTCCAGCGCACGCCTTGCCAGCTTGAGCCCGATGCGGATTGTCGGTGCGGTATCGCGGGCAAGGGGGCATTTCGGAACAGACGCTAGGTTTGCTGCGCCGGCCCCTGGGCCAGTTCGGCCTCATCCGCCGCCAGTTCGCGAAAGCGTGCAACCACGGCGGCTTGGCTTTCCTTGGTCGTCAGCCCCGCCATCTGGGCCTCAAACACGAGGTTTTGCGGAAACACCCCTTCTGCCAGGGCTTGCTTGATTTCGGCCGCTTCTTCGGGGTCGGTGTCGGCGCGATGCATGCGTTCGTTCAGCGTCTGCACCATCTGGCCGATCAAGATGTCTTGGCGCGGTGTTGTTTGCGCGGCGCGAAGTGTGTCGACCTGTTTGGCCGGCCGCGTATGCCCGCCGGACGTTTTAAGGTCGCTGGTGAAATCGAGCTTGTCCGTGCCGCGGCGGATTGATGCGTCGCTGGCCTGATTGTGAATCACGCGCGTGCGGACAGCGCCCTGGAACTGCACGCGCCCGCGCCCTGGCACGGCATGCGCCGGCCCAGACCCGGATGGCCCCGCCCCCGAGGATTGCCGTGATGGCGCCGCTGAGGAGGATGCTGAAGACGGTCTGCTATCGCCCGGGTCGGGCAACCCCATGTGGGCGCGCGTCAGCTTCGACGGTGCTTCCTGGTGCATCAGTGCGGCCAGCGATTGCCTGGGACGCTTCGGTGCCGACGAAGTGATCCCAATCGTCTTTGCGAGCGACTTCAGCCCTTTGAGTACGGAAGCGCTGGTGCGCGCCCTGGCCGGCGCACTGGATGATGTACCGGAAGACGTGGTGGCAGAGGTCTGCCCAGCGTCTTGCGAGGCACGGTTGACGTGCGAGGTGGTGGAGTGGGTGATTCGTGGCATCGTGGTTTCCTCAGCTCACGGGGCTTCGAGATCGCGCGCTGGCCTTCAACTGACACTCGGCCTTTCCGGATCTTCTGCCCCGTTTGGAAACATCAGGCTAACGACCGCTGCGAATTGAAGCCGCATCCACCCCGAACATTCTGTGCTCTCAACGAAGCCCGTTGGAAACGCTCACACCATGCGGCGAATGCCAAAGCGCTGTGCACGACGGCGCCACACGAGGCCGTAGTATGCCCCCTGCATCACGAACATGGCGATGAACGCCGCCGGGTAGGCCGCCCAGATGCCATCCGTGCCGATATGCCGGCTCAGCATCCACGCCACCGGCACTTCCACCGCCGCAATCGCCAGGATGGAGATGGCCGTGGGCGCCATGACCGTGCCGCTGGCGCGCATCACGCCCGAGAACACGCTCGCCATACCAAAGATGACCGAGCTCCACAGCGAGATATGCAACAGGCTCTGCGCGAGGTCCATCACTTCCGCGTTGGTGGTGAACCACCCGATGACGGCGCGCGAGAACAGCAGTGCCAGCACCACCAGCAACCCGGTAATGGCGACGTTCAACCACAAGCCGGTGCGCGTGATGGCATCGAGTCGGTCAGGCTTGCCCGCACCAATCGCTTGCGCGCCTAGGATCGAGGCCGTAATCGCGATCGACATGGCGGGGAACTGCACGTAACTGATGATCTGCGTGCCAGCACCGTACGCGGCGGTGGCATCTGAGCCAAAGCCGTTGACAAACGACAGCAGCGCCAGCTCGGCAATCGAAATGACCACAAGCTGCACGCCTGTCGGCACACCGATCTTCAGCACCGTCTTGAGCACGCCAAAGTCGACCCACAGATGGCGCGCCAGCACCGCATCGGGCGCGAGCGGATGGTTGCGACGGCGCAGGAAGAACGCCAGCCACACCAGCGCGACCGTGAACGAGATGATGGTGGCCACCGCTCCGCTGGCCACGCCCAGCTGCGGTAATCCAAACCAGCCGCGAATGAACGTGGGCGTCAGCACCAGTCCGATCGACGTAGACAGTGCCAGCGTGCGCAGCGGCGTGCGCGTATCGCCCACGCCGCGCATCATCGCCGTGGCAAGCAGATACACGAACAGGCCCGGCATGGCATACAGCATCACACTGGCATAGAGCGTGGCGTCTTGCAGGATGTCCGCCGGCGTGCCGAGCCAGCCGAGCAGCGCATGCGCAAACGGCCCACCCAGCAGCGCCACGGCCAAGCCCGCGATAAAGCCCACGGACAGCGTAGTGCCGGCCACCGTTTTGACCGCTTCGGGCTTCTTGGCGCCCCATGCCTGCCCGATCAGCACACCCGCGCCGGAGCCCAGCCCGATGATGAAGGCGATCAGGAAAAACAGGATCGGAAAGAATGCCGACACGGCAGCGAGCGCTTTCACGCCCAGCATATGGCCGACGTACACGTTATTGAGCGTGCCCGACAACGATTGCAGGATGTTGGCCAGAATCAGCGGCCCGAGAAATGCAATGAATGTCCGCCACAGCGGGCGGGGTGTGGGTGCAGTGGAGGGTGGTGCGGAAGGTGCCGTCATGCGGCCTCCTCTTTTTGTGTAGGGGTGAGGGTGTCGAAAGCGGCGTGCGCCAGTTCACGCGCAAAGTCGCGCACATCGGCGGGCCAGGTTTGGGTGAGGGATTGGAATGCACCGGCATCGGCGGCGAACAACGCGCGCGTGGCCTCTTCAAAGCCCGCGGCATTGCCGGCCATGGCTGCCATGAAGCGATAGGCCGCTTCCTGGGCAACGCGGCGGCGGTCGGCGCCTTCGGTGGCGCGGCGGGCGTCTTCCACCAGCTTGCGCAAGGTGACGGATGCCCCACCCGGCTGTGCGGCCAGCCAGTCCCAGTGGCGCGGCAGCAAGGTGACCTCGCGCGCGATCACGCCGAGTTTGGGTCGGCCAGGGCCGCGCGGGCGGCACTCCGTATCGGCCGGCACCGGCGCGGGTGACAGCGTGCGATCCAGCCGCGCGAGCACCTCGTCCACCGTGCCGCGCAGGTCGAATTCCACGGGCTGGGCGCTCGCGTTGTCGAATACGAGGACTTGGGATTCGGGGTGCGCGTCGAGGTAGATCTTGACGGCCCGGGCCACATCGCGGACGGGCCCGCCAGCCAAGCGGCGGGTGCCGGCAAAGGCCGTACAGGTGTGGATTGCGGCGGCATCCATGGGAAGGTGCTCCTGCTGCGAGTTTCAACAGGAATGAATTCTACCCGGGTTTAATGCCGCGTCAATATTATCCGGGTATAAATTTTTTGACGCCGGACATCGGCCGCCCCCTTCCCTGCGACAAAGTTCGCTAGCCAGCCGGTCAGTTCACCTGGGCTTGCCAGGACCTGCGATCCAACACGGGCCGCTCGCGCTGCTTCAGATGCCGCGCGGCTGAGCACAAATCCAGCGCGTGTTCGGCTTCCAGACTGCGGGCGCGCGTGAGCAGCGTGTTTGACGACGGAAGCTTCCCTTTCCAGGCCAACAGCGTGTAGTTGCCACCATCCTCGGAGAGCCAGATGGAGAACGACTCGCCAAAGACCGATCGCACTTCGTCCAGATAGAACGGAATATCCGGGTCGGTTTCCAGAAAATTGGCGACCAGCACGCCGTTGTCGGCAAGCCGCGCACGACACGCCGCATAGAAGTCCGCCGTACCCAATTGCGCGGGCATGCCGCACGCCAGGAAGCCGTCGACCAGAATGACATCCGGGTGCGCCTCGCGGCCTTTGACGTATTCCACGCCATCGGCGCAGATCACTTCAAAGCGGCCATCATCCGGCGGAATCTGAAACGCATCGCGTAGGGCGATCACTGCCGGATCAATCTCAACGGCCGCGACGTGGGTCTCAGGAAGATGGTGATAACAATACTTGGCCAGCGATCCGCCGCCCAAACCGATGATCGAGATCCGCGCGGGCGCCGGTTGCAGGAGCAAAAAGCTCATCATCGTGCGGGTGTAGCCGAGCACCAGTTTGTTGGGCTCGTTGCGGAACATGAGGCTCTGTATCGCGGATTCATCGAATTGGAGCGACACAATGTGGCCCGACTCCAGCACCAGGGGTGCCCCAACGTCGGCGTCTACAGGGAATGGCAGGTCGGTATCAAGGAGGGGGTCGAAGGCATCCATCCGCGCATTTTAATGCGTGGGGCCCTGAGCACCGGCGCACGTTGTCAGACCTTCAGACCAGCACATGACGTGTTTCGACAAAGAAGCGCTGAATCTGCTGCTCAACGTCTGGATCGATCATCTCGTCCGGCCGCCGTCCGTTCGGACAGGCCAGCCGCGGTGTCGTGCCAAACAAGCGGCAGATCAATGGGCGTTCCAGATACACCGTGCAGCCCTTGGCACCCAGATGCGGGCAACTCAGATCGGCCAATGCCGCCTCGTGCTCGGCATCGCTTTTGACAGGCAGCCTCGACATCTCTTCCGTGGAAGCCATCACCGGGCCACAGCAGTCATGACAGCCAGGGACGCACTCAAATGCGGGGATGCGTGAGCGAAAAAATCGGATCGTTTGACTGTGCATGGGGGACGGAACCGGTACGCGACCAAGCGCCATGATAAGGCGTTGCGCCGTGCGATACCGCCTGGTGCCGCGATCTCACGCCGCCTCTTCCACCGGCACCCGCGTTTCTGCCAACAGCCGCTTGAGTTCCGGCACGCACGATCCACAATTGCCGCCGGCCTTCAGGCACGCCGTGATCTCGCCCGTGGATTGCAGCCCCTGCGTGCGGATGACATCGCAAATGGTGTTGCGGCCCACGCCAAAGCATGAGCACACGGTCGGGCCCACATCGGCGCCGGCTTCCATCGGTTGGCCGAGCAGCACACCCGCGCGGTCGAGGTCCTCCAGGCGCGCCTGCGCAAACAGCCCCGCCAGCCAGTTGCGCGAGGGCAAGTCCGGCCGCGGCGAGAGAAACACGCAGGCTTCAATGCGGTCATCCACCACATGCACGGCGCGGTAGACACGCGCGGTGGCGTCTTCGTATTCGAGCCAATCCGCATGCGGGTCGCTCACGCCGAGCAGCTTGCGCGCCCAATCATGCACGTTGCCGAGTTGCTGGCGGCCAGCCAGCTCATAGCGCACGAATTGTTTGCCCTGGATGCGCGTCCACCAGGTGGCGTCATCGGTATCGAGTGCACGGCGCGAGAGCACGAAGCCATGCCACGCCACGTCAAACGGCTCAACCATCACCGGCGTGTGTTTGAACTCGGGCTCGCCGGAAACCGGGTCGACCTCGGGGTTGACCACCGCGCCCACACGCGCATCGGAAGCAAACTGGCCATTCCAGTGGATCGGCACGAACACGCTGCCGCGCGCGATGCCGCCCGTCATGCGCACACGCGCCACCACACTGCCCCAGCGAGACGACACGCGGGCCAGATTGCCCTCGCGCACGCCGGCCAGGAGCCCGTCGTGCGGGTGCAGATCAACGAACGGTTCGGGCACGTGATCGGCCAGCTTGGGCGCGCGGCCGGTGCGCGTCATGGTGTGCCATTGGTCGCGCACGCGGCCGGTGTTGAGGATGAGCGGGTATTCGCCATCCGCCTTGTGCGCGGGCGCACGCGCAGACGTGGGCACAAAGCGGGCGCGGCCATCGGCGTGCGCAAAACGGCCATCGCGGAAGAGGCGCGCCTCGCTGGCGCCCGAAAGCGTGACAGGCCATTGCGTCGGCGCCATACCGTCGTATGCATCCGCGTCGAGTCCGGTCAGGCCGCCGAGGTGGAAGGCACGGCGGACACCACCTGCATCGTTGGCATAGGCCGACAGGCGTGCGTGTTCGTCAAACACATCGCGCGGGCTTCTGTAGTCGAAACCCTCGTAGCCCATGCGGCGGGCCACGTCGGCGATGATGCTCCAGTCGGCGCGGGCCTCGCCGGGTGCGGGCAGGAAGGCGCGCTGGCGCGAGATGCGGCGCTCGGAGTTCGTCACGGTGCCGTCTTTCTCGCCCCAGCCGAGCGCGGGCAACAACACGTCCGCCAGCACGGTGGTGTCGGTGGCTTCCACGATGTCGGACACGACGACGAGTTCGCACTTCGCAAGCGCACGGCGTGCCTGATCCGCATCGGGCAAGCTGACCACGGGGTTGGTGCCGATGATCCACACGGCTTTCACGCGCCCGTCTTCAATGGCCTGGAACAGGTCGACCGCCTTGAGACCGACCTTGTCTGCCATGCGCGGCGCGTTCCAGAACGTTTGCACCAGCTCGCGATGCGCCGGCTCGTTCAGTTCCATGTGGGCGGCCAGCATGTTGGCCAGGCCACCCACCTCGCGGCCGCCCATCGCATTCGGTTGGCCGGTGATCGAGAACGGCCCCATGCCCGCGCGGCCGATGCGGCCCGTGAGCAGATGGCAGTTGATGATGCTGTTGACCTTGTCGGTGCCCGCGCTGGACTGATTGACGCCCATCGAGAACGCCGTGATGGTGCGTTCTGTGTTGGCAAACCAGCTGTAGAACGTGAGCAAGTCGTCCAGTTTGAGCTTGCAGGCCTTGGCCACGGCTTCGACATCTTCGCTCTCGGTGCCGGCAGCTGCCAGGGCGGCGTCCGGGCCATTGGTGTGCAGGGTGACGAAGTTGCGGTCCACCACGCCACGCCGTGACAGAAACGACAGCAGGCCGTTGAACAGCCACACGTCGGTGCCGGGCTTGATGGGCAGGTGCAGGTCCGCCAGTTCGCACGTGGCGGTGTGGCGCGGGTCGATTACCACGACCTTCAGCTCGGGGCGGGCTTCTTTGGCGCGCACGATGCGTTGGAAGAGGATCGGGTGACACCACGCGGTGTTGGAACCCACCAGCACGATCAGGTTTGCCTGCTCCAGATCGTCGTAGCAGACGGGTACGAGGTCTTCGCCAAACGCGCGCTTGTGGCCTGCCACGGCGGACGACATGCACAGGCGCGAGTTGGTGTCGATGTTGGCCGTGCCGATGAAGCCCTTCATGAGCTTGTTGGCGACGTAGTAGTCCTCGGTGAGCAATTGGCCGGAGACGTAGAGCGCGACGGCGTCGGGGCCGTGTTCGTCGATGGTGCGGCGGAAGCCTTGGGCGACGGTGTTGAGGGCGGTGTCCCAGGAGACGCGTTGTAGTGGAGCCGTTGGCGCATCTACGTCGTGCGTGCGTTCGCGCATGGCGGGGTGCAGCAGGCGGCCGTCCAGGCTGATGGTTTCGCCTAGTGCGGAGCCTTTGACGCACAAGCGTCCGGCGTTGGCTGGGTGGGTGGGGTCGCCTTGGATGTTGACGCTGCCATCGGCGTGGGGGGTTGCCAGTACGCCGCAGCCTACGCCGCAGTAGGGGCAGGTGGTGCGCACCGCGTCGGTGGCCGGAAGGATGGGGATGGTTGTCATCGTCATCTCTGTGTTGCTTTGCGTGTTTGGTGCATCCCTTGTTTCATCCCCTGCCGGGGCTGACTCACTTTCTTTGTCTTGCCAAAGAAAGTAAGCAAAGAAAGGCGCGTCCGAGATGGCGACTTCCCCCTTGAATTTATGTAACCGGGCGGAGAAGGCGGCAAACTCGCTTCGCTCAGACAAGCCTCCTTCTTTTTTCCGCCCACTTACAGAAATTCAAGGCGCCAACTAGGGCAAGGTACGGCCAAACCGTCTGCATGCAGATGGCGTCGCTGAGAGTTGCCCTCGCTCTCACGCGGCCTCCGCTTCGCATAGTGCGCGGCCAAACAACAGGCGTTGGCGGATCGGCGTGATGGTGGTCTGGCGTTGGATCAGGTCGAAGTACCACGGGCCGTCAGCCACGTCGCCATACAGCACGGCACCGACGATGCGGTCTTCCTTGAGCACGAGGCGCTTGTACACGCCGCGGCGCGGGTCGCGCAGCACGATGTCTTCGGTGCCTTCGCCGCCGATGAAGTCGCCAGCGGAATACAAGTCCACGCCCGTGACCTTCAGCTTGGTGGCCGTGGCCTGTTGGATGTAGCGGCGGTGGCCTGCGCCGGCCAGGTGTGCGGCGCATACGCGCGCCTGGTCCCAGATGGGCGCAACCAGGCCGAAGGTGGCGCTACGGTGCTGCACGCATTCGCCCACGGCGTAGATGCGGGGGTCGTACGTTTGCAGCGTGTCGTCGACGACGATGGCGCGTTCGCAATGCAGGCCGGCCGATTTGGCGAGCTCGATGTTCGGGCGCACGCCGGCTGTCATGACGACGAGGTCAGCGGGGATCTCGGTGCCGTCCTTGAAGCGCACGGCCGTTACGCGGTCGGTGCCCAGCAGCTCCGCCGTGTGTGCGCCCAGCAGGAAGCGCAGGCCCTTGGCCTCCAGCGCTTTCTGCAGCAACTGCGCGGCGGGCTTGTCGAGCTGGCGCTCCATTAATGTGTCGGGCAGGTGTACCACGGTCACGTCCATGCCCTGGCGCATCAGGCCATTGGCGGCTTCCAGCCCGAGCAGGCCGCCGCCGATGACCACGGCGTGCCGGTGGTTGCGCGCGGCCTCCAGCATCGTCTCTACGTCCTGAATATCGCGGAAGGCGATTACGCCCGGCAGCAAATGCCCCGGCACCGGAAGGATGAACGGCCGCGAGCCGGTGGCGATCAGCAGGCGGTCGTACTGCATCTCCACGCCGTCGCGCGAGCGCAGCGTGCGGCGCGGGCGGTCGATGCTGACCACCGGGTCGCCGGCATGCAGCGTGATGTGGTTCTGCGCGTACCACTCACGCGTGTTGAGCATGATGTCGTCGACCTGTTTCTCGCCCGCCAGCACGGGGGATAGCAGGATGCGGTTGTAGTTGCCGTGCGGCTCTTCGCCAAACACGGTGATGTCGTACAGGTCCGGCGCCAGCTTGAGCAACTCTTCGACCGCACGCATGCCGGCCATGCCGTTGCCGATGACGACGAGCTTGGGGCGCACGGACGTCATCGTTACACCCCCACCCAGACGGTGCCGTTCTCCACCTTGGTGGCGTAGGCGTGCACCGAATTGGCCGGCGCTTCCAGGCATTCGCCCGTCGTCAGGTCAAAGTGCTGCTTGTAGATCGGCGAGGCCACGACGATGCGTTCGCCCAGATTGCCGACCAACCCGCGCGAGAGCACGGCTGCATCGGAGTTCGGGTCATAGTTGCCGATGGCGTACACGCCTTGCGGCGCAGCGCCGGCGACGTGAAACACGGCGACTTGCTCGCCATCCACCAGCGCGCACACGCCGGTGTTGGGCACGATGTCATCCAGCGGGCAAACAGGGGTCCAGCGGCGTGCTTGCATGATGGGCTCCTCTCTCAAGCGGCTTCAGCAACAACGGGAATGCGCACCGGGCGTGTCTTGG
Organism: uncultured Ralstonia sp.; assembly: GCA_966433195.1. Lineage (GTDB taxonomy): Bacteria > Pseudomonadota > Gammaproteobacteria > Burkholderiales > Burkholderiaceae > Ralstonia. The sequence goes on from CBJMVH010000016.1 coordinate 69,465, forward strand.
CCCGCTCCTCCACCGTAGCGGGACGAATCTGTCCGCGCTCCTCAACGAAGACGACGTTGGCATCCTTCGCATCGCTGTTGACGAAGTGGCGGAAGCGCTTGCGCACGTCGGGGTTGGTCACGGCGGTCTTCCATTCGTCCTGGTAGGTGTCGACCACGTGCTGCATCTCGGCTTCCAGTTCGGCCACGATGCCCAGCTTGTCGTTGATGACCACGTCTTTCAGATAGTCCAGACCGCCTTCGAGGTTGTCGCGCCACGTGCTGGTGCGTTGCAGGCGGTCAGCCGTGCGCACGTAGAACATCAGGAAGCGGTCGACGTACTTGATGAGCGTTTCCTGATCGAGGTCCGCCGCTAGCAGTTCGGCATGGCGGGGCTTCATGCCACCGTTGCCGCATACGTACAGGTTCCAGCCCTTCTCGGTCGCGATGATGCCGACGTCCTTGCCTTGTGCCTCGGCGCATTCGCGCGTGCAGCCCGACACGCCAAACTTGAGCTTGTGCGGCGAGCGCAAGCCCTTGTAGCGGTTCTCCAGCGCAATCGCAAAGCCCACCGAATCGCCCACGCCATAGCGGCACCACGTGGAGCCCACGCATGACTTCACGGTACGCAGCGATTTGCCATACGCGTGGCCCGACTCGAACCCGGCCGCGATCAACTCTTCCCAGATCAGCGGCAGTTGCTCAAGCCGCGCGCCGAACAGGTCCACACGCTGGCCGCCGGTGATCTTGGTGTACAGGCCGTACTTCTTGGCGACCTGGCCGACTGCGATCAGGCCATCCGCCGTCACCTCGCCGCCGGGCATGCGCGGCACCACGGAATACGTCCCGTCCTTCTGGATGTTGGCGAGGAAGTAGTCGTTGGAATCCTGCAGGCTGGCGTGCTCCTTCTTGAGCACGAAGTCGTTCCAGCACGAGGCCAGGATGCTCGCCACGGCCGGCTTGCAGATGTCGCAGCCCATGCCGCTGCCGTGCGCTTCCAGCAGTGCCTCGAACGACTCAATGCGGCCCACGCGCACCAGGTGATACAGCTCCTGGCGCGAATACGGAAAGTGCTCGCAGATGTGGTTGTTGACGGCCAGCCCTTGCTTCTTCATCTCGGCCTTCATCACCTGCGTCATGAGCGGCACGCAGCCGCCGCACGAGGTGCCGGCCTTGGTGGCGTCTTTCAACGCGCCAACGGTGGTGGCACCCGCGCACACGGCTTGGCACAGGGCACCCTTCGACACGTCATTGCACGAGCAGATCTGCGCGCTCTCCGGCAGCGCATCCACGCCCAGTGCCGGGCGTGCATTGCCATCGGCTTGCGGCAGGATCAGGAATTCCGGCGCTTCGGGCAGCTCGATGCGGTTGAGCATCATCTGCAGCAGCGTGCCGTATTCGGCCGCGTCGCCCACCAGCACGCCACCCAACAGATACTTGCCATCTTCCGACAACACGAGTTTCTTGTAGATCTGCTTGCGCTCGTCGGTGAAAAGCACGCTGCGGCTGCCCGGCGTCATGCCTTGCGCATCGCCCAGGCTGGCGACGTCCACGCCCATCAGCTTGAGCTTGGTGCTCATGTCGGCGCCACTGAACTCGGTGGCGTCGTCCGCGGCCAGGATCTGCTTGGCGGTGATGCGGGCCATCTCATAGCCCGGTGCCACCAGGCCGTAGACTTTGCCGCCCCACAGTGCGCATTCGCCAATGGCGTACACGTCGGGTGCGGAGGTGCGGCATTCGGAGTCGATCACGATGCCGCCGCGCTCGCCCACTTCCAGGCCGCAGGCGCGTGCCAGCTCATCACGCGGGCGGATGCCGGCCGAGAAGACGACCATGTCCGCTTCCAGATGCGTGCCATCGGCAAAGTTCAGGCGGTGCGTAGCGTGTTCACCGTCAACGATCTCCACCGTGTTCTTTTGCGTGTGGACCGTCACGCCCAGGTCTTCAATCTTCCGGCGCAGCATGCGGCCGCCGCCGTCGTCCACCTGCATGGCCATCAGGCGGCCGGCAAATTCGACCACGTGCGTTTGCAGATGCATATCGCGCAGGGCCTTGGCGCACTCCAAGCCAAGCAGGCCGCCGCCGATCACCACGCCGGTCTTGGCGCGCTGACCGCATTCGGCCATCGCTTCCAGATCCTCGATCGTGCGGTAGACGAAGCAGTCCTTGCGGTCCTTGCCCGGCACGGGCGGCACGAACGGCGACGAGCCGGATGCAATCACGAGCTTGTCATACGGCAGCACCTCGCCAGTGGACGCAGTCACGGTTTTGGCCGTGGTGTCGATGGCGGTTGCGCGCGCGTTGAGCTTGAGCACCACATCATCACGGTCGAAGAAGCCCGGCGTGACGAGCGAGAGATCTTCTGCCGTCTTGCCAGTGAAGAATTCCGACAGGTGCACGCGGTCGTAGGCGGGGCGCGGCTCTTCGCACAGCACCGTCACTTGCAGGTGATGGCCCGGCGCATGTAGCAGGCTCTCCAGAAACTTGTGGCCCACCATTCCGTGGCCAATGACGACGATCTTCATGGTCATGGTGATGTTCTCCTCAGGCGCCGCCGGCAGCAGCCAGCGTGTTGTCGTACAGCGCTTGTTCACGCGCCTTGTGTTCTGCCGAGAAGCGCACGGCAATCGCGCAGATGGCGGACAGCGCCACCAGCACCCCCAGGATGGACAGCGTGGCCTGCGTATCGCCCATGCCCTTGAGCAGGAAGCCAGCAGCCACCGCCCCCACGTTGCCGCCCGCGCCGATGATGCCGGCCACGCCACCCAGCGCACGGCGGTCAATGAACGGCACCAGCGCATACGTAGCGCCGCAGGCCATGTGTGTGAACAGCCCGAAACCAAGCATGGCGAGCACCGCCACCGTTACGCTGCCGGCATGGGCGAAACCGAACAGGCCGAGACCCTCGCCCAGCATCAGCACGCACAGCAGTTGGGTGCGGGCATCCAGGCCACGCTTGGCTGCCACGCGGTCCGACACGATGCCGCCCAGCGCACGGGCAAACAGCGCCAGCAGGCCGAAGCTGGCCGCCGCCATGCCGGCGCCCGAGAGCGACAGGCCGAAGTGGTCAACGTAGTAAGTGGCCGCGATGTTGTGGATGAAAATCTCCACGCCAAAGCACGCACCGTAGGTAATGAACAGCAGCCACACGCGGTAGTTGGCAGCCGCCGTAGCAAAGCTGCCCCAGCCGCCCTTCTTGCCGCCGTCGACGGTTTTGCCGGCCGCGCGCAACTCGCTGAAGTTGCCTTCCGGGCAGTCCTGCGTGTAACGCCAGTACAGCGCCGCGACGATCAGCATCGCCACGCCCGGCACCACCATGGCCAGACGCCAGCCCAGGCTTTGCGTCACACCCATCATCACGATGGCGGTGAGCAGCAGCGGCATCGTGCCCTGTGCTACGCCACCGCCCGCGTTGCCCCAACCAGCGGCTGCGGCGTTGGCCGTGCCCACCACGTTGGGGGCGAACATGACCGACGTGTGGTACTGCGTGATGACGAAGCTAGCGCCAATCGCGCCAATCGCCAGGCGGAAGAAGAGGAACGCTTCGTAGCTCTGCGCCAGCGCCACACCCAGCACGGGAATGGCGCCCAGCACCAGCAGCCCGGTATAGGTCTTGCGCGGGCCGAAGCGATCGCACAGCGGGCCGACAATCAACCGCACCAGAATCGTCACCGCCACAGCGGCGATGTTGATGTTGGCGATCTGCGCGGGCGTGAGGTGGAACTCGCCCTTGAGCACCGGCATGAGCGGCGCGCAGGCGAACCACGCATAGAAGCAGACGAAGAACGCCAGCCACGTCAGGTGAAAGGCGCGCATCTGCGGCGTGCGCAGGCTGAACAGATCGATTCGGGTGGCTTTGCCGTTCATGTCGAATCCCGCTTCCAAAAAAAAGAAAGGCGTCCGAGAACCTCGCTGTTGAAGCCAGGTTCTGGGACGCCGTTGTCCAAGTGCCCTGAGCACCAGGGCCTTCACCACGAAGAGCACGAATCGCCATTGATCCGCGCAATGGGTCTATGCAACAGGTATGCCAGGCGTGGAAAGCGTTGATCTATCGCGGTTTGCGCCGGAAAGCGACGCCAGCGCACAGCGCCCATGCCTCATGCACGAGCGTCGCGCCGCACGATTTCGGTGCAGACACGAATCGGGATGGTGCGGCACAGCAAATGCGTGGGCGGGCGTACGAAGGCGACAACCACATCACTGGTGGCGGTCGAGCAGCAATTGCCGGATCGGGCTTTGCGCGTCAGTAGCCGTGCGTCACGATCGACAGCACGGAGAGGTCCAAATGCGTGCCATCGATGATGCTGCGTGCCACCTGCATGGCCTCTTCCATGGCGTCTTCAGCGCTGCGGAAGCTGTCGTCGCCATCGGCATGAAAGGGCACCGTATGACCCGGCAGGTGCGGATCGGCGCCCGGGTGGCAGACGTAACCGGTGTAGGTATAGCGGGCGGGGTTGGCGCGCATGGGGGACGGCGTAACGTGAATCTCGAACCCTTCATAGAGGGCTTGCGGTGCGGTGAGCTGATCAGACATGGTGGCCTCGCGTGGGTATGGCGTGTACCGGCCGCACGGCGCTTGTGGCGCGGCGCGGCTGTCCTGATGCAACCAGTCTAGATGATGGAATGCGCGTTGAAATCCGGCGGTTGGATGACAGCACCATCCACCGCCGTGCTCGGCTACGGGCAACGAGGCCCCATAGCGCCGGCGGGGTTTTGGCGGCGCTAAGCGCGTTTGATGAGCCGGATGATGAACAGCAGGATCACCGCGCCGATCACCGCCGTGATGATCGAGCCGATCCACCCGCTGCCCAGCGAGATGTGCAACACCCCGGCCAGCCACCCGCCAATAAATGCGCCGACGATACCGACGACGATGTCGACAAACAGCCCGAAACCGCCGCCCTTGACCAAGATGCCGGCCAGCCAACCTGCTACCGCGCCGATGATCAGCCACGCAATCAAACCGTGTGAGGCCATGTCCATGCTCCCGTGAACGTATTTTTGAGAGGACTGCTGCACAGGCATAGTAGGCGAAGACAGCACAATCGCCATGTGGCGTTCACGCGGTTTTTGCAATTGCAGCGGGCTCAACGGAACACGTTCACTGCCTCCACCAGGCGCGTGGCTTGAATGCGCAAGCCCTCGGCCGCCGCCGCGCTCTGGCCGACCAGGGTGGCGTTTTCCTGCGTCACCTGGTCCAGATGGTTGACCGCTTGACTGACCTGCGTGATGCCGTCCGTCTGCTGCGCTGTCGCCAGGCTGATGTCGGCGATCATGGCGGACACCTTTTTGACCTGATCGACGATGTCGTCCATGGTCTTGCCGGCATCGTCCACCAGCCGGGAGCCCGATTCCACCTTGTCGACACTGGTGCCGATCAGCTCCTTGATCTCCTTGGCTGCACCGGCGCTGCGTTGCGCAAGCGCACGTACCTCACCTGCCACGACGGCAAAGCCGCGCCCCTGCTCACCCGCACGTGCGGCCTCCACCGCCGCATTCAGGGCGAGGATGTTGGTCTGGAAGGCAATGCTGTCGATCACGCCGATGATGTCGGCAATCTGCTTGGCGCTTTGCGTGATCGCGCTCATGGTGGCCACCACCTGCTCCATGGCACGACCGCCGTTGAGGGCTGCCTGCGTGGCCGCGCTCGACAGCGTGTTCGCCTGCCCCGCCGTTTCTGCGTTGCTGGCCACCGTGGCGGTCATCTGTGTCATCGAGCTCGAGGTTTCTTCCAGGCTGGCGGCGGCCTGCTCGGTGCGGATATTGATATCGCCATTGCCCTTGGCGATCTCCTGGCTGGCCGATTGCACGTTGACCACCTGTTCTGCCACGTCGTCGATCAGCCAGCGGAACATCAGCCCGAGCTGGCTGATGGAGCGCAGCGTGATGCCGATCTCGTCCACACGGTCCGCGATGGCGACTTTGCGGCTCTCGCCCGACGCCACGCTCAGGGCATGCTCCTGCAGTTTTTCAAGCGGCGTGGCGATCTGCACCTTCAATGACCAGGAGCCCAGCGTCAATGCCGCCAGCAACGCCACCGCAAAACCGCCGAGTGCCGCGCCGGACATGCCGAACGCCCAGGCCGCTGCCAGCAGCGTCGGCAACAACGTCAGGAACGTGAGCCGAATGCGCCAGCGCACGGGCATCACCTGGAACACCGAGCGCCAGGCCATCAAGCCCGTCCGCACGATCAGGCCCTTGTGGAACTTGCGGCTGCCCGCCTGGCCGGTACGGAAATCTTTATAGAGCGCCTCGGCCGCTGCGATTTCTTCGCGCGACGGCTTGGTGCGCACCGACATATAACCGCTGGTCCGGCCATTGCGCACCACCGGCGTGGCATTGGCGCGCACCCAATAATGGTCGCCGTTCTTGCGGCGGTTCTTGACCAGCGCCGTCCACGGCTGCCCGGCCTTGAGCGTCGCCCACATATCGGCAAATGCCTCGGGCGGCATGTCGGGGTGACGCACGATGTTGTGCGGCTGGCCTTCTATCTCTTCACGCGAAAAGCCGCTCACCTCCACAAACGCCGCATTCGCATAGGCGATGTAGCTCTGGGTGTCGGTCGTCGACATGAGCGTGGCGTTATCCGGGAACTCATATTCGCGCTGGGTAACAGGTTCATTGACACGCATGGAAGGTCTCCTTCGATGATTCTGCTTAGCAACGGGGTTTTCGGCAGAAAATTCGATTTATTAAGGCTGAGATAACCCTTCTTGCGCAGGGTTTAGACAGAACCGCCGATTCAACTGCCCGAGCAGATATTCCGTGATGAAAATCATTTTTATCTGCCGTAACCCGCTACACGGTGCGAAACTCACCGGGTTCGGAGCTCCCACTGCACGCGAACTGCAACCGGTTATATCAAACACCAAAACCGGTTAATCCCTCATTTGCGTTAATTTTCTTGTGCCCAGGCGGAAAGTGAGGCCATCTACTAGTTTTCTTACGTTTGCTTGTGAGACGGAATCACAAGCCTCCCCGAACAGGCGCGACGCTTGGCCGACGCGCCCCGCGACAGCGCGTCACACTGCAAGGCTGCGCTGGACGGCTAAACTTTCACAAGTTCCTGAAATTTGAGAAAGATCAAAACGATGCAACTCTCCCCCTTGAAACAACGCTTCGTCTTGCATTTCGGCGAGATGGGCAGCCGCTGGGGCATCAACCGCACAGTGGGGCAGATCTACGCATTGCTCTACGCGGCGCGCGAGCCGATCAACGCGGACGAGATTGCCGAGGCATTGGGTTTCTCACGCTCGAACGTGAGCATTGGGCTCAAGGAACTGGAGTCCTGGAAGCTGGTGCGGCTGTCGCACAAGCCGGGGGACCGGCGCGAGTACTTCGCGGCCCCAGACGACATCTGGACCATCTTCCGCACGCTGGCCGAAGAACGCCGCAAGCGCGAGATCGACCCCACGCTCACGTTGCTGCGCGACGTGATGCTCGAATCCCCCTCCGACCCGGACGACCGCCACGCCCAGGCGCGCATGAAAGAGATGTATCAGCTCATCACGCTCATGACCACGTGGTTTGACGACGTGCAGAAGCTGGATGTCGAAGCCCTGCAGCAACTCATGAAGATGGGCGCCAAGGTGCATAAGCTGTTGGAGATGAAGAACAAGCTTGCCGTCGTCGTTGGCGGCAAATCCAAGTAGCCCGCCCCCCAAGAGGAACCATGTCACTTGATCCTGTTGTCTTGGCGCGCATCCAGTTCGGCGCCAACATCACCTTCCACATTCTCTTTCCCACCATCAGCATCGCGCTCGCGTGGGTGTTGCTGTTCTTCAAGCTGCGCTACCGCAAGACCGGTGACGAAGCCTGGATGGCCGCGTACCGCCTGTGGGTGAAGGTCTTTGCGCTCACGTTCGCGCTGGGTGTGGTGTCCGGCGTGACGATGAGCTTTCAGTTCGGCACCAACTGGCCGGGCTATATGAACACCGTGGGCAATATCGCCGGGCCGCTGCTGGCGTACGAGGTGCTGACGGCGTTCTTTCTGGAAGCCAGCTTCCTCGGCATCATGCTGTTCGGCACCGGTCGCGTAAGCCAGCGCATCCATACGTTCGCGACGTTCCTGGTGGCGCTGGGCACGACCATTTCGGTGTTCTGGATCATCGCGCTCAACTCGTGGATGCAGACGCCGGCCGGCTACGTGATGATCGATGGCCGCGCGCATCCGCAAAGCTGGTGGGCGATCATCTTCAACCCGTCGTTCCCGTACCGGTTCACGCATATGTTGCTGGCCTCGGGCCTGACGGTGGCGTTTCTGCTGGCGGGGCTTTCCGCTTACCGCTGGCTGCGCAACGACCGCGGTGCCGACGTGCGCGCCAGCCTCAAGACAGGCGTGGTACTGGCGGCTGCGCTGATCCCGTTGCAGATTGCCGCGGGCGATGCGCATGGCCTGAACGTGCTGGAGCATCAACCCGCCAAGCTCGCCGCCATGGAGGGCATCTGGCAAACCGAGCGTGGCGTGCCGGCCGTGCTGTTCGGCATCCCTGACCAGGCCACGCGCAGCAACCGCTTCGAGGTCGCGGTGCCCAAGCTGGCATCGCTCTACCTGACGCATTCGCTCGATGGCGAAGTGAAGGGCCTCGATCAATTTGACCAGCATCCACCCGTACTGCCGGTGTTCTTTGCCTTGCGCCTGATGGTGGGCGTGGGCCTGCTGATGCTGGCCGTGTCGTGGGTGAGCGCCTGGCGCTTGCGCGGCAACGGAGTGCTGCCGCCATGGCTGGCCCGCACGCTCGTCGCGATGACGTTCTCGGGCTGGATTGCCGTCGTCGCCGGCTGGTACGTCACCGAGATCGGCCGCCAGCCGTGGCTCGTCTATGGCGTGCTGACCACCGCGCAGGCCGCGTCGGCCGTGCCCGCCAAGATGATCGGCAGCACGTTGGCGATGTATCTGGCGCTGTACGCCTTCCTCATCGCCTCGTATGTTGGCGTGGTGTTCTACCTGGCCCGCAAGGCCAGCGGCGCCATCGACCCGACCGACCCCGATGCCACCGGCACGCCGGTCATCGAAACACCGAACCCGGTATTCGCCCGCCCTGCCCGGAGCCACGCATGAACGCGATCCCTGACCTCACCCAACCTGCCGGCTGGCTGCCGGTGGTCTTCATGGCCCTGATGGGTATTGCCGTGCTGGCCTACGTGGTCTTGGACGGCTACGACCTCGGCGTCGGCATCCTGCTGCGCCGCGCGGATGACGCCGAGAAAGACACCATGATCGCGTCCATCGGCCCGTTCTGGGACGCCAACGAAACGTGGCTCGTGCTCGGCGTCGGCCTGCTGCTGGTGGCGTTTCCGGCCGCGCACGGCGAGATCCTCGGTGCGCTGTACCTGCCCGTCGCACTGATGCTGTTCGGATTGATCCTGCGCGGCGTGGCGTTCGACTTTCGCGTCAAGGCGCGCGCGCACCACAAGCCGTGGTGGAACCGCGCGTTCTATGCCGGCTCCGTCGTTGCCACCGCATCGCAAGGCTTGATGCTGGGCCTCTACATCACAGGCTTCCGGTACGACGCGGCCAACGTGGTTTTTGCGATCTGCACGGCGGCGGGGCTGATCGCGGGGTACCTACTGCTGGGCGCCACGTGGCTGATCATGAAGACAGAAGGTGCGCTGCAACTGCGCGCGGTGCAATGGGCGCGCGGCAGCCTGTGGTTCACAGCGCTGGGCGTGGCAGCGGTATCGCTGGCAACGCCGTGGGTCAGCACGCGCGTGTTCGACAAGTGGTTTGCGTTGCCGAACATGATCCTGCTGGCACCCGTGCCGCTGGTCACCATCGCGCTGTTTGGCCTGATCGACTGGGTACTGCGCCGCCTGCCCCAGCAGATTGCCAAGGGCGATGAGCACCTCATATGGGCGCCGTTTGTCGGCACCGGCGCGATCTTCCTGCTGGCCTTCAACGGCCTGGCCTACAGCCTGTTCCCGTACCTGGTGGTGGATCGGCTCGACATCTGGCAAGCCGCCAGCGCGCCGGAGTCCCTCGAGTTCATGCTGGTGGGCGTGGCGATCGTGCTGCCAACCATCGTGGCGTACACCATCTACTCGTACAAGGTGTTCCACGGCAAGGCGACGGAGCTGCGGTATTACTGAACGACTGAGATTGACGACGCGGCGGGCAGGCCTTTAGGCTCACAGCCTTTCCCCTCTTGCCCGCACGCGCCATGATCACCTGCTACCTCCGCTACATCATCAATCCGGCTCGGCTTGTTGAATTCGAGACCTACGGCAAGATGTGGATTCCGATGGTCGAGAAGTTCGGCGGCCAACACCATGGCTACTTTCTGCCGTCCGAAGGTGCCAACAATGTCGCGCTCGCGTTGTTCTCGTTCCCAAGCCTGGCCGCATACGAGGTCTATCGGGAACA
>CBJMVH010000017.1:0-77800 GCA_966433195.1 uncultured Ralstonia sp.
GCAGCATCGCGCGAAGCCAGTGTGCAGGCCGTTGTGATCCGTTGACGCACGGCTTGCAAGTTGGCGGCGATTACAGACATAATCCGGCGACGTTTGTTACAAATAAACAAGGCTGCGGCACGCTTTTACAGTGGCCGGCAGCCCCCGGGGAAGCGCCATTGCGACGCCTGGGCGACATAAAAAAGTCGGGGGTCATTATAAGATGGACATCGCGCAGCTTCTGGCCTTCTCGGCCAAGAACAAGGCGTCGGACTTGCACTTGTCGGCCGGCTTGCCGCCGATGATCCGGATCCACGGCGATATGCGCCGGATCAACGTGCCGCCGCTCACGCACCAAGATGTGCACGCCATGGTGTACGACATCATGAGCGACGGGCAGCGCAAGGTCTACGAAGAAAACCTGGAAGTCGACTTCTCGTTTGAGATTCCGGGGCTTTCGCGCTTCCGGGTCAACGCGTTCAACCAGAACCGTGGTGCGTCGGCCGTGTTCCGGACGATTCCGTCCAAGGTGCTGACGCTGGATGACCTCAAGGCGCCGGCCGTATTTGCCGATTTGTCGATGAAGCCGCGTGGCTTGGTGCTGGTCACCGGCCCGACCGGTTCGGGCAAGTCGACCACGCTGGCCGCGATGGTGAACCACCGCAACGAAAACGACATGGGCCACATCCTCACGGTGGAGGACCCGATCGAATTCGTGCACGAATCGAAGAAGAGCCTGGTCAACCAGCGCGAACTTGGGCCGCACACGCTGTCGTTTGCCAATGCGCTGAAGTCTGCACTGCGTGAAGACCCGGACGTCATCCTCGTCGGCGAATTGCGGGATCTGGAAACCATCCGCCTGGCGCTCACCGCCGCGGAAACTGGTCACTTGGTGTTTGCCACGCTGCACACGAGCTCTGCGGCCAAGACGATTGACCGGGTGGTCGACGTGTTCCCGTCAGAAGAGAAGGACATGGTGCGAACCATGCTTTCCGAGTCGTTGGAGGCGGTGATTTCGCAGACGCTGCTCAAGACGCGCGACGGTGCGGGCCGGATTGCGGCGCACGAGATCATGATCACGACGCCCGCTATTCGCCACTTGATCCGCGAGAATAAGATCTCGCAGATGTACTCGATGATGCAGACCAGCAGCGGTATGGGCATGCAAACGCTCGACCAGTGCCTGGCAGAGCTCATCAAGCGCTCGGCGATCAACTACGCGGATGCGCGCGCCATCGCCAAGAACCCGGACGCGTTCGCGAACTGACCCTGGCGCGCTGGCCGTTGGCTGGCGCGTCATCCATTTCTTCTAGGAGGGGCACGCCATGCTGGACCGCGAAGCCGCCACCAAATACATCCACGAACTCTTGCAGTTGATGGTGAACAGCCGTGGCTCGGACTTGTTCATCACCTCCGATTTTCCGCCCGCCATCAAGGTGGACGGCAAGGTCACGCCGATCTCGCAGCAGCCGCTGAACGCAGGGCAAGCGCTGGGCCTAGTCAAGGCGATCATGAACGACAAGCAGCTGCGCGAGTTTGAAGACAGCTCCGAGTGCAACTTCGCCATTACGGCGCCGGGCGCGGGGCGTTTCCGCGTGTCGGCGTTCATGCAGCAGGGCCGCGCTGGCATGGTGCTGCGGACCATCAACACGAAGATCCCGACGCTGAGCGAGCTGGACCTGCCGCCGAGCCTCAACGACATCGTGATGAGCAAGCGTGGGCTGGTGATCGTGGTGGGCGCCACGGGCTCGGGCAAGTCGACCTCGCTGGCGGCGATGGTGGGCTATCGCAATGCCAATTCGTACGGTCACATCATCACGATTGAAGACCCGGTGGAGTACGTGCACGCGCACCAGAACTGCGTGGTCACGCAGCGCGAGGTGGGCGTCGATACCGAGTCGTGGCATGTGGCGCTGAAGAACACGCTGCGCCAGGCGCCGGACGTGATCCTGATCGGCGAAATCCGTGATCGCGACACGATGGAATACGCCATCCAGTACGCCGAAACCGGCCACCTGTGCCTAGCCACGCTGCACGCCAACAGCTCGAACCAGGCCATTGACCGGATCATCAACTTCTTCCCGGAAGAGAAGCGTCAGCAGTTGCTGATCGACTTGTCGCTGAACTTGCGCGCGATGATTGCGCAGCGCCTGCTGCCGCGCAAAGGCAAGAAGGGACGCGTGCCGGCGGTGGAAATCATGCTGGCGACGCCGCTGGTGCAAGACTTGATCTTCAAGGGCGACGTGCATGAGTTGAAGGAGGTCATGAAGAAATCCCGCGAGCAGGGGATGATCTCGTTCGACCAGGCGCTGTTCGAGCTATACGAAGCGGACAAGATCACCTACGAAGACGCACTGCGCAACGCCGACTCGCTGAACGATCTGCGCCTGCAGATCAAGCTGCACAGCAAGCGCGGCGGGCAGACCGACCTGTCGGCCGGCACCGAACACCTCAATGTGGTGTGACGCGCGTCGTGTGATGCGGCAAAACAACTCCGCTGTTTGAGGTAATTTTCGACGCATAACGTTTGCGTCACTTCACGAGCCACCCACACTTCATATTCATTCCTTAATATTTGCTGAGAATTGCCGTATAAACCGGCGGGCGCGTTTGTTCAGTCACTTGACGGACGGACACGCACCAAAACGATAAGCACAACAGCAAATCCGGGTGGGTGGGTGAACAACGTGGCAAGCAAGCCTGTATGCCAGCGGGCCGGCCGCGCGCAAGCGGCGCGGGGCTTTACGCTGATCGAGGTCATGATCACGGTGGCGATTGTCGCCATCCTGACGGCCATCGCTTATCCCTCGTACGTCAGTTACATCGTGCGCTCCAACCGCGCGGCGGCCGAATCCTATATGCAGGAAGTGGCTGCGGCGCAAGAGCGCTTCCTGCTCGACAACCGAGCCTATGCGTCTGACCTGACGACGCTGCAGTACGCCAGCAACGTGCCCGCCAACGTTGCGCCCAACTACACGTTCCAGCTGAGCGCGAGCAGTACGCCACCTTCCTACCAGCTCACCGCCAGCCCGCAGGGTTCGCAACAGGCGAACGACACCGCGTGCGGCAAGCTCACCCTGACGAACACCGGCGCCAAGAGCGCGACCGGCACGGCGTCGAACTGCTGGAAGTAAGCCATGCACATGTCGCGCAAACCGCATCGCTCGGCCAGATCGCTCTGCCGGGGTTTCACGCTGACGGAGCTGATGGTCACGCTGGCCATTCTGGCCATTCTCGTGGTGGTGGCCGTGCCTTCCTTTACCAGCCTGATCGCCACGCAGGCCACGCGCAACGCCTCGTTTGATTTGTCTTCGGCGATGGCACTGGCGCGCAGCGAGGCCGTCAAGCAGAACACCACCGCCACGGTCTCCACCCTGTCCACCACCGGCACCTGGGCTACCGGCTGGGTGCTGACCGTGAACAGCGCCGTCGTACGTACGTTCGGGCCCTACAGCGGCGTCACCATCACGCCTAGCAGCGGCAACACGCTTGCCTTCGGCAACGACGGCCGACCGACCGCGGGAACGGCCACGTTCCAGGTCACGCCGAGCGGGCAAGGCCAATCCATCTCGCCGGCGTGCGTTCAGGTTGGTGGGACCGGCCGGGTCGCCATCGTGTCGGGGGCGTGCTCATGAGGGTATCCAAGCGCTTGCATCGTCGCGCGCAACAGCGCGGTACCACGCTGATTGAGATCCTCATCTCCGTGGTGATTCTGCTGGTGGCCTTGCTGGGCGCCGCCGGCATGATGGCGCGCTCGAACCAGTCGGAGATGGAGTCGTACCAGCGCGAACAAGCGCTGACCCTGTTGCAGGACATGACGGCGCGGCTCAACGCGAACCGGCAGGTGGCCGTCTGCTATGCCGTGGCAGGCGCGACGACCACGGCCGGCAATGGCGGTATGTCTGCACCCACGTGTGCCGCGGGCACGGCTGCGCAGCAAGCCACCGTCGCGGCGGACTTGGCTGCCTGGAATACAGCCTTGCTCGGCTCCGCAGAGACCGCCGCCAGCGGCGCTACCGCCGTGGGCGCCATGATTGGCGCACGCGGCTGCATAGAGGCGGTGGACACCACCAATCAGATTTACCGCATTACCGTGGCATGGCAGGGCCTGGTCAAGACGACGGCGTCGTCATTGCCGTGCGGCAGCGGCAACTTTGGCGATGAAGCTTACCGTCGCGCTATCAGCGTGCAGGTCCGCATGGGAGTGCTGTCATGAAGGCGATGCGCCCTTCGTTGCGCACCTCGTTGCGCCGTCAGCGCGGCATCTCGCTGATCGAATTGATGGTCGGCATGACGCTGGGTCTGCTGCTGCTGTCGGCATTGGCGAGCCTGTATGCGTCGACCTCGCAGTCGCGGGTGCAACTGGGCAACAGCGCCACGCAGATTGAGAACGGCCGCTACGCGCTCGACGTCATCAACCAGGAAGTGGGGCTGGCGGGTTACCTCGGTGGTTTGAACCTGCGCGGCACGTCGGCAATCTCCACCCCGGACGTGTGCTCGGTGGCCACCAATGCACTGGGCTTCAGCAACAGCCCGGCGACCGTGCCGGTGGCCATCTATGGCTATGCGGCGGGTAGCAATGCAGCACCATGCTTGCCCAATCTGTCGAGCAATTCCGAAATTCTGGTGGTGCGGCGCGTATCCACCACGGCGGTAGCGCCCACCGCCATGGCAGCGGGCCAGGCGTACCTCCAGGATTCGTTCTGCACCACCGACACCGCGCCGTTCGTGTTCAGCAGCACCGCAACGGATTTCACGTTGAACGACAAGACCTGCGGCAACAAGGCCGAACTACGTCAGGCCAGCGTGCGGGCGTTCTACATCGCCACGTGCGACTTGTGCAATGGCAGCGACAACGGCGTCCTCACGCTCAAGGTGGCGGAGCTGTCCGGCGGCGCCATGCAGGTCAAGTCCATCGCTCAGGGCATCCAAGACGTGCATTTCGCGTACGGCGTGGATGTGGATGGCAACGGCTCGCCCGATTGCTACGTCGCCGACGCCGGCGTCGACAACAGCGCGACCTGCAACGTCGGCGGCTACAACTGGACTGCCTCTGCCACCACCAACTGGAACAACGTCACCGCCGTGCGCGTGAACGTGCTCGCCAGCACGCTCAAGCCATCGCCCGGCTGGACGGACAACCGGACCTATGACCTGGGGCGCGGCGGCAACGTCAAATCCGGCCCCTTCAACGACGGCTACAAGCGACATGTCTACGCGGAAGTGGCGCGGGCAGTCAACGTGGCCGGCCCACGGGAGTAAGCCATGCGGCGCTTAGTGGTACGCCAATCGGCACGCCGGTCAGCACACCAATCGGGCGTGACGCTCGTTGTCACGCTGATCTTCCTGGCCATTTTCATGGCCGTGGTCGTGATGATCATGAATTCGAGCGTCATCAACACCAAGATCGCTGCCAACCAGCAGTACGGTGTGGAAGCGCGCGGCGCCGCCCAGCAGGGCATCGAACAGGTCATCAGCCAGGACTTCACGGCCAACCCGGTTGCCACCAGCGTACCGGTGGACGTGAACGGCGACGGCAAGCCCGACTACACCGCGCAGGTGGCCGCACCCGTGTGCCTGGCAACCAAGCAGATTGCCGATACGCAACTGACGACCGACCCCACCAACGCCAACTACGCCGCGGATTCCTCGTGCTTCAGCGGCGTCAACAACAACTCGGACACCGGCATCCTGACGGCCGCCGGCACGCCGGGCGGCATGTCGAACTGCAGCGCTACGCAGTGGGACGTGGCCGCCAGCGTCAAGGATGCCAACGCGACGAACGTCAACACGACGCTGCACCAAGGTGTTGCGGTGCGTGTTCTGACCGGGACCGCCTGCCCCTAAGCCTGACCGCACCTAGCCAGGAAGAATCACCATGCGCTCCATTGCCCAACGACTTGCCCTGACCGCCGCCGCAGCCCTGGCGCTTGTGCTGGGCACCGCTCAGCCTGCGGGCGCCGAAGATATCGACTTGTACACCGGCCTGCAGCAGAACGCCGGCAAGCCCAACGTGCTGATCGTCTTTGACGACGGCGCCAACTCCGATGCCAACGCCACCTTTACCTGTAGTGCCAAGGGCCTGACGGTTGCCAACCCGTCGAAGAGCTCCGGTGCGGAGCAATGCGCGCTGTATGGCGCCGCACAGTCGATTGCGAACAACCCATCACTGCTGGGCAACGTCAACCTCGGTCTGATGATGTTCGACCCGAAGAGCCCCGGCGGGTTGTTCACCTTCCCGAGCGCAACGTCGAAGTCATCGCAGACACTGCAGTTGATGGACGGCACTGGGGTGAACAGCTTTCTGGCCTACATGCAGAATCAGTTCCCCAGTGACTTGAACGGCAACAACGTGCAGACCTCCGGCGCCATGCAGGAGGCCTGGGCGTTCTATGCCGGCTACAAGAACACCGGGGTGACGGGGC
Organism: uncultured Ralstonia sp.; assembly: GCA_966433195.1. GTDB lineage: Bacteria > Pseudomonadota > Gammaproteobacteria > Burkholderiales > Burkholderiaceae > Ralstonia. Next base: position 6,405 of record CBJMVH010000017.1, read on the forward strand.
TGTCGGGCACGAAGTACACGTCGCCCATCACCAACCCGTGCCAGCGCAATTTCGTCATCTATATCGGCAACGCCACCAACAGCGGCCACCCCGCCGAGAGCGATTCGCAGATGTACAACGCGCTGGCCGCCGCAGTGCCCACACCCACGTCCGCGCAGCTCACGCAGATTGCGATCAACAGCAAGTACGCGGGCAACTGGGGCGACGAGTGGGCGCGCTACATGTACCAGAGCGATCTGCAGGGCACGGCAAATACGGCCAACCCGCAGAACATCATCACCTACGCCATCACGGTGACGGACGGCAACAACCAGGACTACGTCAACTTCGACAACAGCATGGCCACCAACGGTGGCGGGAAGGCCTATACCGTCCAGTTGGGTGACGTGCAGGGCCTGCAAGATGCGCTGCTGTCGATCCTGAATGAAATCCAGGCGGTGAACAGCGTGTTTGCGTCGGTCAGCTTGCCGGCCGCCGTGAATGCCCAGGGCCAGTTCCTGAACCAGGTGTACATCGGCATGTTCCGCCCCGATGCCAGCGCCGCACCGCGCTGGATGGGAAACCTCAAGCAATATCAAGTCGGGTACGACACGAACGGTAATTTGCAGCTGCTCGATGCCGTGGGCAACGCTGCGCTCAGCAATGCGGGCACTGGCTTCATGTCGCCCAATGCCGTCAGTTTCTGGACGGCAGACCCGCCGCTCTCATTCGGCTCCAGCGGCTACGGCAGCAGCCTGGCCAACTGGCCGGCCAAGGGCTTCTGGCAGAACAGTCCGTCCAGTAAAGGGTGGGCCCTCGATTCGCCCGACGGCGAGGTCGTGGAGAAGGGCGGTGCCGGCGAAATGCTGCGAGCTCAGTTCCTGACCAGCCAGTCGGGTCGCACGCTGCTGACGTGCAACGGTGTGGGCACCTGCCCGACCACCAAGGCCATGCCGACCTTCGATACGGCCAACACCTGGCTGGCGGGCACGTCAGGGTTGAACGCCATCAATTCGTACAACGGTACCAACGGCGCACCCACCATTACATCGAGCGAGCAGACGAACTTCATCAACTGGGTGCGCGGTCGCGATGTCTTTGCGCTGGACGGCTCTACCGTGGCTGGGCAGGAGGCGGAGACAGGACCTGGCTCGCCCGTGACGATTCGGCCGTCGATCCACGGGGATGTGCTGCATTCGCGTCCGGTGGTGGTCAACTATGGCGGCACGACGGGCATCGTGGTGTATTACGGCGCCAACGATGGGGTTTTCCACGCCATCAATGGCAACCAGACCATGGGCATCAATGGCGTGCGCCCGGGCGGCGAGTTGTGGGGCTTCATTCCGCCCGAGTTCATCGGCAAGCTGAGCCGCCTATACGCCAACTCGCCGGAGGTGAAGCTCTCCACCACCCCCAACGGCATCACGCCCACGCCCACCCCGCGCGACGACTTCTTTGACGGCAGCACGACCGTCATGCAGGACCAGCGTAACGCGGGCAGCCCACGCACAATCATCTACCTGACCGCGCGGCGCGGCGGCAGCCTCATCTACGCGATGGACGTGACGGACCCGCTCAACCCGCGCTATCTGTGGTCGCGCAGCAATAGCGACATTCCGGAGCTGGGGCAGACGTGGTCCAAACCGCGCCTGATGCGTGCCGCGGGCTACGCCAATCCGCTGCTGATCATGGGTGCCGGCTACGATGCCGCTTCCGAAGACAGCGACCCCGCCCCCGGCACCGACACAATGGGCCGCGGCATCGTGCTGCTCGATGCCTATACCGGCACACCGGTGTGGAGCGCACTGGCCAACTGCGCCGGGGTGGCCGGTGTGTGCGTCAAAAACACCAGCCTGACCCGTTCGATCGCCTCTGATGTCACGGTGGTTGACCGCACCGGCAGCGGCTATATCCAGATGGCCTATGTTGGGGATGTGGGCGGCAACATCTGGCGCGTGGATTTCCAGCCCACCGCCGGCAATGCCCCCGCCAACTGGACGCTGACGCTGTTCGCCACGCTGGGCGGTGCAGCCAACACCAACAGCGCGCGCAAGTTCTTCTACGCGCCTGATGTGGTGCCCACGTCCGGCTTCAACGCCGTCATGGCGGGCACCGGCGACCGCGAGCACCCACTGTATTCGGCGTCGTCCACCCCCGGCACAGCCTACAACGTGGTTAACCGCTTCTACATGCTCAAGGACCCGAACCTCGGGGCCATGCCCGCAGGCTGGACGCCGCTGACCGAGGCCAACCTCGTCGACGCTACGTCGACGGCCTACAACGGGCTCGGCTCGGGTTTCTACATCACGCTGCCCAACCCAGGCGAGAAGGTCGTGAACGCGCCGCTCACGGTGGCCGGTTACACCACCTTCGGCACCAATACCCCGGCAGTTCCCAGCGCTGGCGCGTGCTACCCGAACCTGGGCATCGCCCGTACCTACTCGGTCAGCTTCCTGACCGGCGCGGGTCAGAATACGAACCGTTCTGTGGTCCTCGACGGTGGTGGCTTCCCGCCTTCCTCCGTGTACGGTGTGGTGCTGGTCAACAATGGCAATGGCGGCACATCAGCGGTGCCGGTGTGCTTTGGCTGCGGTAACCAAACCGGATCAGGCGGCGGCGGATCTGCGCTGGCGCCCGTCAAGGTCACCCCGACCGGCCTCGGCAAACGCAAGCGCACCTTCTGGTATTCGAACTCCGACAAGTAGCTCTAACGGCCCGCCCAGCGCGGGCCGCTACAATTCGAGCCACAGCGCGGAGCGCCCCTGTTTCCGCCGACACCCGGAGAACGCCATGAGCGACGTCTACGCATTCGAAGCCGATTCCCTGACGGGCCAGCGCGTGCCGTTGTCGCAGTACAAGGGCAAGGTCCTGCTGATCGTGAATACGGCGAGCAAGTGCGGGTTCACGCCGCAATACGCGGGGCTGGAGGCGGTCTACAAGCGCCTGCAGGACAAGGGTCTGGAGGTGCTCGGCTTTCCGTGCAACCAGTTCGGCAAGCAGGAGCCGGGCGGCGCCGACGAGATCGGCGCGTTCTGCGAGAAGAACTACGGCGTGTCGTTCCCGATGTTCGACAAGATCGACGTGAACGGCACCAACGCGCACCCGCTGTACAAATGGCTGACCGCCGAGAAGCCCGGCGTACTCGGCATCGAAGCCATCAAATGGAACTTCACCAAGTTCCTGCTGCGCCGCGACGGCACGGTCTATAAGCGCTATGCGCCGCTGACCAAGCCGGAAGACATCGTCAGCGATATTGAAACGCTGCTGGCTGAGCCCGCTCCCACGTCCGCCGACTGAACGCTGCGGGAAGGGCGCTTCACCCGCCAACCTTGGAGATCCTTCCCCAACCCGGGACGAAACTCCGCGAGTTTGACGATTCAAATCGTGGCGCCCCCAGGTTGCATCCGCCCAACAAGTGACGATTACGCATCGAGCAGGGGCTATTGACACTGGTTGGCCGCATCCTCCATGATTGCGAGCGTTAGGCTTGACGCCGTATCTGCCGATATCACAGGCGGAAGAATCAAAAGAACGTAATCGGGTAATCGGGAATGACGCATCTTTCACGAAGATGCGTCTGTCGTTTCAAGCAGCCGGGGGGCTATATGTTCAGGGTCAAAGTCACGCTTTCGCAGTCGCTCATTCTGCGGCGGTACTGACATGTCTGCGCCGCTCTGCTCCAACGCAAGCGCGCCGCACCATTCCGATGTAGCAGGTTCCTCTTCGAGCAGAAGGGGGCGGCTGCGTCCGGCGGTTGCGCGCGCTTCTGGGTTCACGCTTGTCGAACTCATGATCACGGTAGCCATCGTTGCCATCCTCGGCATGATTGCTTATCCCAGCTATACCGACTACATCAAGCGCGGCAAGCTCGCCAACGTCACCAATATGCTCGCGGGTATCCGCGCGCAGATGGAACAGTATTACCAAGACAATCGCACCTACGCAGCGGTCGGAACATTCACCCCGCCTTGTCAGGCGATTTCGGCTGTGGCCGAGTTTTCGTTGGCATGCGCGATCGGGGCCACCGGCAATACCTACTTGATGACCGCGACGGGCTCCGGAACCACAGCCGGCTTCACCTACACGGTGAATGAGGCAAACGTTCAGCAAACGACGGCGGCGCCTGCAGGCTGGAACACTTCCACGACCTGCTGGGTGACCAAGCGAGGTCAGTCGTGCTGATCGGCCCAGGCGCCCGGCGCCGCGGCTTCACGCTGGTTGAACTGCTCGTCACGATTTCGGTGTTTGCCTTCTTGATGCTCCTGGCGGCCCCGAGTTTTACGAGCTGGATTCAGGATGCGCAGGTGCGCACCGCGGCCGAATCGTTGCAGAACGGTCTGCGCGTTGCGCAAGCCGAAGCGGCGCGACGTCATCGCCAAGTCGCCTTGGTGCTGACCAACGGCGTGCCGAACCCCGGCGTGACGGCACAAGCCAACGGAAAGAACTGGCTCGTTACTGCGATTCCGAACACTGCGGCAAACGAGTCGTACCCCAATCCGCCGGCCCCATCCCCATTGATGGTGCAAAGCGGCGCGCTTGGCGCGGTGGCGCCCAACGCGCAGATCACGGGGCAAGCGGCGGTCTGCTTCAATTCGTTGGGCCGCCTGACCACGCTCAACGATGGCACCTACAACTGCACCATTCCTGCCTCGGGCACGGTCACTTACAACGTGACGAACAGCCGGTATGCCGCCGCACGGGCATTGAACGTGACCGTCGGCCTGGGTGGTTCGATCCGTGTGTGCGATCCGAACAAGTCTCTGTCGGCGAACAGTCCAGATGCGTGCAGCTAACCCCACCCCACATCGCGCCACATCTTGCGCTGAGCGCAGCCGGCGATCGCAGAGCGGGATGACGCTCGTCGAGGTGCTGGTTGCCATGCTGCTGCTGACCGTGGCATTGACGGCCATGGTGATGGCGCAGATCCGTGCTTCCCAGGTCTCGGTGGATGCCGAGGACCGCAATCGCGCGGCTTTGTTGGCCAATGAACTGGCGAGCACGATGTGGCAGAACCACACCGTCAATCTGCCGGCCTCGTCGGTCGCGGCGTGGCAAACGATGGTGGGCACCAACGTGAGCTACCGGACGGCCAGCGCATCGAGCCCCGTGGGTAGCGGGCTGGGCGGCCTGCCCAATGGCACGGGTACGGTGTCGGTCGATAGCACGACCAATATCGCGACGATCACCATTACCTGGCAAGCGCCCTCTCACGGCGTGAACGCGACCGCTGGTATGAGCAGCACGAGTCAGTATGTGACACAGGTGGTGCTGCCGTGAACGCCCGAATTCAAATCAAGCGGCCATTGCGCGTCCGCCAAACCGGCCTCAGCCTGATTGAGCTGATGGTGGCGTTGGTCGTCAGCATGGTCATCGTGGGGGCGGTGTTTGGCCTGATGAGTGTGTCGGAAGGGCGCAAACGCACCACGATGTCGGTCAGCGACATCAACCAAAGCGGTGTGTTCGCCCTGTACCAGTTGGACAAGGCGATCCGCAGTGCGGGGTCGGGCTATTCGCAGAACTGGCCGCTGACCTATGGCTGCCGCCTCAACGTCAATTTGGGCGGCAAGCAAATTTTGCCGTCTCCGGCGAACGTCCCGGCGCCCTTTACCAATCTACCGGGGCAACTCGGCGGGTTCCGGTTGGCGCCGCTGCTGATTGTGCAGAATGGCACGCCACTGAGCACCGGAAGTTCTGACGCGATCATCACGATGGCGGGCAATGCCGGCTATGGAGAGATTCCGACTGAGTTTTCCAACACGGCGCCTACGGTTTCGGGAAGCGTGGTGAATCTCAGTCTGATCAACACCATGACCTTCAACGCGGGCAACCTCGTGCTGATTGCGGACCGCAATAACACGGCGGGCAACGTGCAGCCCTGCTATGTCGGTCAGGTGCAGGCCGGCTTTACCGGCAGCGTCGCAACACAACTGCCACTGGCAGGCACTTATGACGCATCGACGGGTCTGGACGGCAACGCGACCAACGTCTCCGCTACGGGCGTTGCCATGAACCTAGGCAATGTCGGCGGCGGCAACCTGCCGGCCTTTGGCGTGTATGGCGTGGGCGCCAATAACACCTTGATGTTCTTCGACCTGCTGCAATCGGGGGGCAACGGCAATAACGCCATCCCGCTTGCCGACGGTGTGATGGAAATGCATGCCCTGTACGGCATCGATCCGAACAACACCGGCAACGTCAGCTGGCAAGCCCCGACGGGCGCATTCGATGCGGCGACGCTGTCCAACGGCTCGCAAACCGCCGCGGCTAATCTCTATGCGATCAAAGCGGTGCGTATTGGCTTGATCCTGCGGACGTCGTTGCCCGAACGCGCACAGCAATACGTAACGAGCACCGGCGCGGCCAGCACGCCGAGCGCAGCCACCGCAACGGGCGTTGTCAGCCCGGGGCCGCTGGTGCTGTTTGCCGATGTGCCGGGGCTGGCTTATACCCGGAAGCTCACAGGCGCGGAGCAAAACTATCGTTACCGCGTGTTGGAAGCCACGATCCCCTTGCGCAACACGTTGTTGCAGCGCTGACGATGCCAACCACGCCCAAGTTTCGTTCGAATCGCGCCTTGCGCCTCGCGTCGCGCCGGCGCCAGTCTGGCGTCGTGCTGCTGATTGCGCTGATCGCCGTGGCTATCCTGGCCATCGGCACCGTTGCGCTGTTCCGCTCGTCCGATGCCGCCCTGTTCAACGCGGGCAACCTCGCGTTCAAGCGCGACATGACCAACCGTGGTGAGTTGGGCATTGTCGCCGCTAAGGCAGCCCTGACCAGCGGCGCACTCAATCAAGAGTCGACACGCCAGAACGATCAACTGGCGAGCGGCTACTACGCCACGATGCAGGCGACCGGCACGCATGGCGTTCCGAACGCACTGATCGGCTATCAGCCTGCCAAGGCGACCACTCCACTGCCGACCATCAACGGCGGCGACGGCATCACGATCTACTACATGATCGACCGCCTCTGTAATGCACTAGGCTCGACCGACCCATCCAATGCATGCGTGGTCAGTTCGATCGGCTCGGCCAAGGGCGGCACTGTCCTGCCGTACCGTGGTCAGGCGCAACCGCCTTCGGTGCCTGTCTACCGCATCAGCGTGCGGGTCGATGGGCCACGCAATAGCCAGACCTTCCTCCAGACCACTGTTTCTCTCTGAGTTGCTGAACTGCCATGCATCCCACTCGTGACCGAGGTTGGAAGGCCAGCGCTTCGCGGAGCCCTTCCGTTATGACTTTCCTGCGCAGCTTGCTTGCAAGCGCCTTGTTGTTGCCTGCGATGCTGGTGTCGGCGGCCCAAACCGATCTGGCAGACCAGCCGCTGTTCAGCTCCGTGTCGGTGCCGGGCAATCTGCTGCTCTCGCTGTCGGTCGAGTATCCGACCGCCAACAGCATTGCGTACGTCAGCAGCTATACGGCGGGGGTGAAGTATCTGGGCTACTTCGATCCGCTCAAGTGCTACACCTATCAGTACGACGCCAACACCGATGCGAATAACTATTTCGTGCCGGCGGGGCAAGCGAATAGCAGCTATCAGTGCGCCAGCGGTAACAACTACTGGAGTGGCGCGTTCCTGAACTGGGCGACGATGCAGACCATCGATCCGTTCCGATGGGCGTTGACGGGGGGCTATCGCGTCACGGATACCCCATCGCTGACCGTGCTGGAGAAGGCCTGGGCGTCTGGCCAGGGCGGCTCCGGTGAAACGCCCAATCGCACCGTCAGCGGCAGCACCACGGTGGCCGCGATTACGCCCTTCGGTTGGAGCAGCATTGGCGTACGTATCTACGGCGCCGGCAACAAGCTGTACTTCACCAAAAGCGGCAATCTGGATTCGGATCCCATCAATACCTACAGTTCCGGCTCATCGCAGGACTCTTCCAAGGTGTGGTGGGTCTATGCGCGTGTGAAGGTGTGCGACCCCTCCCAACCGGAGGTGAACTGCACGAAGTACGGCAGCAACTACAAGCCGGAAGGCCTGATGCAGCAGTACTCGCAGCGCATCCGGTTTGGTGCGTTCGGTTACCTCAACGACTCCAACATCATGCGCGATGGGGGGGTGCTGCGCTCCAAGATGAAGTTCATTGGTCCAACCCAACCGGTGCCGGGCCAGAACCCCACGACCAACACGCTGGCTGAATGGAGCGCGACGGATGGGACGATGATTTCCAATCCGAACCCTGATGATGCTTCCGCTAGCAACGTTAGCAACAGCGGGGTGATGAACTACCTCAACAAGTTCGGCTCGAACTCGAAGAACTACAAGACGTATGACCCCGTTGGCGAGCTGTACTACGCGGGCATCCGGTACTACAAGAAACTCGGCAACGTTGCCAGTTATTCGTCAAACGCCACGACCGCCCAGATCGACGGCTTCCCGGTCATCCAGACATGGGATGACCCCATCCAGTATTCCTGCCAGAAGAACTACATACTCGGCATTGGCGACGTGAACACCCACGCGGATGCCAACCTGCCGGGCAGTACGATCGCCAACACCAAGTACGAGCCCTCGATGCCTTCGGAGGTGACGAGCGATACCACGGTCAACGTGGATTCCGCGACCAGCCTCGTGGGCAAGATGGAGGGCATCGCCGGTCTCAATACAGCTTCGCCGTCGTGGTGCTGCGGCGACAACAACACCTTCCTGATGGCTGGGCTTGCCTACGACTCGCACGTGCGCGACATCCGCCCGAACGATTTCAAGGACAGCTTGGGTAACAAGTCCAAGATCCAGACCATCTCCACCTATTGGCTGGATGTGCAGGAGTACCAGCAGTACAAGTATCAGAACCAGTTCTGGTTGGCTGCAAAGTATGGCGGCTTCAGTGTCCCGAGCAACTACAACACGAGCAACACGACGGCGCTGGCTCAGTCGCTGTGGAATGCGAGCGGCAACACGGACCCCAACGGCAAGCCGATGCCCGACAACTACTATCTGGCGGGTCAGGCGGACTTGATGGTGAATGGCCTGAACGCGGCCTTCCAGAACATCTCCAACGATATTCAGGCGGCCACAACGGCGCTGTCGGTCTCTTCCGCCAACGTGAGCCTGACCGGCAACATTGGATATTCGGCTTCCTACAATTCCTCGACCTGGACCGGGGATGTCTCGGGTAATTCGCTGAGTTTTGATCCCAAGACCGGGCTGCCCACGCAGACTCAAGCATGGTCAGCGCAGGCAAAGCTGGGCAACCAATCGAGTTCGTCACGCCTGATCGCTACCAGTAATAGCGCTGGGTCCGCGCAAGGTGTGCCTTTCCGATTCGCGAATCTGACGACCGCCAATCAGGGCGCACTCAACAATTCGGCGGTGAAGAACTGGAACAACCAGGACTTCCTGAATTACCTGCGTGGCGACCAGACCAACGAAGGCACGAACGGGAAAGCGGTCTATCGTCCGCGTGCCTTCTTGTTGGGCGATATCGTTGGCTCGAAGGTGGATGCCGTGGGCCCGCCCATCGCCGTGCTGTCCAGCGCGACCAACCCGGGTTATGCGTCGTTCAAGAGCACGTATGTCAATCGCAAGCCGGTGGTCTACGTTGGCGCGAACGACGGCATGATGCACGCCTTCGACGGCACGATCGGCAATACCACCAGCGGCAACGAACTGTTTGCCTACGTGCCGAGCTTCCTCTACCAGGGACCGTGCACGTCGGGCACCTGCACGCCGACGGTCAATGGTCTGGCATCGCTGGGCCTGAACGGCACGAACTTCGTCCACCATGCCATGGTGGATGCCACACCGCAGGCGTTCGATATCGACTTGGCGCGAGCAGGGACCACAGCGTGGGCGAGCTCGACCACCCCGGACTGGCACACGATGCTGATCGGCGGCCTGGGTAAGGGTGGCAAGGGCTACTACGCGCTCGACATTACCGACCCCACGACGATCACCGACGAGACCAAGCTGGCCGCCAAAGTGATGTGGGAATTCGGCGGCCCTTCGAACGCGCAGCAAGGCACGCTGGGCTTCACCTATGGCGACCCGATCGTCGTGAAAACCAAGAAGTACGGCTGGATCGTGGCGGTACCGTCGGGCTACAACAACGCCGATGGCGTGGGGCGGCTCTTCATCCTGAACCCGGCGACGGGCGCTTTGCTGGAGTCGATTTCGACGGGCGTCGGTTCGGCAAGCAACCCTTCGGGTCTGGCCTACGCGTCTGCCTATGTGGCCGACTACACCGACAACACGACGGACTCGATCTACGCGGGCGACCTGCTGGGCAACGTCTGGCGTTTTGATCTCACGGGCACCCCTTCGGCCTATCCGGCACCGACCAAGATTGCGCAGTTGACTGACCCGAGCGGCAACGCACAACCTGTCACCACGCCGCCGCTGATCGAGATCCAGCCGAACTCGCTCAAGCGCTACGTGATGGTGGGGACCGGCCGGCTGCTCGGCAGCACCGACATCGCCAGCACCCAGACGCAGAGCTTCTACGTCATCTATGACGGGGTGGTGCAGCGTTTTAACAGCAGCACCGATCTTCCGAGCGGCGTCACGTTCCCGATCACCCGCAGCAACCTCAATGCGGACACGAATCTGTTGAAGGGCATTGGTAGCGCGCCGACATCGGTCATGGGCTATTACATCGACCTCAGCCAGTCGTCCAACGGCGTGGCCGAGCGCGTGAACGTGGCTCCGGTGTCGAACTTCGGTACGGTGTCGTTTGCCGCCAATCTGCCCAATGGTGATGCATGCAACCCGTCGGGCAGCAACCGCGTGTTCTCGCTGGACATCGGTACCGGCATCAGCCGTGTGGTCAATAGCACCACAGGCTTGCTGCAGCCGTACTACACCGGCGGCGGGCTGGTGGTGGATCTGTCCTACCTGAACGTCAACGGCTCTGTGCGCCTTGAGGCCGGTACGGACAACAGCGCGATCAATTCCGTGCCGTTGGTTCCGACGGTGGTCCAGGCGATCCGTCAGATCAACTGGCGCGAGGTCCCCGTGGCAGATTGACGGTCACGGGATGATGGAGGCGCCGCGCCAAGACGTGGCGCCGACACGCAACAAGAGATCGGCAGCATGAAGCGCCTCTGGATCGTCTGCACCGTCGCTGCATTGGGCCATTTGGCCCTCTTGCAGGCTGCCGGCCTGTGGACACCGCTGATGGCGCGAAACAACCAGCCTGCCGATCTCCAGTTGGTATGGGTTGCCCCGCCAACGACACCGGCGACTGACGACGCGATCGGTGACGGCAAACACAGCGGGGGCCAGCGATCTACGCCCACGCCGCTGGAGTCCCCTGGTATTCCACACAAAACCAGCGTGCCCACCGAGGCGCGCCTTCCGCAGGAGGGCGCCGCGCCCGGGATTCCCAGTTCCGAAGACGTGGATGGCGTGCGGTTCTACACCTCAACGGAAGTGGACCGACAGGCCTTGCCTGCGAGTTCGCTGGAACTCCTGGACGTGATGGCCCTGGTGGCCGACGCATCGCCCATGATGGTGCGCGTGTACATCGACCGGGATGGCGTCGTGGCACGCGCTGAAATCGTGAGCGCGAGTGAGGGTAATCACGCGGCGGCAGCCAGGCTGGCGTTGATCCTCATGGAGACGCGCTTTGTTCCCGCCAAGCGGTTGGGCGCGGATGTGGCGACGGTCCGGGAAATTGAATTCCAGATCGAACCTTCCAGCCCGAACGGCCAGCCCGTGGTGGCGTCCTGACTTACCAGCTATCGGACGAGCCTCCGCCGCCGCTGGAGCCTCCATCGCCCGAATAGCTGCTGCTGTCGCTTGAATAGCTGTAGTCCGAACCGGAGCTGTAGCTACCGCTGCTGCTATTGCTATTGCGATCGCGCTCGACTTCCCAGACATACGGGCCCGACGTGTCCGGACGATCCGAATCGGTACTTTGCTGCCGCCTTGGCTTGCGCGCGGCTTTGCGCTTCGCCCCCTTTGAAAGCAACGGGCTTGGACTGACAGCGGGGGACGGCGACAACCGAAGCCACGTGTGCCAGATCGCGGCACTGATTGAGCCACTCGTCAGCACGGTGATTGGCAACACGAACAGCCAACTGATCCACTCGTCCCCCTCGATCTTGGCGGCGAGCATCATGCATAGGATGGCAATGGCCGGCAGCAGCCAGATCCAGCGCGATGGGCGTGCTGCCAGCGCGGGGCCAGCAGCCGCACCGATCAGGATGGCCATCAGCAGCGCGAACGCCTCGTAGGAGAGATGCTCCGTGGGTGCAGTCTGGGTGGGCGTTGGAACCGGTGGCGCGTCGCTTACGGTAATGGGTGCACCCGAGCCCGGCACCAGATCGATCAGTGCATCGACGGCGCGCTCAATGCCGTCATGGAAGTCTCCTCGGCGGAAGGCGGGTGCCATGATGTCCCGATTGATGCGGCTGGCTTTGAGATCGGTGATGCTGCCTTCCAGACCGTAGCCCACTTCAATCCGCATCTTGTGGTCTTGCTTGGCGACCACCAGCAGCACGCCGTCGTCCACGCCGCGCCGGCCGAGCTTCCACGCTTCAAACACGCGCACGGCATAGGCTTCGATGAGCTCGGGCTGTGTGGTCTCCAGAATGAGGACGGCAATCTGCGCGCCGGTCCGCTCCTGCAGGATGGCGAGCTTGCGTTCGACCCTTGTGCTCACGGTGCCGTCGAGCGTGCCTGTCAGGTCCGTCACGCGGCGGGCCAGCGCCGGCACCGGCTGCTGCGTTTGGGCCAAGCTGGGCGTGGCGGTGAGCAGTGCTGCCAGCGTGCCAAGCAGCCACATCAGAAACGACAGCCACACGGCCGCGCCGGCGCGCGGATAAGGCGCGGTGGGTGAACGGTGCATCGGTATCCTGATTAGTCGGATGCGCCCCGCACCTTGCGCATGAAATCCGCCAGCGAGCGCTCGGCGGATTCGGCAAAGTGGCGCTCCAGAATGTCGACCTTCACGCAGCGGTCGAGGCGGAAGGTGCGGTAGTCCTGGCGATGCTCGCACCAGGCGGCGACCAGCCAGACCTGGCCCCAGAAGAACAGCCCGAGTGGCTGGATGCACCGCTCGGTCAGTTGGCCCTGGGCGTCGCGGTAAGAGAGCCGCGCAACAGCGTGGCGGCCCAGTGCGGCATGCAGCGTATCGAAGACCTGCTTGACCTCGCTGCCCATGCCATAGCCGGGTGCAAAGATGCGCGTGGTTTCGGCTTCGGCGCGGCGCTCGGCGGGCAGCGCACCCATGAGCTTCTCCAGCGCCGCTTCGACCGAGCCGGCCATGGTGCCGCCACTCCACGCCTTGATCATGCGTGCGCCGGCTACCAGTGCTTCCACTTCGTCCGGCGTGAACATCAGCGGTGCGAGGTCGTAGCCGGCGCGCATGCGATAGCCGATGCCGGCTTCGCCCTCGATCGGCACGCCCGAGACGGACAGATCACGGATGTCGCGGTACACCGTGCGTTCGGACACGCCGAGGCGGTCGGCCAGCATCGCCGCCGTGGTCAAACGGCGGCCTCGCAGGATCTGCGCAATCTGGAAGAGGCGGTCGGCGCGGCGGGTCATGCGCGGCATTGTAGTGGGCTTCTTGCCGCGCGCCATCCGCACGATCTTTCCCCTATGCGCCGAAGGGTGTCAGCTCGCGCTGGGGGTGGATATCCACCACGTCCACCTGCTCGCCGCGGCGCAGCATGCGCTTGCCCAGCCGGGGGAAATCGGCAATTTCGATGTTCAGATGCTCGCCGCCGCACAGGTAGAGCAAATCTTCCTTGCCGCAGTTGCGCAGGTGGTGCGCCACGCCCACAGGGAAGGCCATGAAATCGCCCGCGCGTACGGTAAAGATGCTGTCTTCGATCTCCGCCTGCGCCTCGCCTGAGAGGATGTAGATCCATTCCTCTTCACGCTGGTGCGAGTGATAAACGAACGACTCCTTGCCCGGCGGCACGCGCGCAAAGTTCACGCCGGTGCGCTTCAAGCCCAGCAGCCGGCCCATCATCGTGCCGTGGATTTCCGACAGGCTGTTCCAGGGGTGAGAAAACGACTGCGTGCGAGCAGCAATATCGGCAGCGCGCATGAGATACGGGGACTGACTCGGCATGGTGTTTTTCTCTGTCTTGGTGAGTCGGCCAGCGCCCGCGCGCCGGCCTTTGGTGGAGAGGCGTTACTGCTGTAGCAGGTACGCTTGCGTCTTGGCATCGGGCTCGTGCAAGCCGACGCGGTTGCCTTCGGTGTCGACGATGTGGGCGATGCGGCCCATGTTGTCCGGCAGCGTCATCGGGCCGAACACGCACTGGCCGCCGCTGCCGTTCACGCGCTCGAGCACGGCGTCCAGGTTGGGTGCGTTGAGGTACACCACGCTGCCCTTGTCGGACGGGGCAAAGCCTTCGCCCTTGACCAGCGCGCCGTGGATGGTCGTCTCACCCGCCGGGAACACGCCCATGGTCAGGTCGCCCATGTCTTCCTGCTTGAGCTGGGTGTCGAAGACGTTCTCGTAGAACTTCACCGCGCGCGGGAAATCGTTGGCGGGGATTTCAAACCAGTTGATGACGCTTGCCATGATGTTCGCTCCAGTTGGTGAGGCAGGTGGTTGGGGGAAACCTGTCTCGTTAAGGTGAAGCGAATTCTGGCGGGGGGCTCCTGACAGCGTTCTGTCAGGAGCATTCAGGAGGGCGTTGTGCGTCGCACAAGCAACGCGCCCGGGGGAGGGAGGTGAGCCTAGTGCGGAATCCAGCCCGCCAGGAGCGGCACGAGTATCGCTGTCAGCACGCCATTCAGGCCCATGCCCAGCGCCGAGAACGCGCCCGCCTCCGGGTTGACCTGGAACGCGCGCGCCGTGCCGATGCCATGCGCCGCGATGCCGGTGGCAAAGCCGCGCACGCTGTACTCGCGGATGCGCAGCAGGTTCAGCAGCCGCGTGGTGGTGGTCGCGCCCACGATGCCGGTAATGAGCACCAGCACAGCGGTAATGGTTGGCGCGCCGCCGATCTTCTCCGAGATGCCCATGGCGATCGGGATCGTGACCGATTTCGGCGCCATGGAGCGCAGTGTCTCGGGCGATGCACCCAGCAGCCACGCGATACCCACGGCTGACACCACCGCCACCACCGACCCGGCCAGCAGCCCGCCCATCAGCGGCAGCGCGTGGCGGCGCAGCTTCGACCACTGCTGGAACAGCGGCACCGCCAGCGCCACGGTGGCCGGCCCCAACAGGAAGTGCACGAACTGCGCGCCGTCGAAGTAGGTCTTGTACGGCGTGCCGGTCAGGGTCAGGAGCGTGCCGAGGATGATCACCGCAATCAGCAGCGGGTTGACCATCGGGTTGAAGCCGCTGCGCTCGTGCAGGCGCAGGCCGATCAGGTAAGCAATGAGCGTGGCGGTCAGGCCCAGCAGCGGGCTGGCGGCCAGGTAGACCCAGAGCTGGTGCAGGTTGGGCGCCATGGTCGTGACGGCATTCATGGCGCCAACTCCTCGTGGGCTTCGCCGTGGTCACCCATGCGGCGCATCAGCGCGCGCGTGACAAGCGCGCCTGCAGCAATCGACAACCACGTCGACACGACGGTCGCCACCACGATCGGCAGCCACTCTTGCCCGATGCGGTTCAGTTGCGTCATGACGCCCACACCGGCCGGCACGAACAGGATGGTCAGGTGCCGCAACAGCTCACTGACGGTGCCCTGCATGATCTCGAGCACGCGGCCCTTGTCCACCAGCAGGTACGTCACCAACAGCACCATGCCGATCACCGGGCCGGGCACGGGCAGGTGCAGGGAGTAGGTCAGCAGCTCTCCGATCGACTGGAACGTCAACAGGATCGCGAAGGTTTGCAGCATGGGGCCTCCGGGCGAAACGAAGCGGCCAGTATAGAACTCAGCCGCGTTCGTTTCATACCAGCATGCGGTCCACCAGCTCGATCCAGTGCTCGACGGGCGTGTCGGTGCCACTCTGCAGGTGCGTCACGCAGCCGATGTTGGCGGTGACGATGCGCTCGGGCTGGGTCGCTTGCAGCTTGGCGATCTTGTCGTCGCGCAGGCGGTAGGCGAGCTCGGGCTGCAGCACCGAATACGTGCCCGCCGAGCCGCAGCACAGGTGGCTGTCGGCGCAGAGCTTGACGTCCACGCCCAGCGAGCCGAGCAGCGTTTCCACCGCCCCGCGGATCTGCTGACCGTGCTGCAGCGTGCAGGGCGGGTGCCAGGCCACGCGCGGGCGCTGGGCTTCGGGTTTGGCTTTCTGAAGAAGCTCGGTAGAGAACGCCGGCAACACTTCGCACAGATCGCGCGTCATGGCCGACACGCCCGCGGCACGTTCGGCATAGGCGGGGTCGTCACGCAGCAGGTGGCCATACTCCTTGACCATCGCACCGCAGCCGGAGGCCGTCATGACGATGGCTTCCGCACCGGCTTCGATATACGGCCACCATGCGTCGATGTTGGCGCGCATGTTGTCCAGGCCGCCCGCATGGTCGTTCATGTGATAGCGGATGGCGCCGCAGCAGCCTGCGCGGTCTGCGCTGATGAGCTGCACGCCCAGCTTGTCGAACACGCGCGCCGTGGCGGCGTTGATGTTGGGCGACATGGCGGGCTGTACGCAGCCTTCGAGCAGCAGCATCTTGCGGGTATGCGTGGTGCTGGGTCGCACACCCGCGTGTGGCGGCTTGGCCGGCACCTTGTTGCGCAACACGGGGGGCAGGAGCCCGCGCACGGCTTGCCCCATCTTGAGCGCGGAGCCGAACAGCTTGGGCCGCGTCAGCCCTTCGCGCAGTGCCCAACGCACGGCGCGCTCGCCCAGCGGGCGCGATTCGCCTTTTGCCTCGAGTTGGTCATCGACGATCTTGCGGCCGATCTCCACCAGGCGCCCGTAGGTCACGCCCGAAGGGCAGGTCGATTCGCAGTTGCGGCAGGTCAGGCAGCGGTCCAGGTGCAAGCGCGTGGCCTCGCCGGCGGGCTGACCTTCCAGCACCTGCTTCATCAGGTAGATGCGCCCGCGCGGGCCGTCCAGCTCGTCGCCGAGCAGTTGGTAGGTCGGGCAGGTGGCCGTGCAGAAGCCGCAGTGCACGCACTTCTGTACGATGCTTTGGGCTTCTTCGCCCTGAGGGGTGTTGCGCAGGAACGCCGCGAGCGTGATTTGCATGATGAGCTTGCGTTAGAAATCGGCGTACAGACGACCCGGGTTGAAGATGCCGTGCGGGTCGAAGCTGTCCTTCAGGCGTTTGTGAACAGCCATGAGCGGCGCGGCGACAGGCGTGAAGATGTCGCTTGCGCGGTCGCCGTTGCGGAACAGCGTGGCGTGGCCGCCGGCCTTGCGAGCGGCATCGCGGACGACGTCGGCGGGCGTATTGCCCGTGTCGATCCACCAGCGCTGGCCGCCGCCCCATTCGACGAGTTGCTCATCAGCCGATGCGCTACCGAGCGCCAGCGGCGGCGTGGCCGGGGGCAGGGCGATGCGCCACAGCGGCAGGTTGCCTTGCATGGCACGCGCAAAGAACGTGTGCGACTGCTCACGCAAATCGCGCCAGAAGGTGGCGGCCTCTGCATCATCCACGCGCTCGCCGCCGAGTTTGGTGATGGCCGCGCGCACCGCTGCATCGGCGCCGCTCAGGCGCACCCACAGCGCACCGTTCGTCCACGCAGATGCGGCAATCGGCAACGGTTGGCCGCCCCAGCGGTTGAGCGTGTCGATGGCCTCGGCTTGCGGCATGGCAAAGCGCAGCGTCGCATCGCAGAACGGCATCGGCAGCACCTTGAGCGACACCTGCACGACGAGGCCCAGCGTGCCGAGTGCGCCTGCCATCAAGCGCGAAACGTCGTAGCCGGCCACGTTCTTCATCACCTGGCCGCCGAAGTTGAGCATGTCCCCACGGCCGTCCATGACCACCGCGCCGAGCACGAAGTCACGCAGCGCTCCCACCGATTGCCGGCGTGGGCCTGACAAGCCGGAGGCAAACGCACCGCCCACGGTGGCGAGCTTGCCGTCCGCTGCAAAGTGCGGCGGCTCGAAGGCCAGCATCTGCTTGTGCTCGGCCAGCGCGGCTTCGATCTCGACGAGCGGCGTGCCGCTGCGCGCGGTGATGACGAGTTCTGCGCAGTCATAGTCGACGATGCCGGACCACTCGCGCGTGTCGAGCACGGTGGCGTTGGCAGCGGGCGTGCGGCCATAGAAATCCTTGGTGCCGCCGCCGCGCAGGGTGAGTGGCGTACGGCTGCTGGCGGCCTGCGCAATCGCATCGCGAAAGCGTGCGAGCGTGGGCGAAAGGGCGGTGTCTGGCGTGGTTGGCATGTCAGCTCACTGGCTGTTCGCGGTTTGCGTGGGGAGGGGCGGCAGCTTGGTCGCGCAGCGTTTGCAGAACACCGCGTCGGCGTCGTGGCCTTCGGTGTTGCAGTGGGTGCAGGTGCGCGCCTTGGGCGAGCGTTCCCGCATGGTCGTTACCAGTTCCGCGCCGATGATGCCGGTGGGGAACGCGATGATGCTGTAGCCGAGCAGGATCGTCATCGACGTAATGAATTGCCCCAGCGGTGTCTTCGGGACCAAGTCACCGAAGCCCGTGGTGGTGAGCGTGACCACCGCCCAGTACATGCTGACCGGGATGCTGGTAAAGCCATGCTGCGGGCCTTCCACCACGTACATCACTGTGCCCAGGATGATGGTGATGATGAACACCGTGCCCAGGAACACGAAGATCTTGTGCCGCGCGTTGACCAGGGCGCGCAGCAGCACCTGCGCTTCTTCAAAGTAGACCGTGATCTTGAGCACCCGGAACACGCGCAGCAGCCGCAGCAGGCGCATGTCCACCAGATAGGCCAGCTCGGGCGCAAACACCGCCAGCCACGTCGGCAGGATCGAGACGAAATCGATCACGCCATAGAAGCTCAGCACATAGCGCCACGGCTTGCGCACCACCAGGATGCGCATGACGTATTCCGCAGTGAAGAGCAGCGTGAACAGCCATTCGAGCACCGTGAACAGCACGCCGGCGCGGTCATGGATGGTCGGCAGGCTGTCGAGCATCACCACCGCCACACTGGCGGCAATGGCCAGCAGCAGGAGGACGTCAAACAGGCGGCCAGCGCGGGTCTCGGCCTCGAAGATGATGATGTACCAGCGGCGGCGCCAGCCGGGCGCTTCGGGCTTGCCGAGGTATTCGCCCAGGCGCGCGTTGTGGGCGTGCCATCGATACCGGTCGGGGCGGGATGGGTTCTGGCTCATGGCAGGCTGGGGCTCAGAAACGGGGCAGGTCCGGATGCGGCAGCAGGCCGTTGCGCACGTGCAGCTTGCCGTATTCCGCACAGCGCGCGAGCGTGGGGATGGCCTTGTCGGGGTTCAGCAGGCGCGCCGGGTCAAACGCCGCCTTCACGCGCAGGAAGGCATCGCGCTCCTCGGCGGAGAACTGCACGCACATCGAGCTGAGCTTCTCCACGCCCACGCCGTGTTCGCCAGTGACGGTGCCGCCGAGTTCCACGCACGTCTCCAGGATGTCGGAGCCGAACAATTCCGCGCGGTGCCATTCGTCCTGGTCTTCGCCGTTGAAGAGAATGAGCGGGTGCATGTTGCCGTCACCCGCGTGGAACACGTTGATGCAGCGCAGGGCGTACTTCTGCTCCATCTGCTGGATGCGCCGCAGCAGCGTGCCGATGTGCTTGCGCGGGATGGTGCCGTCCATGCAGTAGTAGTCGGGCGAGATGCGGCCGGCCGCCGGGAAGGCATTCTTGCGCCCGCTCCAGAACTTCAGCCGCTCGGCCTCGCTTTGCGACACCTGGATGCGCGTGGCGCCCGAGGCGCGCAGCACTTCGCTCATGCGCGCGATTTCTTCGGCCACCTCTTCGGGCGTGCCGTCCGATTCGCACAGCAGGATGGCGGCGGCGTTCAGGTCGTAGCCGGCGCAGACGAATTCCTCCACGGCGGCCGTCGCGGGCTTGTCCATCATCTCCAGCCCGGCCGGGATGATGCCGGCGGCAATGACGTGGGCCACGGCGTTGCCGCCGCTCTCCACGTCGTCAAAGCTCGCCATGATCACCTGCGCGAGCTGCGGCTTGGGAATCAGGCGCACGGTCACTTCCGTCACCACGGCCAGCATGCCTTCGGAGCCGATCACGGTGGCGAGCAGGTCCAGGCCGGGCGCGTCAGGCGCCTCGCTGCCGAATTCGACGACCTCGCCGTCCATCATCACCGCGCGCACGCGCAGCACGTTGTGTACGGTCAGGCCGTACTTGAGGCAGTGCACGCCGCCGGAGTTCTCGTTCACGTTGCCGCCGATGGTGCAGGCGATCTGCGACGACGGATCGGGCGCGTAATACAGCCCGTGCGGGTTGGCTGCCTCGGAGATGGCGAGGTTGCGCACGCCTGGCTGCACGATGGCCGTGCGCGTATACGGATCGACCTTGAGGATGCGCTTGAACTTGGCCAGCGACAGCACCAGCCCGCCCGGCGTGGGCATCGCGCCGCCTGACAGGCTGGTCCCCGCGCCGCGCGGCACCACGGGCAGGTTCAGGCGATGGCACACCCGCAGGATCTCGACGACCTGCGCCTCGGTGTCCGGCAGTACCACGGCCAGCGGCACTTGCCGGTAGGCGGCCAGGCCGTCGCATTCGTACGGAGTGGTGTCTTCGCGCTTCCAGAGCAGGGCCTCGTCAGGGACGATCTGCGAGAGCGCGGCGGTCAATTCGGCCTGCAGGGCGGCGTAGTCGCGAGCGGTGGTGGGCAGCGGCGCGTTCATGGGGATGTCTCTCTTGGTGGTGCCCGGCGGGGGTAACCGGTGCGTAGAACACTATAGTCGGGGGCCTGCGGTGCCTAGAGCCGGTTGCCATCAATATAGGGCCGGGACTGCAGGATGACGATGTCGTTGCCGACGACCGCCCATTCAATGTCCTGATCCCTGCCGCCCAGGGCTTGTTTGGCCTTGTTCCCCACCGCAGCCAGCCGCGCGATCAATGCATCGGTCAGCACCTGGCGCGACCCAGTGAGCGACACTTCCCGCACGCCGCCGTGGGCTTCGGCCACCAGTTGCGTGTCTTCCTGCGAGTGGCTCAGCACTTGCACGGCCTTGGACCAACTCGAGTACATGACCTGCTCGGCTTGCCGCTTGCCTTCCACCACGCGAATGCCCAAGCCCCGTTTGGCGGAGATATAGCTGATGTGGCGGCGGGTTGCGTCAAACGGGTCGCGGGTGATCATCACGCCGGAACTGTCCGATGGTGCGGTCACTTGCACCAGCACCGCCATCGACACGGCATCCTGCCTCAGCCCCGCAGCTTGTCGCGCTTCGTAAGCCTCGAAGTTGTACACCGACGCCCAGACGGTCTGCACCGCACGGACCAGCGCGTCGGGCTGCGTCACATTGGGCACGGTGGTGTACAGCCCCGCACCGCTGAAGCCCGGCAGGTCTTCTGAGTTGGACGAGCTGCGCACGAAGACGCCGCGACCTTGCAACTGGTGTTCCCATTGCGTCTGCAGCGCGCGCACCAGCGCGGCGTCGGGCGGCGCATCGGCAATTTCCGCGCGTAGCGTGGCGAGCGCCTCCTTGCGCACCGCGGCGTCGGTCGCAAAGCCTGGACGTTGCTGCAGTGTGGCGAGCCGCTCCGCTATGTGTAGCCGCTGCATGGCGGCCTGGAATTGCGAGAACGGGATGCAGAAGCCGTCCGGCACGCTGGCGGCTGGCGGCAGGGCGGATTTCAGCGTGCCAAGGTTGGCGGCCTTGCTGCCGCAGTAACGGCTGCTCGACGCGCGCAGGGCCGACAGTGGCCGAAGGTCCGTCACCGACACGTCCGGCTTCGGAAGGGGCCGCGATGCCTGTGCCAGCGGTTTCGGTTCGATGGCGGCCGGACGGGCGATCGGTCGCACCTCGTAGTTGCTGGGGCTGACCTCCAGCGACACCCATTGCCCGTCGTATTGCCGAAGCGCGGCCTGCGCGTCGCGCACATAGGCGTTCGGGATCCGCCAGCCCTTGGCCAGCAGGTTGGCGTGCGAGAGCAGGGTGGAGGGCCGCTGGGTAATCAGACCGGCAATGGGCGGCAGGGCGATCGGCACCTCATCCAGCACCACGATGTCTTGCGGTGAGAGGTCCGGGGCCTGTTCCACCGAGGCGATGATGCGCAGCCGGCCTTGTGCGCGACCCGTGTTCAACGGCAGGAACGTCTGCTCCCGCAGCAGTGCCTCCTGGGTGACGAAGGGCACGTTGGCCGATTGCGCAGTCTGTTCGTGCAGCGTGGAGTTCGACTTGAAGCGGATCGCATCGTAGAAGGAGGCACGCACGGCTTGGTCGGCGCGTGCTAGCAATGCGGGGGTGAGTTTGTCGCCCTCCCAGAATTCATAGGTGTAGCCCGGCAGGTTCTGTTGCCAGCTCAGGGTGCCGAACAAGAAGTGCCGCTGCGGGCTGGTGTATTGCGCGTTGAGCGTGGCCTTGTCCCACTTCGTCATCCGCTTTTCCTGCTGCACGAAGCGGTCGTGCAGCACATAGCGAGGGGTGTTGATGTAGTCGACCCGATCGCCGTTCTGCAGATCGATGACGAAAAGCACGTGCGGCATTTCGAGTGGCGTGCCGCGGTTGTACACGCGCGCCAGGCGCATGAAATCGTCCCGGCTGCGCAGGCTCGAAAGCGAGGCGGGGCCCTTCTTGCTGCGCATGTCGTCCACGGGGGAACGCTGGTGCGCTTCGTAAGCCGACGGTTTGCGGGCGAGTTGCGCGAACGCGGCTTGGCCATTCGCCACTGCCAGAAGCAGCGCGCACAGGGCCATGCAGGAGACGAAGGGGCGCCGGAGGCGGCGTGGCATACGGGTTGGATTCACGATGTGTTGCATGAAACATGCGGCGCCGAAGGCCCAACCGCAACAGCGCAATCAAGGCAGTCGCGCGGCGGCTGTCCTGAGCGTTTGGGTGGCAGGCACTATAGCCCGGCAGCTGTGCCGCGCGGCGTGTTAAAGACTTTTGCTGCGATGAATTTGGCTCGCGCTAGGGGCCAATCGGATTCATCGCGTGCGGCAAGGCGGCTGCCTACCAATCCAGCCCAAGCAGCCAATCCACAAAGTGCTTCGCCTCGGGCTTCATCGGCGCCTGCTCGCGCTGGACGATGTAATACGCATGGGGCGAGGCCGATTCGATGTCCAGCAACCGCACGATCTGCCCAGAAGCCAGCCAGTTGCGCGCCATCGCCTGCCGCACGAGCGCCACGCCCTGGTTGGACGCCACCGCCTCCAGCATCAAGCCAATATCGTTGAAGAGCGAGCCGGTGGCGGGCTCCGGTGCATCCAGCCCAGCGGCCTCGAACCACGGCCGCCACGGTTCCAACGGGCTGCGAAGCAGCGTGAGGTTCAGCAGTTGCGAGGCCTCGGTGATGGTGTTGCCGCTGATCTGCTCGAAGTACGCGCGCCCGCACGCCGGGAAGACCGGCTCGTTGAGCAGCAGCGTGGTCTTCAGGTCTGGATAGCGGCCGGTGCCGTAGCGGATTTCGACATCGGTGTCCTCGGCCTTCACATCCAGGAAGGGGATGGCGAGGTGCAGCTCCAGGTCGATGTGCGGATACAGCGCGTTGAATTCCGGCAGGCGCGACACGAGGTGCTGGCGTCCGAAGGTGGGCGGAATCGCCACGCGCAGCCGCGCGCGCTGTTTGCTGAACTCGGGCCGCGCCAGTTCATGCAGCGTGTCGAGCGCGGCCTGCACGCTGCGCAGGTAGCGCGTGCCGGCCGCCGTGAGCCGCAGCGCCGTGCCCGTGCGCACGAACAGGTCTTCGCCCCACAGCTCTTCCAGATTCTTGATACGGTGCGACACCGCGCTGGGCGTGACAGACAGCTCTTCGGCCGCGCGCGCGAAGCTCGCATGCCGCGCCCCCGCTTCAAAGGCAATCAGCAGATGCAGCGGAGGAACGCGCTTGAAGACGGAGGCCATGCGGGGCGATCCCTTACAGGTGGAAGATCTTGCCGGGGTTGAGGATGTGCTTCGGGTCCAGCGCCTGTTTGATGCTGCGCATCAGGTCGATGGCATCGTTGCCGTGCTCGGCGATGAGGAAGTCCATCTTGTGCAAGCCGACGCCGTGTTCGCCCGTGCAAGTGCCGTCCATGGCAATCGCGCGTGCAACGAGGCGCTGGTTGATGCGCTCGGCTTCTTCCAGTTCCTCCGGCTTGTTCGGATCGATCAGCAACGCGACGTGGAAGTTGCCATCGCCCACGTGACCGACGATGGGAGCGGGCAGCTGCAGCGCGCTGGCGAGCAGGTCCTTCTCGGTTTCCACCACGCAATCGGCCAGGCGCGAGATCGGCACACACACGTCCGTGGTGACGGCACGGCAGCCGGGTTTGAGCTGTAGGAAGGCGAAGTAGGCGTTGTGGCGCGCGTTCCACAGGCGGCTGCGGTCTTCCGGGCGCGTGGCCCATTCGAAGCCCTGGCCTTGGTGTTCGGCGGCGATTGCCTGCACGGTTTCGGCTTGCTCCTGCACGCCGTGCTCCGAGCCGTGGAACTCGAAGAACAGCGTCGGCATTTCGGGCAGCGTGAGCTTGTCGTATTGGTTGATCGCGCGGATGGCCAGCGCGTCGACAAACTCCACGCGCGCAATCGGCACGCCCATCTGGATGGTGTCGATCACGGCGGATACCGCATCGCCCATGCTCGGGAAGGCGCACACGGCGGCGGACACCGCCTCCGGCTGCGGATACAGCTTGAGCGTGATCTCGGTGATGACGCCCAGCGTCCCCTCGCTGCCGATGAACAGGCGCGTCAGGTCATAGCCCGCCGATGATTTGCGCGCGCGGTTGGCTGTCTTGATGATGCGGCCGTCGGCGGTCACCACCGTCAGGTTCAGCACGTTCTCGCGCATCGTGCCGTAGCGCACGGCGTTGGTGCCGGACGCGCGCGTCGCGCACATGCCGCCGATGGAGGCATCCGCCCCCGGGTCGATCGGGAAGAACAGGCCCGTGTCGCGGATTTCGGTGTTCAGTTGCTTGCGCGTGACGCCCGGCTCCACCGTCACCGTCAGGTCTTCGGGGTGGACGGACAGCACGCGGTTCATCTGCGACAGGTCGAGGCTCACGCCGCCGGCTACGGCCAGCAGGTGGCCTTCGAGCGACGAGCCCGCGCCGTACGGGATCAGCGGAATCTCGTGCTCGAAGCACAGCTTGGCGACGGCGGCGACTTCCTCGGTGGTCTGCGCGAAGACGACGGCGTCGGGCAGCATCGGGTCGTAGGCGGATTCGTCGCGGCCGTGGTGGGCGCGCACGGCGTCGCTGGTGGAGAGGCGATCACCGAAACGCGCGCGCAGTGCGTCGAGCATGGCGGCCGGAATCGGCTTGCGGATCAACTGGGAGGGCGGTGCGGGGTGGTTCATGGCTGCGGGTGTCTCCGGCGATGTTGTGCGGCTCTGACCGGCCTAGACGTTGATTCTAACGCCGGGGCATTCTGCGGCTTGCGATAATGGCGCCAAGACTTGCGCCAACACAGGAGATGCATTGTGGGCAACCGCTTATCCAAGATCGCCACGCGCACTGGCGACGACGGCACCACCGGCCTCGGCGATGGCAGCCGCACGGCAAAAGACAGCCTGCGCATCGCCGCCATTGGGGATGTCGACGAACTGAATTCGCACATCGGCGTGCTGCTCACGGAAACGCTGCCCGACGGCGTGCGTGCGGCGCTCACTGCCATCCAGCACGACCTGTTTGATCTGGGTGGCGAGCTGTGCATCCCGGGCTACACGATGGTCACGAACGCGCACGTGTTGCGGCTCGACCAATGGCTGGCGGATTACAACGCCGATCTGCCGCGCCTAGCGGAATTCATCCTGCCGGGCGGCAGCCGTGCTGCGGCGCAGGCGCATGTCTGCCGCACGGTGGCGCGCCGGGCGGAGCGCAGCATCGTCGCGCTCGGCCGGGCGGAGACCATCGGCGAGGCACCGCGCCAGTACGTGAACCGTCTGTCGGACCTGCTGTTTGTGCTGGCGCGTGTGCTGAATCGCGCAGATGGCAGCACGGATGTCCTGTGGAAACGTGACGAGCACAAGCCGGCGTAGTTGTCGCCGTCGCACCAAACAAAACGGCCCGGTATTTGCACCGGGCCGTTTGCTTTGCTGCGGGTGGATCAGTTCACGCTCGTGGGCGTTGTCGTACTCTGCGCTACGGCGGCCAAGCCCGCCAACTGGCCCGGCGCGGTGATGGTCAGCGCCTGCGAAGGTGTCGGCGCCGGGAAGCCCGCTTCAGCCAGCGCTTCCTTGATCGTGCGGTTGGTGTCGAAGTACACCTGCCAGTAGTTGTCGTTGTGCGTGTACGGGCGCACGGCCAGCACCGGCCCGACGAGGTTGAACTCCAAGATTTCCACGTCGACGGCCGGATCGGTCAGCACATTCGGGATGGCCGCAATCTTCTCCTTGAGCAGCGCGATGGCAGCGCGGTGATCGGCGCTGCCGGCCAGTTGGGCCTTCAGCTCCACGCGGCGGAACGGGTTGGAGCTGTAGTTCTGGATCGTGTCGGCGAAGATCTTGCCGTTGCCGACAATGGTGACCACGTTGTCCGGCGTGTTGAGTGCGGTGGCAAACAGGCCGATCTCCTTGACCGTGCCCGTGATGCCGCCGACCGTCACGAAGTCGCCCACCTTGAACGGCCGCAGCACGATCAGGAACGCGCCCGCCGCAAAGTTCGACAGCAGCCCCGACCACGCCATGCCGATGGCCACGCCGGCCGCCGCAATCAGCGCGGCAAACGTCGTCGTCTGGATGCCGAAATAGCCCAGGATGCCGATCACCAGCAGCACGTTCAGCGTGACGGTGATGATCGAGCCCACATACCGCAGCACAGTGGGGTCGACCTTCTGTCGCCCCAGCGAGCCTTCCACCATGCGCACCGCCAGGTTGATCAGCCAGCGGCCGACCACCCAGAAGACGATGGCGGCGAGGATCTTGATGCCAACCTCCGTGGCGTACTGCGCCACGATTGCCTGGTACTTGGTTGCGGTGTTGGTGGCGGTTTCCACCAGATTGTCTGCCATGGGTGCCTCCGGGAAGGGGAGCAGGGGGATCGAACCTACGATAGGTCAAAGTCACACATTTGTGTGACGTTGGTACTTTTCGCTCACATTTGTTATAGATTCCGCTTTGGCCGATCGCAGGCAACAAAAAAAGGACGCCCGTAGGCGTCCTTTGCGTCACTTTGGCGTGGCTTAGTTGCCGCTGCCGGGTACCAGACGGCGCTTACGCACGGCGTCGGCCAGCGTTTCCAGCACCTTCACCGAGTCGTCCCAGCCAATGCAGGCGTCGGTCACGCTCTGGCCGTAGGCGAGGTCGGACACCGGCGTGCCCTGCACGTGGTCCTGGCGGCCGGCGTTGATGTGCGATTCCACCATCACGCCGACGATGCGGTTGTCGCCCGCAGCCAGTTGGCGGCCGATGTCTTCGCATACCGGGATCTGGTTCTCGTGCTTCTTGCTGCTGTTGGCGTGCGAAGCGTCGATCATCAGGCGTGCGGCCAGGCCCGACTTGGCGATGGCCTCGCAGGCTTCCTGCACGCTGGCGGCGTCATAGTTGGGCGCCTTGCCGCCGCGCAGGATGATGTGGCAATCCTCGTTGCCCGCCGTCGACACGATGGCCGAGTGGCCGCCCTTGGTGACCGACAGGAAGTGGTGCGGCTGCGAGGCAGCCTTGATGGCGTCCACGGCAATCTTCACGTTGCCGTCGGTGCCGTTCTTGAAGCCGACCGGGCACGACAGGCCGGATGCCAGCTCGCGGTGCACCTGCGATTCGGTCGTGCGCGCACCGATGGCGCCCCAGCTCACCAAGTCAGCGATGTACTGCGGGCTGATCACGTCGAGGTATTCGGTGCCGGCCGGCAGGCCCAGTTCGTTGATGTTCATCAGCAGCTCGCGCGCGGTGCGCAGGCCGTCGTTGATCTTGAAGCTGCCGTCCATGTGCGGATCGTTGATCAGGCCCTTCCAGCCGACCGTGGTGCGCGGCTTCTCGAAGTACACGCGCATGACGATTTCCAGCTCGTTCTTGAAGCGCTCGCGCTGCTCGACCAGGCGGCGGGCGTAGTCCATCGCGGCCTTGGTGTCGTGGATGGAGCAGGGGCCGATGATGACGATCAGGCGGTCGTCCATGCCGTGCAGGATGCGGTGCATCGCGTTCCGGCTCTGGTAGATCAGGTCCGACACGGTGTCGCTGCACGGGAATTCGCGGATCAGGTGCGACGGCGGCGTCAGCTCTTTGAGTTCGCGAATGCGCAAGTCGTCGGTGTTCTTCGGCATGGAAAGCTCCAGGGGGATGTCTTGGTTCGTGTATTGGAAACGTCTACTGTGTTCGGATCATGTTTCGCGTCGGTGCCGGGGTGGGGCGGAGACTGGGCGAAAAAAAACCGCCAGGGTCGCTGGCGGTTTTCGGTATCTGCTGGGTGCTTTTATTTTTGCTGCAAGCGCCCCTCTCCTTCCGCCAGCGGTGCGAGATGCCAAAAGTAAAAGTAAAAAAACTTGGCGAAGGACATGGAGAGAAAGCTAGGTAAGGCAGCAAAAATCAGGGAAGCGCTACTGCGCCGCACCAATCGAACCGTCTTTATAAACCCTTTTTTTGGGCACCGCAAGCACGGGTTTTCCGGGCCTGCGGCGCTAAAACCACGATCAAACCGTGCCGCCCACGGTCATGTTCTCCATGCGCAGGGTCGGCTGGCCGACGCCCACCGGCACGCTCTGGCCTTCCTTCCCGCACACGCCGATGCCCGAATCGAGGCGCATGTCGTTGCCGATCATGGTCACGTGCTTGAGCGATTCCGGGCCGCTGCCGACCAGCGTCGCACCCTTGACCGGGGCGGTGATCTTGCCGTCTTCGATCAGGTACGCCTCGCTGGCGGAGAACACGAACTTGCCGTTGGTGATGTCGACCTGGCCGCCGCCGAAGTTGACCGCATACAGCCCCTTCTTGACGCTGGCGATGATCTCCTGCGGGTCCTTGTCGCCGCCGAGCATGTAGGTGTTGGTCATGCGCGGCATCGGCAGGGCGGCGTAGCTCTCGCGGCGGGCGTTGCCGGTCACGGGCATCTTCATCAGGCGCGCGTTGAGCGTGTCCTGCATGTATCCGGTGAGGATGCCGTCTTCGATGAGCGTGTTGCACTGCGTGGGGTTGCCTTCGTCGTCGAGGTTCAGCGAGCCGCGGCGGTTGGCCAGCGTCCCGTCATCCACCACGGTGACGCCCTTGGCCGCCACGCGCTCGCCCATGCGGCCGGAGAAGGCGGACGAGCCCTTGCGGTTGAAATCGCCCTCCAGCCCGTGGCCGATGGCTTCGTGCAGCAGCACGCCGGGCCAGCCCGGGCCGAGCACAACCGTCATCGTGCCGGCAGGCGCCGGCTTGGCTTCCAGGTTGACGAGGGCGGAAGAGACCGCCTCGTCCACGTATTCGCGCAGCAGGTCGTCGGTGAAGTAGCCGTAGGCATAGCGGCCGCCGCCGCCGGAGCTGCCCATTTCGCGGCGACCGTTCTGCTCGGCAATGACGGTGACGGAGATGCGCACCAGCGGGCGCACATCCGCGGCGATCACGCCGTCGCTGCGTGCGACCAGCATCACGTCGTATTCACCGGCCAGGCCCGCCATGACCTGCACCACGCGCGGGTCTTTGGCGCGGGCGAGCTTTTCGATGCGCTCGAGCAGGGCGACCTTTTCGGTCGCCGTCATGGAATCGAGCGGATCCTTCGGCGCATACAGCGCATGGCCGTTCGGGCCGCTGGCGAGGCTGTTCGCCACCTTCACGCGGCCCGAGCCCGCCTTGCCGATGGTGCGCGTGGCACCGGCGGCCTGCATCAACGCGGGCAGGCTGATGTCGTCGGAATACGCAAACGCGGTGCGGTCGCCGGAGACGGCGCGCACGCCCACGCCCTGGTCGATGCTGAAGCTGCCGGATTTGACGATGCCTTCTTCCAGGCTCCACGCCTCGTTGCGGGTGTACTGGAAGTAGAGGTCGGCGTAGTCGACGCGGTGCGTGAAGATGTCGGCCAGCGCGCGTTGCAGGTGCGCTTCATCGAGCCCATAGGGGTCGAGCAGCACGCGGCGCGCGATGGAGAGATTCTGGATGGCGATGTCGCCTGCATTCATGGTGGTGGGTCCTCGCTTATTCGCAGAAGATTCAGTTGGCTTACATCACACGGTGTTTGAGCGCCGGCAGATCGCGCCGTACTTGCGCCAGGCGCGCCGGGTCCATATCGCCGATGGCCACACCTTCGCCTTCGGGCACGGAGGCAATGATCTCGCCCCACGGGTCGACCAGCATCGAGTGGCCCCAGGTTCGGCGGCCATTTTCATGGTGCCCGCCCTGTGCGGCGGCGAGCACGTAACACTGGTTCTCGACGGCGCGGGCGCGCAGCAGGATCTCCCAGTGCGCGGCACCCGTCACGTAGGTGAAGGCCGCCGGCATCAGAATCAAGTTCAGGTTGCCTTGGGACGACAGCGCGCGGTACAGCTCGGGAAAGCGCAGGTCGTAGCACACCGACATGCCCACGCGCCCGCAGGGCGCATCAAAGGCGACGGGCGTAGCGCCGGGCTCAATGGTGCGGGCTTCGTCGTAGCGCTCTTCACCGCGGACGAAGTTGAACAGATGAATCTTGTCGTAGCGTGCGACGCGCAGGCCGGCCGGGTTGAACGCGAGCGACGTGTTGCGCACGCGCTGTTCGTCTTCGCACCACATCGGCAGTGTGCCGCCGACGAGCCACAGTTTGTGGCGACGCGCGGCGTCGGCCAGGAAAGTCTGGATGGGGCCGTCCTCGTCGTCCTCGCGGATGGCGACCTTGTCGCTGTCCTTGCGGCCCATCTTGCAGAAGTACTCGGGCAGCAGCGCCAGTTGCGCACCCTGTGCGGCGGCTTCGGCGAGCAGCGCGTCGGCGCGAGCCAGATTGACATCGACCTCGATGCCCGACACGGTCTGGATGGCGGCCACGCGAAAAGGTGCGGCAAAAGGCGCATCCGAGGCGGAAGTGGCGGACGGGGCGGAAGCGGACGTCACAGTCGTGGTGGTCGTGGAAGTCATGGCGCCTATTTTGCCGAGGTTTGCGGTGCGCTGCCTGAATTGCTGCTGGAGGCGATCTTTTCGATCTTCGGATCCGCCCAGCTGCCGGTGACGCGGTACTGCGTGGCAAATGCCTTCGATAGCTGATCGCCCAAGACAAGCTGCGCCGCCAACGTACCGAGCCCGATGGCCGGGTTGATGAATGCTGCCGCCAACGAGGCGGAAGTGGCATCGACCTTGGGCGTGACCTTGACGTGCAGATCCTGCGTTTCTTCCAGGATATTGGCGGAGCCCTGCATCGCTACCTGGAACTGCGGGCCCTTGACGGCAAAGTCTTCCGTGCGGGCGACGCCGCCGGCGATTGTGCCGGTGGCGGTGACACTGTCGAACGGCGTGCCGCGCCCCGTGGCGCTGCGCAGGTCGGTGGCGAAATGCAGCAGCCCTTGCAAGCTCAGCACGCCGGCCAGCTTGGCAAGGCCCGGGTCGACTGGCAGGAACTGGCCGCGCTCTAGGTTCAGTGCCATGCGGCCGTTGAGCGTGGGGGTGTCGATCGACATAGGCGAGCCACGCCACACCACGCGGCCTTCGAGCTTGCCCTTGGCGCCATCGAGTACCTTGGCGAAGCCCATTTTCTGCAGCAGTTCGCCGGAGTCGCGCAGATCCAAGTGGAAGTCGAGCAGTGTGCGGCGTTCAGGGTCATCGCCGCCGCCACGTAGACGGCGCGGAATGCGCCATGTGCCCTGCGCAGTAAGCGTGGCGGCTGGCTGGTCGATCTTGAGCGTTTCCAGCGTCCACACCGGCGCACCTTCGGTGATCTGGCTGCGCGCCTTGATTTCCAGCTTGCCGAGTGTCTTGCCGCGCAGGTCGAACTTGTCGGCCACGAGGTCAAGCGACGGGATTTCCTGCGAGCTGCTGGCCAAGGACTCGGTCAGCGCGGTTTCTTCCTTTGCGTCAGGGATGCTCATGCGCGACAGGCGCATGGTGAGTTCGCCGAAGGGCACGGCGGCGCTTTCGGCGTGCCAGCGTGCATTGCCGGCGATCTCGCGCGATTCGATGGTCGATTGCCAGTTGGCGCCGTCGCGCGTGGCGTCGATGCGCACGGCGTTGAAGTCGCGGCCCAGCATGTGCAGGATCTGCGCTCGCGCGTTCAGGCGGTTGGGCAGATACGCATTGTGGCTCGCATTGGCATTGGCGTTGGTCGCGGCGTGTTCGGACGCGATCTGGGTAGCGCTCTTGTCAGCTGCGGGTTTGGCGAAGACCTGGCGCCAGGCGTCGATGTCCAGCTGATCCAGCACGAGGTTGGCCTGCACACCGTCGGCCGGTTGAGGTACGGGTTGGCGCACGCCGATGCCACCGCGCAGCACCTCCACGCCGTTGCCAGTGCTGCGTTGCTCGTAACGGGCGCTGGCGACGTTGCCGATCTGCAGCGTGACTTCGTCGAGCGCGTTGTTGGCGGCCAGCGGCTGCATTTCAAAACGCACCGGCAGCGGTTGCCCGGCCGCTTTGTTGAGCGGAGCGGGCAAGCGCACGGTCATCGGCGTGAGATCGGACTGCACCTGGATGACCGGCCGATGCTGCTTGACGCTGATCGTGGCGCTGTACGGCGCGTTGCCGTCGAGCGCGCGGGCGATGGCGGCGATGGGGCTGCCTTCCGGCGTCGTTTCGCGCAAGCCCTGGGCCGAGGCCGTGCCCGATACCTGAATGCGGATCGTGCCATCCGGTGCGGTGCCGCCGGTCGGTCGGATTTCGCCGCCGGCAAAGCGTGCGCGGAGGTTGTTGAAGCCGATGCCCTTCTGCGTGAAGGTGAGGGCGCCCGTCACGTCGGTCAGTGGCGGCGCTTGTGAGATCAGGGTGACGTCATTGCGCAGGAAGGTGACGCTGCCCTGCGCGCGGGTGTTGTGCATTTCATGCAGCGGCAGGTCCAGCTTGAGCGCCAACGTGGCATTGCCCGTGGCACGCGCGTCCTTGGTGAAGTGGCCAATCCACCCGCTGATGGGGCTGGCTTCCAGGTATTGCAAAAAGCCCTGTGTGGGGCCGTCGCCGCGCCCCTCGATGGTCAGCAGGGGGGAGTGGTCGCCCATGTCCGGCAGGTTGCCGTTGACGTCCTGCAGGTTCACCCCCATCACCTTGGCGTGGGCGACCTTGAACGCCAGTGAAGCCTTATCGAAGATGACCGTGCCGTCGATGTTGGTGAACGCCGGCCACTCGCCAGGATGCGTGGGCACTTGCCCCGGTACGTTGTGCGCGGCCTCGGGTGGGGCAGACTGGTACGTCACGTCCTGGATCGGCACCTCCACGCGGAAGGTGCCCTTGTGCGGCGCCCGGAAGGGGAACTGCAGCAGGTCGCCCGCCAGCGTGAAACTGACGTTGCTGGCAGTACCGCTTTGCAGTGCACCGGTGAGGTAGTCGCGCAGATGCTGCCCGATGGACAACGGCAGATAACGTGGCACGCGCGGTACGTTGGCGTGCTCGAGCGTGCCGGTCAGATCGACGGTGCCGACATGGCTGGTGTTGGGTGCGTGGCGGTAGTTGCCGCGGAGGTGCGCCGACAGGTCGGCGTTCGAGAACGCCAAGTTGTCGCTGGTCACCAGCAGTTCCTGCTTGCGGTAGGTCCAGTTGAAGGTGCCTTGCAGGCGGTCCAGCGGCACGCGCGGCTCGGCAAAGGTGCCCGGCAGCAGCAAGGCTGCGTCGGTGGAATCAATGCGCAGCGTGCCGCGCTGGGTGCCTTTCTCGTCGGAGAACACGGCATTGCCGGAGAGATTCTCCACCCCCGGCACGGCGGGTTCGGGATGATGGCCGGGCGGTACGGCCGGGAGTGCGCCCGGCCCAAACGACACCTGGCGCAGGGTCGCGCGGCCGGTCAGGTGCACCGGCGCCGGCGCGTTCGGGCGCCAGCGGGAGACGTCGCGCTGCCAGTTGATGTCGAGGTCGTCAAGGCGGCCGGCGGGCTGCCTGGTGCGCAGCGGCTCCAGCACACCGGCAGGCAGCGGCAGCGTGGTGGCGATGCCGCGCACATCGGCCAGGTCCATGGTGGCCGCCTTGACCTGCAGATAACGCAGGGCGTCGTGCGCATCCAGTGCCCAACCCACCGTGACATTGCGCAGCCCGCGCGGCATACCGGCGGGGTTGAGCGGGGTGACGATGCCGGGGCCGGCCAGCTCGGGCATCGGCGGCTGGACTGCCTGCGTGGCCGGGTTCAGTGGTTGCCAGAGCAGGGTGTCGACACGCAGGGTGTGTTCACCGGTGCCTGCGCGCTGGTGCGTGGCCAGCACTTGCAGGCTGCGCAGCTGCAGCGGGTCGAGATCCTTGCGAACCTGCAGATCCAGTTGTTGCCCCGTCAGCCTCGCCTGGCTGCGCGTGAAGACGCCATCGGCAAACTCCACCGAGCCGTCGGACGACAGCGTGCCGCTATTGGCGGACGCCAGCAGTGGCACATAACGTTGTGCGGCTGCCAGTTGCAGCGTGTTGACCTGCCAGTTGGCCTGACCGTGCCAGTGATGCCAATCGCCCGGCCGGGCCAGCAGGTCGTGGCGGAAATCGGCGTGCAGCTTGATAGGGCCGTTGAACAGCGTAGGCGACGTGCCGCTTGCGTCCAGCCGGTGTCGGGTCGGGCCGCTGCGCAACTGGATGCGCACATTGCCCAGCGCCACTTCGGGCAGCTTCTGCTGCTCATCGAGCCAGCGCACCGCGCCTTCGCGCACGTCGATGTCGCCCTGGGACAGCAGTTGGTCCAGGAACCCGCTGTCACCGCTGGTGCTGGCCGACAACGGCATGCCGGCCACGAGCAACGCGCCCTCGGCGCTGCGACGGACCAGCACGTCGGCGCGATTGGCGTGCAGCACGGCAAAGGTGATCTCCATGCGCGGCAATGAGCGCCACGACAGCCTGGCCTGCACGTCTTGCACGGCGAAGGTGTGGCGCCCGGCAGTGTCACGGGCGTCGATGCGTTGCGCGCGGAAGGCCGGGTGCCAGCCCTCCCAGTAGGTTTCCAGCGAGCCGATGCTGACCGTGGCGTGCAGTGCGCTGGAGGCCTCGCGCTCCATCCACTCGCGCGCCAGGCTTACACGCGGCCACAACACAAAGCGCACCAGCAGCATGCCGATGATGGCCAGCACCGCCAGCACGGCGAACGTTTTCCACAGCATGCGCCACAGCGTGCGCCAGATCGGGGCACGCACGATAGCCGTGATGCCGCTACTAATGGTGCTCGCCGCCCGCACGAGCCACGCCCACGCAGCCGGGCCGGCCGCGCGCATACCGGTCGGGCGGGATGACAGGGTGCTGGTGTGTCCGCCGTCGGACTTCGGCGATTCTGGGGGCTGGGGCGGGCGAGGCATGACCGGGATTATCCGATATTCGTGACGCAGCGCCACATCCACGGGTGGGCGCCGCCGCTGCAGAAGCGCCAAGCACGTGGGATACCCGCGAAAGTATGTGACCACCGACCGGCTCGGCGTGCATTTCAGCGAGAATGAGCACTTCCTGTTGTTGTTCCCCGCTGTTGACCCGATGGTTCGCATGACTGATTCCGCCTTGTCTGCCCAGCCGTTCCTGCAAGCGCCGGCCCGTGCGCCGGAAACCGCCACCGCCGCGCTGCCGTTCGCGCTGGCATATTCGCGTTACGTCCAGCGCCTGGCACAGGCGCGCGAAGGCTGGGCCGAGCGTGCCCAGGCTGCCGCCGCAGGTGTGATCGACGTGGCGTGGCTGTCGGCGCGCTTTACCGAGTTGTTCGATACCACGGCCGTGGACCTGGAACCGGCCCTCAAGCGCGCCTTGCGGCTGCTGCGCAACGAGGTATTTGCCGCACTGGTGGAGCGCGATCTAACGGGTGCGGCCACGCTCGACGAAGTGACGGGCACGATGACCGACTTGGCCGAGTTTGCGGTGCGTGCGGCCATTTCCGTGATCGGCCGCGAGCTGGAAGCGCTGCATGGCCAGCCGATCGGGCAGTCATCGGGCGAGGTACAGGAGCTGGTGGTGGTGGGGATGGGCAAGCTGGGCGGGCGCGAGCTCAACGTCTCATCCGACATCGACCTGATCTTCCTGTATGACGACGACGGTGATACGCAAGGTGGCCCACGCCCGTTGTCCAACCACGAATACTTCACCAAGCTCGGCCGGCGGCTGATCAACGTATTGGCCGATGTGACGGAAGACGGCTACGTGTTCCGCGTCGACATGCGCTTGCGTCCGAACGGCGACGCGGGGCCGCTGGTGTGTAGCCTCGGGATGCTGGAGGAGTACTTTGTCGTGCAGGGCCGCGAGTGGGAGCGCTATGCCTGGATCAAGGGCCGCGTCATCACCGACCCGACCAGCGCCCATGCGGCGCGCGTCATCCAGCAGCTGGAGCGCGTGACCACGCCATTCGTGTTCCGGCGCTATCTCGATTACGGCGTCATTGCCGCGATTCGGGCCCTGCACGCGCAGATCCGCAGCGAGGCGGCCAAGCGTAGCAATGGCGCCAATCGCCAGCACGAGGCCAGCGATGGCCAGGTGCATGCGCGCTCACCCAACATCAAGCTCGGGCGCGGCGGCATCCGCGAGATTGAATTTGTCGCGCAGGTTTTTCAGCTGATTCGCGGCGGGCAGGATTTTGCGCTGCGCGTGCGGCCCACGCTGGAGGTGCTGCGTGCCGCTGCTGAACGCGGCCTGATCGGCGAGGATGTTGTGGCGCGTCTGACTGAGGCTTATCGCTTTCTGCGCCAGCTGGAGCACCGCCTGCAATACATCGAGGACGCGCAGACGCACAACTTGCCGGGCTCGCCGGAAGACCAGCACCGTGTGGCGCGCATGATGGGCTTTGATGACTACGCCGCGCTGGTCGCCAGGCTGGAGGCGTATCAAGAAGAAGTCGCGCAGCAGTTCGAACAGACGTTCTCTGACAAGCAGGACAGCCAGCCGCCATCTGCGTCGATTTGGCATGCCGATCTGCTCGACGATGAACACACCGAGGCCGCCCACGGGCAACTGGCGGACCTCGGCTATGCCGACCCTGACAGCGTGCTGGAGCGCCTGCGCGCCACGCGCAATTCGCCGCGCTACCGAGCCTTGTCGGAGGTGAGCCGTCAGCGGTTCGACCTGCTCATCAACCGCGCGCTCGACCACGCCGCGCGGCAGACTGATGCCG
The DNA here is from genome assembly GCA_966433195.1 of uncultured Ralstonia sp. GTDB lineage: Bacteria > Pseudomonadota > Gammaproteobacteria > Burkholderiales > Burkholderiaceae > Ralstonia. The sequence goes on from CBJMVH010000017.1 coordinate 43,383, forward strand.
ATGTCACCATCGCGCGCTTTCTCGATTTCTTTGATGCGATCAGCCGGCGGTCTTCCTACCTGTCGCTGCTCAGCGAATACCCGCAAGCCATGGAGCGCGTGGCACACACGCTGCATGCATCGCGCTGGGCGGCGGACTACCTGACGCGTCATCCGCAACTGCTCGACGAGCTGCTCGACATGGAGGCGTTGTCGGCGGAACCTGACTGGCCCGCCTTCCGCGAGCGCGTGCGAGAGCGCCTGCAGGCCGCGGAAGACCACGTCGAAATGCAGATGGACATCCTGCGCCAGGAGCACCATGCGGAAACCTTCCGCGTGCTGCTGATGGACTTGCAGGGGCTGCTGAGCGTAGAGCACATCAGCGATCGTCTGTCCGATCTAGCCGATGCCGTGCTCGACCTGACGCTGGAGACGGTGTGGAAGCAGGTCGGCACGCGCCACCGTGAGGTACCGCGTTTTGCGGTGGTCGCTTATGGTCGCCTGGGTGGCAAGGAACTCGGCTATGCGTCGGACCTCGACATCATCTTTCTCTACGACGATGACGATGAACGCGCCCCCGAAATCTATGCCTCATTCGCGCGCAAGCTCATTACCTGGCTGACCAGCCACACCGCCGCGGGCACGTTGTTCGACGTGGATACGCGCCTGCGCCCGAATGGTGCCGCCGGGCTGATGGTCACGCACTTTGAGGCCTTCCGCCGTTACCAGATGCGCGAGGGCGACAACGCTGCGTGGGTGTGGGAGCACCAGGCACTCACGCGTGCCCGCTTCTGTGCGGGCGATGCGGACATCGGCGAACGCTTTGAAGCGCTGCGCACCGCCGTACTGCGCCAAGCCCGCGAAGCGGCCCCCCTGCGCGATGAGATCGTGGCGATGCGCGAGCGCGTGTCGGAAGGTCATGCGAATCCGACGCAGCTGTTTGACCTGAAGCACGATCGCGGGGGCATGGTCGATATCGAATTCACCGTGCAGTTCCTGGTGCTGTTGCACAGCGCCGTGCATGCGGAACTCACGCGCAACAAGGGCAACATTGCGCTGCTACACATGGCCGGCGAGTTGGGCTTGATCAACCCCACGCGCGCCGCGCAGGTGGCGGATGCCTACCGAGATTTCCGTGCCCGGCAACACAAGCTGCGCCTGGATGGTCAGGCAGCCGCGCGCGTCCCGGCCGGTACCTGTGCGCATGAAGCGGCCCAGGTGCGGGCGTTGTGGGCAGAGGTGTTTGGGACAGCGCCCGCGCAATGAGGGCACATCGGCACAGTTTGCAGACATGGGGCGCGTGCGCCGGTGTCGTTGCGCTGTCGGCGGCATTTTCGTTTGTGCCGTGGCTGCATGCAGTCGGGTTGTATCAGCGCGATGCCGTGCGGGCGGGGCAGTGGTGGCGCCTCGTCACCGCCATGTGGGTGCATCTGAATATGTGGCATTGGCTGGCGGACGGGATGGCGGCCGTAGGGCTGGTCTTGCTGCTGGTGCGCGTGCTGCGGCCACAGGCCATCGTCGGCGTGCTGGTGGCGTGTGGTGTGCTGGTGCAGATGGTTTTGCTGAATCAGCCTGCGGTGCAGTGGTATGGAGGGCTTTCCGGTGCGCTGCACGGGCTCGCCGCATGGGGCGGCCTACGGTTGCTGCAGCCTGCGGCTGAGGCGGCAGACGACGGCTTCTCGCGCTGGATCGGTGTAGCGCTGTGCGTGGGCGTGTTGGTGAAGGTGTGGCTGGAACAATCGTGGCTGTCGCCCATCGTCTATGACCCACACTGGGGCTTTGGCGTGGTGCGCATTGCCCATGCCGTTGGGGCGGTAAGTGGACTGCTGATCTGGGTACTGGGGGAGTGGCGGGCTCGCGGCAAGTGGCTGCGTATGTGAGCAGCGAGACGCCGGAAGCGGCACGGCAGGGAGAGCGCTCCGCCCACGCCCCAGAAGGGCGCGGGCTGAGAGAAACAGCTGGCTTACTTCACACGACGTCGACGGCCAGCCAAGCCGGCCATCAGCAGCAGTGCTGCGCCGCCCAGGCCGATTGCGCCGCCGCCACCGCCGCTGCTGGAGGTCGTGGCGGGCGTGGTGGTACTTGCTGGGGCAGTGACTGTCACGTTGGCCGTATCGGTGGCGGTCGCGCCGGTGTTGCTGGTCAGCGTCACCGTGAAGGCGTAGGTACCTGCGGTCGAAGGCGTGAATTTAGCAGTGTAGTTGCCGTTGCTATCGGGCCCCGCAGTGGTGAGGCTGACGGTCGGCCCAGAAGTCTGCGCCCACTGCACGCTCGCGATGGTATTCACGAGGCCTGCATTACCGCTCGCCGTGAGCGTGACCGCGTTGTTTGCCGCGACGGAGCTTGCTGACGTCGATGCGTGCACGGTCGGATTGCCTTTCGCCAGCGCAACGGCAGCGCCCGCATCCAGCATGCCCGCTCCGCAGACACCCGCATGCGTTGCGCAGTACGTGCCCGCCGGGAACGGCCGAGCCGACTGCTGCAGGACGGTGGCAATCTGATCCGGCGTCAAGGCATTGTTGACCGACAGCATCAGCGCAGCGACGCCTGCCACGTGGGGCGTGGCCATCGAGGTGCCGGCTTCGCCGGCGAAGCCATCCGAACCAGCGCTGGTGGTGCCCGTGTTCGAGGTCGAGAGGATCAGGGCGCCCAAGCCGCTGATCACGGAACCATTGCCGCCACCGGGTGCGCTCAGCGTGGTACCCGTCCCCACATTGGCGTAGCTCGCCTTGTCGCCCTCGAGCGTGTGCGCCGTGACGGCGATGGTGCCCGAGCAGTTGGCCGGTGTATCGATTGCCGACGCACTCTCGTTGCCAGTGGCGACCACAACCACCGCACCGCGAGCGCGTGCGTTCGTGATAGCGGTCTGCATGAACGTGTCACAAGCGCCGGTACCGCCCAGGCTCATGTTGATGACCTTGGCAGGGGTCGGGTTGATGGCGGGAGTCACGCGTGCCACGGGGCCACCGCTCGCCCAGGTGACTGCATCAATGATGTCGGACTCCGCGCCGCCGCATCGGCCGAGGGCGCGCGCCATCTGTACGCTGGCACCCGGCGCAATCCCTGCAATGCCGGAGGTGTTGTGCTGCGCGGCAATGAGGCCGGTGACAAAGGTGCCATGCCAGGAACTATTGGAGGGCGTTGCGCCGCTGCATAGCGTCGGGTTGGCGCTGATGTCTGCACTGGTGATGGCATCGCCCGGGTCCGTCCCGATGCTGTCGCCCGAGTTGTTCCGGAACGTGTCGGTGATGAAATTGAGGCCTTGGTGTGTCGAGGCAGCCGGGATTTCTGCATGGCTGAGGATACCGGTATCGACCACCGCGACGTTGATCGTGCTTGCCCCTTTGGTCGTATCCCAAGCGGTCGTCAGGTTGGCGCCGCCGACGGCAGTTCCGCTAGCTGACTGTAGTGGACCGGATGGACCCGCCATAGTGACGATCGTGGCGTCCTTGGCCATCAGGTTCCATTGGGACGAGAAGCCCGGGTCTGACGGCGTGGAGGCCGGGCGAAGAATGCGATCGGGAGAAACATGTTCGAATTGACCCGTCGCCTCCATGCGCTGCGCCACGGTCTGAGCGTCTGCCAGCGTCATGGTGCTGGGCAGCGTAACCACATGGGCACCGCCCGACATGGCGCGCTTATACGTCACTGGCAACTGGGCAGCGGCAGACCAGCGCTGCACTGTCGCTACATCCACGCGCACTGCCGTGCCGGCCGATTGCAGCTGGTATGCGTCGCTCGCGCCGCCCTTTTCCTTGACGATCAACTGCGACACCCATTGCGTTTGGGTGCCAACGTTTGCTGCCTCACCGACAGCCAGCGCCGGCACAGCGTGATACGAAACCAGTCCGAGCGCGATCAGCGCGCGGACCATCCCCCCCGGGACAATCGCCTTCATTTGAGAAACCCTATTGTTGTAACAAAAAGAAGCAGAATTATCTCAATGTTGCCGGTGCGGCGCCGCAAAAAAATAACTAAATACGGAAGTGAAAATTGCTTACAACTCCACAAACGCCGGCCTGATGGGGTGCTAGGGGATGCAACCCCACGCGTGTGGGATGCAACACGAAACGGGCCGGCTGTCGCTTAACGGGCGGTGCGTCCAAGCCGACGCGCGAGGCTTGCTGCAAGCAATAGCGCCGCGTAGGCGAATTCGATTGACCCACCGCCCCCACCGCCCCCGCTCGACGAAGCTCCCGTACCCGCCCCCGTATCGGTACCAGTCGAGGTGGGCGGCACGCCCGTCACCGTCACGCTCACGCTGTCGCTGGCCATGACGCCCGCGCTGTTGGTCAACGCAACGCTAAAGCTGTAGACCCCCGCAGCCGTGGGCGTGAAGGTGGTCGTGCTGTTGCCGTTGGCATCGGGCGCGGAGGTCGTCAACGAGACGGGCGCGCCGGCCGTTTGCGCCCAGACCGGGGCGCTGGCGCTGTGTCCATAACCGGGCCCGCTGACGGCCGTCAGCGTGACGCTGGCATTGATAGCGACGCTCAACGCCGATGCGGCAACGTGCACGGTCGGCTGTCCTTGCGTCTGCGCGATCGCCGAGCCGGCATCGAGCATGCCGGCGCCGCACACGCCCGAATGCGTGGCGCAGTAGGTGCCCGCTGGAAACGGGCGGGCCGATTGCTTGAGGATCGTGGTGATGTCGTCCGGAGTGAGCGTGGGTTGGATCGACAGCATGAGTGCCGCCACGGCCGATACGTGCGGCGTGGCCATGGATGTGCCGATGTCGTTCGCATACCGGTCACCGCTGGGGGATGCCACGGGCCCAGTGGTGCCGGTGTTGGACAGCGACACGATTCCGGTACCTGCGCCACGCACGACCGTGCCTGCCCCGCCGCCCGGCGCACTGAGCGTCGTCTGCGCGCCCACGTTGGCATACCAGGCGCTGTCGCCTTCCACCGTGTGCGCAGTCACGGCGATGGCGCCTGTGCAGTTGGCGGGGGAGTCGACCGGCCCTGATTCGTTGCCGGCGGCCACGACGATGGTGGCCCCCAGCGCGCGCGCAGCCGTGATGGCCGCCTGCTCGCTGCGCGAACACGGCCCTGTGCCGCCCAGGCTCATGTTGATGACTTTGGCGGGCGTCGGGTTGTTAGCGAGGCGCGGGACGGTTCCACCGGCCAGCCAGGTCATCGCGTCCATGATGTCGGACGTGGAGCCACCGCACTTGCCCAGCGCCCGCGCCATCTGCACCCGTACGCCCGGCGCGATGCCCGCAATGCCGATGGTGTTGTGTTGCGCCGCAATTTGCCCGGCGACGAACGTACCGTGCCAACTGCTGTTGCGCTGGCTGCCACACAGGGTTGGAAACGAGGCGGCTTCGCTGTCGCTGATCCAATCACCGGGGTCGGATGGGTCGTAGTTGGCGGCGCTGTTGTTGGCGCCGTTGTTGACGAAGCCGGTCGGGATGGCGGTGCCGGTCTTCGGATCGGTCAGGCCGGTCATCGCGCCACTGCGCACAAAGTTGTAGCCCGGGACGAAGTTCACGCCTGCAAAGTCCGCGTGATCAGCCCGGATGCCCGTGTCGACGATGCCGATGCCGATCGTTGGTACGCCGGTGGTCGTGTCCCAGGCGGCGGTCACATTGGCCGCGCCTGCGGCGGCCGCGCTCGGAGGCAGCAGATTCCATTGCTGATCGAAGAGCGGATCGCCCGCCATGGCCATCGGCCGCAGGATGCGGTCTGGCGATACGTAATCAAACTGGCCGCTGGCTTCCATGCGCTGCGCTACCGTTTGCGCGTCATCCAGCGTCATGGCTTGGGGCAGCGTCACCACGTGCGCGCCCCCGGACATCGGGCGCAGATACGTCACCGGTAATTGCGCTGCGGTAGACCAGCGTTGCACCGCAGCCGCGCCCGCATATTCGGACTGCGGCCGAAGCGTATCGCTGGCTGCCGGTTTTTCCTTGACGATGAGTTGCGTGACCCACTGCAGCTCGGTATTAAACGTCGTTGATTTCTCCGTTGCGAATATAGGCGTGGCTGGATACGAGACCAGTCCGAATGCCGTTAATGCGCCAACGAAACCCCGAGAGACTTCCATAGGATTTTCCCTATTTTTTTGTTGATTAATGTCACGTAATTATTGGGGCGGATTGGCACACCTTCTGCCTAAAGGCATTAGGTAGAAACCTGGGTATTAATCAGACAAGGCGAACGCGAGCCCCGAAAATCAGGCTCGGAGAGAAACTGCGCGAGGGGGAAAATCAGACGCCCGCACCGGGCGGTGCGGGCAGGCGGGAAGCAATGTCAGTCGCGGCGACGACGCTGGCCGGCCAATCCGGCGGCCAGCAGCAATGCGGCCACGGCCAGTGGCATTGCGCCACCACCGCCACCGCCGCTGCTGCTGCTCGTGGAGCCGGTCGATGTGCCCGAGCCGGACGTGCCACTGCCAATGCCAGCGGGCGTGGCGTGCTGCGCGTAGCTGACGGCTCCGGCCGTATCCAGTAAGCCCGCGCCGCAGATGCCGGTGTTGACGGCGCAATACGTGCCGCTCGGGTGCGGGCGCGCTGTCGTCTGCAAACCGGCGAGGATCTGTGCGTTGGACAGTTGCGGCTGCACGCTCAGCATGAGCGCAATCGTGCCGGCCACCTCGGGAGTGGAGAAGCTCGTGCCGGCAACGGATTTGACAATGTAGTTGCCGACCGTCTGTGCGCCGTCATTCGAGTCGGCTTGGATGACCGACGTGGGGCCCGTGCAGCCGCTGCTGGTCGCTTGCGAGTTCGCGCAGCCGCCGCCTGGCGCAGACAGCGCAACCTGCGAGCCCACATTGGCGTAGCTAGCGTTCTCGCCGCTATCCACGTGCGCAGTGACGGCGATGGCCCCCGTGCAGTTGGCCGGCGCATCCACGGTTTGCGCGGCCTCGTTGCCGGCTGCCGCGACCACGACGGTGCCCAGCGCTGCCAGCCGGTTCACCGCGTCCTGTTCGGCAGCTGAGCACGAACTTGTGCTGCCCAGGCTCACGTTCACCACGCGCGCCGGATTGTTGTTGGTCGGCACGCCCGACACAGCGATGCCACCCGCCCACAGCATGCCGTCCACCGTGTCGGAGAGCAGCGCGCCGCATTTGCCCGATACGCGCACCGGCACGAACTGGGTGTTCCAGCCCACGCCTGCGATGGTGAGCCCGTTGTTGGTGCCGGCAGCCAGCACGCTGCTGACCTCGGTACCGTGCCAACTGCTGTTGCCGACATCGCTGCTGGTGCAGCCGGAAATGCTGGACCACTGCGTGCTGGTGACGCCGTCGCCCAAGTCATGCGCGTCGGTGCCACGACCAAACGAGTTGCCTGCGCGTGCCGGGTCGGAGATGAAGTTGTAGCCAGGCAGGATCTTGCCCGACAGATCGGGGTGGTCGGTATAGCCGGTGTCCACTACCGCGACCACGATGTTGGAGCCCTGCGTGATGCTCCACGCCGATGCCACGTTGATCCCGCCGGGCACCACCGTGGGCGAGGCCAGGTTGTTCTGCGAGGCAAACAGCGGGTCGTTGGGAACGGTGTTGGGGTGCAGGATGCGATCCGGCACTGCATAGGCCACGCGTGCGTCTTGCGCGACCTTGGCGGCGGCGGCTTCAATGCTGGCCGAATCGGTCAGGCCCGTGCGCATGAGTTGGGCATCCGTGGCCAGCGTGCGCTTGACCTGCAGCGTGGTCCCCGCTCCCTGCGCGACGGACAGCAGCCGGTTGTTTGCTTCCGTGGCAGACAACGTCTTTCGCGTGCCGCTGGTGTCATCACGCCATTTGATGATCAGGTCGCCGGTGTATTGCGGCTGGGAGGTGGCTGCGTTGGCGGACAGGGCGCCAAGCAACCCGGTGACACAGGCCATGCTCGCGCCTGCGCGGAGCCAGAACTTCAACCGGAAGAGGGAGGATGGGGTCATCAATGCGTGCTCCGAGGCATCTTGCTGAGATGAGAAACGTCGTCAGGATGGGATCGTTGACAAGACGTTACACAAAAGCAACGTTAGCACGCAGCTTGCCCGTTTGTGATGACGAGAGGCGCCTGCGTCATGGAGTAAGGCCTCAGGCGCCGTGCAAGATGCCGAAGCTGCGGCGCAGCAGACTGGGCCGGAGCGCCCGAGGCGCCCCATTGTTCACAGTGTGGAGGGATGCGCCCCCAGCGACGGAGGCGCAGAAGCGATACGGCCTATCGCTGAATCCGCATCACGCGATCGGCATCTGCCGAGGCGATGCCGGGCGCGGTGCGCAGTGCCGCGATGGCGCCATCCAGCGTGGCCGACGCATCGCCGGAACTGGCCCGCACCACCCAGAACCCGCCAGACATTGGCCGCACCACGGTAAAGGCTAGGCGCGGCGTGGCCCGCGCGCCGGCTGCATCGACCACGTTCTGCACGGTGGTCGATGAGGTGGTCGGTGTGCTCAGACCAATGATGATGTCGCCGAGGGTTTGCGCGGCCGACACGGAGGCGGGCGGCTGCGTGTTGCCGGAAGCCGGGTCCATGGCAGGCGGCTTGCCCGGATCAATGGCGGGGACCGACTTGCACGCGGCCAGCAGGCACAGGCCGAGCGTTGCAGCCAACGCAGGCTTGGCCAGCGCCAGCAGGGATCGGTGTTGGGCAGCCGGACGGGCCATGAAATTCTCCTTGGATTCGGGTGACGGCGGCTGCGTCATGCAGCGCCGGAATGCAGTACGAACGGTTTGATGCAGCCTGACCGCCCTGACGGGTATAGGCGATCACTGCGCCACGCGCCGGGTTTTCCGCGCAGACGACGCCGGAGCGGGGTGTGCGCGACCGGCAGCGAGCATTTCATCCGCATGGCGGCGCGTGGTATCGGTGAGCGACGCGCCGCCCAGCATGCGGGCAATCTCGTCTACGCGGCCGGTGGCGTCCAGCACCACCAGGTCGGAGCGCGTGCTGCCGGCCACGGTCTGCTTGGCGACCTGGATGTGGTGATTGGCCAGCGCGGCCACTTGCGGCAGGTGGGTCACGCACAGCACCTGGCGACGCGTGCCGAGTTCGCGCAGGCGGCGGCCAACGACCTCTGCCACGGCGCCGCCGATACCGGAATCGACCTCATCAAAGATCAGCGTGGGGGTCGGGCTGGCCTCGCTCGCAATCACGGAGATAGCCAAGCTGATACGCGCCAGTTCGCCGCCTGAGGCGACCTTCGCCAAGGGCCGCGGCGAGACGCCCGCATGCCCGGCGACGAGGAATTCGACTTGCTCCAGCCCTGCCGCGCCACCGTGTTCCAACGCATGCAGCGCGATGTCGAAACGCCCGCCGGCCATCGACAGGCCTTGCATGGCGCCCGTTACGGCTTCAGCCAGTTCGCGCGCGGCCTTGGCGCGGGCGCGTGACAACGCCTGCGCGATGTCGACGTACGCCGCGCGGGTTTGCGCTTCCTGCACCTGCAGCGCATCGAGATCGGACGCCGCCTGCAGTGCAGCCAGTTGCGCCTGGCGCTCGGCCAGTTCAGCCGGCAGCGTTTCGGGCGCGACGCGGTATTTGCGCGCCATCGTGTGCAGCGCCTGCATGCGCGCGTCGATTTCGGCCAGGCGATCCGGGTCCAGTTCGGCGCGATCCGCATAGCGGGCGAGCGAGTGCACGGCTTCCTGGATCTGCACCTCGGCCGGCTCCAGTGCGGCCAGCACATCGGCCAGCGCCGGGTCGATCTCCGCCAACTCGCGCAGCGTATGCAACGTGGCGCCCAGTTGCGTGAGCACGGCGCCTTCCGATTCGGAAAGACCATCGAGCGCAGCGCGCGTGCCTTCGATCAGGCTGGCGGCGTGCGACAGGCGGTGGTGTTCGGCCTGCACGTCTTCCCATTCGCCCGGTTGGGGCGCGAGCTTCTGCAGCTCGTTGACCTGCCATTCGATGCGTTCGCGTTCGAGCTGCGCTTCCCGCGATTGCTGCTCGGCGGCTTCGCGCAGGCGCACCACGGCCTGCCAGGCGCGATAGCGTTCGCCGACGGCGCGCACGTCGTCTTCGAGGCCGGCGTGGGCATCAAGCAGGCTGCGCTGCGCGTCGGTCTTGAGCAGCAGTTGATGCGCGTGCTGGCCGTGGATATCGACCAGTTGCTCGCCCACCTCGCGCAATTGCGCCAGCGTGACGGCGGCCCCGTTGATGAAGGCCTTGCTGCGGCCAGCGGCATCGACCGTGCGACGCAGCAGGATGACGCCTTCATCATCGTGCAGCTCGTGCGCTTCCAGCCACGCGGCCACGTGCGGATGGACGTCGAATTCGGCGGTGATGTCGGCCCGAGGCGCGCCTTCACGCACGACGGCCGCATCCGCGCGCTCGCCCAGCGTGAGCGCCAGTGCGTCGATCAGGATGGACTTGCCCGCGCCCGTCTCGCCCGTGAAGACGGTAAAGCCGTCGGTCAGGTCGAGGTCGAGCGCGTGAACGATGACGAAATCGCGGATGGTGAGGCTGCGCAGCATGGAAGCGGTGAGCGTGGAGTTTTTAGAACGTGCCCATGATCCGTAGCGAGCGGCCCGAGGTTGGTCTGAGAAGCGCAGCCGTACATGGGTACGGCGAGCATCGCAAGGCCAAGATCGGGGTGCGCAGTAGGATCATGGGCAGGTTCTTAAAGCCGGTTGTCTTCGGTCGGGTATTCATGCCAGTGCAGCTTCTTGCGCAGCGTGGCGTAGTAGCTGTAGCCGACTGGGTGCAGCAGATGCACGGTGCGCTCGGAGCGGCGTACCACGATGCGGTCGCCCGGCAGCAGCGACGTGAGCGATTGCATGTCGAAGTTGACGCTGGCGTCGCGCCCGCTGGTGACTTGGATGACGACTTCCGCATCATGCGGAATGACGATCGGCCGGTTGGACAGTGAGTGCGGTGCGATGGGTACCAGCACGAGGCCCGAGAGCGCCGGATGCAGGATCGGCCCGCCAGCGGACAGCGCATACGCCGTCGACCCCGTGGGTGTAGAGACGATCAGGCCGTCCGAACGCTGGTTGTACATGAAGAAGCCATCTACCGACACGGCCAGCTCGACCATGCCCGAGAAGCCCGAGCGGTTGACCACCACGTCGTTGAAAGCCAGGGCCGAGAAGATGACCTCGTCATCGCGCACAACCTGCGCTTGCAGCAACGTGCGCGTTTCCGATTCGTACTGGCCGGCCAGCATGGCGGGCAGCACGTTGTGCACATCGTCGAACGGGATGTCGGTCATGAAGCCGAGCCGCCCGTGGTTGACGCCGATCACGGGCACGTTTGCGCCGGCCAGGTGGCGGCCGATACCGAGCAGCGTGCCGTCACCGCCCAGCACGACGGCCACATCGGCCTCGCGTGCCATGTCTTCGGGCGGTAGCGCGGGGTAATCCTGGACGCCGATATTGAGCGCCGTTTCGCGCTCGAACACGATGTCGCGGCCGCTGGCGGCGATGCACGACGCCAGCTCCATGAGCGGGCCGGCAATATTGGCGGCTGAATACCGGCCCACCAGCGCGACCGTCTTGAACGGCGATACGGACGATACGGGCGAACCAGGTGCAGCCGGTGAACTGGGCGAACCGGAGGGAGCGGCGGGAGCTTGCGGGGCCACGGCAGATGGGGAAATCGACATGCGCGCATTACACCATATCGATATGACCCCCGCTACGTTTGACCGTGTTCAACGAGAAACGCCCACATCACCCGTAGGTTGCCGCCGATTTTGCGTAAAATTAAAGAATCATGGACAAGCGCGCCACCATCCTCCTCAAGACCCTGATCGAACGGTACATCGCCGAGGGCCAGCCTGTCGGCTCGCGCACCCTGTCGAAGTATTCGGGGCTCGATCTGTCACCGGCCACCATCCGCAATGTGATGTCTGACCTGGAGGAAATGGGCTTCATCGCCAGCCCGCACACCTCGGCCGGGCGCGTGCCCACGCCGCGCGGCTATCGCCTCTTTGTCGACACCATGCTGACCGCCAGCCCGCTGGATGTGCTCAGCACGCACGACCGCATGGCGCAGCAGATGGTGGGGGCGATTGCCGAGCAGGTGCGCACGCAGTTGGCCTCGCACGGGTCGGAATCGTCGCAGCGGGTGATCGCGGCGGCGGCGCAAACGCTGTCCAACCTGTCGCAGTTTGCCGGCGTGGTGATGACGCCGCGCCGCTCGCATGCGTTCCGGCAGATCGAATTCCTGCGCCTGTCGGAGACACGCATCCTGCTGATCGTCGTCACGCCCGAGGGCGACGTGCAGAACCGCATCATCCACACCGATACGCCGTACACCCCGTCGCAACTGGTGGAGGCGGCCAACTACATCAACGCGCATTACGGCGGCATGACGTTCGACGCCGTGCGCGAGCGCTTGCGCGGCGAGCTGACTGCGCTGCAGGCCGACATGACCTCGCTGATGCAGGCGGCCGTGGAGGCGGGCAGCAGCGCCGCGTCGGAAGAAGACCCGGTGGTCATCTCCGGCGAGCGGAAGCTGCTGGACGTGGAAGACCTGTCGTCGTCCATGGACAAGCTGCGCCGCCTGTTTGCCGTGTTCGAGCAGAAGACGGGCCTCCTGCAACTGCTCGATGTATCGAGCCGTGCCGAAGGCGTGCAGATCTTCATCGGCGGGGAAAGCAGCCTCGTGCCGCACGAAGACATGGCCGTCATCACCGCGCCGTACGAGGTGGACGGCAAGATCGTCGGCACGCTGGGCGTGATCGGGCCGATGCGCATGGCATATGAGCGCGTGATACCGATTGTGGATATCACCGCCAAGCTGCTCTCCAGCACGCTCAGCCAATATTGATCTGAAACCGTTTCAGAACGATTCTGGCGTCGTTGCGCAGCCTTGCCGTACTTCAGTACTGTCTGCGGCTGCGCGCCTAGCCAGAACCGCTTCGCTTCGTTCTGAAACGGCTTCTTAGTCAGAGGCATAAGCTCAGCCGATTTTCTTCGACGACAGGCCCCTCTGTCGTCTCCCACAATCGACTCCGGCGCATGTGCGCATTCTTCTTCTGCCGGAGTCTTTCATGGCTGGTTTCTCCATCCCCCGTTTGCTGGCTGCGGCGCTGTCCGCGGCCGTTTCGTTTGCCTTGCTTGGCGCTGCGCCTGCGCACGCGGCTGACCATGAGGTCGTCATCGCCTATCAGGACATGGTGCTGCCCTGGCGCTACGCCCAGGCCACGGGCGAAGTCGAGCGCGCCACCGGCTACAAGGTGACCTACCGCCAGCTCGCCAGTGGCGCCGATGTGGTGCGCGCGATTGCCTCGGGCTCGGTGCAGATTGGCGAGGCGGGGTCGAGCCCGATTGCGGCCGGCGTGTCGCAGGGCGTGGACCTGTCGCTGTTCTGGATTCTGGACAACATCAACGATGCCGAGGCGCTGGTTGCCCGCAACGGCAGCGGCGTGTCGCGCGTGGCGGACTTGAAGGGCAAGACGCTGGGTGTGCCGTATGTGTCGACCTCGCACTTCCACGCGCTGGTGGCGCTGCAGCAGGCGGGGCTGGACCCGCGCGACGTGAAGGTCGTCAACCTGCGGCCGCAGGAGTTGTCCGCCGCATGGGACCGTGGCGACGTCGATGCCGCCTTCATCTGGGACCCGGTGCTCGCCAAGGTGAAGAAGAACGGCGCGGTGCTGACCACCTCCGGCAAGATTGCCGCTGCCACCGGCAAGTCCACCTTCGATGGCTTTGTGGCCGACCGCAAGTTTGCGCGCGACCATGCGGACTTCCTCGCCAAGTTCGTCGAGGTGCTGGCCAAGGCCGATGCGGCGTATCGCGACAACAAGGCCGCGTGGACGGTGACGTCGCCACAGGTGGCGGCAGTGGCCAAGACTTCGGGCGCCACGGCGGCGGATGTGCCGGCAAGCCTGGCACTGTATGCCTTCCCTGACGCAGGGGAGCAGGCGTCCAAGCGCTGGCTGGGCGGCGGTGCACAGTCGGGGGCCGCGCAATCGCTGCTGGCCACGGCGCAGTTCCTGAAGACGCAGGGCACGATTCAGGCGGTGCTGCCCGACTACGGCGCGACCATCGATCCGCGCTTTGTGCAGCGCGTGGCGGGCGGCGCCAAGGCCGTTGCAACGGCAGCGCGATGAGCCGCATCGACGTACGCGGCCTGCGTGTCGACTACACCGATGCGCAAGGCCGCACGACACGCGCGCTGGGTGGTGTGGACCTGTCGATCAACGCCGGCGAATTTGTTGTCGCGCTGGGTGCGTCGGGCTGCGGCAAGACCACGTTGCTCAATTGCCTGGCGGGCTTTGTTGCGCCGACGGCCGGGCAGATTCTGCTCGATGGTCGTGAGATCGATGGCCCCGGCGCGGAGCGCGGCGTGGTCTTCCAGCGCTATGGGCTGATGCCGTGGCTCAATGTGCGCGACAACGTGGCGTTGGGCCTGAAGCTGCGCGGTGTCGATCGCAAGACACGGCACGCGCGTGCGCTCGAATTGCTCCGATGGGTGGGGCTGGAGGCGCATGCCGCTTCGCCCGTGTATGCCTTGTCGGGCGGCATGCAGCAGCGCGTCGGCATTGCCCGTGCGCTGGCCACTGAGCCACGCGTGCTGCTGATGGACGAACCAATGGGCGCGCTTGATGCCTTCACGCGCGAGACCATGCAGACGCTGGTGCTCGACGTCTGGCAGCGCACCGGCACCACGGTGTTCTTCATCACGCATGACGTGGAAGAGGCGTTGTTTTTGGCGACGCGGCTGGTGGTGATGTCACCATCGCCGGGGCGCATTGTGCGGACGTTTGACGTGCCGTTCTCCCGGCAGGCACTGGCGGGTGGTGATGCGCGCGCGGTGAAGTCGTCACCGGATTTCATTGCATGGCGTGAGCGCGTGCTGGCGCTGATCCACCATGCGCCCGAGGAGTTGGTCGCATGAGCGCGATTGAAACTGCGGTGTTCAAGGGCGCACCTGTTGACGTCACGGAGCCTTCCGAAAAACCAGCACGCAAGTTGCGCGGCTACCGCTTGCCGGGCGAGGGAAGTGCGCTGGGCCTGAGCGTGTTGTCGGTCAGCGTGTTGCTCTTGCTGTGGTGGGCGGCCACCACGTTTCATTGGATTCCGCCGCTGTTCCTGCCCTCGCCGCAGGCGGTGGGGCACGCGTTCATTGACGCTTGGCATGGCGACATCCAAGGCGGTCAGCCGCTGACTGCGCATCTGGGCTGGAGCGCGCTGCGCGTGTTCGGCGCCTTTGCGTTGGCGGCAGCGACTGCCATACCGGTTGGCTTGGCGATGGGCGTTTCACGCACCGCGCGTGGCTTGCTGGACCCGCCCATCGAGTTCTACCGCCCGTTGCCGCCGCTGGCCTATCTGCCGCTCGTCGTCATCTGGCTGGGCATTGATGAACGCGCCAAGATCGTCGTCATCTACTTCGCATGCTTTGCGCCGATTGCGATGGCCGCACGTGCCGGCGTGCGCAGTGCTACGCGTGAGCAGATCAACGCCGCCTACGCCCTCGGAGCAAGTTTTACGCAGGTGGTGCGGCACGTGATCCTGCCGGCGGCGCTGCCGGAAATCCTCACCGGTTTGCGCATCGCCATCGGCTTTGGCTGGACCACGCTGGTAGCGGCGGAAATGGTGGCGGCCACGGTCGGGGTCGGGCAGATGGTGCTCAACGCATCGAGCTTTTTGCGCACCGACATCGTGGTGATGGGCATCGTGCTGATCGGCGCGATTGCCTGGGCGTTTGACCTTGCCATGCGTGCCATCGAGGCGCGTGTGGTGCCGTGGAAAGGACGCGGCTGAGCCGTCGATTGGCGTCTTACATCTGGCGTAAAGAAGTTTCATTTGTGGCCGGATACGGGGCCGACCACATTACCTGACACGCTGCGCGTCTTTGGCGGAAGGTCTCCACCATCAGCAGGTATCGCATGCTTGGGTGCGCGGCACGCAGGATTGCCTTGTGCCATGGATACGACATTTGCTCACGCCTGGACCGAACTGAATAATCTGCGGCGCTTCGACCGCACGCGGACCACACCAGACAAGCCTGTCATTCTGGATGCCGTGCGCTTTGAAACCACGCAGTTGGGTATGGAGCGGGGCCACTGGAACTGGTGTGACCCGGCGCGTTACGACGGCGCGTGTCCTGCCAACTATTACGAGGCATCGCTGTCGCCCTGGCGCAATGGCAGGGCGCTGCCGCATGACGTTGTGTGCGATGTGCTGGTCATTGGCGGCGGTTTGCTGGGTGCGTCGACGGCACTGGCACTGGCAGAAGCCGGGGTCGATACGGTGCTCGTTGACAAACAGCACGTTGGCTCAGGTGCGTCGGGCCGCAATGGTGGGCAGTTGACGCCGGGTCTGGCGCGCTGGGACGCCACGAAGATGCGCCAGCAACTGACGCACAACGAAGCGGCGCGCCTGTGGCGTTTTGTGGCCCATGAATCGATGGAACTGATCGATACCCTCGGCGAGCGCTATGGGCTTGACATGGACCGCCGGTACGGACACGTCACCGCTGCCGTGCGTGCGGGCCACATGAACGCGCTGCGGGACGAGGCACAGGCCCGCCACTGTCTGGGCGATGCCGGGCCCATGCTTGTGTCGGCGCCTGAATTGCGCGAGCACTATGTCGATTCGGTGCTGTACCACGGTGCGATGGTCGATCCGTTGGGTGGACAGATTCATCCGCTCGCGCTGGTGCGTGGGCTTGTGTACGCGTTCCGCGTGAATGGCGGGGCGGTGTACGAAGAAACGAAGGTGCTCGACCTGGCGGATACGCCACGCGGCGTGGTGGCCGTCACGCCTAGGGGCACCATCACCGCACGGCAGGGTGTCGTGCTGGCGGTGCACGGCGCGGCATCGGGCCTCTTTTTCGACGGCGGCGCGACAACGCTGCCGTTTTTCACCTATGTGGGCGTGACGGCGCCGTTGGATATGGATGTGGCCACGCTGATGCCCGCCGGCATGCCGGTCTACGACACGCAATTCCAGATCGACTACTACCGGCCCGTGCGCGGCAATCGCGTGTTGTTTGGTGGACAGGGGACAGGCACGTGTCTGGCACAGCCTGACGTGAACGCCTATCTTCTCAAGCGGCTGAACGCGGTGTTTCCGGGGTATGGCGGCTTCGCCCTGGAATACAGCTGGAGCGGTGCGAGCGATTTCACATTAAACGGCGCTACCGATTGCCGCAAGGTGAGTGCGAGTGCGTCGGTGTACATGGTGCAGGGCTGGAGTGGCCACGGCGTGGCGCAGGCCGTCCGTATCGGCAAGGCCATCTGTGATGATTTTTGCGGGCGCAACGACGATTTTTCGATGCTCACGGCAATCGAGCACCGCGACATCGGGCTGGGCCGCCCGTTGCTGCCGGTCGCCATTCCCGTCGCCAAGGCCATTGCGGGGGTGATGGGCTCGCTCAGCCCGGGCAAGCTGGTGTCGTTCTAACCGGCCTCAGAAACTGCCCGTGAATTGATACCGCCCACCCGGGTGCCACATGGTCGCCACCGAGGCGACCTGGCCCTGCGATAGCGTCTTCCGACGCAGCATCAGGCACGGCTCGCGCACGTCCATGTGCAGCATCTCGGCGATTTCGCGCGGGGGCAGGCGGGCTTCGATGCCGTATTCCACGCCCTGCAACGGGGCGGCGCGCATCAGATACGCGTTTGGCGTGGTCTGCGTGAAATCTTGCTCCATGTACTCCGGCGCCAGCGCGGCATTGACCCAGCGGTCTTCCACCTGGATCGGCAGGTCGTTTTCGAAGTGCACGATCAGCGAGTGGAACAGCATGCGCCCAGCCGGCACGTCAAACATGGCGGCCATGGCATCGGCGGCGCGCGCGCGCTCCAGCCGGTGCAGTTCTGCGCGGTGCTTGTGGCCGCGTGCGGCAATTTCCTCGGCGATGTTGCGGATGGCCACCAGCGTCGCTTGGTACTTCTGTTGCGCCACGAACGTCCCCAGGCCCTGCACGCGCGTGAGGATCTGCTCGGCCGTCAGTTCACGCAGCGCACGGTTGACCGTCATGCGCGACACGCCAAAGGTCTGCGCGAGCGTCGTCTCCCCCGGAATCATCTCGCCTTCCTGCCATTCGCCGCTGCCGATGCGCGCGAGGATGTCTTCCTTGATGCGCTGGAAGGCGGGCGTCGTGTCGGGTGCAGGCTGAGTCATGGCGATCGGTGCGCAACGGCGGTTCAGGGTTTACCGGAGTGTATCGGATGGTTGCGGAACTTGTATATACAACTTAGAATCTTTCGCATCTGCTTTGTCCAGACAAGAGCGCTGCGGTTGAGGGAATAGCCAGCAAAGCGCCACGTAATGCGTCGATCACACCAGAGGAGACCTTCCATGCAGGCTGCTGCCCCCCGTCGTTCTGCTTTTCGCTTGTCGTTTCTCTCACACGCTGCCGTGGCGCTGGCTTTCGGTGCGGGTGCGCTGGCTGCGCATGCCGACATCCGCATCGGCCTGAATGTGCCGCGCACCGGTTTTGCGGCGGCTGATGGGCAATCCGCGCTGGAAGGCGCGCAACTGGCCGTGGCCCGCGCCAACGCGGCAGGCGGTGTGGCCAACCAGAAGATCGAGTTGGTGGTGATCGACGATCAGGCTTCGCCCAAGGAAGCCGCGCCGGCTGCCACCAAGCTGGTGCAGAAAGAGAAGGTCGTGGCTGCCGTGTCGGGTTCGTACTCGGGTTCCACGCGTGCCGCCGCGCCGATCTTCCAGCGCGCCGGCGTGCCCTATGTCACGGCTTACGCCATTCACCCGGACATCACCTTGGCGGGCGACTACATGTTCCGCGTCGCCGCCATGGGCGAAGTGCAGGGCCGCGCCGGCGCCAAGCTCGTGCACGACCTGGGCAAGAAGCGCGTGGCGCTCGTCACCATGAAGAACGACTTTGGCCAAGCGCTGTCGGCAGGCTTCAAGGAAGCCGCGCCCAAGTTCGGCCTGACGCTCGCCGGTGAATACGAATACGGCCTGCAGGACCGCCAGTTCGGCCCGCTGGTCACCAAGCTGAAGGCGGACAACCCGGACGTGATCTACGCCTCGGGCTATTACTTCACGGCCGGCCCCCTGGTGTCGCAATTGCGCGCCGCCGGTGTGACCGCCCCGGTGATCGGGCAGGAAGGCTATGACTCCGACAAGTTCATCGAGATTGCAGGTGCCGCTGCCGAAGGCACGCTGGTGACCACGTCGCTCGATCGCGATTCCGCATCGCCAGTCACGCAGGCGTTTCTGACGGACTTCCGCAAGGCCACCGGCCATGGCGCTGACATGGTGGCTGCCGGTGCCTACACCGCCACCAACGTGCTGATCGATGGCCTGCGCAAGACCGGCGGCAAGGGTGGCGCTGCGCTGCGCGATGCGCTGGCCACGGGTACGTTCGACACGCCCATCGGCAAGCTCAGCTTCAATGATCTGCATGAGGTGAAGAAAGACATCCAGGTGCAGGTGGTGAAGGACAAGACCTTCCGCCGCCACTCCATTATCTCCGATGCCACGCTGCTGGCGCCGCCCACCAAGGTGGCTTCCAAGTAAGGCGCAGACCCACGGAGAAGGAGCAGCCATGTTGTGGCTTGAGTTGGTGGCGCAGGGGCTCGTGCAGGGCAGCCTCTATGCGCTGATTGCGTTGGGGTTGACGCTGGTGTACGGCCTGTTGCGGGTCTTGCACGTGGCGCATGCGGCCCTGTTCACGCTGGGCGCCTATGCGGGCGTGCTGGTGTGCAACAGCACCGGCAGCTTGCTGTTGGGTTTTGCGGTGGCGATGCTGGTGGCGGGCATGGCTGGGGTGGCGATGTATCGCGTGGCCTACCAGCCGCTGATGGGCCAGCCGCCGTATGTGGCGTTGATCGCCTCGATCGGCCTGTACATCGCTTCGGAAGAAATCTTCCGCATCGTGTTCGGTGCGACGGGCATTTCGTTTGCCGATGCGCCACTGCAAGGCCGGGTGCCGCTGTTCGGCGGGCTGCAGTTCAAGCAGGCTGAACTGCTGGCGATGGTGGGGGCAGTGGCCATCATCACCGTGCTGGCGGTGCTGCAGACGCGTACCCGAATCGGCGTGGCGTGCCGTGCGACGGTGTCTGATCCGCAGATGGCGGAGTCGTTCGGCATCTCGTTGCGCAAGGTGCGTGACCTGAACTTCTTCGTCGGCTCTGCGCTGGCGGGGTTTGCGGGAGTGGCCGTGGCGCTGCTCAACAACCTGGTCGAGCCGACCATGGGCAGCGTACCGTCGTACAAGGCGCTGGCCATCATCGTGCTGGGCGGGTTGGGCTCGGTGCCGGGCACGCTGGCCGCAGCGTTGGTGTTGGGCGTGGTGGAGTCGTTCGGCACGATCTACATCGGCCAGTTCCTGGACCGCAACGCCATCGCGTTTGCGTTCCTGATCCTGGTGCTGATGGTGCGGCCGCAAGGCTTGTTCGCCCGTCGCTGAGAGGAGACATCATGGATTACGAAATCTCCCTGCTGACGACGATGGGCATCGCCGTCCTCTTTGCCCTGTCGCTCAACCTGATTGCCGGCTTCTGCGGACAGATCAGCCTCGGGCACGCCGCGTTCCTCGGCATTGGCGCGTACACGTCGGCGCTGCTGGCCAAGGCGGGTATGCCGATCTTCGCCACGGTGCCGATTGCGATGCTGGTGTCCGGCTGCATTGGCGTGATCGTGGGTCTTGCCAGCCTGCGCGTGCGGGCCGACTTTCTTGCCATCACGACCATGGGCGTGGGCTTTCTCTTTGTGGGCATCGTGCGCCAGCAGGAATGGCTGGGTGGCGAGATGGGCATTGCCGCCATCCCCGAAGCCGGTGTGTCCAAGTTCGCCTTCATGGCGATCGTGCTGGCGCTGTGCGTGGCCGTGGCGGCGCTCTCGTTCTACATCCGCCGCGCGTGGATGGGCCGTGTGTTCGGCGGCATTGCCGAAGACGAAGACACCATGCGCGTGCTCGGTATCGACGTGCCGCGCTACAAGCTGGTGGCGTTTGCCATCGGCACGGCGCTTGCCGGTCTGGCGGGCGGGCTGTACGCAGCCAACCTCGGCTTCATCAGCGTGGACAGCTTCGGCTTTGTCGACTCCGTGACTGTGCTGTCGATGGTCGTGGTGGGCGGCATCGGCTCCGTGGCTGGCGTGACGATCGCAGCGGCGGTGCTGTCGGTGCTGCCTGCGTGGTTCGATTTCATCGGTGACTACAAGCTGCTCGTCTATGGTGGCCTGCTGTTCCTGATGATGCGTTTTGCACCCGGCGGCATGGCAGCCGTCGCCACGCGCGTCTTCCGTGCACGCGGCGCGACGCGCAACAACGCAGCGTCCGCACCGGTGAAGGGAGGGCAACAAGCATGAGCACGCCATTGCTTTCCATCGATAGCGTGACCGTGCGCTTCGGCGGCCTAACTGCCATCGACGGTGTGTCCTTCAACGTGCAGGCGGGTGAACTGCTCGGCCTGATCGGCCCCAACGGCGCCGGCAAGACAACCATGCTGCGTTCGATGACGGGCGTGGTGCGCATCAGCGACGGCAACGTGACGCTCGATGGCGAATCGCTCAATAGCCTGCCGGTGCACAAGCGTATCCGGCGCGGATTGTCGCTCTCGCAGCAGTTGGTGAAGCCGCTGCGCGCGATGTCGGTGCTCGACAACGTGGCGCTGGCTGCAGGTTCGACGAAGACGGCCTCGCCACTGCGTGCGTTGATGAACGTGTCGCGTGACGCCGAGCTTGCCACCGCGCGCGAAGCGCTCGAGCGCGTCGGCATCGCCCACGTGGCGGACCAGGCGCCGGCCACGCAGCCGCTGGGCATCCTCAAGCGGCTGGAAATGGCGCGGGCGCTGGCACTGCAACCGCGCGTGCTGCTGCTTGATGAACCGCTCGCGGGGTTGAATTCACGCGAAGCCCGCGCATTGGCCGACACCATCGCCGAGGTCAACCACCAGGGCGTGACGATCGTGCTGATCGAACACAACCTTGGCGAAGTCATGCGTATCTGCAGCCGCCTGGTTGTGCTCGATAACGGTCGCAAGATTGCTGAAGGCTTGCCGCGCGCCGTGATGGACGACCCCGCCGTACGCGCGGCCTATCTGGGCGGCGATGCCATCTCTGCGAAAGCTGCAGACAAGCCCACCCCGGAGGCCGCCCATGCTTGAGCTGCACAACCTCTCTTGCGGTTACGGCCCGTTTCAGGCCGTGCACGAGCTGTCGCTCACGCTCCGCCCAGGCACTATTACCGGTTTGCTGGGGCCGAACGGCGCCGGCAAGTCATCCACGCTGATGAGCGTGGCGGGCCATGTGGGCGTGCAGGGCGGGCAGATCCGCTTTGATGGTGTCGACATCGCCACGCTACCGCCCACCGAACGTGTGCGCCGTGGCATTGCCATCGCACCGGAAGGCCGCCGCCTGTTCAAAGACCTGACCGTGCTCGACAACCTGCGCGTGGGCGGCATGATTCAGCCAGCCGCCCATTTCGCGCACGATCGCGACTACGTGCTGTCGCTGTTCCCGCGTCTGGGCGAGCGCTTGCATTCGCTGGCCGGCAACCTCTCCGGCGGCGAACAGCAGATGCTCGCCATCGGCCGCGCACTCATGACCCGCCCGCGCCTGGTGATGATCGACGAGTTGTCGCTCGGCCTCATGCCCAAGGTCATCGACCTCTGCTACCAGGCGCTGCGTCGCCTGCGCGAAGACGGCATGACCATCCTGCTGGTCGAACAGAACACCGAGCGCGCGCTGGCCGTGGCCGACGACATCTGCGTGCTCGAATCGGGCCGCGCCGTCTGGCAGGGCAGCGCCGCCGATGCCGCCAATGACCCAATGCTTGCGCAGGCCTACCTTGGCCTGCATTGATTGACCGAACCCCTTTTGCTTCAGAGGACCCAACATGAACACCATGACTGACGCTGCCCATCTGACGAACGACCCGCGCTACGACGCTTCGCGCGAGATCCGCGCCCCGCGTGGCACGGAGCTGCACTGCAAGAGCTGGCTGACCGAAGCCGCCTATCGCATGCTGCAAAACAACCTCGACCCGGACGTGGCCGAGAACCCGAAGCACCTGGTTGTCTACGGTGGCATTGGCCGTGCCACGCGCGACTGGGCGTGCTTCGACAAGATTCTGGAAACGCTGCGCGAACTGAACGACGACGAATCGCTGCTGGTGCAATCCGGCAAGCCGGTCGGTGTGTTCAAGACGCATCCGGACGCACCGCGCGTGCTGATTGCCAACTCCAACCTGGTGCCCAAGTGGGCGAACTGGGAACACTTCAACGAGCTGGACCGCAAGGGCCTGTTCATGTACGGCCAGATGACGGCCGGCAGCTGGATCTACATCGGCAGCCAGGGCATCGTGCAAGGCACGTACGAAACCTTTGCCGAAGCCGGCCGCCAACACTACGACGGCAAGCTGGCCGGCAAGTGGATCCTGACCGCCGGCCTGGGCGGCATGGGCGGCGCGCAGCCGTTGGCCGCCACGCTGGCCGGTGCGGTGTCGCTGAACATCGAATGCCAACAGTCGAGCATCGACTTCCGCCTGCGCACGCGCTACCTCGATAAGCAGGCCAAGGACATCGACGATGCCTTCAACCTGATTCGCCACCATTGCGAGCGCGGCGAGGCCGTGTCGATCGGCCTGCTGGGCAATGCCGCGGAAATCTTGCCGGAGCTGGTCAAGCGTGCCCGCGCCGGCGGCCTGAAGCCGGATCTGGTGACCGACCAGACCTCGGCGCATGATCTGGTCAACGGCTACCTGCCGATGGGCTGGACGGTCGAGCAATGGCGTGCTGCGCAACGCGATCCGTCGCAGCACGCCCGCCTGACCGACGAGGCCGCCAAGTCGTGCGCCGTGCACGTGCAAGCCATGCTCGACTTCCAGGCCATGGGCATCCCGACCGTCGATTACGGCAACAACATCCGCCAGGTCGCGTTCGACCAGGGCGTGAAGAACGCCTTCGACTTTCCGGGCTTCGTGCCGGCCTACATCCGCCCGCTGTTCTGCGAGGGCAAGGGCCCGTTCCGCTGGGTGGCGCTGTCGGGCGATCCGGAAGACATCTACAAGACCGACGCCAAGATCAAGGAACTCTTCCCGCACAACACGCACGTGCATCGCTGGCTCGACATGGCGCGTGACCGCATCGCCTTCCAGGGCCTGCCTGCACGTATCTGCTGGCTCGGCTTGGGCGAGCGTCACCTGGCCGGCCTGGCGTTCAACGAGATGGTCAAGAACGGCGAGCTCAAGGCCCCGATCGTGATCGGCCGTGATCACCTCGACACCGGCTCCGTCGCCAGCCCCAACCGCGAGACGGAATCGATGCGCGACGGCACGGATGCGGTGTCCGACTGGCCGCTGCTCAACGCACTGCTGAACACCGCGGGCGGCGCGACCTGGGTGTCGCTGCACCACGGTGGCGGCGTCGGCATGGGCTACTCGCAGCACTCGGGCGTGGTGATCGTGGCAGACGGCACGGAAGCCGCCGCCAAGCGCCTGGGCCGTGTGCTCGTCAACGACTGCGGCTCGGGCGTCATGCGCCACGCCGATGCCGGCTACGAGGCTGCCATCGCTTGCGCCAAGCGCAATGGCTTGAACCTGCCGATGATCGGCTAAGCCCTACGCCAATACGGCAATCCCCGCGCGGGCGGGGATTTTGATACGACTAGACGATGTGCCCCGCGCTCACGCCGGGGCGACAATGAAACATCTCACTGCTCTGACCATGAACACCATGACCACGCCCTCCATCCTCACGCTGCAACCGGGCGAGATGACTTTTGCTGATCTGCGCCGCGTGTGGCTCGCCCCCACACCTGTCGCGCTGTCGGGGGATTGCGCTGCCGCCATCGAGGCCTCAGCTGCCACCGTACAAGCCATCGTTGCCAAGGGCGACCCGGCTTACGGCATCAACACCGGGTTCGGCCTGCTGGCCAAAACGCAGATCCCCACGCACGAGCTGGAGCGCCTGCAACGCAACCTGATCCTGTCGCACGCTGTCGGCACCGGGGAAGACGTGAGCGAGAACGTGGCGCGCCTCATCCTGCTGATGAAGGCCGCGAGCCTGGCGCGCGGTTACTCGGGCGTGCGCCGTGTCGTGATCGACACGCTGCTGGCGCTGCTGAATGCGGGCATCACGCCGTGCATTCCGTCCAAGGGCTCGGTGGGGGCATCGGGCGATTTGGCACCGCTCGCGCACATGACGCTGGCGCTGCTGGGCGAGGGCGATGTGCGTGTCAACGGTGTGCGCACCCCGGCGCGCGAAGCATTGGCCGCCGCCGGCATCGAGCCGATTGCACTGGCCGCCAAGGAAGGGTTGGCCCTCATCAACGGCACGCAAGTATCGACCGCGCTGGCGCTGAACGGCCTGTTCCTGGCAGAGCGTCTACTTCAAGCGGCGACGGTCGTCGGTGCGCTGTCCGTTGACGCCGCCAAGGGCAGCGACGCGCCGTTCGACCCGCGCGTGCATGCCGTGCGCGGCCAGACCGGGCAGATCGCCACTGCCGCCGTGTATCGCAACCTGCTGACCGGCAGCGCCATCCGCAAGTCGCACCTCGTGGGCGACAAGCGCGTGCAAGACCCGTACAGCCTGCGCTGCCAGCCGCAAGTCATGGGCGCGTGCTTCGACCTGATTCGCCAAGCAGGCGCCACGCTGCTCACCGAAGCCAATGCGGTGACGGACAACCCGCTGGTCTACGCAGAAGCTGGTGAAGTGATTTCGGGCGGCAACTTCCACGCCGAGCCGGTGGCCTTCGCCGCCGACATGCTTGCCATGGCGATTGCCGAAATCGGTGCGCTGTCGGAACGCCGCATCGCGCTGCTGATCGATTCCACGCTGTCGGGCCTGCCGCCGTTCCTGGTCGAGCAGCCGGGCCTGAACTCGGGCTTCATGATTGCGCACGTGACGGCTGCCGCGCTGGCCTCGGAAAACAAGACGTTCGCCCATCCGGCCAGCGTCGATAGCCTGCCGACCTCCGCCAACCAGGAAGACCACGTCAGCATGGCGACCTTCGCGGGCCGCCGCTTGCAGGACATGGCGGACAACACGGCCACCATCGTTGGCATCGAAGCGCTGGCGGCCGCGCAGGGCGTGGACTTCCACAAACCACTGGCCACGTCCGACACGCTGGCGAATGCGCATGGCTGCATCCGCTCGCGCGTGGCGTATTACGGTGAAGACCGCCTGTTTGCGCCGGACATCGAAGCGGCTCGTCGCCTCGTGCTCGATGGCGATCTGGCCAAATCGTGCCGCGAACACGTGGCCGCACTTTCACTCAACTAACCCATGCTTGTTCAAGCTGAATCGAACGTCTGGCAAGGCCGCGTCGATGCCGAGGAGGGCCCGCTGGGCCTGCGTTGGCACCAGACGGTGCGCCGCATCGACGCCCGCATCGACACGGATACGCCGCTCGCCAATACCGTCGCGCTGGCAGGTTTCGCCTGCGATGCGGGTGTCGCGCGCAACCATGGGCGCACCGGCGCGCAAGCGGGCCCGAATGCCATTCGCAAGATGCTCGCCAACCTGCCGGCGCGTGCCGGCCGCGTGGTGGTCGACGCAGGCGATGTGACCTGCCAGGGCGATGCGCTGGAAGCGGCGCAGAGCGAGCTGTCGGGCGTGCTGCATGATCTGCTTAACCGGGGCGCATTCCCCATCGCACTGGGCGGTGGACATGAAATTGCGTGGGCATCGTTCACGGGCCTCGCGCGGCACTTGGCTGGCAAGTCGAAGCAAGCCCCGCGCATCGGCATCCTCAACCTCGACGCGCATTTCGACTTGCGCGCGGGCGAACGCGGCAGCTCCGGTACGCCGTTTCGGCAGATTGCCGAAGACTGCGCACGACGCGGCTGGCCGTTCCACTACGCCTGCCTGGGCGTGAGCACCTACGCCAACACCGAAGCGCTGTTCGCCCGCGCCCGCCAGCTCGGCGTGCGCTGGATGCATGATGACGAGATGGACATCATGCAGCTCGCGCACGTGCTGCAGGTGGTCGACGTGTTCCTCAGCCAGGTCGACCATGTGTACCTGACGATGTGCCTGGATGTGCTGCCCGCCAGCGTTGCCCCAGGCGTGAGCGCACCGTCGGCACGCGGCGTGTCGATGGACGTGATCGAGCCCATCGTCGATCGCGTGATCACTTCGGGCAAGCTGCGGCTGGCGGACGTGGCGGAGTTGAACCCGTCGCTCGATATCGACAACCACACGGCACGTGTCGCCGCCCGCCTGGTCGCGCGCGTGGCCGACGGCATCGGCCTGCAAGGAACCGCACATGACTGACCTGCACTGGGATGCGCTCTGGACCAACGCCCATCTCGCCACGCTGGCGGCGGATGCCGACGGTTACGGCGAGATCCGCGACGGCGCCATCGCCGTCAAGGACGGCCGCATCGCATGGCTCGGTGCGCGCGCCGATCTGCCGGTCAATGCTCGCGCCACACACGAGCACGATGGCGGCGGTGCATGGCTCACGCCCGGCCTCATCGATTGCCACACGCACCTCGTCTACGCCGGCAACCGCAGCAATGAATTCGAAGCGCGCCTGAACGGCGTGCCGTATGAAGAGATCGCGCGCTCGGGCGGCGGCATCATCTCCACCGTGCGTGCAACGCGCGAGGCCAGCGAAGACGCGCTCGCCGAAGCCAGCCTGCCGCGCCTGAACGCACTGCGCGCCGAGGGCGTCACCACCGTCGAAATCAAATCCGGCTACGGCCTCGACCTGGAGACTGAGCGCCGCATGCTGCGCGTCGCGCGCCGCTTCGGCCAGACGTTGCCGGTGCGGGTGCGCACGACCTTCCTCGGTGCGCACGCGGTGCCGCCCGAGTACGCCGGCCGCGCAGATGACTACATCGACCACCTCTGCGCCGACGTGCTGCCCGTGCTCGCGGCCGAGGGCCTTGTCGATGCCGTTGATGCGTTCTGCGAAACGATTGGCTTCTCGCCCGCACAGACCGCGCGCATGTTTGATGCCGCGCAGCGCCTGGGCCTGCCCGTCAAGCTGCACGCCGAACAGCTTTCCGACCAGGGTGGGGCTGCGCTGGTGGCGCGTTACGGTGGCTTGTCTGCCGACCACCTCGAATGCCTGACCGACGCGGGCGTGACCGCCATGGCGCAGGCGGGCACCGTGGCGGTGCTGCTGCCCGGCGCGTTCTACTGCCTGCGCGAAACGCGCTTGCCTCCCATGGCTGCCCTGCGCGAGGCCGGCGTGCCGATGGCCGTGTCGACGGATTGCAACCCCGGTACGTCGCCGCTCACGTCTCTGCTGCTGGCGATGAACATGGCGTGCACGCTGTTCCGCCTGACGCCGCTCGAAGCGCTGACCGGTGCCACGCGTCACGCCGCCGCCGCGCTGGGCCTGTCCGGCACGTGCGGCGTGCTCGCCCCCGGCTGTGCGGCCGATTTCGCCCTCTGGCGCATCGAGCGGCCTGCAGACCTGGCCTATGCGATGGGCCTCAACCCCTGCGTGGGCGTGGTCAAGGACGGCGTGCCAGTGGCGTAAGCCAGACGCGGCGGACCGGCTCGTATAATCGACCGGTCTATCGCGAACCGCGCCCCATGCCCTTTTTGCCCGAACCTCTGTTCCAGCACGGCCAGCCCGATCGCACCGCGATCCTGCTGGTCAACCTCGGCACGCCCGACGGCACTTCGCCGCGCGAGGTCGGCCGCTACCTGCGCCAGTTCCTGTCCGACCCGCGCGTGGTGGAGATTCCGCGCGCCGCGTGGTGGTTCATCCTCAACGGGTTGATCGTGCCGCTGCGCTCGCGGGCGTCGGCGCACAAATACGAAAGCATCTGGCTGCGCGAGGCCAACATGACGGGCTCGCCGCTGCTGGTCTACAGCGAGCGCCAGGCGCACGCGTTGCAGCAGCTGCTGAATGCGCAAGGTCACGATGTGGTCGTTGCCTGCGCGATGCGTTACGGCAATCCGTCCATCCCGTCCGTCATGCAGGCGTTGCGCAAGCAGGGGGTGGAGCGCATCCTCGTGCTGCCGATGTATCCGCAGTATTCCGGCACCACCACCGCCACGGCATTCGACGAGGTCTTCCGCGTGCTGGGCGAGATGCGCAATCAGCCCGAGCTGCGGCTGGTCAAGCATTTCCATGACGACCCCGCCTATATCAATGCGCTGCACCAGCAAGTGGGCGCGTACTGGGCGCAGCACGGCGCGCCGGACTTTGCGCGTGGCGACAAGCTGCTGCTGTCGTTCCACGGCGTGCCGCGCCGCACGCTGGAACTGGGCGATCCGTACCACTGCGAATGCCTGAAGACCGGCCGCCTGCTGGGCGAAGCGCTTGGACTGCAACCTGGTCAGTACCTCGTCACGTTCCAGTCACGCTTCGGCCGCGCGGAATGGCTGCAGCCGTACACCGCGCCCACGCTGGAAGAGCTCGGCCGCGTCGGCACGAACCGCGTCGACGTGTTCTGCCCCGGCTTCCCAGCCGATTGCCTAGAGACGTTGGAGGAAATCGCGATGGAAGGGCAGTCCACCTTCCGCGTCGCCGGCGGCAAGGATTTCCACTACATCCCGTGCCTGAACGACAGTGAAGCGTGGATTGCGGGCATTGCGGACATCGCGCTGGCGCATCTGCAGGGCTGGCCGCTGACGCTCACGCATCCGCACGTGCTCGAAGCCAGCCGCACGCGTGCGCAGAGCAAGGGGGCGGCCGCATGAAGGTGAGCACCGACGCCGCGGACCGCGTGCGCATCGACAAATGGCTGTGGGCGGCACGCTTCTTCAAGACGCGTTCGCAAGCAACCGATGCGGTGGAGCGTGGCCGCGTGCAGATCAACGACCAGCCGGTCCGGCCGGCCAAGGATGTGAAGATTGGTGATCGCGTGCGCGTGCATGCGCACGAGCAGCAGTGGGAACTGGATGTACTGGCGCTGGCTGAAGTCCGCGGTCCTGCCTCGATTGCGCAAACGCTCTACGCCGAGACGGAAGCCAGCCGCTTGAAACGCGAAGAAGATGCCGACCGGCGCCGGCTGTATCGGGAGCCTGCCACCCAGATCGCTGGCCGCCCGACCAAGCGCGACCGGCGCCGCATCGACAAACTCGGCAGCTAGGCCTAAGTGTGTGCTAACTTGATAGATTCAGGCCGCGCGACAGTTGCTGCATCTGGGGCGGTTTGCTGAGGTAGTGCTTGTAGATCGCCTTGCCGCTGCCGTACTCCGTATAACGCGGCGTCACGACACCAGACAAGCAGATGAACGTTGTGACTGCGGTCAGGGTCAACAGCAGAAGCACGGTCAAGACGGGCAGTTTGTTATGCATGGTACGAACCCTCAAAGAAGCTCGCGCCCCCCAGTTTTTTCTTGCATCATAGGCACCCGTTTGTGGTGCCGCAATTGCCGTGCCGTTGCAGGCAGATGAAAGTTGTAACGCTGTATTTCGTGATGCATGGTGCACAGCTATCGCGCATCCAGCGCCCTTGAAAGGCGCGCCCAATGCCCCATATCTGGGAGTCATTGTTTGTGAAATCCAATGGAATCGATGGCCGGCACGTGCCGTGCGTCGATCCCCTTATCGAGCGCTATGAAACACACTTCGGAAACCCCCTCGCAACCGGACACGCAAGCCGGCCAGCCAGCCCAATCGTCTGCCGCCGGCCAAGCCGCCAACGCCTATTCGAGCCAGGCCCAGCGTGCCAGCGCCGACGCCCAGGCCATCGCCGGTGACGAAGCTGCCGTCGCGGAAGCCGTGGCCGACGTGGACGTCGCCGAACTGCGCCGCCAGCTGGAAGCCGCCGAAGAAAAGGCGCGCCAGAACTACGAAAACTGGGCGCGCGCTACGGCCGAGGGCGAGAACATCCGCCGCCGCGCTCAGGACGACGTGGCCAAGGCCCACAAGTTCGCCATCGAAGGCTTTGCGGAATACCTGCTGCCCGTGATGGACAGCTTGCAAGCCGCGCTGGCCGACACGTCGGGCGACGCCGCGAAGTTGCGTGAGGGCGTTGAGCTGACGCTCAAGCAGCTCTACGCCGCGTTCGAGAAAGGCCGCGTGACCGAACTGAACCCGGTCGGCGAGAAGTTCGACCCGCATCGCCATCAAGCCATTTCGATGGTGCCGGCGGACCAGGAAGCCAACACGGTGGTGACCGTGCTGCAGCGTGGCTATACGTTGGCCGACCGCGTGCTGCGTCCGGCGCTGGTGACGGTGGCCGCGCCCAAGTAAGAAGTTAGCCCACCCCATGATCCAGAACCGCACCACCTCGCCTGCAGCGCCCGCCGCGATCCCGGTCGATACGACCGCGTTCGCAGCGTTTGGCATGCGCGAGGTGAACGGCGAAACCATCGACGCGGCCATTGCGGCAGCGGGCGATGCGCTCGTCTGCGTGTTCTTCTGGGGTGAAGACTGCTTCAACTGCGAGATGGCCAAGCAGGCCATGCTCGCGCAGCCCGCGTCCGTGCGCGATCTCGGGCTGCATTGGCTGCATGCCAACGTCTACGAACACCCCGCGCTGGGCCAGCGGTTTGGCCTGCACGGCGTTCCGGTGTTCATGTTTTTCCATCGTGGCACGAAGCTCGGCCGGGCAACCGGCTGGCACGGCGACGCGCAGTTTGCCGCCGCGGTTGCCAATGCGCGCAACAAGCTGGCCGGCAAGCCGCTCGCCTGAGGCGACGTCCACCATGACGTCGATGCCGATGGCTGCGGCCTTCCTCTTTGCTTCGTCCTCCCGTGCCGTGCGCCCGAAGCGCGTGGCTCGCATGCTGCCGCGCGCCGCTCAGGCGATGACCGCGGCCCTTGCCGCCGCCCGGCGGTTGCCTTAGTGCCCTTGCGGCACGTTGCCGCCGGGCTCACTCCACACCTTCCGCTCCGTATCACAGCCGGCCGGCGTTTGCGCCTGCTGGTTTGCTTGCCGTCGCGCACGCCCGAAAGGCCATCGGCGCCGGTTTTACCTAGTGTTCCGTAGGAGATTGCCATGACCAAAGCCACCAACATCTATCTGACAGAACTCGACCTCACCCGCCTGGAAAAGGCCGCCGAGCGCGCAGGCAACAACTCGTCACTGGCCGAGTTGGTCGACGACCTGATCGCTCGCGCCAATGTGGTGCCGGGTAACAAGATCCCTAAGGACGTGGTGACGATGAATTCGGTCGTGTGTGTGGTGGACGACGCCGGCGCGGAGCAGGAGTGGACGCTCGTCTACCCCGAAGAGGCCAATGTGACGTCTGCCAAGCTCTCCGTGCTCTCGCCGATGGGCGCGGCGCTGCTGGGCTCGCGAGCGGGCAAGTCGGTCAAGTACTCGGCGCCCAATGGTGCCGAGCACTCCCTGCGCATCGAGCGCATCGCCTTCCAGCCTGAGGCCAGCGGCCAGCACACGCTGTAAGCCGCCGGTTGCCGATGCTTAACGCGAGAGGCTGTACCCGATACGCAATTGCGAGCCGAGCTTGTGGTTGTAGTCGAGCAGGCTCTCGCCGTAGCCGGTGAAGTACTGGACGAACAGATACCCCGCCGTGCCGCTGAAGATGCGGCTCATGGGGTAGGAGAGCTGCGCGTCGACGCTGCCGTAGGCCTTGCGCGTGCCCTTGCGCAATGTGGCAGCCAGTTCCCAGCCATTAGGCGCGCCGTATGAGACGCGGAAATCCCCAAAACCGCGGTAATGCGCGATATCGGTGTTGCCGGTGCGCGTGAGATAGGCGTACAGCTTGGGCTCGAACTTCCAGTGGTAGTCCGTCAGGTCGCCAAAGTGGAAGGTTGGCCGCACGAATACGGTGTTGATGGCGCGTGAGGCGTCGCCGTCGCGGCCGTTGGATTCGTGCTCGATGCCGCCCGCGAACGATAGCCGTGTGAGCGCGCCGCCCTGGATGCCGGTGTCCGGCCGGTAGTAAAACAGGCTCGGCCGGTAGTTCGTATCGCGGAAGGGCGCCGATTCCTTGCCCAGATCCCACAGCGAGAACTGCGTGTAGCCGAAGTAGAGGTTATCGAGCAGCGCGGTGGATGCCGGGTTCTCCGGCTGGAAGAGGCGGAACTTGAAGCTCAACTGAAACTTGACGTTCAGGCCTTCGTGGGCGCCTACCGCCGCGAACATCGGCTCGTGGAAGGTCAGGCGCGAGGTTTCTTCGGCCGGGCGGGGCGTTTCGCCGGCGCCAGCCACCGCCACGGTCGCGGGTGGCGTGGCGTTGGCTTCGGCGGGTTGCGCGCTCGGGTTGGCGCCCAGCGCCCCGCCGGGGCGGATGCCATCGGCAGCAGCGTTGCGTGCGGCGCCGACGGGGGCGCCATTTGCGGCGATCTGTTGGGCGTCGGTGCCGCGCACCAGGGTCACGAGCACGGGCGCGGCGTCCAGATCGGGCGCATCGATGCGCACGGCGCCGCGCAACACCTCAGGTAGCGTGCCGCTGTAGGCCACCGTGCGGATCTGGCCGGGGCGCAGATGCAGCGTTTCGGCGTGGCCGCTTTGTCGGCTAAGCATCACTTCAACGGGGCCTTGCAGGTCGGCCGTGGCGGTCACGCGCAGGCGGGCGGGCACGGTATAGCTGCGCTGGGCCGTATCGCCCGAGACCACCAGGGTGAGCGTGAACGGCTGGGTGGCGTCAACGCGGCGGGCGGGCTGGAGCAGCGCTACGGCGGCATTGGCAGTGGGGAGGGTGCAGGCGGCCAACACGGCTGCGCCAAGCAGGGATCGAAGCGGGGGCAAATGCATGGGGTACAGAAGACCGGGGCGAATACCCCGGCAAGTGGCAATGGGCGCAAGGGTACCATCGCCGCCTTTCCTGCCCGGCTGGCCGCCTTGGAGCGGCAATCGGGCGTTTTTGCCTGGGGGCACACGTTTTCGGGTGCTTTCCCGAAAAAAACCGGCCAAAATGCTCAACTTTTCAAAATTCGGCCTTGAAAAGCCGGGCGGCACTCCCACATCCGATCCAAGTTTGTATTCAGTGCAGTCCTGACACCAAATTCGAGGAGTAAGAACATGGGCAAAATCATCGGTATCGACCTGGGTACCACCAACAGCTGCGTTGCCATCATGGAGGGCAACACCCCCAAGGTGATCGAGAACGCCGAAGGCGCTCGCACCACCCCGTCGATCATCGCCTACATGGAAGACGGCGAGATCCTGGTCGGCGCGCCTGCCAAGCGCCAGGCTGTGACCAACCCGAAGAACACCCTGTACGCCGTCAAGCGCCTGATCGGCCGCAAGTTTGAAGAGAAGGAAGTCCAGAAGGACATCGGCCTGATGCCGTACACCATCACCAAGGCCGACAACGGCGACGCCTGGGTGGAAGTGCGCGACAAGAAGATGGCACCGCCGCAGATTTCCGCTGAAGTCCTGCGCAAGATGAAGAAGACCGCCGAGGACTACCTGGGCGAAGAAGTGACCGAAGCCGTGATCACGGTGCCGGCATACTTCAACGATTCGCAGCGCCAAGCCACGAAGGATGCCGGCCGCATCGCCGGTCTGGACGTCAAGCGCATCATCAACGAGCCGACCGCGGCTGCGCTGGCATTCGGCCTGGACAAGAATGAAAAGGGCGACCGCAAGATCGCCGTGTATGACCTGGGCGGCGGTACGTTCGACATCTCGATCATCGAGATTGCCGACGTGGACGGCGAAAAGCAGTTCGAAGTGCTGTCGACCAACGGCGATACGTTCCTGGGCGGCGAAGACTTCGACCAGCGCATCATCGATTACATCATCGGCGAGTTCAAGAAAGAGCA
>CBJMVH010000018.1:0-73663 GCA_966433195.1 uncultured Ralstonia sp.
GGGGCGAGCACGACATGGCCGAGAACATCGTCCACCTCGTGCTGGCGCGCACGCCGGGGGCGCCGGAGGGCGTGAAGGGCATCTCGCTGTTTGTGGTGCCGAAGTTCCTCGTCAATGCAGATGGCTCGCTGGGTGCGCGCAACGATGCGCATTGCGTGTCGATCGAACACAAGCTCGGCATCAAGGCGAGCCCGACGGCCGTGCTGCAGTTCGGCGACAACGGTGGTGCCATCGGCACGCTAGTCGGCGAGGAAAACCGCGGCCTGGAGTACATGTTCATCATGATGAACGCTGCGCGTTATGCGGTCGGCATGCAGGGCATTGGCGTATCGGAGCGCGCGTATCAGAAGGCCGTGGCCTATGCGCGCGAGCGCGTGCAAAGCCGCCCTGTGGATGGCTCGGCGGCCAAGGCGGTGCAGATCATTCATCACCCGGACGTTAAGCGCATGCTGTTGACGATGCGCGCGATGACCGAAGGCGCCCGCGCGCTGGCCTACGTGGCTGCCGCTGCGTGCGATGCCGGCCATCACGCCGCTGACGAAGCGGTGCGCAAGCAGAACGCCGCGCTGTACGAATTCCTGGTGCCGGTCGTGAAGGGCTGGAGCACGGAGATGTCGATCGACGTGACAAGCCTGGGCGTGCAGGTGCACGGCGGCATGGGCTTCATCGAAGAGACGGGCGCCGCGCAGTACTACCGCGATGCGCGCATCCTGCCGATCTACGAAGGCACGACGGCCATTCAGGCGAACGACCTGATCGGCCGCAAGACGGTGCGTGATGGCGGCGCGGTGGCGATGGGTATCTGCGCGGAAATCGCCAAGGTGGAAGCGGCGCTGGCAGCGAAGGGCGGTGCGCATTGTGAGGCGATGCGCGTGCGTTTGGCTGCTGGTCGCGAGGCGCTGGAGTCTGTGGTGCGTTTTG
The DNA here is from genome assembly GCA_966433195.1 of uncultured Ralstonia sp. Lineage (GTDB taxonomy): Bacteria > Pseudomonadota > Gammaproteobacteria > Burkholderiales > Burkholderiaceae > Ralstonia. The sequence continues at coordinate 922 of CBJMVH010000018.1, forward strand.
TGGTCGCGCAGACCAAGGCGCAACCAAATGCCGTGTTCGCGGGCAGCGTGCCCTATCTGCGCCTGTGCGGCATCGTGCTGTCGGGCTGGCAGATGGCGCGTGCGCTGCTGGTGGCCATCGACCGCGAGAGCGAAGACCCGAACTTCTACGGCGCGAAGATCGCCACGGCACGCGTGTTTGCGGACGTGCTGCTCACGCAAGCACCGGGCATTGCGCAGTCGATTCTCACGGGTGGCGAGACCATCGGTGCGGTGCCGGAAGCGCAGTTCTAAGGGCTGTCCACGGGCATCGGGAAAGGGAGGCTTCGGCCTCCCTTTTTGCTGCAGAGGATCAGACGGGCGTGATCGTCAGGTGTAACGGTCGATCCGGCCGCAAGGTGACGTTCATCACGGGGCGGGGTGCAGGCATGCCGTCTGGCACGGACAGCTGAAAACGCTGCAGCAACATTGCTGCAATCGCGGTCATCTCGGACATGGCCAAGTGCTGCCCGAGGCAGACGCGGGGGCCTGTGCCAAAGGGCAGGTAGGCGCCGCGAGGCAACTCAGACGCATCTGCGGCAAAGCGTTCCGGCCGGAATGTCTGCGGCTCCGGAAACCAGCGCGCGTCGTGGTGCATCAGCTGTACGGGAATCAGGAACATGGTGCGCGCAGGCAATTGCCATGCGCCCAGCGTGATGGGCCGCGTGCTCCGCCGACTGATGAGCACCGGCGCTGCCGGGTAGTGGCGCAGCGTCTCCTTGATGGTTTGCGTGAGGTAAGGCAGCGAGGCCAGCGCATCGGCATCGGGCGCGCGGCCCTGCAACGTCTGTTGGACCTCCGCGCGCGCCTGGGTCTGCGCAAGCGGGTTCGACGCCATGCACCATGCCCACCAGATGAGGGTGGCCGCCGTGGTTTCGTGTCCTGCCAGGAAAGCGGTCATGCACTCGTCGCGCACGGCGTGCACGGGCCACGCGGCGGCATCATCCCGATGCAGTTGCAGCAAGCGGGTCAGTAGATCCTCGGGCCAGGCGTCTTGCGGCAGCGCCAGCCGTGTTTGCACGTGGCGATCAATCAAGCCGTGCAAGGCCGCCAGGGCCCGCCGTTTTGCGCGTTTCCAGGGCGCCCAGTCCGGCCAACTCGCGGGCCAGTAGAACTCTGCATTGGCGGCTGCACTGACGACGCGGATGGCCTCCTCGGCGATGCGCGCCTCCTCGCCGATTTCGCTGGAGAACATCATGCGGGTGATGATGTCCATGGCGAGCGACGTGATCGCACTTTCCATCGGCCAGCGCGCGTCGTGTTTCGGCCATTGTGCGAGCGCGCGCTCGGTGGCGGCGGCGATGGTGGGCACGAAGGCTTGCACGGCTTTGGGCGAGAAGCTCGGTTGCAACGCGTGTCGTTTGCCGCGCCACGCTTCGCCCTCGGCAATGAGCACGCTGTGCCCGTGCAACTGCGCAAACACGTGATTGCCGCGCTCCCAGCGGATGAGTGCATCGTGATGCGTTACCAGCAGTTCGCGCACGAGCGTTGGGTCGGTAACGACGATTTCGTGTTCGGGCCAGAAGCGTAGATGCACAACGTCGCCGAATGTACGCTGCCACGTGGCCAGCGTACCCAGCAAGTCGCGCGACATGCGGGCAAGCAGGCTCCAGCCGGTGAGGGCGGCGGGGGGACCTGGCGGCCACACGCCGGGCGGATGCGCGGCAGGAGCGGGCGAGTCGTCCTTCGCATGGAATGGGCATTGGCGGGAAGTGGTCGGGTTCATTTGCGTCTCCAGGAGCATCTGGGCATGGCTGGCATTGTTCGCCCGTCGGCGTGGCCTGTCTTGAACGCAAACGACATCGACACCTGCGGAGCGCCTGCCTATACTGCGCCGCCATGGCTACCCCATTTGCATGTCCCGATCCCTTTGTGCGAGCGCCGCGTGCGATGCGTGATGGCAGCGGACCCGGTTCGCAGCTATATCTGGCACCGCCCGCTTTGCAGGGGGCCATCGTGGCCGTTCTTTGCCGCGATACGCGGGGTTTTGCGCTCGCCGATGCCCAGCGTCTGACCCATTTCCCGGCGTCGCCCATGGTGTCGCTGTCGTGGTTTCAGGGTGTGGATGCGGGGCGCGTCGAACGCACCGAGAGCGGTCCGCAGTGGCGGCCGTTTGGTTCGGCAGTCGTGTTGTCGGGCAGTCAATCGCAGCCCGTGGCGACGTGGGCGCCGACTACCGGGCGCGGCGGCATGGTTTGCTTCACAGCGGATATCGCGCAGACCGTGTTCGGTGTAGATATGGCCGCGGCAGCCGATCGCTTTGTCGATGCCTACGCCGCATTGGGCGCGACGTGGCGGCCGCTGTTGGATGCGTTGCTCGGCACCGAGGATGATGCGGCTGCGCTCACCGTGCTGGAGCAGCATCTTGCACCGCGCTGGCATGGCGTTGCCGGACAGGACACCGTGATGTCGACGCTGCGCCGAGCCGGCCGCCATTGGGTGGAACGACTGGCGTGGCAGGCGCATGAGTGGCGGCGCACCCATAGTCCACGCCAGGTGGAGCGTCGCATCAAGACCTTCAGCGGACGGTCTTTGCGTGAGTGGCAGTCGCTGGTGAAAACGGAAGGCGTCTACTTTGCCGCGATGGATCGCTACCTGGCAGGCCAGCCATTCGATTGGGCGACACTGGCGCAGGAGGAGGGGTTTGCTGACCAGGCGCACCTCAGCCGCACCGCCAAGCGCATCACGGGCTTCTCGCCCAGCGAGTTCGCCGAGCGCTTTGCCGAAGATGAGTCGTTCTGGGCGTACCGGCTGTGGGTGTGAGCAAAAAAAGAAGGGAGGCTCAGCCTCCCTTTCTTGTTGGTGCAGCGTGGCCGATCAGGCCAGTGCGGGTTTGCCAGCCGGCATCGGCGCACCGCCCAGATAGCGATACACCGACAGATCGTCCGCGCGGATGGCAGGCGAGCGGCCCGACACCAGATCCGACAGCAGCTTGCCCGAGCCGCACGCCATGGTCCAACCCAGCGTACCGTGGCCCGTGTTGATCCACAGACCACGCACCGGCGTCGGGCCGACAATCGGCGTGCCGTCCGGCGTCATCGGGCGCAGGCCCGTCCAGAACGAAGCGCGCGATACATCGCCCGCACCCGGGAACAAATCGTTGACGACAAACTCCAGCGTCTTGCGCTTGCCCGGGTCCAGTCGCTTGTCATAGCCGACGATCTGCGCCATGCCGCCCACGCGGATGCGGTCGTCAAAGCGCGTGACGGCCACCTTGTAGGTCTCGTCGAGGATGGTGGAGACGGGGCTCTTTTCCGCATCCGTCATCGGCACGGTGATCGAGAAACCCTTGAGCGGATACACCGGCACGCTCACCAGGTTCTTCAGGAACGGCGTGCTGTAGCTGCCCAGCGCTACGACCACCAGGTCGGCTTCCATCGGTTGCCCGTCGACCAGCGCGCCGCGCACGGCGTCGTTCTTGATGATGAGGCTGTTGATGGTGCGGTTGAAATGGAAGCGCACGCCGAGCTTCTCGGCCATGTCGGCCAAGCGCGTGGTGAAGAGCTGGCAGTCGCCCGTTTCGTCATTGGGTAGGCGCAGGCCGCCAGCCAGCTTGTGGCGGGTGGAGGCCAGGCCCGGTTCACTGCGCACGAGGTCGTCGCGCGAAAGCAGTTCGTAGGGCACGCCAGCGCGCTCGAGCACGGCGATGTCGTTCGCGGCGCCGTCGAGCTGTTGCTGGGTGCGGAAGATTTGCAGCGTGCCTTGCTGGCGGCCTTCGTAGGCGATGCCGGTGTCGGCGCGCAGGTCGCGGATGCAGTCGCGGCTGTATTCAGCCAGGCGGACCATGCGCTCTTTGTTTTGCGCGTAGCTGGCGGCGTCGCAGTTGCGCAGCATCTGCCACATCCACTTGAGCTGGAAGAGGGTGCCGTCGGGGCGGATGGTGAGCGGTGCGTGCTCCTGGAACATCCACTTGATGGCCTTGAGCGGCACGCCCGGTGCGGCCCACGGCGATGCATAACCCGGCGAGATCTGGCCAGCGTTGGCAAAGCTGGTCTCCAGCGCCGGACCGGCTTCGCGGTCGACCACGGTGACCTCATGGCCCGCGCGGGCCAGGTAATAGGCGCTGGTCACGCCGATGACGCCGCTGCCAAGAACGAGCACGCGCATGGTGATACTCCCCGAAGATGCTATCGCGATAGATGCCGCTATCGTATTCGCACATTTCCAGCAATTGTTTCTGTATATTTTCGGGAAACAGGAAGAATTTCGATTTTGGAGCCTTTTCCGTCATGCGAACCCAGCGCAAGCCCGTCCGGGCCCTCGACAAGCTCGACCGCCGTATCCTCGACCTGCTGCAAAAGGACGGACGGCTTTCCATGAAAGACCTGTCGGATGCCGTCGGGCTGACCATCACGCCGTGCATCGAGCGCGTCAAACGCCTGGAGCGCGAGGGCTTCATCCTCGGCTATTACGCGCGGCTGAACCCTGCCATGCTGGGTGCGTCGCTGCTGGTGTTCGTGGAAATCAGCCTGGGCAGCAAGGCGGGCAATATGTTCGAGCAGTTCCGGCGCGAGGTGCTGCGCATCCCGGAGGTGCTGGAGTGCCACCTCGTCTCGGGCGATTTCGATTACCTCATCAAGGCGCGCATTCGGGAGATGAGCGAGTACCGGCGGCTGCTGGGCGACATCCTGCTGCAGTTGCCGGGCGCGGTGCAATCCAAGAGCTACATCGTGATGGAGGAGATCAAGGAGACGCTCGCCATTGATGTGACGGAAGAGGCGGCGTGACGTAGCGTTGTCACGGAGCGGACTTACGCTGTGCGGCAATGCTCAACACGCGGAGTCCTCATGTCTGACCAGCCGATCTTCAAACCGACCCGCCGCACGCTCATCAAGGGTCTTGTTTCCGCCAGCGGCACCGCGCTGCTCGGCTCGCGCATCACTGACGTACTGGCCCAGGGTGTCGCGCCCGCTGCGGTGACGTCCGAACGTCTGCGTCCGCAACTGCCCAGCGGCATGATGAGTGGCGACATCACCGCCGACAGCGCCATCGTCTGGAGCCGCACCGATCGCGCCGCACGCATGATCGTCGAATATTCCACCGACGCCGCCTTCAAGAAAGTTGTGCGCTGCGTCGGCCCGGCGGCCACGGAAGCCAGCGGTTTCACCGCACGTGTGGACCTCACGGGGCTGCCTGCCGGCGCCGACCTGTTCTATCGCGTGCGCTTCCAGGATTCGGTGCACAGCAAGGCGTTTAGCGAGCCCGTTACCGGTCGGTTCCGCACGGCACCGGTGCAGGCGGATCGCCCGATCTGCTTCGTCTTCTCCGGCGACGAGGCCGGCCAGGGCTGGGGCATCAACGAGCGCTTCGGCGGCTACCGCTTGTATGAAGCGATGCGCCGCGAATCGCCCGACTTCTTCATCCACTCCGGCGATCAGATCTACGCCGATGGCCCGATCCAAGCCGAAGTGAAGCTGCCGGATGGCTCGCTGTGGACCAACCTCGTCACCGAAGCCAAATCGCACGTCGCGCAAACGCTGGACGACTACCGCGGCGCTTTCGCTTATAACCAGCTCGATAAGAATAAGCGCCGCTTTGCTGCCGAAGTGCCGTTCCTCGTGCAGTGGGATGACCACGAAGTGCGCAACAACTGGTACCCCGGCCAGCAGATCGGCCCAGAGGAGAAGCGATACCAAGAGCGCAGCGCCTCGGTGCTGGCCGCCCGCGCGAAGCAGGCGATGTTCGAGTACAACCCGTTCCGCTTCAACCCGGTCGACCCCGAGCAGATCTACCGCGCGTTCCAGTACGGTCCGCTGCTCGACGTGTTCATGCTGGACGAACGTAGCTACCGCGGCCGCAACTCGCCCAACCGCCAGACCACGCTGGATGCCGATGCCGCCTTCCTCGGCCCGAAGCAGACGACGTGGCTCAAACAATCGCTCAAGCAATCGAAGGCGACATGGAAGGTGATTGCCAGCGACATGCCGATCTCGCTGGTGGTGCCCGATCTGAACCCCGACGTGCCGAAGGGCACCTACGAAGCCTGGGCGAATGCCGATGACGGTGCGCCCTCTGGCCGCGAACTGGAGTTGGCCGAGATCCTGCGCTTCATCAAGCAGGAGAACATCCAGAACGTGGTGTGGGTGACGGCCGATGTGCACTACGCGCAGGCCACGTACTACCACCCGTCGCGCGCGAAGTTCACGGAGTTCAAGCCGTTCTGGGAATTCGTTGGCGGCCCGATCAACGCGGGGACGTTCGGGCCGAATGAAGTGGACCAGACATTCGGACCGGATGTGCGCTACGTCAGCATCCCGAAGGACAATCCGCAAAATCAATCGCCGGCCGCGCTACAGCAGTACTACGGCCGCGCGAAGATTGATCCGGCCACGCGCACGATGCACGTGTCACTGCATGATCTCGATGGCAAATCGCTCTGGGAAGTGAAGCTCGACCCCGAAGCGTAGCCGGCGCCACGCCAGCGGAGCGGAGGAGGATGCGATAGGATCAGCGAGCCCTCGCATCCAATTCCATTCCGCTGTGCCCGATATGTCCGATCGCCACGTCCCACGCAAGGGACGCGGCGCCACTTCCAATCTGCAAGGCCGTTACGAACGCGATGAACGCACGCGCATCGATGACGGCTGGCAGCCGCTCGTCGGACAGCTTGATCCCGACGATGCCCCTCCGCGTATCGAGACCACCGTTTCCATCGAACGCGCGCGCTCGATCCTGAGCCACAACCAGTCGCCGGATATTCCGTTTGGCGTGTCGCTCAACCCGTATCGTGGTTGCGAGCACGGTTGCGTGTATTGCTTTGCGCGGCCCACGCACGCCTATCTGGAGCTGTCTCCTGGGCTCGATTTCGAGACCAAGCTGTTCGCCAAAACAAACGCCGCGGAGGTCCTGCGCGAAACGCTAGCCAAGCCCGGCTACCGCTGCGAGGCGATCGCGCTCGGCGTGAACACCGACGCGTATCAACCCATCGAGCGCGAGCTGCGCATCACGCGCGATGTGCTGCAGGTGCTGCACGATTGCGACCACCCGGTCGGGCTTATCACCAAGTCGTCATTGATCGAACGCGACATCGATCTGCTCGCGCCGATGGCGGCGAAAAACCTCGTTGTGGCTGCGGTGACGATCACAACGCTGGACTCGGAACTCGCACGCAAGCTGGAGCCGCGCGCGGCCACGCCATCGCGTCGCTTGCGCACGATCCGCACGTTGGCTGAGGCGGGCATTCCCGTGGGCGTGAGCGTTGCGCCGATGATCCCGTTCATCACTGATGACCACATGGAGCAGATCCTGGAAGCTGCACGCGAGGCGGGTGCTACGTATGCGAGCTACATCGTGCTGCGTCTGCCGAATGAGCTGAACGCCGTGTTCCAGGATTGGCTGATGGCGCACTTCCCCGATCGCGCGCAACGCGTGATGAACCGCATCCGCGACTTGCACGGCGGGCAGGACTACAAGGCGGATTTCGCCACGCGCATGCGCGGCACGGGCATTTGGGCGGATCTACTGCGGCAGCGTTTCTACAAGGCCGCCGACAAGCTCCGCTTCAGCTACCACCGCTACAACGAGCTGGTGCTCGACACCTCGCAGTTCAAGCCGCCTGCACGTGCAATCAAACCAAGAAAGCCGATTGACGATCGCCAGGGCAGCCTATTCTGACTACTGCGACAGTTCCTTCGCGGCCTGCACCTGCGATTCGAAATACGTCTGGAACGTGATGGCGAGGCCAGCCATCAGCAGGCCGGTGCCGATCATCAGTGTGAGGATGGTCAGTACCACGACCGGCCAGCCCGAGCGCGTGGGCGAGCCCCCCGCATTGAATTGCGCATCCCATTTGTCGTCGGGACGTAGCCCGTACACCAGCGCCGATAGAAACCCTGCCAGCACCGAGGCCCCGCCGATGATCGCGCAGACCCAGCCCGGCACGCTCGCCCGTTGCGTGGACCACAGCAGCGCCACGCCAATCGCACCGAGCACCATCGCAAACACCTGCGACCACGCCCAAAAATCGCGTCCGCCTTTGAGATAGAAACGGTGCGCGCCCACGCTACCAAACAGGAAGGCGAGCAGCACGGTCAGCAGCTTGGATTTTTTCTGGAGAGCGGTCGTAGACATGGCAGGCGGAGAACACACGGCAACGCAACACAGCGCCGCGCATTCTACGCCCAACATCATCTGAGACGCGGCCAAGCGGCGGCGTCGGGAGCGCGTCCTAAAGACGCATCAGCAGTTCGGGGAATTGGCCGTCAGTTCGGCCGGACGCGCGCAGCGCTGTAAAGTGCCTGCGGCGGATGGGGCAGGGTCACTAAATCGGCACCAGACGCGGAGCGGATGCGCTCGTCGACGCCGTGAGGTCTTGCAGCAGTTGAGGCGCCCGTTGACGCAGGCTGACTTCACCATAGAGCAGGTGAGCGAGCATCAGCATGAAGGCGGAGGTCCATATCAGACCGAGGATCAGCCGCACATGGCGGTGGAGTAAGGACAGCATCGAAGCACCTATTGTCGTTGTGGTGGGTGTGATGAAAGGCGCACGACAACGTGTGCCTCCCACCAACTAATACGACAGAGGTGGCCGCCGGCAAGTTCCGGAATGTGAAATGCGGGGACGGGCCATCAGCCCCGGCGCGAGCTGCGCCAGTTGCCGCCCTGATCGCCGCTGCCGCGTTCCTGACGGAAGCGTTCCTGCTGCCAGTCTCCGCGGCCACCACCCTCACGAGGCTGTACGCGGCCGTTCAGGCGGTCATCGGCGCGAGCGCGCGCTTCCATGCGTTCCATCTGCTCGCGGATGCGCGCAGCCTGCTCGCCGCGGGAATCGACGAAGAAGATTTGAGCCACCACAGGGCGCGCGCTTGGGGCAGCCTTTGTGGCCTGCGTCCACATGGGCATGTCGGATTCAGCAAATGCAGCGGCGGCCTGATGCGCCGATGCGTTGGCAGCCACAGCGCCCGCAGAGGCGACGATCAGAACGCCTGCTGCCAAGGGGCGAAGCAATGCGCGGATCGGCATGGCTATCTCCTGTCGGGCGAGGGTTCGAAAGCGCCACGCGTTGCCGGCCGGTGGGGTAGAAAGAAGTCGGCAGCGCGTGTTCATGCTTGCCAATGTAAGGCTTCACTCAGCAGCCATCCACTGTCCGAACGTTACCCATGTAACGAGATGTTTCCCGCACGCCCTGCCTAGGCGCGGGGCGTCGTGGGCATCATTTTCCGGTGTAGCGGATGCGATACACGGCCCCCGCTTCGTCGTCGGAAACAAGCAGGCTGCCGTCCGGCGCAACGAGCACATCCGCTGGGCGGCCCCACGCGCGTTGTCCCTGCAACCAGCCGTGTACGAAGGGTTCCTGCGTTGTGACATTGCCAGCTGCATCGAGCACGACCCGCATGACGCGATAGCCCACCTTCGAAGATCGATTCCATGAGCCATGTTCTGCAATGAAGATGTTGTTGCGATACGCTGCCGGGAAACTGCTGCCCGTATAGAAGCGCATACCCAACGCCGCCACGTGCGCGCCCAGCTTGGCAACAGGCGGCACATATTGGCCGCACGGATGTCCCGCGCCGAATTCCGGGTCAGGGATGTCGCCCGCATGGCAGAACGGGTAGCCAAAATGCGGGTTGGGTTTGCTGATGCGGTTCAGCTCGTCGTCTGGCACGTCGTCGCCCATGAGATCGCGGCCGTTGTCGGTGAACCACAGGTCATGCGTGACGGGGTGCCAGTCGAAGCCGACGGTATTGCGGATGCCGCGTGCGACGAGCTCAAGCCCGCTGCCGTCCGCGTTCATGCGCATGAGATTGGCGTAGCGGTTTTCGTCGCGGTGGCAGATGTTGCACGGCGCGCCTACCGGCACATACAGCTTGCCATCCGGCCCAAACGCGATGAATTTCCACCCGTGATACGTCTCGGGCGGTAGCTTGTCATTGACGACGGCTGGCTCGGGCGGATTGTCGAGCCGCTTGTCGATGCCATCGAGCCGTACCACGCGCGACACCGCCGACACATAGAGATTGCCGTCGCGCCAAGCCACGCCCACCGGCAGTTGCAATCCGGACGCCACCACGCGCACGCGTGCGTCAGGTGCCTGCAATGGCAGTGCGTAGACTTTGCCCGCTCGGCTGCCGACATACAGGATGCCTGCCGGGGAGAGTGCCATTTCGCGTGCTGCCGGCATCGCATCCGTCAACACCTCGACCTGAAAGCCGACGGGTACGCGCAGCGTGTCGATCGGCAACTTGGCCTGCGCAGGCATTGCTACCGCGAGCCAAGCCGCAAGCACAAATGTCGCGCCGATATGCCGGGAGAGCCACGTGCACCAGCCGCCTCGCCGCGTTTTGGCTAAGTGTTTGTTTGGTCTGGAAAATTGGGCTATACTTGCGTGTTTCTCTGTACGCATACCCAGTTTTTCAAGGAAAAGATCCATGGTCGTGATCCGTCTGGCCCGCGGTGGCTCCAAGAAGCGCCCGTTCTTCAACATCGTTGCGACTGACTCGCGTAACCGCCGTGATGGCCGTTTCATCGAGCGCGTCGGTTTCTACAACCCGCTCGCCAAGGATGGCGAAGAAGGTCTGCGCCTGGTGCAAGACCGTCTGGCCTACTGGCAAGGCGTGGGCGCACAACTGTCGCCGACCGTTGCTCGCCTGGTGAAGCAAGGCGCCGCCAAGGCTGCAGCCTGAGTTTTAGCATGCGTCGATCGACGGTGCCGTCCGCGCACATCCTGCCGTGACGCGCCCAACGTCGACGTCAGCCCGGGCACAGCAAGGCCCCGTGGCCAAAGCCGCTGAAGCCGCCTCGCAAAAGGTGGCTGAGCGCTTGCAAGCCATGCGCCCGGGTGCAGGTGCCAACCCACCGCTGCCCGACGATCTCGTCGAGGTGGGCTACGTGGGTGGTGCCTACGGTATTCGCGGTTGGATCAAGGTCCAGCCGCACGGCGACGCCGACGCGCTGCTGAACGCGCGCACCTGGTGGCTCAAGCCGGCTGCCGGTGCGCTGGCAGCGTCGGCGGACTGGCGGGTGCTGCCTATCGGCACGTCGCGCGAGCATAGCGGTACGGTGGTAGCGGGTTCGCCTGCTGCGCCCGATCGCAATGTCGCCGAGGCGCTGCGCGGCTGTGCCGTGTGGGTCAGCCGGGCCGACTTTCCCGAGCCGGATGACGACGAGTTCTATTGGGTCGATCTGATCGGCGCTACGGTCGTCAACGAGCAGCAGGAAACGCTTGGCACGGTGGCTGGCCTGATCGACAACGGTGCGCATCAGATTCTGCGCATTGTTGGTGAAGGCGAGGTCGAGCGACTCGTTCCGTTTGTCGAGGTTTACGTGAAGTCGGTGGATGTGGCTGGTAAGCGCATCGTCGTCGACTGGGGTCTGGATTACTGAACATGCGGCCGGAGAATTCGGCGATGCAGTTCGATGTCATCTCGCTGTTTCCGGACATGTTCCGGGCGCTGACGGACTGGGGCATCACCAGCCGCGCAGCCAAGCAGCAGGTGTACACGTTGCGCACCTGGAACCCACGCGACTTCACGACGGACAATTACCGTACGGTGGACGACCGGCCTTACGGCGGCGGCCCCGGCATGGTGATGTTGGCAAAGCCGCTGGAAGCCGCACTGGATGCTATCCGCGAGGCGCAGGCACCGGCAGCCTCGCATGTGGTGTTGCTGTCGCCGCAAGGCAAGCCGCTCACACACAAGCGCGTGATGGAATTGGCACAGTTGCCGGCAATCACACTGCTGTGCGGCCGCTACGAGGCGATTGACCAACGTCTGGTCGACCGTCGCGTGGATGAAGAAATCAGCCTCGGCGATTTCGTGCTCTCCGGGGGCGAGATCGCGGCGATGGCCATCATCGATGCGGTGGTGCGGCAGTTGCCCGGCGTGCTGGGTGATGCGCAGTCGGCGGTGCAGGACAGCTTCGTCAATGGCTTGCTGGATTGCCCGCACTACACGCGGCCGGAAGAGTATGAAGGTGTGCGTGTGCCCGATGTGCTACTGGGCGGCCACCACGCCGAGATCGAGAAGTGGCGCCGTCAGCAGGCGCTGTTGAATACGATGCGCAGGCGGCCCGATCTGATCGAGGCCGCGCGCGAGCAAGGTTTGTTGTCCCGCAGCGATGAGGTTTTCCTCGCTGCCGCGGCGATAACGGCAAAGGGGTCGGAAGCTTCCACACCGGAAGCCTCGGCCAAGTGATGTTCCCATCCTCTACCGGGGCCGCGGTCAATCGATCAGGCAAAACGCCGGCATGATGGTCAAGGAGAAAAAGATGAATCTCATCGAGCAAATCGAGCAGGAAGAAATCAAGCGCCTGACGGCCAACAAGACGATCCCCCCGTTCGCCCCTGGCGACACCGTGATCGTCAACGTGAACGTCGTTGAAGGCAACCGCAAGCGTGTGCAGGCGTATGAAGGCGTCGTGATTGCCAAGCGCAATCGTGGCCTGAACTCGTCGTTCATCGTTCGCAAGATCTCTTCGGGCGAAGGCGTGGAGCGTACGTTCCAGCTGTACTCGCCGCTGCTGGCCAGCATCGAAGTGAAGCGTCGCGGTGATGTGCGCCGTGCGAAGCTGTACTACCTGCGCGAGCGCTCGGGCAAGTCGGCTCGCATCAAGGAGAAGCTGACCTTCAAGCGCAAGGAAGCCGCTGCGGAGTAATCTGCGCGCGTTGCGAAAAGGCACCTTCGGGTGCCTTTTTTCTCTTTTGCGGTGGAAGATTAAGCTCACGTGTCATTCGTGAAGCTGGTGAGTCTTCCGCCCACGATTATTCTTTCCGCCCCATGCGCCGTCCCGCGTTCGATCCTGAGCAGTTGCCGGTGTTGCCGTCGACAACGCCGCTGCCCGCGCTCGACGTTTCGCGGTTGACGGCCGATTTCGTGCGCGAACGCTTGCGCGCCCAACCCACGTGGGAGCCCGAGCATACGGACGAATCCCGCCTGATCGATGCATCGCTCAAGCTGCGCGAGGCGGCCGTGCTGGTGCCGCTGGTGCAGCGGGAGATCGGCTTGGCGGTGCTGTTGACGCAGCGCAATGCGTCGCTCAGCCAGCATGCCGGGCAAGTCAGTTTTCCCGGTGGGGGGCGTGAGGCTGTCGATTCCGATGTGGTTGCCACCGCGCTGCGCGAGACGGTGGAGGAAGTCGGCATTGGTCCGGAATTCATCGAAGTCGTCGGCCGACTGCCCGACTACATCACCGGAACGGGCTTTCATGTGAGCCCGGTCGTCGGGTTGCTTTCCCCCGATTTCACCCTCAAGCCGGACCCTAGCGAGGTGGCCGAGGTATTCGAGGTGCCGCTCGCCTTCCTGATGGATCCGGCCAACCACGAAGTGCGCGAACTTCGCTGGGAAGACCGCGTACGGCGTTTTTATGCGATGCCGTATCGCAAGGCGGACGGGGGCTACCACTTCATCTGGGGCGCGACAGCGGGCATGCTTCGCAACCTCTACCATTTGCTCGTAGCGTAGCGCGCAAGGTACGGTGCGCTGTGACGCGCACGCCGTGTGCTATCGTCATGCACATCGCATTCACGGCGTGATACGCGCCTCGCAACACCCTTCCCATGACCTTTTTCTCCGTACTCTGCGCGCTGATCCTCGAGCAATTCCGTGCGCTCAGCCGGGACAACCCGATCTACGATGTTGTGCGCGTGCTGGCTGCACGGGCCGAAGAATGGTTCGACACCGGTCATCGTCGCGATGCTGTGCTCGCGTGGTGTGTGGTCACGCTGCCGGCTGTGGTGGTTGTGGCGCTGGTGCACTACCTGCTGTCGTCGATCAGCCTGGGGCTGGCGTTCTTGTGGAACGTGCTGATGGTGTACCTGACGCTCGGTTTCCGCCAGTTCAGCCACTACTTCACCGACATCCACGAGGCGCTGCGCAGCGACGATATCGTCACCGCGCGGCTGCTGCTCAACGAGTGGTCAGGGCGAGACACGACGGATATGCCTGTTAATGAGGTCGTCCGCCACACGCTCGAATGCGCGATCGTGGCGGCGCATCGCCACGTGTTTGGCGTATTCTTCTGGTTTCTGGTGCCGATTGGGCCCGCTGGCGTGGTGCTGTATCGCGGCGCGGAATATCTGGCCCGTCACTGGAGCGATACATCGACCGAGCGCAGCCCGGCGCTGGGCCTGTTCGCTCGTCAGGCCTTCTTCGTCATCGACTACGTTCCTGCGCGATTGACGGCGATTGGCTTCGCCATCGTTGGCAACTTTGAGGATGCAGTGTACGCGTGGCGCAACCGCGCCGCCAAGTGGAGCGATGAGGTGAACGGCATCCTGCTGGCCGCCGGCGGTGGTGCACTGGGCGTGCGCCTGGGCACCCCGATCGCCCAGCGCGATTCGGTCGAAAGCATTGCCGACGAAGACGGCGCGTATCCGATGGAAGTCGGGCAGGAGCCGAACGTGCGTACGCTGCAATCGGCCGTCGGGCTGGTGTGGCGCGCGGTGGTGCTGTGGATGCTGCTGCTCGCGATGCTGTCGATCGCCGTGTGGCTGGGCTGACGCGGTACGACGTCTAGTCGCTGAATCGTCGATCAGGCCGCGTCTTCGCGGTCTTTTCCGCAGCGCCAGCATTGGGCGAATTGCGGCTCGTGTGTCCCACCACAGTGCACACATCGCCAGGCGGGGCCGCTTGGCGGATGCATCGCTTGGTCAAGTAACGCTTGCGCTTGGCTTTCTTGCGCTGGGTTCACCAGCCAGACTTGCGCGGCGCAATCCTGCGGCGGCACATCGCCCGCCACACTGCTCAGATAGATGTTGCGCAGCTCGGTACGGATGCCGGCGGCAGACAGCACGTTCTGCCAGTGCGCCGCCATGCCGAGCGATGGACTGCTGATCAACAGTTTCATCTCGCCGTCTCCCGAACGGTTGTTGGCCGCTACCAGGGCTTTTGCTGCTCTGATTCGTGCAACAGCTGCGCGTAGAGCTGGTGCCGACGCGGATCAATCTTGCCCTCGGCCATTGCGCCCAGAATGCCACAGCCGGGCTCTTGCAGGTGCCGGCAGTTATAAAAGCGGCACTCCGTCAGGCGCGGGCGGAATTCTGGGAAGGCGCGCTCCAGCATGCCTTCGCTCAGGTGATGCAGGCCGAATTCCTGAAAGCCTGGCGAGTCGATCAGCATGCCGCCTTGGCCCCAATCGGCTGGCAGGTGATAGAGCCGCGTGAACGTGGTCGTGTGCTTGCCGGAGTCGAGCTTTTCAGAGATCTCGCGCGTCTGCGCATCCACGCCCGGAATCAACAGATTCAGCAGCGACGACTTGCCCATGCCCGATTGTCCGATCAGGATGGAGGCGCGCCCCGCCACGTGCGGCTCCAGTGCGGCGTGTGCGGCTTCCGGCGCGCCATGCACCGTCAACTCCACGATCGTGTAGCCCAGCTCCCGATACAGCGCCAGCCGTGAACGCGCCGTTTCCAACCGCGCCGTCAGGTCGATCTTGTTGAGCAGGATCAGCGGCGTGATGCCGAGCGATTCTGCGGCGACGAGTGCACGGCCGAGCAGGTCTTCGGAAAAGCTCGGCTCGGTGCCGAGCATGATGATGACCTGATCCAAGTTGGCCGCCAGCATCTTGGATTTGAACTGGTCGGAGCGGTAGAGCAGGTTGCGGCGCTCATCCACGCGCACGACCACGCCCTGGTCGACGGCCGTGGCTTCGTAGATGACGTGATCGCCCACGGCGCACTCACTGCGCTTGCCGCGCGGGAAGCACTGCAGATAGCCGCCGCCTTCGCGTTCGACCAGATAGTGGCGACCGTGCGCTGCGATGACGAGCCCGCGCTCCCCGGTGGCGGACTGCTTGGCGCCACGGCTCGGTTTGCCGCGCGTCATGCTCCAGCAGCCTGCACGAGGCGCGCCACGCGCTGCGAGGCGGTCGGGTGCGAGTAATAGAACGAGGAGTAGACCGGGTCCGGCGTGAGCGTCGAGGCGTTGTCCTGGAACAGCTTCACGAGCGCCGAGACGAGTTGCTTGGCATCCGCATGCTCGGCGGCAAAGGCATCGGCTTCGTACTCATCCTTGCGCGATGACAGGCTCGCAATTGGCGACACGAAGAAGGTGAACACCGGCAGCGCCAGGAAGAACAGCATCAGCGCCAGCGCGTGGTTGTCTGAGAGCAGGTTGGGCGCGACACCCAGGCCCAGGTAGAACCACGTGCGCGTCATCAGCCAGCCGAGCAGCGCCAGCGCGCCCAGGCTCAATACGAACGTGACGGCGATGCGCTTGGTGATGTGGTGGCGCTTGAAGTGGCCCAGCTCGTGCGCGAGCACAGCCTCCATCTCCGACGGGTTCAGGCGCTCGAGCAACGTATCGAAGAATACGATGCGCTTGGTGGCACCAAAGCCGCTGAAATAGGCATTGCCGTGCGCGCTACGGCGGCTGCCATCCATGACGAACAGGCCCTTGCTAGCGAAGCCGCAGCGCTTGAGCAGACCTTCGATGCGCGTGCGCATTTCCTCGTCCTGCAGCGGCGTGAACTTGTTGAAGAGCGGCGCGATGACGTTCGGGTAGATCGCCTGCACGAACAGCATGAACGCCATCCAAACGATCCACGTATAGAGCCACCAGTACGTGCCCATCTTGTTCATGAGCCAGAGCACCGCCAGCAGCAGCGGCAAGCCGAGCACGGCGCCGATGGCCATCCCCTTGAGGTTGTCGGCCAGCCAGAGCTTCCACGTCATGCGGTTGAAGCCGAAGCGCTCTTCGACCACGAACTGCGCATACAGCGAAAACGGCAGTTCGATGATGCTGCTGATGACGATGACCGACACGATCAGCGCCACGCCATACGCATACCCCGGCCCAAACACGCCCAGCCAAGCCTGGTTGATCCAGTTCAGCCCGCCGAACAGCGTCAGCGCAATCAGCAGGGCGGCCTGCACGGGGACTTCCATCATCGCCACGCGCGTGCGGGCGATGGTGTAATCGGCGGCCTTGTGGTGCATGTCCAGCGTGATCGAGCCGGCAAACTGTGCAGGCACGGTATCGCGGTGGCGCGCCACGTGGCGGATCTGCCGCGCGGCCAGCCACAGGCGTGTGGCGGACATCAGCACCAAGGCGATTAGGAAGACAACAGTAAAGGCGGGCATGTGGGGGAACACCTATCGAATATGCGAAAATTATAGCCTTCAGTCATTTTCTCAAGGCATTCCGTGAGTACTTCTGCACCCCAGCCAGCCGCCCCCGCCGTTGCCACTAAGATTGCCGCCAAGAGCGACAACAACCTGGTCTGGCTCGACATGGAGATGACCGGCCTGAGTCCGGAGAACGACCGCATCATTGAAGTGGCCGTGGTGGTGACGGATTCGGAGCTGAACATCCTGGCGGAAGGGCCGGTGCTGGTGATTCACCAGTCCGACGAGTTGCTCGACGGCATGGACGCCTGGAACAAGGGCACGCACGGCCGCTCGGGCTTGATCGACAAGGTCAAGGCGTCGACCACCACGGAAGCCGAAGCCGAAGCCGAACTGCTGGCCTTCCTCAAGAAGTGGGTGCCCAAGAGCAGGTCGCCGATGTGCGGCAACTCCATCTGCCAGGACCGCCGCTTCATGGCGCGCTACATGCCCAAGCTGGAGGAGTATTTCCACTACCGCAACTTGGATGTCTCCACGCTCAAGGAGCTGTGCAAGCGCTGGCAGCCGGCCATCGCCAAGGGCTTTACCAAGCACCAGCGGCACACGGCGCATGCGGACATCATCGAGTCCATTGAAGAGCTGCGTTACTACCGCGAGCACTTCATCCGCGACGAGCGGCAGGCGCCGGAGGCCGAAGCGCTGGCCTCGTCGGTTGCGCCTTAAGCCTGCAAGGGCTTGGCACGGACAGCGTGCTTGGGCCGCCAGGCCTTGACCACGCTGTCGTGCGTTTCAACGTACGGGCCGCCGATCAGGTCGATGCAGTACGGCACGGCTGCAAAGATGCCCGGCACCGTGGCACGACCTTCCACATCCTTCAAGCCTTCCAGCGTTTCCTTGATGGCGCGCGGCTGCCCCGGCAGGTTGATGATCAGCGCCGCATGTGCGCTGGGTGACGGCGTTTCGCGGATCACCGCCACCTGACGCGACAGGATCGCCGTCGGCACGAAATGCAGGCTGATCTGGCGCATCTGCTCACCAAAGCCGGGCATTTCCTTGGTGGCAACAGCGAGCGTAGCTTCGGGCGTCACATCGCGGCGCGTCGGGCCGGTGCCGCCAGTGGTGAGCACCAAGTCACAGCCAGCATGGTCGACGAGGTCGATCAGTGTTTCGGCAATCGTGGCCTGATCGTCCGGAATCAGGCGCTCCACCGCTTGCCACGGCGACGACAGCGCGGCGCCAAACCAGTCGCGCAGCGCCGGAATCCCTTCATCCTGGTACGTGCCGGCCGAGGCGCGGTCCGAAATGGACACGAAGCCGACGATCAGCTCGTCAGCGTGGCGGCGGGAGAGTGGGGCGGAGGCGGTCATGCTTCGTCGTCCTCGGCTTCGGGTTGATCGGCTTCGCTGTCTTCGCGGTCATTGCCGGACAGCGCCTGCTTGACCATCTGGAACACCTCGCGCGACGACTTGGGTGGCTTGCCCAGCTGCGCTTCCTTGCGGGCGTTACGTACCAGTGTGCGCAGGGCTTGCACATCGGTATCCGGGTGCGCTGCAATGAACTCGGTGACGGCATCGTCACCCGCGATCAGGCGGTCGCGCCAGCGCTCAATGGCGTGCAGGCGTGCCGTTTCAGCCTTGGAAGCACCCACGAAGGTGGCCAGCACGCGCCGGATGGCGTCGACCTCTTCATCGGTCAGGGAGCGCATCAGCTTGCCGATGTACTGCATCTGGCGGCGTTTGCCTTCATGTGCCGTGGTGCGCTTGGCTTCGCGCAGGGCGTCGGCCAGGTTTTCTGGTAGCGGCACCTTGGCGAGTTTGTCCTTGGGCAGCGCTTCCAGGGCCGTGCCCAGGTCTTGCAAGGCGTTGACCTCGCGCTTGCGCTGCGATTTGCTCTTGGGCGTATCCGGGTCGTCCTCGTCACCGATGTCGGTGCGCACGACAGGTTGCAGATACGTAGGGTTGTGTCGGGATGCTCGGCTCATGGCGCGCATTGTATCTTGCTATGATGGGCGTTTCCGCCAAAAGCGGCCCCAAGTTTTCCTCTTCCTTGCCTATGTCTCAAACGCTCGATTCCAAGACCGCCCCTGTGTTTGCCTATCGCCGCGAACAGCTCGAAGAGATGGCCACCGACGTGCTGCGCATCGCACGCGAACTCGGCGCCACCGATGCCGCGACGGAAATCTCCGAAGGCCAGGGCCTGTCGGTCACGGTGCGCAAGGGCGAGATCGAGACCATCGAGCAGAACCGCGACAAGATCGTCGGCGTGACGGTGATGCTGGGCAAGAAGCGCGGCAACGCCAGCACGTCGGATTTCTCGCCGACGGCGCTGCGCTCCACGGTGGAGGCGGCCTACAACATCGCACGTTTTACTGCTGATGACGACGCTGCCGGCCTGGCCGAGGAAGAGCTGCTGGAGAAGCATCCGAAGGACATGCAGCTCTATCACCCGTGGATGATCGATGCCGAGGAGGCCGTCGAGATCGCCCGCGCTGCCGAAGCCGCCGCCTTTGCCGTGAGCCCCAAGATCCGCAACAGCGATGGTTCGAGCATTTCGGCTCAGCATTCGCATTTCGTGCTGGCGACGTCGCGTGGGTTCATGGGTGGCTATCCGTATTCGCGGCATTTCATTTCGGCTGCGCCGATTGCCGGGTCGGGTGCGCATATGCAGCGCGATGACTGGTATTCGTCCAAGCGTTCGCCGAAGGATTTGGCCGCGCCCGAAGCCATCGGCAAGTACGCAGCGGAACGTGCGCTGGCACGTCTGGGCGCACGCCGGTTGACGACTCGCAAGTGCCCGGTGTTGTTCGAGGCACCCTTGGCGGCGGGCTTGCTCGGTGCATTTGTGCAGGCCGTGTCGGGTGGCGCGCTGTATCGCAAGTCGACGTTCCTGCTGGATTCGCTCGGCAAGGAAGTGTTTGCGCCGCATGTGCAGATCAAGGAAGACCCGCACGTGCTGGGCGGCATGGGCAGCGCGCCGTTCGACGAGGAGGGTGTGCGCACGCAGCGCCGCGACGTGGTGAAGAACGGCGTGGTCGAGGGCTACTTCCTCTCCACGTATTCCGCGCGCAAGCTCGGCATGCAGACCACCGGTAACGCAGGCGGCTCGCACAACCTGACGCTGTTCTCCGACAAGACTCAGCCCGAGGATGACTTTGCCGGCATGCTGCGCCGCATGGGCACGGGCCTGCTGGTGACCGAACTGATGGGCCAGGGCGTGAACTACGTGACGGGCGATTACTCGCGCGGCGCGTCGGGCTACTGGGTCGAGAACGGCGTGATCCAGTATCCGGTGGAAGAGATCACCATCGCCGGCAACCTGCGCGACATGTTCCGCCAGATCGTCGCCATCGGCGCGGATGCGCTGGTGCGCGGTACGAAGGAAACCGGCTCGATCCTGATCGAACAGATGACGATTGCCGGCGAATAAACGCTCGCTGCCGAAATGAAAAACGCGCTCGAAATTGAGCGCGTTTTTTGTTGCCTGCTGAGAGTTACTGCTCGTTCGAGGGCGGTCGTTCGTACGTGACAAACGCGTAGTCGAAATCGTTGGGCGCGGCGCTGTGATGCGTCTCGCGTGCAACCTCGTGCCAGACCTTCGGGTCCGGCGTGGGGAAGTACGCGTCGCCTTCAAAGTCCGCATCGATCTCGGTGACGATCAGGCGATCCGCACTCGGCAGGGCATCCGCATACAGTTGCGCGCCGCCGATCAGGAAGATTTGCTCGACGCCCACACACAGGCGCTGTGCGTCTTCCAGCGAGTGTGCGATCTCGCAGCCGGGCAACTCCAGCTTGGCGTTGCGCGTGACGACGATGTTGCGCCGGCCCGGCAACGGGCGGCCGATCGAGTCGTACGTCTTGCGCCCCATCACGATGGGCGCACCCATGGTGGTGCGCTTGAAGTGCGCGAGGTCTTCGGGCAGGCGCCAGGGCAGCGTGTTGTCGCGGCCAATCACGCCGTTGCGGGCGCGGGCGACGATAAGCGTGAGGATGGTCATCGCGCCGCCTCCTTATAGTTTTTGGTCATTTGAGTGTTGTGGTGTCGGCGGCTGGCGGTATTCGCGGCCGTGCGCATCCCCGCTGCGCGGGGCCCCTGCTTACTGCTCATACCGCCACGGGAGCCTTGATTGCAGGATGGCTCTGGTAGCCGACGATCTCGAAGTCTTCGTACTGGTAATCGAAGATGCTCTCGGGCTTGCGCTTGATGTGCAGCTTGGGCAGCGGCAGCGGCTCGCGCGCGAGTTGCGTTTCAACCTGTTCGAAGTGGTTGTTGTAGAGGTGGCAATCGCCGCCGGTCCAGATGAAGTCGCCTACGTCCAGGCCGGTCTGCTGCGCCACCATGTGCACGAGCAGCGCGTAGCTGGCGATGTTGAACGGCACGCCGAGGAAGATGTCGGCGCTGCGCTGGTAGAGCTGGCACGACAGCTTGCCGTCGGCCACGTAGAACTGGAAGAACGCGTGGCACGGCGGCAGTTTCATGCGTGGGATATCGGCCACGTTCCAGGCCGACACAATCAGCCGGCGTGAATCGGGGTTGCGCTTGATCTGCGCGATCAAGTCGGCGATCTGGTCGATGTGCTCGCCATTGGGCGTGGGCCACGAACGCCATTGCGAGCCGTAGACCGGGCCCAGTTCGCCGTCGGCATCGGCCCATTCGTCCCAGATCGTCACGCCGTTCTCTTGCAGCCAGCGCACGTTGGTCGAGCCCTGGAGGAACCACAGCAGTTCATAGACGATGGACTTGATGTGGACCTTCTTGGTCGTCACCAGCGGAAAGCCGTCCTGCAGGTTGAAGCGCATCTGGTGGCCGAACACGGAGCGCGTGCCGGTGCCGGTGCGGTCGGCTTTGTCGGTGCCATGTTCGTAGACATGGCGCATCAGGTCGAGATAGGGCTGCATGCGAGCGCGGACGAGGTGCGAAGCGTCGGAAAATCGATTGAGCCGCATTGTAACTTGGCCGGCGCGGCGCTGACTGTACCGGTACTGTCCGGAAACTGGCCTGTTCAAATGGGCGGCACAGTTGGGCTGGCAGATTGCGGAATTGTCGATGTTCCGGGCCACGGCAGGCGGGCAAGATGAGGGCATCGCTTCCAACTGTCTGACGGAGATCGCCATGCTGCCTGCTCACGCCGTTTCACTCGATCACGCTACAGCCTTGCGCCGTCTGCGCGCGGCGGCCGACATTGTTCATGCGGGGGTGCCGCCTACGCCGCAGTACTGTTGGCCGCTTCTTTCCCGGGCAATGGACGCGTCGGTGTGGGTGAAGCACGAGAATCACACCGAAGTGGGCGCGTTCAAGGTGCGTGGCGGCTTGACCTATCTGCACGCGCTGCGTGAACGTGAACCGGAGCTGCGCGGTGTGATTGCGGCGACACGTGGAAACCATGGTCAGTCGATTGCGTTGGCGGCGCGCCGGAGCGGCATGACGGCCACGATCGTGGTGCCACACGGCAACAGCGTGGAAAAGAATGCCGCCATGCGGGCGCTCGGTGCCGAGTTGATCGAAGCCGGCGACGATTTCCAGGCCAGCCGTGAACGGGCCGAACAACTGGCCGCCGAACGTGGCTTACACTTTGTGCCGTCGTACCACGAAGACTTGGTCGTTGGCGTGGCGAGCTACTGGCTGGAGTTTTTTGAAGCGACGCCGCTGAACGTCGTCTACGTGCCGATCGGCATGGGTTCGGGCATCAGCGCGGCTGTGCAGGTGCGCGATGCGCTCGGACTGTCGACGCGCATTGTCGGTGTCGTTTCGGCGCATGCGCGGTGTTATGAGCTTTCGTTCAAGAGCGGCACCGTGGTATCGGCGCCGGTATCGACGCTGCTGGCCGACGGGATGGCCTGCCGCACGCCCGATGCAAAGGCGCTGGACGTTATTCGTGCCGGCGTCGATGAGATTGTTGCGGTGACGGACGATGAGGTGGCGGAGGCTATTCGCCTGTACTTCTCCACCACGCACAACGTGGCCGAAGGTGCTGCGGCCGCAGCCCTGGCGGCCGCGTGGCAGCAGCGCGAACAGCTTGGTGGCTTCCGCGTTGGTTTGCCGCTGACCGGCGGGAACATCGACCGCAGGTTGCTGGCGCGGGTGCTCGCCGGTCAGCCGATTCAGGCTTAGGCCTGCTGCTCTTGCGCCTGCCGGCGGCGCTGCACCAGCCAGCCGCCGCCCAGTACGATCGCGAACACCAGGGCGTATACCGCCCACACCAGCGGGCGCTGCTCAGCAAAGAACGGCTTCAGCACGGGCTCGGCCACAATCATGTGCGCTGCCGTATAAGCCAGCACCGCAGCGCCACCGTAGATGATGACCGGGAAGCGTTCGATCAAGCGCAGTACCACGCCGCTGCCCCATACCACCACCGGCACGCTGATCAACAGGCCCAGCACCACCAGCAGGAAGCTGCCGTGTGAAGCGCCGGCAATGGCAAGCACGTTATCGATGCCCATCACCGCGTCGGCGATGATGATGGTCTTCATGGCGCCCATCAGCGTGGTGCTGCCGGCACCGTGTTCGCCTTCGTCTTGGCCGTCGTCGGCCAGCAGCTTCCATGCGATCCACACCAGCGCGAGGCCGCCCACCAGCATCAGGCCCGGAATCTTCAGCAGCCACACCACCGCCAGCGTCATCAGCGCACGCACGACAATCGCGCCGGCGGCACCCCAGAGGATGGCTTTCTTCTGCAGTTCGGGCGGCAGGTTGCGCGCGGCCAGCGCGATGAGGATGGCGTTATCGCCCGCGAGCACAAGGTCGATCACGATGATCGATGCGAGCGCGGCCGCAAACTGCATGGTGAAGATGTCAGACAACCATTCCATGGTGGCTCCAAGTCAAACAACAATAAAAACCGGTTGACCGAACTGCATGGAAGGCAAGGGCGTGACGCTTTGCAGACCATGAATCCGGTTGCAAAGGTCTTGCTCGACACCAACAGGCTGGGAACCTGCTGCTGCCGACACGACCGGAGGCGATTTTCTGCCTCGTCTTGACGATCGTGCCTAGGGCTGAAGAACCCCCGAGCTACTCCCCTTTGGGAAGCCCCCATTATAGCGCACCCGTGGATTGCTGCCCCGCAAAAGCGCAACCGCTGTGTCCTGTGGCGGTGTGGGCGGTTTTTTCAGCGGCGCGGGTGATTTTTACGTTCAGCGCCATGCAGCATTGCAACGCACTCGGGTGAAAGAACGGTGGCGTTGTCACAAAGCGGCGCCTACGCTGCAATTTCCTCAACGTATGACCGTGCGGAGTCCATGGCACATTTCTCGCTGCCACTGGCCTTCATGACCCCGCAGTACCGTGCCGTTCCATCCACAACGGGAGACACCATGCAGGCCACCAAGCCGTCCGCCGATGCCTATGCCCGCCGCGCGCTGGCCCGTTTGATCCAGCCGCAGCCGACCGTCGACGCCATCGGCGCCGGCCTGACCTTCTACCAGCTCTTTACCGAAGATGACGCGGCGCTGCGTGCGGAAGCAGAGGCGGGTTTGCTGGCGCCGGCCGCCAGTGTCAGCCCGAAGTTCTTCTACGATGCGCTGGGTTCGCGCTTGTTCGAGGCGATTACCGAGCTGCCCGAGTACTACCCAACCCGCACCGAGGCCGCCATCTTCAGCCTGCACGCGGCCGAGATCGCCTTGCGCGTCGGGCGCGGCGCCACGTTGATTGATCTGGGTGCTGGCAATTGCGAGAAGGCCGCGCGCCTGTTCCGCACGCTCGCGCCGTCGCGCTACGTGGCCATCGACATCTCGGCGGAGTTTTTGCGCGACACGCTGCGCGCGCTGGCGCGGCAGCATCCGCAGTTGCCGATGGTGGGGATCGGCGCAGATCTGTGCGCGCCGCTGACCCTGCCCGATGCCGTGGGAGATGGGCGCCGCGTGTGGTTCTACCCCGGGTCGAGCCTGGGCAATTTCACGCGGGATGAAGCGCTGGCGTTCCTCAAGCGCCTGCGGGAGGCTTCCGCGCCGGGCGATAGCGTGTTGATCGGCGTGGACCTCATCAAGGATACGCATCGGCTCGAAGCCGCCTACGACGATCCGCTGGGAGTGACGGCCGCGTTTAACCTGAACATGCTGCGCAACCTGAATCGCCTGCTCGGCGCCGATTTTGATGTGCGCGACTGGCGCCATCGCGCGCTGTACCGCGCTGATGCCCATCGCATCGAGATGCACCTGGAGGCACGGCGCGATGTGTCGGTGCGCTGGGGCGGACACGCGCGCTTCTTCGCGGCGGGCGAGCGCATGCATACCGAGAACTCCGTCAAATACGATCTGCCGCGCCTGCAAACGCTCTTTGCCGACGCGGGTTTTGAAGACCTGCACGCCTGGACCGACGCGGCACGCGACTTTGCCGTCTGCCACGCCAGCGTTGGGCCCTAGGGCGCACGCGATAGGCAGGAGAGGGCGGTGCGATAATGGACCGCTCCCTGCCCGAGGTTTGCCGCGATGGCCGAATTCTTCATGCTCCCCGATCCGACCTTCATCGGATCGCATTCCGACTGGACTGATGGCCGTCGCCTGCCGCGCCAGGGCATTGCGCACAGTCTGGTCGACGCGCGCAACCGCACGCTGGCGTTGCTGGCCGCGTTCGGCGATACGCAACGTGGCTGGCAGATCGAGCGTGTGCCGCATCACGCGCCGCCACTGTGGACGCTCGGTCAGCTCGCCTGGTTTGCCGAATTCTGGTGCCTGCGCGAGCCGCGCCGCATCAAGAATGAGATGATCGAAGACGGTACCGGCGCAGAGTGGCCTGTGCCCCGCTGGCAAGCCACGCTGCCCGCCGCGCTCGACGGCGCCGACAGTTTCTTCGACATGGATCGCATGCCGGCCGACGCTTGTTGGGAGTTGACGTTGCCCGGCATCGCGGCCGTCAAGCAATACGCGCACGATGTGCTCGACCGCGTGCTGCGCAAGCTCGCCACGCTGGGTACGGACGATGATGCGGCGCTCGAGCCATTCCGCTGGGCGGTCTTCCATGAAGATCTGCGTGCGGAGCATCTGCACGGCTTGCTGCAAATTCTTGGCTTGCAACCGGCCGGGCAGCCGCCGCTGGCTGCGGTTGCTGTGCCGGCAGCACAGACCTTGTCGATGCCCGGTGGCCACTTCCAGATGGGTTGGCCCGATACGGACGGCTTTGCCTTCGACAACGAGCGCCCGCTCCATCGCACGTACGTGCCGGCGTTCGAAATCGACGCGCAACCGGTCACCAACGGCCAGTATCTCGAGTTCATCGAAGACCGCGGCTACGACCATCCGCAATGGTGGTCGCCCGCCGGGATGGAGTGGCTGATGATGCAGGAACGCTCCGCGCCCCTGGGCTGGCAGCGCGATCCTGCAACGCGCACCTGGCAGGCGCTGCGCTACGGCCAGGCGCGCACACTGAACCGTGACGAGCCCGTTCGCCACGTGAGCCTGTATGAGGCGCAGGCGTGGTGCCGCTGGGCCGGCCGCCGCCTGCCGACGGAGGACGAATGGGAGATGGCCGCCGTGCAAGGTCGGGCCGGTTTCCACTGGGGGCAGGTGTGGGAGTGGACGTCATCGCCGTTTGAGCCGTACCCGGATTTCGTGCCGGGTGCACCGCATGGGCGCGTGGCAACCTTGTCGGCGCCGCATTTCGTGACGATGCAGACCGTGCGTGGCGCTGCCGCGCATACGCCGCAACGGGCGCGGCATCCGCGCTTCCGCGGTTTTCTGCTGCCGGAGCGGGATGACGTCTTCGTCGGCTTCCGAAGCTGCGCGCTTTGAGCCCACAACCCTCGCCGTGGCGAGGGTTTTTTGTGGCGAGCTGTCTCATGACAACACGTGACAGAAGACGGCATTGATTAACTGCCAGCGCATCTCCACGTCAGCAAGTCGTGTCAATGACTCTTGAATTCCTGATATGAAGAAAGCACTGATGGTGGCTGCCCCGGTGGCGGCAAGCGTGGTCAACGCGCAGGCGCAGGACAGCGGCGCGCAGGCCGCACAAAAGGCAGATCTCTCCAAGTTCCGCTATAGCCTTGCCGACATGCAGAAGATCGCCAATCCGAAGCTGCTGTCGCATCGAATCTTCTACGAGAAGGCCTCGGTGGGCCCGAATGCGGCGTGGTTCGATGCGGTCAAGCAAGGCAATCTCGCGGCGGTCAAGGCAATGCTCGACGCAGCGCCGACCCAGCATGACAAGAAGCTGCTCCTGGAGGCGCGGGACAATGCTTCCCTGGGCCAGACCGCGTTGGGCTGGGCCGCCTTTATCGGCTATCTGGATATGGTGAAGTATCTGGTGTCGCAAGGCGCCGATATTCGCGCCACAGACAAGGCCGATGTGTACAACTCGCTCAAATCGGCCGTGATGGGCCCGAATGTCGAGGTCGTGAAGTACCTGCATGGCCTGCTGAACAAGGGCGAAGTCGACTGGGATGCGCGCGAGCAAGACAACGAGACGCTGTTCCTCGTGGCCGCCGTCGACGGGCGCCTGGATACCGTCAAGTACATCCTGCAGGACAAGCCCAACGTCAACATCAACGTGGTCGCCAAGAACGAGAATCCGAAGATCGACGAAAGCCCGCTCAGCGGCGCCTGCGAACGCGGCTTCACCGATATGGCGAACTTCCTGATCTCGAAGGGCGCGATCAACCACAAGACTGGCAAGTCGAGCTGTCACTGAAACTGAGCATCGCCCAGCCCAGAAAGCAAAAACCCCACGTTCAAGAACGTGGGGTTTTTTTATTCCGGCGAGACGCTTAGCCGATCAACGATCGAAATCGCGCGAACGGCCTTTGCTGCCGTAGCTGTCGCGGTTGCCGTCACGATTGCCGTAGCTGCGGCGCTGAGCGCCAGTGCCGTTGCCATCGCCAAAGCGGCTGCCGCCATTGTTGTCGCCGAAGCGGCGCGGTGCGCCGTCGCGGTTGCCGTAGCCTTCGCGATTGCCGTCTTGCGTACGGGCCGGGCGCTGTTGCCAGTCGCCGCGGTTTTGCTGGCCGTATGCTTGGCGCGGGGCGCGGTCGTCACGGTTCCGCTCACGTTGGCCGCCCTGGTAGCCGCCATTGCCGTTGCGATCGCCACGGTCATCACGGCGCGGGGCGAAACCATCGCGGTCGCCGCCGAAGCTGCGTTGGAAGCGGCCTTCGCTGTTGCCGCCATTGCCACCGAAGCCACCTTGGCGTGCGCCGTAGCCTTCACGCTGGCCGCGATAGCCGCCACCGTTGCTACCGCGGTAGCCACCACGGTCGCCGCCGGCACGCGGGCCGCCGCTGCGGGGCTTGGGTGCGCGCTTCGGCTCCAGGCCTTCGATCACGCTTGCGTCGATGCGGCGGTCCACAAAGCGCTCGATGCGGCGCCATTGGAACGTGTCGTTGTGGTTCACCAGGTTGATGGCGATACCGCTGCGGCCAGCACGGCCCGTACGGCCGATACGGTGCACGTAGTCTTCGGCTTGCTTGGGCAGGTCGAAGTTGACCACGTGCGTGATGTCCGGCACGTCAATGCCGCGGGCGGCCACGTCGGTGGCCACGAGCACGCGCAGATGGCCGCGGCGCAGTGCCGTCAGCGTGCGGTTGCGCGCGCCTTGGTGCATGTCGCCGTGCAGGGCGCCAGCGGAGAAACCGGCTTCGGTCAGGCGCTCCGACAGCGAATCAGCATCGCGCTTGGTGGCCGTGAAGACGATCGCTTGCTTGAGCGATGCATCGCGCAGCAGGTGGTCCAGCAGTTGCTGCTTGTGCGACACGTCGTCGGTGAAGTGCAGGCGCTCTTCGATGTGGCTTTGGTCAACCTTGGCTGCAGCGATTTCAATACGCTGCGGGTCGCGCATCATGCGTTCGGCCAGTTGTTCGATGCGGCGGTCCATGGTGGCCGAGAACATCAGCATCTGGCGCGATGCCGGCGTGGCACCGACGATGGCTTCGATGTCATCGGCAAAGCCCATGTCCAGCATGCGGTCGGCTTCGTCGAACACCAGCATGTTCAGCGCGGACAGATCAATGCGGCCCGAATCAATGTGGTCGAGCAGGCGGCCCGGTGTGGCGATGATGATGTCCGGCATGCGGGCCAGCATGTCGAGCTGCTTCGGGTAGGGCATGCCGCCCAGGATGCTCGCGCAGACGATACGGCGCATATGGCGGCCGTATTGCGACGCGGCGGTCGTCACCTGCAGGGCGAGTTCACGCGTGGGCGTGAGCACCAGCAGCGACGGCTTGGCCGGGGCCGGGCGGGGGCGGCGACCCTTCATGCGTTGCGGCGGGCCGTCCATGCGCGGGCGCTGCGGCTCGGGCTGCTCGCTGATGCGTTGGATGGCCGGCAGCATGAAGGCTGCGGTCTTGCCCGAACCGGTCTGGCTGGTGACCAGCAGGTCGCTGCCAGCCAGGGCGGCCGGAATGGCTTGCGCCTGCACCGGCGTCGGCGTGGTGTAGTTCACTTCGCCCAGCGCGCGGACGATGCGATCGTCCAGGCCCAGTGCGGCGAAAGCGCTGGCGCGGGTTGCGGCGTCAGCGATGAGGTTGTCGGTATTGGTGTTCGCGGTTTCAGCGTGCGCAATAGCGCCGCTGCCGTCTTGAGGCTGCGTCATGTCGAATAGCTTTTAAGTAAGGCTGCCGCGCCAACCGCATCAATGGATGCGAACGGCGGAAATGGGATACGGCGACCGGTTAATCACGGGCGTCGGCGCCAATCGGATAAGGCCGGTTCGACAGACGGGCTGCAGAACGGACAGGCGGGGGAGTGGGCCGGCCTCAAGCTGAATGTGAGTCACATGGATCAGCGAGGTGGGGCGGCGGTCCCTTCGGCGTGATGTGAATCCACGCGGGAGATCGGAGACGATGCCAAGCACAATGGCAATCGGCTGCGCATGCACTCAGGGCAGTAAGCAGCCAAGTTGCGGACTATAGCACGATTTTTTGCACTGCGTCAAAGGAATGTTCGAGGGATGTTCGCGCGGTTGCCGGATCGGATGCGCGGCCTATACTCGAAACACCGGCCACATGCGGCCGCTAAGGGGCGGATGATGGAATTCCCGATGGCCTTCTCCAACCTGTACCTGTTGCTCGCCGTCTGCGTGGCGGGCGTGATCGGACTGGCGTCTGCGCCACTGGTGATCCGAGGCGCGCAGGTAGGAATCCGCGTGTTGTTGACGATCATTGGGGTGCTGATCGGGCTGCTCTTGCTCGAAGCGCTGCCGGTGTTGACCTAGGGTTGACCCAGAACTGGCCCGGGGGCATCCGCAACCATAGGCCCGCCCGCTGGTGGCGGGCCTCGTCGTTTTGTGGGGCGGAACAAACAAAAAGCCAGGCGATGTGCCTGGCTTTGTCGTATGCGATGGTCCCGCCGACAGGAATCGAACCTGTATCTCACGCTTAGGAGGCGCGTGCACTATCCATTGTGCTACGGCGAGTGACCTGCCCGAGTGACGCGCAAGGCCGCCCGAGCGAGCGGCGATTCTACGCAATTTGCGCGATCAAAACCAGACAACCCACGGGGTACCTCCCTTGCATGAAAGGACGATGACGCCCCGGCTTCTGTGGCCCACGTCCCACGCCCGACCAAGTATTTCGCGCACGCAAACGCTAAATAAAACGAACGATCGGTGAAAGAAACAGATTTAAGTATTACGAACTTTGCGTGATTGTTCACCGAAGTTATGCTTCTCCACCCGATCCAGACCTTCCTATGCGACCAACATGCTGATATCCGAAGAGCGGGACGATCCGTGGACGGTGGAGCCGTCGCTGGAGGGCACGCTCTCACAGCGGCCCGGCACGCTCGCCCGGCCCATCTACTTTCGGCACACCGATACGCCCGAGGGCCATGTCATCAAGCAATTCCCTGACGGCTCGCGCCAGCTCGTGCGCTTTGTCGGTTTGGAAGAGCAGGTCGTCAAACACTTCCTATAACGCGGCTCGGAGAGGCTGGTCATTGCCGTCATGGCGCGCATGCCCGTTGCAGATTAGATGTGTCACTGCAATGTTGTGTCTTTCGGCGATGCACTGAGATGGTGAACGCACTATCATTCGCCATTATTTAAGTAAGCGCATGATTTGTGTATGAACAGCCTGCAACAGGGGTTTGTGCCCTCCCAACCCTTACCGCGTGAGCCGCTTGCGGCAGACCCGACCACACCGGTGGCGGCGCCCGTCATCGACATGGTGGTGCCATGGCCGGTGCGCGAGTGGGCGCCTGCCGTGACGCGCGACGAAGCCACTGCGATGCGCATTGCGCTGGAGCGCGGCAACGTCCTGCATTTTCCGGCGTTGGACTTTCCGCTGAATGCACGCGAACAGCGCTTTCTCGACGCGCGCTGGTCTGACGGCAAGACGAAGAACATCAATCTGCGCGCCAACGATACGTCGGTGCGTGGGGCGGTCGGTTCGCCGGCCGATCTGCGTGACTTGGCGGCGCTGATCCGCCGCTACGCCGATGCGGCAGAGCGCCTCGTACTGACGCTGTTCCCCGATTACGGCCCGCACCTCAAGCGCGCCGGCACCTCGCTGCGGCCGGCGGAGATTGCCGGACGCCCCGTGAGCTGGCGCAAGGACGACACGCGCTTGCACGTCGATGCGTTTCCGTCGAATCCGCTGCACGGCCAGCGGCTTTTGCGGGTGTTTCACAACGTCGATCCGGGTGCGTCGCGTGTGTGGCGCGTCGGCGAGCCGTTTGCGGACTTTGCGCAGCGCTTTGTGCCCAAGACGCGCGGCATGCTGCCCGGCCAGTCTTGGATGATGCACAAGCTCCGCATCACCAAGCGTCCGCGCTCGGAATATGACCATCGCATGCTGCAATTGCATGATCTGGCCAAGGCCGACTTGCACTATCAGCAAAGCGCCCCGCAGCAGACGTTCGAGTTTGCGCCAGGCGCAACCTGGGTCGTCTTCAGCGACCAGGCGTTGCACGCGGCCATGAGCGGCCGCGCGATGATGGAGCAGACGTTCTATCTGGACCCCGCAGCGATTGCCGATCGCACGCATTCGCCTGAAGCCGTGCTTTCGCACATGCTTGGCAAGCCGATGCTGCCCTCGCAGCGTTGATCGCACGCCAATAAAAAACGCCGCCTTGCTTGGCGGCGTGGATGATTCACCCGGCTTCGTTCAGTCCGCGACTTTGTCGCTGGGATACTTGAACGAATCGCGCAGCAGGAAGCTCATCGGAATGTCGAGCTTTGCGCCCTTGGGCGGAATCGGCTGCTGGAACCACTTCTTGTAGAGCTTATCGGCTTCGTAGTCCAGGATGACGTTGGTCATTGCCCGATCGACGAGCCGCTTGAACTCCGTATCATCCTTGCTAAGCATGATCGCGTAAGGCTCGACTGTCAGCATGTCGCCCACCACGGCAAAGTCGGCGGGGTTCTTGGTGTTGGCGCGAAAGCCGTAGAGCAGTACGTCGTCCATCGCAAAGGCGTCGGCCTTGCCGGAATCCACCATGGCAAACGATTCCGCGTGGTCCTTGGCTTCGATGAACTTCATGTTGAGCACGCGCACGTCGTTCATCTTGCGCAACTCGGCCACGCTGGTGGTGCCCTTGGTGGTGACGACCGTCTTGTCGCGCAAGTCATCCCACTTGCGGATGCCGGAGGATGTCTTGACGATCATCCGGATGCCCGCGATGTAGTGCGGGATGGTGAAGGCCACCTTTTCGCGACGCTCGCGGTTGTTGGTGGTCGAGCCGCATTCGAGATCGGCTTTGCCTTCCATGATGGCCGGCATGCGCGTCGATGGCGTGACCATGACGTACTGCACTTTGAGGTCCGGCCGCTTCAGGTCTGTGCGCAACTTGTCGACCACGCGCAGGCACAAGTCGACGGCATAGCCCACGGGCTTCTTGTCGGTGTCGTAGAACGAGAAGGGTACGGAGCTTTCGCGATGTGCGATGCGGATGACGCCCGTGTCGCGGATGCGGTCAAGTACCGGTGTGGAAGACGCCTGTGCCACCCCGGGCACAAGCATGGACAGCGAAACGGCAAGCAACGCGGCGCACGACAGCGTGCGCTTGAAGTACAGCATGGTTGTATCCCCCGGAATGAAAAACGGCGGCCCGGCTTATCGTTATGTCCGGCGCATGGCCGGAGGGCCTGCCGCATGATAAGGCGCGATGGCGCAACGTGCTGGCCCGGGTTTTGTAGTGTTGTAAGCAGGCAGCAAGGCCGATTGAACCCTCTAGAAGGCGGGCTTGAGACAACCGCCCCGTTATGGTGCGTTGCGCGCACATGCTGTGTAAAAGCTGCCCGCCGAGGGGGAGGCCGGACACGGTCGCGGTGCGCTCATGCGCATGCTTGACGCGGCATGCGTTGTTGCAGTGCAAAGCCGCATCGCACTTGGGGTTGCGGAACGGAACCCGCGTTTTTCCCTACCGGGTTTGTCCTGACTGCCCCAGGGAGGAAAGGGGCGCTATGCTGCGCCCATGTCTTGTTCGCAAGGCATCGAGGAGAGACTCTTCCGGCCCGCCGAAAGCGGGCCGTTTTCTTTGGTGGTGCGGCCGCGTTAGCGTTGATCAGGCAGCACGTTGCCGGACTCGGACATTTGCCGCGGCCAGCTCGAGAACGCAAAGATCCACAGCGCAATCAGGTTCACCAGCGGCACGACCACCAGCAAGGCCCACCACTGAGAGAAACCGGTGCGCAGCAAGATCTGCCGCACCGGAATGCCTGCCACGATCAGGATGATCAACAGCCCGAACAGTCCGCGCATGGGTGCCCCCTTCGCTTGATGTGGATAGGCGCCGCGCAAAATGGGCACGCGGCGGCACAAGCGTTATAGCACCCGGGCAGGCAAGCGCAATGGCGGCGGCCGTACAATACGCGCCTTCCGGCCCGATCCGGTTCTATCTGGCCCGCACTCTTTTTTCACTCCAGCATGGCCCTGTTTTCCATTACCGATGCGCAACTGGCGTTCGGCCACGTGGCGCTGCTCGACCACACCGATTTCTCGCTGGAGGCCGGCGAGCGCGTCGGCCTGATTGGCCGCAACGGCACCGGCAAATCGTCGCTGCTCAAGATCGTGGCGGGCACGACCGCGCCTGACGACGGCCTGATCGCCCGCCAAAGTGGCGTGACCTCCGCGTACGTACCGCAAGAGCCCGAGTTCGACCCCGACCAGACCGTGGCCGAAGCCGTGGCGATGGGCGTGCCGCACGCCGCTGGCCTGCTTGTTGAATATGAAGCGCTCGTCTCGTCGATGGGCGACACGCATGATGAAGACGCGCTGCATAAGCTGCACGCCTTGCAAGCGCAACTGGACGCTGCCGACGCCTGGCAACTGCGCACACGCGTGGAAACCACCATCGCGCAGTTGGGGCTCCAGCCCGACGCGCGCATCGGTTCGCTGTCGGGCGGCTTGACCAAGCGTGTGGCGCTGGCGCAGGCGCTGGTGGGCGCGCCCGACATCCTGCTGCTGGACGAACCGACCAACCACCTCGACTACGACTCCATCCGTTGGCTCGAAGACCTGCTGCTCGCCTTCCGCGGCAGCGTGCTGTTCATCACGCACGACCGCGCGTTCCTCGACCGCGTGGCCACGCGCATCATCGAGCTCGATCGCGGCAAGTTGCGCTCGTACCCGGGCAACTTCACGGCGTATCAGACGCGCAAGGCGCAGGAGCTGGAAGCCGAAGCGCTGGAAAACGCACGCTTCGATAAACTGCTCGCGCAGGAAGAAGTGTGGATTCGGAAGGGCGTGGAAGCACGTCGCACGCGCAGCGTCGGTCGTGTGGCGCGGCTGGAACAGATGCGTGTGGAGCGCCAGGCGCGCCGCGAGGTCCAGGGCAACGTCAAGCTCGAAGTCTCGCAGGGCGATCGCTCCGGCAAGATCGTCGCCGAGCTGACGGACGTGACCAAGCGCTATGGCGACAAGGTGGTCGTCGACAACTTCACCGCCACCATCCTGCGTGGCGACAAGGTGGGCATTCTCGGTGCCAACGGGGTCGGCAAGACCACGCTGCTCAAGCTGATCCTCGGCGAACTGGCGCCCGATTCGGGCACGGTGCGCAACGGCACCAACCTGCAGGTGGCCTATTTCGACCAGATGCGCGCGCAACTCGATTTGAACCGCTCGCTGGCCGACACCATCAGCCCGGGCAGCGACTGGATCGAAGTCAACGGCCAGCGCAAGCACGTGATGAGCTATCTGGGTGACTTCCTCTTCCCGCCGGAGCGTGCGCGCTCCCCGGTGGCATCGCTGTCGGGAGGTGAGCGCAACCGGCTGCTGCTGGCCCGCCTGTTTGCCCGCCCGGCCAACGTGCTGGTGCTGGACGAGCCGACCAACGACCTGGACATCGACACGCTGGAACTGCTGGAAGAACTGCTGCAGGAATACAGCGGCACCGTGTTCCTGGTGTCGCACGATCGCGCCTTCGTCGACAACGTCGTCACCTCGGTGATCGCGGCCGAAGGCGAGGGCCGTTGGCGCGAATATGTGGGCGGGTTCTCGGATTGGCAGACGCAATCCGCACGTTCCGCGCAGATCGCACAGGCTGCTGCCAAGCCCGCCGCCGAAGAAAAGAAACCCGAAGCCGCCAAGCCGCGCGAGCGCGCCACCGTCAAGCTCAGCTACAAGGAGCAGCGCGAGTTGGATGCGCTGCCCGCCACCATCGAGGCGCTGGAGATCGAGCAGAAGCAGGTCGGCGCTGAGTTGGAAGATGGCACGATCTACGGACGTGATCCCGAGCGCGCCCAGAAGCTGGCCGAACGCCACGAGGCGATCGAGCTGGAGCTGCTGGAGGCATTGGAGCGCTGGGAAGCCCTGGAAGCCAAGCGTTCCGGCGCCGCGTGATCCTCCGGTAGTTGGTCAACATGTCAGCGGGATGTCGACTGTGCGTCGCATCCCGTTGCTGACAATCCCTCCGCATTGTTCAAGACAGCTTCCTTTACAATGCGCGCTGCATTCTCGGCACACAGGGACACACCCTGGGCCGGTCAGTTTTTCCGCCTTCCATGAGCAAAACCTCCCAATACAGCGAATCGTCGATCAAGGTCCTCAAGGGCCTGGAACCGGTCAAGCAACGGCCGGGCATGTACACGCGCACCGATAACCCCCTGCACATCGTGCAGGAAGTGATCGACAACGCCGCCGACGAGGCGTTGGGCGGCTTCGGCAAGCTGATTGCCGTGACGCTGCACAAGGACGGCAGCGTGAGCGTGGAGGATGAAGCGCGCGGCATTCCCGTCGGCATCCACCCGGAAGAGGGCGTGCCGGTGGTCGAGATCGTCTACACGCGCCTGCACGCGGGCGGCAAGTTCGACAAGGGCAGTGGCGGCGCGTATGCCTTCTCCGGCGGTTTGCACGGTGTGGGCGTGTCGGTCACGAACGCGCTGTCGACGCGGCTGGAAGTGACGGTGTGGCGTGACGGCAATGTGTCGACGCTGGCGTTCTCCGGCGGCGACGTGATCGAGCCGCTGACCACCCGCAAGGCCGAGCGCGGCGAGAAGAAGAGCGGCACCCGCGTGCGCGCCTGGCCCGACGCCAAGTACTTCGATTCCGAGAGCATCCCGCAGGCTGAACTGCAGCGACTGCTGCGTAGCAAGGCCGTGCTGCTGCCGGGCGTGAAGGTCACGCTCACGCTGGAAAAAACCGGCGAGACGCTCGAGTGGCAATACGCCGAGGGCCTGCGCGGTTACCTGGTGGAATCGCTCGCACAGGGCAGCGGCGCTGAGCCGGTGATCCCCCTGTTTGAAGGCGAACATTTTGCCGACCCCGACAAGTCCGGCGAAGAGAGTTTTGCCCTCGGCGAAGGTGCCTCGTGGGTCGTGGCGTGGACGGAAGAGGGCTCGCCGGTGCGTGAGTCGTACGTCAACCTGATCCCGACGCCGGCTGGTGGTACGCACGAATCCGGCCTGCGCGAAGGCCTGTTCCAGGCCGTGAAGAGCTTTGTCGAGATGCACGCGCTGCTGCCCAAGGGCGTCAAGCTGATGCCCGAAGACGTGTTTGCGCGTGCTTCGTTCGTGCTGTCGGCCAAGGTGCTGGACCCGCAGTTCCAGGGCCAGATCAAGGAACGCCTGAACAGCCGCGATGCGGTGCGCCTCGTCTCTACCTTCAGCCGCCCGGCGCTGGAGCTGTGGCTGAACCAGCACGTGGACCACGGCAAGAAGCTGGCCGAACTCGTCATCAAGCAGGCGCAGGCACGCACGCGGGCATCGCAGAAGGTCGAGAAGAAGAAGGGCTCCGGCGTGGCCGTGTTGCCCGGCAAGCTGACCGATTGCGAATCCGACGACATCACGCGCAACGAACTCTTCCTGGTGGAAGGGGACTCCGCCGGCGGTTCGGCCAAGATGGGCCGCGACAAGGAATACCAGGCCATCCTGCCGTTGCGCGGCAAGGTGCTGAATACGTGGGAGACCGAGCGCGACCGCCTGTTTGCCAACAACGAAGTGCACGACATTGCGGTCGCCATCGGTGTCGATCCGCACGGGCCTAACGACACGGTCGACCTGTCCGGCCTGCGCTACGGCAAGATCTGCATCCTGTCCGACGCGGACGTGGACGGCGCGCACATCCAGGTGCTGCTGCTCACGTTGTTCTTCAAGCACTTCCCGCAGCTGATTGCGCGCGGGAACGTATGCGTGGCCCGGCCGCCGCTGTATCGTGTCGATGCCCCGGCGCGCGGCAAGAAGCCCGCCCAGAAGCTCTACGCGCTGGACGACGGCGAGCTCGAAGCCATTGAAGACAAGCTGCGCAAGGACGGCGTAAAGGAAGGCGCCTGGCAGATCTCCCGCTTCAAGGGCCTGGGCGAGATGAGCGCCGAGCAGCTCTGGGAAACCACAATGAACCCCGACACGCGCCGCCTGCTGCCCGTGAAGCTGGGCGAGCTGGGTGAGGAGCAGACCATCGGCGTGATGAACATGCTGATGGGCAAGGGCGAAGCCGGCGCGCGCCGCACGTGGCTGGAAGCGCGCGGCAACGAAGTCGAAGCCGACATCTGATACGCCACCGACAACGATGAAGCTGTTCTCACGTTTCGCATTTGCACTGACGGCGCTGGCCTTGCTGGCCAGCCAGCCGGTGCGCGCGGACGTCTACGGCTACATCGACGAAAACGGTCTCGCGCACTTCGCCTCTGAACGCCTGGATGATCGCTACGTGCTGTTCATGAAAGGCGCTGTAGTAGCGAGCCAGGGCGAAGGCAAGGACGACAGTGCCATTGCTCTGCCGGTCGGCGAGTTGCCCGATGCCGATGCCTATCTCAACGCCAGCAAGCGCGATGCGCTCGGCAACGCCGGCATGCGCCAGCGGTTGGTCAAAGCGGTGCTGCAACACCCCAACGTACCAACAGTTGAGCCGCTTATCCGCCAGGCTGCCAACAAGCACGGCATCGACCCCGCGCTCGTGAAGGCCGTGATCGCCGCCGAATCCGGCTTCAACCCGCAGGCCGTGTCGCCCAAGGGCGCGATCGGGCTGATGCAGGTGATTCCGGACACCGGCGCGCGCTACGGCGTGACCGGCGATGCTCGCCGCACCGCCGCGCAGAAGCTGGCGGACCCGAAGACCAACATCACCACCGGCGTGCGTTACCTCAGCGATCTGCTGCGCATGTTCTCGGGCAACCTCGAGCTTGTGCTGGCGGCTTATAACGCCGGGGAGGGCGCGGTGCAGAAGCACGGCAACGACATCCCGCCCTATGCCGAGACGCAGAATTACGTGAAGACGGTGCTGCAGTTCTACCGTTACTACAACCCGATGGCGGCCATGCCTGGTTTGGTGAACGTGAGCGCCAACGGCGTCATGGCGACACGCAAGCCGGGCCGCACGGGCCGGCCCGCGCGCATCGAACTCGTATTGGACCCGGCCACCGGCGTGGCCAAGAACATTCCCCAACATTGATCCTGGCGGCGCCGCACCTTTGAAGCGCGCCGCTTTCGCTTGAGCCTCCATGGAACAACAAGACATCCTCTTCGACCCCAGCGAGCCGGCCGAAGCGCTCACGCTTGGCGCCTATGCCGAGCGCGCCTATCTCGATTACGCCATCAGCGTGGTCAAGGGCCGCGCGCTGCCCGAGGTGGCTGACGGCCAGAAGCCCGTGCAGCGCCGCATCCTGTTTGCGATGCACGAGATGGGCCTGCGTGCCGATGCCAAGCCGGTCAAGTCGGCACGCGTGGTGGGTGACGTGCTAGGTAAATACCACCCGCACGGCGATCAATCCGCCTATGACGCATTGGTGCGCCTGGCGCAGGACTTTTCGCTGCGTTACCCGCTGATCGACGGCCAGGGCAACTTCGGCTCGCGCGATGGCGATGGCGCTGCGGCGATGCGATACACAGAAGCGCGCCTCACGCCCATCTCGCGCCTGCTGCTCGAAGAGTTGGATCAGGGTACAGCAGATTTCGTCCCGAACTACGACGGCTCGATGGAAGAGCCGAAGCTGCTGCCGGCGCGCCTGCCGTTCGTGCTACTCAACGGCGCATCGGGCATTGCGGTGGGCATGGCCACCGAGATTCCGTCGCACAACCTGCGCGAAGTCGCCAATGCGGCCGTCGCGCTCATCCGCGACGACAAGCTCACCAGCACCGAGCTGATGCAACACATGCCCGGGCCGGACTTCCCGGGCGGCGGCCAGATCATCTCGTCGGCGGCGGATATCGCCCAGGTGTACGAGAGCGGCCGCGGCAGCCTGAAAGTGCGTGCGCGCTGGAAGATCGAAGAACTCGCACGCGGCCAGTGGCAACTGGTGGTGACCGAACTGCCGCCCAACACCTCGTCGCAGAAGGTGCTGGAAGAGATTGAAGAGCTGACCAACCCGAAGGTGCGCACCGGCAAGAAGTCGCTGTCGCCGGATCAGCTGCAGATGAAGCAGACGATGCTCGGCCTGCTGGATGCGGTGCGCGACGAATCGGGCAAGGACGCGCCGGTGCGTCTGGTGTTCGAGCCCAAGAGCAAGAACATCGACCAGCAGGAGTTTGCGAATTCGCTGCTCGCGCACACGTCGCTGGAATCGGGCGCGGCCATCAACCTGGTGATGATCGGCATGGATGGCCGGCCGCGCCAGAAGGGCTTGGCCGAGATCCTGCGCGAGTGGATCAGCTACCGCTTCGCCACGGTCACGCGCCGTACGCGCCATCGTCTGGGCAAGGTGGAAGACCGCATCCACATCCTCGAAGGTCGGCAGATGGTACTGCTGCGCATCGAGGACGTGATCCGCATCATCCGTGAAAGCGACGAGCCGAAGGCCGCGCTGATCCAGGTCTTCAACCTGAGCGACCGCCAGGCCGAGGACATCCTCGAAATCCGCCTGCGCCAACTCGCGCGCCTGGAAGCCATCAAGATCGAACAGGAGCTGAAGAACCTGCGCGAAGAGCAGTCTGATCTGGATGTCCTGCTGAAGTCCGAAACCATGATGCGCCGTCGCATCATCAAGGAAATCGAGACCGACGCAAAGCAATACGGCGACGACCGCCGCACCCTCATCCAGGAAGAGCGCCGTGCCGCAGCCGAAGTGAAGGTGATCGACGAGCCCGTCACGGTGATCGTCTCGCAGAAGGGTTGGGTGCGTACGCGTCAGGGCCATGGCCATGATGCCACGCAGTTCGGCTTCAAGGCAGGCGATTCGCTGTACGACACGTTTGAATGCCGCACGACCGACGCGCTACTCATCTTCGGCACGCGCGATGACAAGGGCACGGGTCGCGTGTATTCCGTGGCCGTAGCCAACCTGCCCGGCGGCCGCGGCGATGGCGTGCCGCTGACCACGCTGATCGAACTCGCACCGGGCACGCATATCGCCCACACGTTCGCCGGCCACGCCGACCAGAACCTCGTGATCTCCACGCGCGGCGGCAACGGCTTTATGGCCAAGGTGAGCGACATGGTCGGGCGCCAAAAGGCGGGCAAGGCGTTCCTGACGCTGGATGAGGGCGATCAGCCCAATAAGCCGGCACCCGTACCGGCTGACGCTTACGGCGTGGCGTGTCTGTCGGAAAGCGGCCGCATGCTGCTGTTCCCGATCAGCGAGCTGAAGACGCTCGCCAGCGGTGGTCGTGGCGTGATCCTGATGGAGCTGGAGAAGAACGAAACACTGCTTCAGGCGCTGGCCTTTGGTGCAGCGGGCTTCGTGCTGTCGGGCAATGGCCCGCGTGGCGGTAAGGCCGTCGAGCAGACCATGACGACGCGTGCTCAGGAACCGTACGCCGGCAAGCGGGCACGCAAGGGCAAGACGCTGGAGCCCAAGCTGCGCGATCCGAAGCTTTCGCTGCCCAAGCCTGCACCGGAAGCTGCTTGATCGTATGACGGACCCGCACGCCGAGCCTGACGCCGTTGCAGACGCAAAGGCAAACGTTCCATCGTGCCGCAAGCTCTTCACCGAGTTTGCACGCATGGGCCTGTCGGGCTTTGGCGGCGTGCTGCCATTCGCGCGGGCCGGCATTGTCGACCGCAACGGGTGGCTCTCCAACGCCGAGTTTGCCGAACTGCTGAGCCTGGGCCAGGTGTTGCCGGGGCCGAACGTCGTCAATCTCTCGGTGATGCTCGGCTACCGCTTTCATGGCATGCGCGGGGCGGCCGCGGCGATGGGCGGCCTGGTGATGGTGCCGGCCGTGCTGCTCTTGCTGATCGTGCTGGTGTACGACCACTTCAGCGCACTGGCTTTTACGCAGAACCTGCTCAAAGGCATGGCGGCAGTGGCGGCGGGGCTGGTGCTCTCCACCGCCGTCAAACTGGCGCAGGGGCAGTCGCGCACCTGGCGCGCTGTCGGCATCGGTCTGGCTGTGTTCCTGACGATCGGCGTGCTGCAATGGCCGCTGGTGTGGGTCATGCTGGTGCTGATTCCGCTCGCGCTGGTGCTGGAGTGGAGGGCCATGCGGTGACGTATCTCACCACCGTCTTCGATCTCTTCTGGCACTTCCTGGTGTTGTCGTTTCTCGCCATTGGCGGGGCGAGCTCGACGCTGCCCGACATGCATCGGTTCCTGGTCGATACGCGTCACTACATGACGAGCGAGCAACTGAGCGCGATGTACGCCATCTCGCAGGCGGCGCCGGGGCCGAACGTGCTCTTCGTTGAGTTGTTTGGCTGGCAGGCGGCCGGGTTGGGTGGGGCGATTGCCTCGCTGGTGGGCATCTGCGGGCCGTCGTGCGTGATTGCCGCGGTGATCGCGCGGGTGATGGATCGCAAGCCCGCTGCGCGGTGGATTGCCCTGGTGCGGCGCGGGCTGGCGCCGTTGACCATCGGGTTGCTGTTTGCTACTGGCTGGGTGTTGGCGCGTGGGGCGGATCACAGTGTTGGGACTATTGCGCTGACTGTGGGGACTGTTTTGGCTTGTACGTTTACGCGGGTGCACCCGCTGGTGCTGGTGGGGTTGGGGGCGCTGGTGGGGGGGATGGGGTGGGTTTGATTACTTGTTTTGGGTCCATCCCTTGTATCGTCCCCTGCCGGGGCCGACTCACTTTTCTTTGTCTTGCCAAAGAAAAGTAAGCAAAAGAAAGGCGCGCCCGAGATGGCGACTTCCCCTTGAATTTGTGTGACCGTGCGGGGAAGGAGGCAAACTCGCTTCGCTCAGACAGGCCTCCTTCCTTTTTCCGCCCGCTCACAAAAATTCAAGGCGCCATCAAGGGCTCAACGTCAAAAGACAAAGGCCAACCCATCGCGGGGTTGGCCTTGTCGTTTGGGCTGGCGCTCAGAGGGTTTGGCTTTTGTCCTTTGACTTTCCTGCCCTATGC
The DNA here is from genome assembly GCA_966433195.1 of uncultured Ralstonia sp. Taxonomy (GTDB): domain Bacteria; phylum Pseudomonadota; class Gammaproteobacteria; order Burkholderiales; family Burkholderiaceae; genus Ralstonia. Next base: position 43,516 of record CBJMVH010000018.1, read on the forward strand.
GGCGCCTTGAATTTCTGTTGCAAGGAGGAAAAAGGAAGGGAAACTGTTTGAGCGCAGCGAGTTTTTCCCTTCCCGTCCTTGCGACAGAAATTCAAGGAGGCTTTCGCCGCATCGGGCGCGCCTTTCTTTTGCTTACTTTTCTTTGGCAAGACAAAGAAAAGTGAGTCGGCCCCGGCAGGGGACGAAAGGGATGTGGACCACCAAGGTCAAAAACAAACCTCAATCCACCCCAACAAACCCCCCTGTCTGATGCGCCCACAACCGCGCATACAACCCCCCATGCGCCAGCAACTCAGCATGCGTGCCGCTCTCAACAATCCGCCCACCATCCAGCACCACCAGCCGATCCATCCGGGCGATGGTTGAGAGCCGGTGCGCAATCGCAATCACCGTCTTGCCCTGCATCAGCGTTTCCAGGCTTTCCTGGATGGCGGCTTCCACTTCCGAGTCGAGCGCGGAGGTGGCTTCGTCCAGAATCAGGATCGGCGCATCCTTGAGCAGCACGCGCGCAATGGCGATGCGCTGGCGCTGGCCGCCAGAGAGCTTCACGCCGCGCTCGCCCACCAGCGCATCCAAGCCGTGCCGGCCTTGCGCGTCCGATAGATGTGGGATAAACCCATCCGCCCGTGCACGGCGCACGGCCTCCATCAGTTCGGCTTCGGTGCAGTCGGGTTTGCCGTAGCGCAGGTTGTCGCGAATCGAGCGGTGCAGCAGCGACGTATCCTGCGTGACCATGCCGATCTGTTCGCGCAGGCTCTCCTGCGTGACGGTAGCGATGTCGTGGCCGTCCACCAGAATGCGGCCTTGCTCTACGTCGTACAGGCGCAGCAGCAGGTTGACCAGCGTCGACTTGCCCGCGCCCGACGGGCCGACCAGGCCGATGCGTTCGCCGGGGTGCACCACGAGGTCCAGCCCTTCGATCACGCCGCTGCCCTTGCCGTAGTGAAAGCCCACTTGCTCGAACCGCACTTCGCCCCGGGTGATGTGCAGAGGCGTGGCATCCGGCCGGTCGGTCACGGTGCGCGGTACGGCAATCGTCTGCATGCCGTCTTGCACCTGGCCCACGTTTTCGAAGATGCCGTTGACCACCCACATGATCCAGCCCGACATGTTGTTGATGCGGATCACCAGCCCCGTGGTCAGCGCAATGGTGCCGGCGGAGACTTTGCCCTCGCTCCACAGCCACAGCGCAAGGGCCGTGGTGCCTGCAATCAGCAGGCCGTTCATGGCGGTGATGGTGAAATCCATCGCGCTGATCATGCGGCCGGACAGGCGTGTCTTGTCCGTCTGCTCGGCCATGGCATCGCGCGCGTAGGCCTCTTCCAGTTGCGTGTGGGCAAACAGCTTGAGCGTGGTGATGTTGGTGTAGCCGTCCACGATGCGGCCCATCAACTTGGAGCGCGATTCCGTGGCGATAACGGATCGCGCCTTCACGCGCGGCACGAAGTACGACATGGCCGCCACGTAGCACCCAATCCACAGCAGCAGCGGGATCATCAGGCGCCAGTCCGCCTGTGCAAACAGCACCAGCGCGCTGATGGCGTAGATCACCACGTGCCACAGCGCATCCACCGCCTGCACGGCCGAGTCGCGCAATGAAAACCCGGTCTGCATGATCCGCTGCGCGATGCGGCCCGCAAAGTCGTTCTGGAAGAACGTCAGGCTCTGCTTGAGCACGTAGCGGTGGTTTTGCCAGCGGATCAGGTTCGACAGGTTCGGGTTGATGACCTGATGCACCAGCACATCGTGCAGGCCAAAGACGACCGGCCGCGCGATCAGCGCCACGAAGGCCATCCAGAGCAGCTCGTTGCGGTGGCGCGCAAAGAAATCGGCGCCCGGTGTGCTCTGCGCCAGGTCAACCAGCCGACCGAGGAAGTCGAACAGTGCGACCTCGATCAACGCGCCCAGCAGCCCCACCACCAGCAGGAACACAAAGACGCCGCGCACCTCGCGCAGGAAGTACGCATAGAAACGCCAGACATTGCCGGGCGGCTGGCTATCGGGCAGGGGGCGGAATGGGTCGACGAGTTTTTCGAGGTGGCGCAATGGCATGGGAGGCATGGCGCGCCGAGCGGGGCGGTGCCCCGGAACGGGACGCGCGAAGGCGAAGGCGGAGTGGACGCATGATACGCGCGCCCCGCAACCCCTGCCTGAGGGGCGTGCCGAGTTCTGAGCCCGGCACGCCGAGCTTTTTTCTCGGCGCTTGGAGCTCGGAACTCGGCGCGTCGAGCATTTTTCTCGACCTTGGCGCTCAGAACTCGGCGCGTCGAGTTTTTTTCTCGACGGTTGGAGTTCGGAACTCGGCGTGTCGAGCTTTTTTTTCGGCGATTGGAGTTCAGAACTCGGCGCGAGGGGAATTGGGGGCGTTTGGCGCGCCCAAGCCGTTGCGCCATGAAAAAAGCCGCTCGAATGAGCGGCTTTTTCGGAGCGAGCGGGGCAGGTGCTTAATGCACGACCATCCGCGTGAACGGTTCCACGTAGGCCTGCAGCGTGATCATCAGCCCCACCAGGAAAGCCAGCGCCAGCGAGTGGAAGAACACGTAACGCAGGATGTCGCCCTCGTGGCCGTACCACTTGGTGGCGGTGGACGCCACGACGATGGACTGCGCGTCGATCATCTTGCCCATCACGCCGCCCGAGCTGTTGGCTGCTGACATGAGGATGGGCGACAGGCCAAGCTGTTCGGCCGTGGTCTTCTGCAGGCCGCCGAACAGCACGTTCGATGCCGTATCCGACCCTGTGAGTGCCACGCCCAGCCAGCCCAGCATGGTGCCGAACAGCGGGTACAGCACGCCGGTGTGGGCAAAGGCCAGGCCCAGCGTCGCATCCAGACCGGAGTAGCGCGTCAGGTAGCCGATGCCGAACATCGCGCAGATCGTCAGCAGCGAATAGCGCGTGAGCTTGATGGTGTTCCAATACTCCTTCGCCATGCGCGGCAGCGAGTAGCCCATCAGCAGGCCGCCCACGATGGCCGAGACCAGGATGCCCGTGCCCGCCATCGAGAGCACGTTGAAGTTGAACACCGCGCCTTCGGCAATCACCTTGGGCACCACGGGCGGGCCCTTGAGCACCATCTTGTCCAGGCCGGGAATGGCGAACTTGAACGCCCACAGGCCGTCGGCAAAGGCCTTGAACTGCGGCACGCCCCAGATGAACACGAACACGGTCAGGATCACCCACGGCAGCCAGGCTTGCGTGCGCGAGATCTTGCCATCGGTGGCGGTGGTGGCGGCACGGGCTTCCTCCGCGGCTTCGGGGTCGACGCGGGAGTTGTCTTCGCGGTTGCGCAGGGCGGTGGAGGTCCAGATGGTCTTGGGCTTCCACACCTTGAGGAACAGCGTGAGCGTGCCCATGGAGACGAGCGCGGCAATCACATCCACCAGCCACGGGCCGTGGAAGTTCGACACCAGGAACTGCGGAATGGCGAACGACACGCCGGCCACCAGAATCGCCGGCCAGATCTGCAGCATGCCGCGGAAGCCCGCAAACGCCCAGATCAGCCAGAACGGCACCAGCACCGAGAAGAACGGCAACTGGCGGCCGACCATGGCGGAGAGCTGCAGCAAGTCCAGCCCCGTCACGGAAGCCAGCCCGATGAGCGGTGCCCCCAGCGCCCCGTAGGCCACCGGCGCGGTGTTGGCGATCAGTGCCAGGCCGGACGCCGCCAGCGGCGAGAAGCCCAGGCCGATGAGGATGGCGCCCGTCACGGCCACCGGCGTGCCAAAGCCCGCAGCGCCTTCAAAGAACGCGCCAAAGCTGAACGCCACCAGCAGCAGTTGCAGGCGGCGGTCTTCGGTAATGCCGGAAATGGAGCTCTGCAAGACCTTGAACGAGCCATTCAAGGTGGTGAGCCGGTGCAGGAAGATGATGTTGAGAACGATCCAGCCGATCGGGAACAGGCCCGAGACGATGCCCAGCCCCGCTGCCTTGCCCGCCATGGCGGCCGGCATGCCGAACACGAACGACGCGATGCCCACGCCGACAATCAGCGCCAGCCCCGCAGCCAAGTGGGCCTGCATATGGAAAAAGGCCAGCGAGCATAGCAGCACCGCGACGGGTATCCCGGCCGCGAGGGTTGACCACAGGGCATTGCCGAGTGGGTCATAGACTTGATTCCACATCTTGATCTCCTCCTGTTCTTGGCGTTTCAGCTCTTCCCGATACCGAACGTCTTCTGTTTGCCCCCCTGCAGGGCGAACGCGGATTGTAGGAACAAGCGTGTCCGGGTCTGGGCAATATTCTGTCACTTTCGCCCTGAAAAGTATTCATCGGCGCCCGTGCCTGCTGCGATGCCGTGCACGCAATTGCACCGGGTAAATCCCGGTTGTGGAATCATTGCGCCTGCAACTTCAACCCTAACCAGAATCGCCCCTCTCACCATGGCTTTCCTGACGGCTTCTTTGATTCGCCGCCACGGGTCTCGGCTGGTCGCCGCCGTGTTCCTGCTTGCCGCACTGTCGCCCGCACAGGGTCAGGAGGTGAGGCCCAGCCAACCGGGGGCGGAGCCGGCGCGGCCGCGCATCGGCCTTGTGCTGTCGGGCGGTGGGGCGCGGGGTTATGCGCATATCGGCGTGTTGAAGATGCTCGAGCGCATGCGCATTCCCGTGGATGTGATTGCCGCCACCAGCATGGGCGCGGTGGTGGGCGGGTTGTACGCCAGCGGCCTGCGGGCGGATGAGCTGGAGCAGAAGCTCTCGCAGGTGGACTTGAGCGACATCGCGTTTGACCGCAACGAGCGCGCCAAGCTGCCGCAATCGCTGCGCGAGGACGATTTCCAGTATCCGATCGGGTTGTCCGCCGGCTACGGCGACGGCCGGCTCAAGCTGCCCACGGGGCTGGTGCAGGGCAACCGGCTGCTGGCGCTGCTCAAGAACTGGACCGCGCGCTGGCCTGACAACACCGATTTCGCGCAGTTGCCGATTCCGTTCAAGGCCATGGCCACGGACCTCGCCACGGGCGACGGGGTGATTCTCGACCACGGGTCATTACCGCTGGCCATGCGCGCGAGCATGGCGGTGCCGGGCTTGTTCGCGCCCATCGAGGTGGATGGGCGCACGTTGGTCGATGGCGGGCTGGTGAGCAATCTGCCGGTGCAGTTGGCGCGTGACATGGGCGCGGACATCATCATCGCCGTCAATATCGGCACGGACCTGCAGCGGCCGGAGGACCTGGCCTCGCCCGCGGCGGTGACACAGCAGATGATCACCATCCTCGTCGGTCAGAACGTGCGCGCGCAGAAGGCACTGCTGCACGGCCGGGACGTGTTGATCGAGCCGGAGTTGAAGGATTTGTCGCTCACCGACTTTGCCAAGGGCGCGCAGGGTGTGCGGCAAGGCGAGCGCGCCGCGCAGGGCATGGAAGCCAAGCTGGCGGGGCTGTCGCTGTCTGCGCAGGCTTATGCGGCTTATGTCTCGGATCGGGCTGCGCAGGCGCGGCAGGGCGTGCTGGCGCAGGGCACCCGCATCGACGCCATTGACGTGACCACCAGCGGCCGCGTGCCCGTAGCGCGCGTGCGTCAACTGCTGAACGTGCACGAGGGCGATGCGTACGACGTCGAGGCGCTCAACCGTGACTTGTCCGCACTGGCCACCACCGGCGATTTTGAGACCGTCACGCAGCGGCTCGTCAACGAGAACGGCGTGCATACGCTCAAGATCGACGCGCATGAAAAGTCGTGGGGCAACCAGTTCTTCCTGTTTGGACTGGGCATGTCGACCAACTTTGATGGGCGTGGCGCGTTCAACGTCAACCTCGGGCATCGGTATCCGTGGCTCACGCAGAGCGGCCTGGAGTGGCGCAACGACATCGTGCTGGGCAGCAACCGCGCGAGCCTGCACACAGAATTGCGCCAGCCGTTGTGGCAGGCACGCGGCTTCTACGTCGCCCCGTACGCCGAATATTCGCGCCGTCGCTCGGATCTTTATTTCGACGATGAAGCGCCCACCCGAGACGCCAAGCCGTTCAATGCCGTCACCATCGAGACCGCGCGGGCGGGTGTTGATCTGGGTGTTCCCCTGGGCCGCAAGGGTGAGCTGCGCCTGGGCGTGAACTACGTGAGCAAGACCGCCACATTCAACTACCTGTCGTTGGAGACGGATGCGTCCGGCACCCCCGTCGGTGCGTTTGATTTGCCCACCTTGCGCGCGCAGCAGCCCGCCTTCCGCGCGCAACTGACGGTGGATCAGCTCGACGATGCGCTCTTCCCACGCCGGGGCTACTACCTCTTCAGCAGCGTGGAGACAGGCTTCGGCTCGCTGGAAAAGAAGTACAACACCGCGCAGGCCAAGGCCCTGTGGGCGACGAGCTACGGGCGCCATACCTTCAATGTGGCGGCGGAGGGCGCGGGCCAGTTTGGCGCCAACAGCCCGACACGAGAGAACGGCGGCAACAGCGGCAGCGGCGCCAACGAGGGGTTCTTCCTGGGTGGTTTTCAGCATCTTTCCGCGTATGCGCAAGACCAGTTCAACGGGCAGTACCTGCTGTACGGTCGGCTCACGTATCTCTACGACTTGCGCGTCGACGATCTTCTCGGGCTGCGCGCGCCGGTATTCGGCGCCAGCGCTGAGGCGGGCAATGTCTGGCAGTTGCGCAACAACTTCGGCAGCGGCGGTTACCTCAAGAGCGGCAGCCTGTTCGTTGGCGGCAACAGCCCCATCGGGCCGCTGTACTTTGGCTTTGCGGTGGCCCCGCAGGGCGTGTGGAACGTCTACCTGCAGCTGGGCCGCGTGTTCTGACGCTTCCGGCGCGTTGGGCGGTCGGCGGGCGGGAGGGTAGGAGGGGGCGCCGGCTTTGTAAGGTCTTGATCAGATTGAGAAATCAATCGGTCAGGTGGCAGTGGGCCTGCGTGCTAGCCTTCCGCTTCGCTTCGTCAAGATCTCGGGTGCGGTCGCACCCAGCCCCCTTTTCTCATGATGTTCTCGCTGTTGTCCCGTCGTCTTCGTTCGTCCCGATGGTTGCTGTGCGCGTGCGCGCTCGCAGCGTTGCAAGCCTGTGGCAAGCCGTCCGACCATGCTGCCAAGCCTGATGGCCCGCCGGAAGTCGAGTTTGCCGTTGCGCAGCGTTCCGATGCGCCGCTGGTGACCGATCTGCCCGGCCGCATTGAGCCGTACCGCACTGCGGAAGTGCGCGCGCGTGTGGATGGCATCGTGCTCAAGCGCGTGTACGAAGAAGGGCAGGTGGTCAAGGCAGGGCAGGTGCTGTTCCGCATCGATCAAGCACCGCTCAAGGCGCAGGTGGATGCCGCACAAGGCGCGCTTGCACGTGCGCAGGCACAGGCCGCCATCGCGCATGACAAAGCCACCCGCTACAAGGGCCTGGCCGCCACGCGCGCGGTGAGCGAACTCGAATACGCTGAGGCGCAAGCCATCGAACGACAGGCGGCGGCCGATGTCGTGTCTGCCCGCGCCGCGCTGGAGACCGCGCAACTGCGCCTCGGTTACGCCACGGTCACCGCGCCCATTGCCGGCCGCTCGCGCCGGGCACAGGTCACTGAAGGTGCGCTGGTCAAGGAAGGTGCCGCCACGCCGCTGACCACCGTCGAGCAGATCGACCCGATCTACGTCGACTTCGCGCAACCTGCTGCTGAAGTGCTTGCCCTGCAGCGCGCGCTGAAGGCAGGCCGGGCGTCCGCGCTATCCGGCCAGGACATCGGCGTGCAGGTGATCCTGAGCGATGGCGTTGCGTATGAGCGCCCCGGCAGGCTGCTGTTCTCTGACTTGGTCGTCGACCGCGCGACCGACAACGTTTCCATGCGTGCCGTGCTGCCCAACCCGGATGGCCTGCTGCTGCCTGGCATGTACGTGCGCGTGAAACTCTCCCACGCGGTGCAGCAGGGCGCGGTGACGATCCCGAAGGGTGCATTGCAGCGGGACCGCCACGGCGCGTCGGTGTTCGTCGTGAAGGCCGACAACACGCTGGCCGTTCAGCCCGTGGTTGCGCAAACGTTGGCCGGTGATCAATGGCTGGTGACGAGCGGCCTGGCCGCTGGTGAACGCATCGCCATCCCCGGTGTGCGGACGCTTGAGGCGGGCATGGCCATCCGGCCCATTGAAACGAAGCCGGGCAAGGGCTGACCATGGCACGTTTCTTTATCGACCGCCCAGTGTTTGCCTGGGTGATTGCACTGGTCATCATCCTCGCGGGGCTGCTCGCCCTGCCGCGCCTGCCGGTGGCGCAGTACCCGACCATCGCGCCGCCCAACGTCAGCATTTCGGCCAGCTACCCGGGGGCTTCTGCACGCACCGCGCAGAGCGCCGTCACGGCCATCATCGAGCGCGAGATGAACGGCGCACCGGGGCTGCTGTACATGTCGTCGTCGTCCGATGCGGCGGGCAACGTGTCGATCAACCTGGCGTTCAAACAGGGCACGAGCCCCGACCTTGCCGCGGTGGAGGTCCAGAACCGCCTGAAGATTGTGGAAGAGCGCTTGCCCGAAGTGGTCCGCCGCAACGGCATCCGCATCGAGAAGGCCGCCGAGGACTACATGATGTACCTGTCGCTGTCGGCCGATCATGGCCGCTTCGACGGCATCGACCTGGGCGACCTCGCATCGTCTGACCTCATCCCGCAACTGCGCCGCGTGCCTGGCGTCGGTACGGCGCAATTGTTCGACGCCGAATACGCCATGCGTATCTGGCCCGATGCGGACAAACTTACCGCGCTCGGCCTGACTGCCGGCGATTTGAGCGACGCCGTGCGCCGCTACAACGCGCGCATCACCGTGGGCGAGATCGGCAGTGGGGCGGTGCCGGGCAGCGCGCCCATCAACGCGAGCATTACCGGTGATGATGGGCTGACCACGCCCGACGCGTTCGGGCAAATTCCGCTGCGCGCGGACGCCCAGGGCCGCATGGTGCTGCTGCGCGATGTGGCGCGCGTGGAGCTGGGCGGCAGCGACTACCTGTACCTCTCGCGCATGAACGGCAAGCCGGCCACGACCATCGGTATCAAGCTCGCGCCGGGCGCCAACGCTGTTGGCGTGGCCAAGCGCGTGCGTGCGGTGCTGGATCAGGCGCAGGCGCATTTCCCGCCGGGCGTGCGTTACGAGGTGGCGTACGACAGCTCGCGCTTTGTCGGCATCGCCATCGAGCAGGTCGTCAAGACATTGCTTGAAGCCGTGGTGCTGGTGTTCCTGGTGATGATGCTGTTCATGCAGAACCTGCGTGCCACGCTCATCCCCACGCTGGTGGTGCCGATCGCGCTGCTGGGCACGTTTGCGGTGATGCTGCCGATGGGTTTTTCCATCAACGTGCTGACGCTGTTCGGGCTGGTGCTGGCCATCGGTATCCTCGTTGACGATGCCATCGTGGTGGTGGAGAACGTCGAGCGTGTGATGCACGAAGAAGGGCTCTCGCCGCGCGAGGCGACGGCCAAGGCCATGCGGCAGATCAGCGGGGCGATTGTCGGCATCTCGCTGGTGCTGACGGCGGTGTTCGTGCCGATGGCGTTCTTTGGCGGCGCGGTGGGCAACATCTACCGGCAGTTTTCGTTGTCGCTGGCGGTGTCGATGGTGTTTTCGGCCTTCCTGGCGCTGACGTTGACGCCGGCCTTGTGCGCGACGCTGCTGAAGCCGGTTCAGCCGGGCCACGGTGCGCAGCGCAAGGGGGTCTTCGGTGCGTTCAACCGAGGCTTTGGCCGTCTGACGACGCGCTACCAAAACGGTGTGGCGCGGCTGCTGAATCGCACATGCCGTGCGTTTGTGGCCTATGGGGCGGTCATCGGCGTGGTGGTGTTGCTGTTCATGCAGTTGCCCACCGCCTTTCTTCCGGAAGAGGATACCGGCCAGTTCATGACCATCGTCCAGTTGCCCACCGGCGCCACGCAGGCGCAGACGCTCGATATCGTGCGGCAGGCAGAGCAGTACTTCATGACGAAGGAACCGGCGGTGGCTTCCACGCTCGCCATTACGGGCTTCAGCCTGTATGGCAACGGCCAGAATGCGGCCATGCTGTTTCTCACGCTTCAGGACTGGACGCAACGCAAGGGCGCCGAGCAACACGTTGACGCCGTGGTCAGCCGGGCCAATGCCGCGTTCAGCTCGATCAAGGGCGCGATGGTGATGGCAATGAACTCGCCCGCGCTGCCGGAACTGGGCAGCAAGCCTGGATTCGACCTGCGTCTGCAGGACCGCGGCAGCGCGGGCTACGAGCGTCTGGTGCAGGCGCGTGACCACATGCTGGCGCAGGCGGCCAAGCATCCGGCGCTGTCAGAGGTGACCTTTGCCGGCCAGGGTGATGCGCCGCAGATCATGATCGACGTGGACCGCAAAAAGGCGTTGTCGATGGGCGTGTCGATTGAAGACATCAACCGCACGCTGGCGGTGATGTTCGGCTCCGATTACGCGGGCGATTTCGTTTACCGCAACCAGGTACGCCGCGTGATCGTGCAAGCCGACGGCAAGCAGCGCGTGTCGGTCGAGCAGCTTGGCCGCATGCATGTGCGCAATGCAGCGGGTGCGATGGTGCCGCTGTCCGCATTCACCACGGCCCAATGGACCGTTGGGCCGCTCAAGCTGGACCGCTACAACGGCTTTCCGAGCATGACGATCACCGGTGCCCCCGCGCCCGGCCGCAGTTCCGGCGATGCGATGGCGGCGATGGAATCGATCGCGCGCGAGCTGCCCGAGGGCTTCGGCTACGAGTGGACCGGCCAGTCGTTCGAGGAGCGCCTGTCAGGGGCGCAGGCGCCTGCGCTGTTTGCGCTGTCGATTCTGGTGGTGTTCCTGTGTCTGGCGGCGCTGTATGAGAGCTGGTCGATTCCGATGGCCGTGCTGCTGGTGGTGCCGTTGGGGGTGTTCGGCGCGCTGCTTGGGGCGACGTTGCGCTTTCTGCCCAACGACATCTATTTCAAGGTCGGCCTGATCGCGACGATCGGCCTGTCGGCCAAGAACGCGATCCTCATCATCGAAGTCGCCAAGGATTTGCATGCGCAGGGCATGGGGTTGATCGACGCGACGCTGGAGGCTGCGCGCCTGCGCTTCCGGCCGATCGTGATGACGTCGTTGGCGTTTGCCTTCGGTGTGGTCCCGCTGGCCGTGGCGAGCGGTGCAGCGTCGGCGAGCCAGCGCGCCATCGGCACGGGCGTGCTGGGCGGCATCATCACGGCGACGGTGCTGGCGGTGTTTCTGTTGCCGGTGTTCTTTGTGGCGGTGCGGCGCGTGTTCAAGGGCAGCGAGCGGCAGCGCAAGCTGGATGCCGCGCATGAGCATGAGAGCGCGGGCCCTGCTGCCTGACCTGCCGCTCACTCGGCAATGGCCGGGCTCTTGCGCCTGGCCGTTGCAGCGTCGAACCCGAAGAAGCCCAGCACCTCGGCTGCCACCTGGTCGCGGTCGTTGTCCACGCAGATCATGTGGTAGCTGTTTTCCAGCACCACCGTGCGTGCGTTGGGGAGGGTGGCTTGCAGTGTGTCGGCCGAACGTAGGCTGGTGAGCTCGTCTTCCCGCGCGTGGATCACCAGCGTGGGGCAATGCGTCTGCGGCGCGGCGGCATGCGCCCACACGCGCAGCCGATCCACTTCGCGAATGCACGTAAGCGGTACCCACGGGTAGTGGAAGCTGTCGCCGCGGGCAAGCTTTGCCTTGATGATCCGGCGCAGCAGCGGGTTCTTGATGCCGAACGGCTCATCTTCTTCCACGCGCATGCGCGCGGCCATGCCGGGAACGCGATACACGACGTGGCGCAATGCCCGGTACCAAGGCGTCGACCACCCGTCGACGTGCATGGGCGTGGCCAGCAGCGCGAGCTTGCCTGCCGCGTGGTCCACGCCATGCCGCACACGCTGCGCCAGCACCAGCGCTAACAGCGCGCCCATGCACATGCCTGCGATATGCACGGTCTCGTGTTCGGCGATGAGCTGGTGATACGTTTGCGCGAGCGTTTCAAGCCAGGCCTCGGCGCGCGTGCCGATCAGGTCTTCCGGGTGAGTGCCATGGCCGGGCAGGGTGGGCGCGTGCGTGATGGCGCCGGCAGTGCGCAGCGCCTTTTGCAGCACGCCCAAGTCATAGGCCGTGCCGCCCAGGCCGTGGATCAGCAGCACGGCGGTGCTGCCGTGCACAGTGGTTGTCACAGCGCGGTCTCGACCGACCATGTTCCGGCCACCAGCGCCGTATTACCCAGGGCATCCGTGAGCGGCCCACCAGTGTCGACCACGGTGTGCAACGTGCCGTCCCGCGCGGTGATGCGGAGTGTCTGGCGACGCGAGGGTCCCGGCGTTTCGTCGTCGAGCGATGGGGCGCCGAGCCAGCGGGCACGCAGCGCGTCACGGTCGTCCGGGTGCACGAGCTGCAGCACGGTCGATACGGAAGCCATGCTCGCCGGCTCGTGCCCGAAGGCGAGCACCACATCGCCGCCCCATTCGATGCGGCCACTGGCCGGGTCGATGGTGTAGACGAGCTGGCTTGATGCCGCGAGCGCCAACTCCACGCGGTTCTGCCATTGCGCGCTTTGCTCATGCAGTTGCTCGCGCGTGGTTTTGAGTGCGCTCACCAGCAGCACCAGCAGTGCGGCAATGCCCAGGTACAACTGCGCTTCCAACAGCGACTGGCCGTAATGACGATCGAGCACGGCGAATGGGCCGTCGCCCTCGGCGGTCTGCAAGAGGGCCACCAGCGTCAGCAGCAAAACTGCCATCGAGCCACCGCGGCCGCCCCACAATAGCGCCACCACCACGGCGAAGAACAGGGGCACGTAGGTCAGCGCAAAGCCAACGCCGCTACCGAATTTGGTGACGCTGTTGCCGTCGAAGATCACATACGCCGACAGCGCAAGCGCAATGAAGGCGCCCAAGCCAAGCAGGAAATCGGTGCGGTCCGTACCACCCGAGCGAAACGCGCGAAACCGCGACCAAGCCGCCAGCACCGGCGTGACGATCAGCACGCCAAGGAAGTCCGATGCGCCCCAGATGCGGAACACGTGCCCAAAGGCGCCGCCCTGCGACCACGCAAACCACGCCGCCCCAAACAGCGCCCCCGAGACAGCGCTGATGGCGCCCGCCACCAACATCGCCCGCACGAAGTACAAGCCTTCGAGCGGCACCCGCGCCAGTCGCACCAACGCCACGGCAAGCGCCGCGCTGCCTGCCTCGTCGAGCACGAACAACATGGCGTGTGCCGGATTGGTGCGCTCGATGGCGGCCAGCACCAGTTGCGCCACGGCAAATGCAGCGCCCAGCCCGGGCCATTCGCGGTATGTCCGCAGCATGAACGCGGCCATGGCCACGCCCGCCGGCAGCCAGACATACCCGGTCATGTCCACCGGCCCGTTCAGGCGGTGCGACACGATGGCGGCAACCAGGTAGAGCGCGCCCCAAAGAAGGGTGGCAACGGTGGTGGAAGCTTTCTGGAATGGCATTCGAGGTTCCCTCGATGGAAACAAAAAACCGCGCCGGTGGCGTGCACCGTGCGCGGTTGAGGATGCTACCGCAGGTGGGTTGGGCAGCGCTTAGTCTTTGCGGTGTCCCGAGTCTAGTGCGGTGCGCGCCCAGCGCAGTCGAAGCGGCAGAACAGGAGGGCCGTACACGAAGTGCAGTACGCGGCGGGGTCGTTCACCGGTTGATTTGGATGAGGCGTGCAGCAGCAATGGACGCATGAGCAGCACATCGCCGCGCTGGGCTAGGCAGACAACTTCGCCATGGGTACTGCGCGCGTCTTGCATGGCTGTCTCGTCCATGCGGCCTTGCTGGTGTGAGCGAGGTACAACGCGCAACGGACCTTCGTTTGCACCGCAATCGTCCACATGCAATCGGACGGCAATCAAGTCTTCCAGTACGCCGCGTGGCGGTTGCACATAGAGCTGCCCCTCTTTTTCCGACCATCCCTGCAAGGACGAATTGCTCACGCGTGCAGCCACCGGAATGCTGAGATCCTGATGAATCGGCACAAGCCAGTTTTGCGCGGCCGATTTGTCGAACCCCGTGCATTGCACGGCGACATGCGTGGCGGGAATCTGCGCTGCGAGCGCAGGGTGTCGGTGGAGTTCCGCTGCAAGCGTGGCGCACCACGGTTGGGACAATAGCTCGCGGGTACCCGCGCTGTCAGTGCGCAAGTGGTCGGTCAGGCGTTCGCAAATCTCGTCCGGCAGCACGTTCCGGACAAGGGCGAAGCCTTCCGTCAGAAAGGTGCCGGACATCGATGTCAGCAGGCTTACACCACCGGCAACGCCAACACTTCCTGCGCGGCGCGCCGATCCCGCAGCTCGGCCATCCAGCGCTCGAGGTGGGGGCGTGCGGGGCGCTCGATCGGCAGACCCAGCCAACGGTGCGTGGCGCAGCCGCAGGCGATGTCGGCCATGGTGAAGCGCTGGCCGGCTACGTAGGGTTGCTTGGCCAGCACCGCATCCAGGATGGCAGTGGTGCGCTCCGCAGCCTTGCGTGAGCGCTCGATCAACTCGGCGTTGCGCTGGTCTTCGGGCGTGCGTACGAGCTGCAGGAAGGCATCCACCATCGACGGGCTGTACGTCGTGGTTTGCCAATCCATCCAGCGATCAGCGTCAGCACGTTCATGCAGTTCGAGCGGGTAGAGGTTGCCCGGGCCGTAGCGTGCGGAGAGATACCGCACGATGGCGTTGGACTCCCACAGCACGAAGCGCGTATCCCCCGAATCATTCAAGCCGTCTTCGATGACGGGGATCATGCCGTTGGGGTTCATCGCCAGAAACTCCGGCGTGTTGACTCCCCCAAAGGCGCCGCCGACATCGATGCGCTCGTGGTCCAGCGACAGCTCGCGCGCGCACCAGACCACTTTCTGCACGTTGACCGAAGAGAGTCTTCCCCAGATCCGCAACATCGACGACGGCTCCTTTCTTGATTGAGTGAGTGACGTAACGACTTAGAACCAGTTCAGGTTCTTAGGCAGCCTTGGGCGTGAGCGATGCAATTTCCGCGCCCAGCAGTTCGCCCAGTACGGCCACGCCTTGTTCGATACGCTCTGGCGGCACGGTCACGAAGGCCAGGCGCAGGGTATTGCGGCGCGGCGCATTGGCGTAGAACGGCGCACCCGGCACGAAGGCCACGTTGCGCGCGACGGCCTTTTCCAGCAAGGCCATCGTGTCGATGCCTTCCGGCACTTCCACCCAGATGAACATGCCGCCTTCCGGGCGGTTCCAGTGCACGCCTGCAGGCATGTGGCGCTGCAGCGATTCGAGCATCGCCTCGCACTGCTTGCCGTACAAGTCACGGATGCTGGGGATGTGCGTGTCGAGCAGACCCGTCTTCAGCACCTCGTACGCCACGCGCTGCGTGAAGCTGGGCGTGTGCAGGTCGGCAGCTTGTTTGGCCTGCACGAGTTTGAAGTGGATGTGCTCCGGCGCAATGATGTAGCCCAGACGCATGCCCGGCGCCAGGATCTTCGAGAACGAACCCATGTAGACCACGCCGTCCGGGTTGAGCGAGCGCAGCGAGGGCAACTGATCACCCGTGTAGCTCAGTTCGCCGTACGGATCGTCTTCCACCAGCAGCACGCCGAGTTCCTTGGCGCGGGCTACCAAGGCCTGGCGGCGCTCCAGCGGCAGGCGGCGGCCGGTCGGGTTCTGGAAGTTCGGGATGGTGTAGAAGAAGCGCGCGCCGGCAGTCAGTTCGGCCGTGAGCGCCTCGGGCAGCAGGCCCTTGTCGTCGCTAGGCACCGATGCGTACTCCGGCTCGAACAGCGAGAACGATTGCAGCGCGCCCAGGTAGCTGGGCGTTTCAACCAGCACTTTGCTTTGCGGGTCGATGAAGATCTTGCCCAGCAGGTCCAGGCCCTGCTGCGAGCCCGTCGTGATGAGCACGCGCGACGCCGTGGTGCCATGACGCTGCGCGATCCATTCACGCAGGCCCGACAGCCCCTCGGTCGGGCCGTACTGCAAGGCCGCCTGCGGGTTGTCTGCGAACACGCGGACGCACGCCGCCTGAATCGCCTCGACCGGGAAGGTGACCGGGGCAGGCAGGCCGCCGGCAAAGGAAATCACCTCAGGGCGCTCGGTGATCTTGAGGATTTCCCGGATCGCCGAGCTAGTCAGTTTTTGAGCACGGCTGGAGAAGGTACAGGCGGTGTGGTCCATGGTGTGGTCCTAGTGTTGCGCAGCGCCCACCTCGTGAGCGGGCGCCACAGGTGGGCAAAACGAAAAGAATAGCAGGTGATGCCCCGGCGTTGCACGGGCAAGAGGGCACATGCCAGCCTAGATGCGTGCTTTAGGCGACTTCCGCGATCAACTCGATCTCGACGCAGGCGCCCAGCGGAATCTGCGCGACACCGAAGGCGCTGCGCGCATGCTTGCCGGCATCGCCAAACACTTCGGCCAGCAACTCCGATGCGCCGTTGGTGACCAGGTGCTGCTCGGTGAAATCGGGGGTGGAGTTGACCAGGCTCATGACCTTGACGATGCGCTTGACGCGGCTGAGATCACCGCCCAGGTGGGTGGACAGCGTGGCCATCAGGTCGATGGCGATGGCGCGCGCAGCGGCCTTGCCTTCTTCAGTGCTCATGTTGGCGCCCAGCTTGCCGACCCAGGGCTTGCCGTCCTTCTTGGCGATGTGGCCGGACAGGAACACCTGGTTGCCGGTTTGGGCGGCCATGACGTAGGCGGCGGCGGGGGCCCCGGCGGCGGGCAGTTCGATACCCAGTTGCTTGAGCTTGGCCTGGGCGTCGTGCGTGGCGGACATGAAGACTCCTTGTTGTGTGGCAGAGAACGAAAAGAGGGATGACGCTAGCGGCGCACGGAGGTCCGGCGGCCGATGCCAACCACGGCAATTACCGCCACGGCAAACAGCACGGTGGCCGTGTCGAGCGACTCGCCCAGCAACAGCCAGCCGCCGATCAGCGTCATAAAGGGTTGCAGCAATTGTATCTGGCCGACCCGCGCCACACCGCCCGCAGCCAGGCCCGAATACCAGAACAGGAAGCCGATGAACATGGAGAACGCCGATACGTAGGCCAGTCCGATCCAGGCGCGGGACGACGCGTGCGCCAGCGCCTCGGCCTGATGCGTAGAGGGCAGCCACGCCAGCGCGGCCACCATCGGCAGCAGTACCGGTAGCGAGACGACCAGCGCCCAGGCAATCGTCTGCGTGCCGCCAAGTTCGCGCGCGAGCCGGCCGCCGGTGGCATAGCCCAGGGCGCCCGTCACCATGGCGGCGAAGAGCAGCCAGTCCGCCCGATGCAAAGCGCCCGCGCCTTGCAGCAAGGCAAACGAGACGACCAGTACGCTGCCCACCGCCGCGCACACCCAGAACCCCGCCGATGGCCGCTCACGACCGAACCACGCGGCAAAGATGGCGGTCGCCAACGGCAGCAGGCCGGTAATGATGGCGCCGTGCGCGGCTGGTACATCGCGCATCGCCAACGAGGAAAACAGCGGAAAACCGACCACCACGCCCATCGCCGTCACGATGAGCTGCCACCACTGGCGCCCACGTGGGCGCTTTGCGGCCGAGAACGCTCCCGTCGCGGCCAACAACCCCAGCGCCAGCACGCTCGCCAGCACCGCGCGCGCCAGTGCGACGAAGGTGGCATCCAGCTCGGCGACGGCCATGCGGGTGAATGGCAGCGTCTGGCTGAAGATCGCCACACCGATCAAGCCGAACAACAGGCCGCGGCGCTCAGCGTAGTCGGGTGTGTGATGCAGGGGCACGGACGTGGAATGGCTCATGGCGGCGCTCAGTCAGCAAAAGCCACCGCCACGCGGCGGTTCTGGCGGCTTTTCTTTTCGATCTTGGTGACAACCAGGCGGCCGATCTCGCCGGTGGCGCGCACGTGGGTGCCGCCGCACGGCTGGCGGTCGATGCCCTCGATATGGATGATGCGGATGGCCGAGGCCCCCGCTGGTGGCGCCGCGCCGATGGTGCGCACTAGCTCCGGCTGCGCGGCCAGCTCTTCCGGCGTGATCAGGTCGATACGCACCGGCGTGTTGCGGCCGATGAGTTCGTTGAGTTGCGTGGTGAGCGTGTCGCGGTCCAACGTCGATTCAGGCAGGTCGAAATCGATGCGGCCTGAGTCTGGCGAGATGCCGCAGCCGGTGACGGGCACCGGAATCAGCGAGCCCAGCAGGTGCAGGCACGTATGCAACCGCATCAGCCGGTGGCGGCGCTCCCAATCGATGGAGGCGGTGACGGGCGTGCCGGGGGCGAGCCGGGCAAGGCCAGCGCCGTCGGCCGGCACGTGGAGCACGGTCTGGCGATCGGGGCTGTAGACCGTGTCGGCAATCGCCACGGTATGCCCGTCGCCCAGGATGAGCGTGCCGGTGTCCCCAGCCTGGCCGCCGCTGCGGGCATAGAACACCGTGGCGTCAAGCTCGATACCCTCCGGGTGCACGGTGACGATGGTGGCGTCGCAGGTGGTGCGGTAGGCGTCTTCGTCGAAGCGTTTGAGCGTGGGCATGGCGGGGTCTCCGAGTTGCGGGGTGCAGATTTCTGACCTTGATCCTACCGAAGTGTGTCTGTACAGTACCTGTACACTTTGTCGTGGCGCCTTCTGTACAGTTTTCGGCCCCTTCCTTTGCCCACTCCGTCATGACCGCTTCTCCCCAAATCGTCAGCCTGGACGCCCGGCGCGCGGCCGCCCGCCCCGCTGCGGAGCAGTTGCCCGACCCGATTCCGTCGGCGCAGATGACGCTGGTGGATCAGTTGACCGAATGGGCGCGCATGCGCATCGACGAGCGCGTGTTCCGCGCCGGCATGCGCATGCCGTCGATTCGGCAATTGGCGCAGGAGAAGAGCATTTCGCGCTTCACGGTCGTCGAGGCCTATGAGCGGCTGGTGGCGCAGGGCTACTTGGAATCGCGCCGCGGCTCGGGCTTTTACGTGAAGGAGCGCCACACGCCGCTGCCCGAGGAGCCTGTCGCGCCGCTGGCGGTAGGGCGCAAGGTCGATGTGGCCTGGCTGCTGCGCAACATGTTTCTTTCCGCCGAGCCGCGCAAGTCGCCCGGCACGGGGTTTTTGCCCAACGGCTGGCTGGATGGCGAGCTCATTGCCAACGCATTGCGCACCCTGGGCCGCCAGAACGGCAGCCAATTCTTGGCGCCCGGCTTGCCGCAAGGCTTTTTGCCGCTGCGCCAGCAATTGCAGACGCGCCTGGCGGAGCTGGAGATCGGCGCGCGGCCCGACCAGATCGTCATGACCTCGGGCATCACCTCGTCGCTGGACCTGATTGCACGCCAGTACGTGCAGCCCGGCGATACGGTGCTGGTGGGCGATCCGGCATGGTTCCTGATGTTCGGGCGCTTCGCTGCGCAGGGCGCCCAGGTGATCGGCGTGCCGTACACCACCGAGGGGCCAGACCTGGTTGCGCTGGAAGGGCTGGTGCAGGTGCGCCGGCCCAAGCTGCTGATCATCAACTCGATCCTGCACAACCCGACGGGCACGTCGCTCTCCGCCGCCAAGGCGTTCCAGCTGTTGCGCCTGGCCGAGCAGTACGGCTTCCTGATTGTCGAAGACGATATCTACGGGGACCTCGCGCCGCCTGGGCATCAAGGCACGCGCCTGGCAAGCCTCGACCAGTTGCGCCGCGTGATCTACCTGAGCAGTTTCTCCAAGACGCTGGCGATCAATTTGCGCGTGGGCTTTATCGCGTGCCATCCGGAGCTGGCCAAGAATCTCACCGATGGCAAGCTGCTGGCCGGCCTGACCACGCCCGAAATCAACGAGCGCGTGCTGTACAAGATCCTGACCGAAGGCCAGTACCGCAAGCACGTCGACCGCGTACGCGGCCGGTTGGACCGCGCCCGTGACGGCGTGCAGCGCAACCTGGAGCGCATGGGCCTGAAGCTGTTTGCCCAGCAGGGCGCGGGTATGTTCCTGTGGGCCGATACGGGGCAGGACACCAACGCCATCGCCCGTGCCGGTCATGAGCACGGCTACGTGTTTGCGCCGGGGAGCCTGTTCTCGCCGTCGCAGATGCCCTCCACCTGGATGCGCTTCAACATCGCCACCAGCAACGACCCCGACATGCTCCGATTCCTGGCGGAGCAGTTGGAACGCGGGGCTTGAAAACCGCGCCCCACGCCCTATCTAGCCTCACAAATTCATGCGGGCGCGCGTAAGGTGTAGCCCGCTTCTCTTTCCACTTTTCTGACTTTTTACGCACACCATGAGCGCACCGCACGAGAAGATGGCTTTCCAGGCAGAAGTGAAGCAGCTTCTGCATCTGATGATCCACTCGCTGTACAGCAACAAGGAAATCTTCCTGCGGGAGTTGGTTTCCAATGCGTCGGATGCGGTGGATAAGCTGCGCTTCGAGGGCATCGCCAACCCGCAACTGATGGAAGGTGGTGGTGAGCTGGGCATCCGCATCGGCTTTGATGCGGCCGCACGCACCATCACCATCGCCGACAACGGCATCGGCATGAGCCGCGACGAGGCCATCCGCAACCTCGGCACCATCGCTCGCTCGGGCACGCGCGAGTTCTTCAGCCAGCTTTCCGGCGACCAGCAGAAAGATGCGGCGTTGATCGGCCAGTTTGGCGTGGGCTTCTACTCGGCCTTTATCGTGGCCGACCGCGTGACGGTGGAATCGCGCCGCGCTGGCGTGGCCGCCAATGAAGGCGTGCGCTGGGAAAGCACTGGCGACGGCGAATTCACCGTCGACACGATCGAGCGCGCCGACCGCGGCACCACCATCACGCTGCACCTGCGCGAGGGTGAGGACGATTTCCTCTCCGCCTGGCGCATCAAGTCGGTCGTGCAGAAGTATTCGGACCACATCTCCCTGCCGATCCAGATGCGCAAGGAAACGTGGGACGAAGAAAAGAAGGCCATGGTCCCCCAGGACGAATGGGAAACCATCAACCAAGGCAGCGCCCTGTGGGCCCGCCCGCGCGCGGACGTGACGGACGAGCAATACATCGCCTTCTACCAGCACATCGCGCACGAAAACGGCAAGCCGCTCGCCTGGACGCACAACCGTGTGGAAGGCCGCAGCGAATACACGCAACTGCTGTACTTGCCCACCAACGCACCGTTCGACCTGTGGGACCGCGAGCGCCGCAGCGGCCTGAAGCTGTACGTCAAGCGCGTGTTCATCATGGACGACGCCGAGCAACTGCTGCCGGGCTACCTGCGCTTCGTGAAGGGCGTGATCGACTCGGCAGACCTGCCGCTGAACGTGTCGCGCGAAATCCTGCAGGAAAGCCGCGACGTGAAGGCCATTCGCGAGGGATCGACCAAGCGCGTGCTGGGCATGCTCGAATCGATGGCCGAGTCGGATGACGCCGCCGAGAAGGAGAAGTACGCCACCTTCTGGCAGAACTTCGGCCAGGTGCTCAAGGAAGGCATCGGCGAAGACCACGCCAACAAGGATCGCATTGCCAAGCTGCTGCGCTTTGCTTCCACGCACAACGAAGACAGCGCCCAGACCGTCTCGCTGGCGGATTACATCGGCCGCATGAAGGAAGGTCAGGACAAGATCTACTACGTGACCGCCGAAAACTGGACGGCCGCCAAGTCGAGCCCGCATCTGGAAATCTTCCGCAAGAAGGGCGTGGAAGTGCTGCTGCTGACCGATCGCGTGGACGAATGGATGCTCTCGTTCCTGCACGACTTCGAAGAGAAGGAACTCGTGTCGGTGGCGCGCGGTGACCTCGACCTGGGCGCGATGGAAGACGAAGCCGAGAAGGCCGAGCACGCCAAGGTGGAAGGCGAGTTCAAGGCGCTGGTCGAGCGCGCCAAGGCCGTGCTGACGGATAAGGCCAAGGACGTGCGCATCACGCACCGCCTGACCGATTCGCCGTCGTGCCTGGTGGCGGACGAGGGCGACATCAGCGGCACGCTGGCGCGTCTGCTCAAGCAGGCCGGCCAGCAGGCGCCGGAGAGCAAGCCGGTGCTGGAGCTGAACCCGACGCACCCGCTGGTGCGCAAGCTCGCGCTGCTCGAAACCGTGACGGGCAACGAGGCGGATCGCGCCGCGTTTGAAGATCGCCTGCACGTGCTGTTCGACCAGGCGCTGCTGGCCGAAGGCGGCTCGCTGACGGATCCGGCGGCTTACGTGCAACGCGTGAACCGCCTGCTGGCCTGATCGGCGGTCCGCTCACTGCAGTGACGCTCAAGCGATGCTTTCCGCCCGTGGTCGACGCGCACACGCGCGTGCTGATCCTGGGCAGCCTGCCCGGCGAGGCATCGCTTGCGCAATCGCAGTACTACGCCTACAAGCACAACAAGTTCTGGGAGCTTGTCGGTGACGTGATCGGCGAGGACCTGCGTGGCATGCAATACGCCGCGCGCCTGCAGACGCTGCTGGCGCATCACGTCGGCTTATGGGATGTGGTGGCGCAAGCCAAGCGCGAGGGCAGCCTCGACAGCAATATCAAAGACCACGCCGGCAATGATCTGGTGGGCCTGATCGAATCCCTCCCGAATCTGGCGGTCATCGCCTTCAACGGCGGCACGGCCGAGCGGATCGGCTTGAAGGCGCTGGGCCGCCATGCCGAGCGCCATCACATCGTCAGGCTTCCGTCCAGCAGCCCGGCCCATACCCTGCCTTACGCTGAAAAGCGACTGTCGTGGCGCAAGCTGCGCACGTGGTTGCAGACCTCCCAAACTTGACGACCGCCGCGGCACCGGTGTGCCAGTGTGCGAACAGGTACGAGCCCTGCTGCGCGTCGAGGGAGCTGCCCGCTGTGGACTGGGCAGCGTAAGGAGGCAAGATGGCAACCTGGACGGGAAGCTGGCGGAACCAGTACGGCTCCGTGGTGACATTGAACGAAGAACACGGCCGGCTCTCCGGCACGTTTCGTACCGCGCTGCATGACAGCGGGTTCTTTGGCCGCGACTATGACGTGGTCGGCATGTGCCACGGCGATTGCGTGGCATTTGCGTTTGGGGGCGCAACGGCCAAGGGCGACATGGTGTGCACATTCACGGGCGTGTTGCGCGAAGGCAAGATGCAGACGGTCTGGCACGTGGTGTCCGACCAAGCGGCCGATGGCGCCGGCAAGCGGGCTTGGCCGCACGCGGTGATGACCAACGCAGACACCTTTGAGCGCATCCAATGAATGCGGTATCGCTACCGCGCGCTCAGCTGTAGCCCCAGCAAGACAAACACGGCCAGCGCCAGCAGCGCTGACAGCACTTGCCAGAACCGCACCGGATTGCGCTCGATCAACGGCGGGGTGCGGTGCCCCTGTTGTTCACGCGGCACACGCAAATCGTGGATGAACTCGGAAAGGGCTTCCTGGCGTTTGCTCGGCAGGGGGTGCAGGGCCTTGCGCAAGGCGCTGTCGATCCAGGGTGGCAATTCCGGACGCCGGTCGCGCACGCTGATGTAGCGCAAACGGCTAAGATCCGCGGCGCTGCGCACGCGTGCCACTTGCACACCGTAAGGCAATTGGCCGGTCAGCATCTGGTAGGTGATCACCGCCAGCGAGAACAAATCCGATGCCGGCCGCCCGCCTTGCCCGATGAAGTATTCGGGCGCGGCATATTGCAGCGCACCTACTGGCGCCAGCGCATGCGGGTCGGGGGTGCCCTCGGCCAGCCCCGCCACATGCACCGCCGCAAAATCGATGATCTTGACCGTGCCCGCGCGGTCGATCATCACGTTATCCGGCCGCAGGTCTTGGTGGAGCATTTCGCGCCGGTGGAATGCCCGCAGCCCGCGCGCGATCTGCTCGACGATCTGGCGCACGTCTTCCAGCGGTGGGTTTGGGTGGTCGATCATCCATTGCGCAAGCGTCTGGCCGTCGATGAACTCCATCGCCACATACAAATGCTGTCGCGGGCGATCGGTGGCGTGCGGGCGGACGACATGCGCATGGTCGATGCGGCGCGCCACCCATTCTTCAAGCAGAAAGCGGTCGAGGTAATCGGGATGTTCGCGCAGGTCGACGGAGGGCGTCTTCAGCGCGACGCGCTCGCCGGTGTACAGGTCGATCGCCAGATGGATGTGTGAGCGTGCGTTGGCAGCGAGCTCGCGTTCGATGCGATAGCCCTCGAACTCCATGCGCGGGTGTAGCGCGGGCGGTATCGCCAGCTCGGCGCGCTGGCGCTGCAAGTGCGCGCTGTCGCCTTCGGGCAGGGCCTCTACGCGGACGAGCTGCACCGTCGCGTCGTCGAGGCTGCCGCGTTCCAATGCCTTGGATACCAGCGCTTGTGCTGCGGCATCCAGATCGTGCGGATGCGCGGCCAGGGCCTGCTGCACGGCGGCGGCATCGAGATACGCATACGCGCCGTCGGTCGCCAGCATATAGATCTCGCCCACCTCGGCGGCCCAGCAGCGGTAGTCGACTTCAATGCTGGGGCCAACACCCACCGCCCGCCCCAAATACGATTCAACCGAGGACACGCGGATGCGGTGGTCTTCCGTCAACTGTTCCCACGCTTGCGTATGCAGCCTGTAGACGCGTGAATCGCCCACGTGCAGCAGATGCACGTCGCGGCCCTTGAAGATGAGCGCGCTGAAGGTGCAGACGTAGCCGCGGTCCTTATCGAAGCGGGCGTCGCTACGTTGGTTCTGCGCGTGCAGCCACGCGTTGGTGGCGGCCAGCACGCATTGCGCGGAGCGGCGTACCGTCCAGGCTTCTGCGGTGCTGTAGTAGTCGTCCAGAAAGCTGTGTACGGCAGCGGCGCTGGCTACTTGGCTGACGGTGCTGCTGCCGATGCCATCGGCCAGCGCCACGGCAATGCCCTTGGCGCTGCGCCGTGGCTCGGCCGGCAACGCGGCGCCATGGAAATCCTGGTTGATGCGCTTGGCGCCGGCTTGCGAGTGCTGGCCGAGCGCAATGCGCAGCTGCGCCATCTCAGGCCACGACGCGCTTGGGGGCGGTCTTGTAGTGCGTGCTGTACAGCGTTGCGCCGACAAACGTCATGCCGCCCACGAGGTTGCCGACCACGGTGGGAATCTCGTTCCACAGCAGGTAGTCCATCAGCGTGAACTTGCCGCCCAGCATCAGGCCCGAGGGGAACAGGAACATGTTCACCACCGAGTGTTCGAAGCCCATGTAGAAGAACACCAGGATCGGCATCCACATGGCAATGACCTTGCCCGAGACCGAGGTCGACATCATGGCCGCCACCACGCCGGTGGATACCATCCAGTTGCACAGCATGCCGCGGATGAACAGCGTGAGCATGCCGGCTGCGCCGTGTGCCGCATAACCCAGCGTGCGGCTCTCGCCAATGCCGCCGATCTTCTGGCCGATCACGTTGGGTGCCTCGGAAAAGCCGTAGGTAAAGATGATGGCCATGAAGAACGCCACCGTCAGCGCGCCGGCAAAGTTGCCGATGAACACGAGTGCCCAGTTGCGCAGCAGGCCGCCCCAGGTGGCACCTGGGCGCTTGTCGAGCACGGCCAGCGGCACCAGGGTGAACACGCCGGTCAGCAAATCGAAGCCCAGCAGATACAGCATGCAAAAACCCACTGGAAACAGCAGCGCGCCGATGAGCGGATTGCCCGTGTTGACGTTGATGCTGACGGCAAACGCAGCCGACAATGCGAGGATGGCGCCGGCCATGTAGGCGCGGATGAGGGTGTCGCGGGTCGACATCAACAGCTTGGACTCACCGGCGTCGACCATCTTGGCGACAAATTCGGCAGGAGCAAGGTAGGCCATAGCGTTTTTCCTAAGAGCGCGGAGACAAGACACGAAAAAAGCGTCCACGCCCATGCGCTGGCCTTGAGCCAATGCACAGACGGGACGCCGTTATCCTCGAATGCGGTTTCCCTGCGCTGCCGTCAACTGCCGCGCACCGGAGACACTGTCAGGCCGCCGTTGGTCTGACGCATGTTGCTGTGCACGATCCATGCCCGCTGTGTTGCGCCAGCGCAGCCGCGCGCTGATACGTTTGCGCGCCGCACTGCTGCACGCTCTCGGTGCAAGGGCACCGCAAGCGCCCGTGGGCTGCTCAACTCCGGTGCATGCCTGGGCGCGCTCTCACTTGGCCAAGCCTTCGTACAAGCCGGCCACATCGTCCATGACCTGGAGAATGCGTTCGCTTGTGGTGGCGACGTTGCGCAACTGCTCGGCGCGGCTGCCATCGGTCTGCTTGATGGCCTCAGAAAAGAACAGCCACTGCGTGTTGGCGAGCTGCAACTCACTGCTGATCGCGGCGGTGTTTTGCGGCGCTGACGTCAGCAGCGCCTGCGCCGCCGCAAATTCCTTCATGGACGCGTCCAAGTCCTGCGTCATCTGCGCCGAAGCAATATTCCATGCACGGAACATGGTCAGCTTGGCAATGCGTTGCGAGAGCATGCGCTGACGGCCGGCCACGTTGATCAGCTTGCCGGTGGCCGTGCCGGATTGCTTTTCCAGTTGCACGGTGGCTTGTTGCGCGAGCTTCAGTACATCGTCGCTGGCTTGGACGATCTTCTTGGCGTTCTCAACGTTCGGCTCGCTGCCCGTGAGCAACTGCTTGTACGCCAACCAGCTTTGTTCAAGCCGTACATAGGTGTCTTTGATCTCGGGTGTGGGCGCGAACCCCTTCAGCTCTGCAAGCTGTCGCTCGAACAGCGAGACCGATTGCTCCAGCGTCTTCCTGGATCGCTCGACTTCCACACCCAGACCGATCTGGCAATACGCCTTGGCCATGCGCTGCGACAGCATGCGCTCGCGGCCCGCCTTGTTGATGGCCGCGTTGATGCTGAGCGGCTGCGCGACAGCGTTCGTCAGCACGCCCGAAAGCAGGGCGCCGCAAATCAGCAGGCACGTAAAAAACGGATGGTGCTTCAAGAGGATCTCCGTGTCAGGTCAACGCAACCGGATCAACGCAGTGACGTGTGCCACGACGTTTGCGATGCGGGTTTCGGCGTCCGGTGGGCAGGGGTGTCTGGGTGCGCGGCATCGTTGGTGCCGACCACATGGCGGATTAGTTGGTCCATTTCCTGGATGATGTCGGCAAGCACCGTGGTGATGACCGAAAACTCCCGGCCATACGGGCCCGCCCGGGCGGCCGAGACGCGCGCATTCATGGCGACGATGTTGGCCTGCATCGAAATGCGGCTCAGGTGGTCTGCAATGTCGGTCTGACGCTTGCGCAGCGCGACTTCGCAGGCATGCATTGTCTGCTGATATGCCAGGGTGATGGTTTGCAGCAGATCAAGCATTGGCGTGGCTTGCGCCACCAGCGTATCGATCGCCGTGTTGCGCCGGTCCTCGCGCTGCCCGAGCGCGTCCATGGCGGTTTTGACCGCCGCAATGAACTCGCGGATGCGTGCGTCGCCGCGCGGTTTTCCGAAGTACAACTCTCGCAAGGCATCGGAGAATACGCCCGGCAAACGGCCGTTGCCGTCGACCAGGTCGGTATGCGCCGCCGCAAACGTGGCCAGACAACCGCGCGCGATTTCAAGCGCCGCCGTATCGCCCTGGGCCGCCAGCAGCATCTGCAGCACAATGCGCTGCGACAGCATGCGCTGCCGCCCGGACAGGTTGATCAACTCGCCGATGGTCTCGGCCGATACATCGCCCGGGACGGCCTGGGTAGAAGAAGCGTTCATGGGGTGCCTTGCTGGTGGACTGGATGCCGGCGACTGCGCGAACCAAAAAAAGCGCCCCGAAGCGAGCGGCCTGCGTGCCGGTTACCCGGGTCGCTGCCATTTCGCTTCGGAGCGCCGTTGCCCCAAACGCCCATTTCAAGGCGTTGGATTGGGCCGTCGTTGGCCCTGATGGTTGCTTATGCAATAGCTATGCCATTCCGCGCGTGGTGCCGGGCGGGCTTTCAATGCCAGCGCGGCGCAGCAACTCGCACCGATCTCGTGCTGAATGCGTCATGCCGAGGCGTGGTGGTATCCGGCGGGGGCATCGAGCGGCGAGCTGGCCCTACGCCTACACTGTGCCCTGCGCGCCCGAGCGCAACGCCGAGCAACTCCGGTAACAGAACGACCGGCGACACCCATCACCCCCAAGGAGGGCTTCTCCCATGACCACCCTGTCGATGTACGAATTTCTGGTGCCCACCGTCAACCGCATGCTTGGCAACTTGACCGCGCTGCTGGACAAGGCCGCGGCACATGCCGAAGCCAGGAAGTTCGATCCCGCCAATCTGCTGAACGCGCGGCTGGCGCCGGACATGCATCCACTGACCCGCCAAGTGCAGATTGCGTGTGATATCGCCAAGGGCGGGGCGGCCCGCTTGTCGGGCACCGAGGTGCCTTCGTATGCCGACACAGAGACGTCCATTGACGAGCTGAAGGCGCGCATCGCCAAGACGCTTGCGTTCGTCAACAGCATTGATGCGGCGGCGTTTGCCGGCAGCGAAGAGCGTCAGATCACGATCAAGAGCCCCACGCGAGAACTGCAATTCAACGGGCTGGACTACCTGCGCGGCTTTGCGCTGCCGAACTTCTATTTCCACATCACCACGGCCTATGCGCTGCTGCGGCATAACGGCGTAGAGATCGGCAAGTTGGACTATCTCGGTCGCGTCTGAGCGGCCGGGACACCGTTGGCGCGAGCCCTGTGGGGCTCGGCGCGTGTCACAATCGCGCCCGTGGTCGGCACGGGGGGTGCCGGCGCCTCCTGTTATCGGGCCTTAACATGCCGTTTCTTGGAATCGGGTTTCACGTCATCGTCGCGCTGTTCTTTGCGGTGCACGTTGTACGCAGCAACCAGACCATGTACTGGTTGTTCATCCTGTTTGCTTTCCCGCTGCTGGGCAGCGTGGTGTACTTCTTCGCCATCTACCTGCCGGAGATGCGGCACTCGCGCGGTGCCCGCGTCGCCAGCCGCGCAGTCACCCAATTGATCGATCCCAACCGCGCCGTGCGTGAAGCGCGCAACGACTTCGATCGGGCGCCGACCGTGCAACATCGCCTGCGCCTGGGTGAAGCCTTGCTGGAAGCCGGCGACGCCAAGGAGGCGCGCCAACACTTCGAACAAGCGGCCACCGGCCCGTTTGCCGGCGACCCGGCCGTGCTGCTCGGCCTGGCCCGCGCGCAATTCGCCACTGGCGACGCCGCGCTCACCAAGACCACGCTGGAGACCTTGTTCGACGCGCATCGCGTGACGCGCCAGCAACCGGATCCGACGTTGCTGTACGCTCGCGCGTTGGCTGCCATCGGCGCACCCAATACGCGCGAGGCCTTCGAGCAAGCGCTGACCTGCGCCAACGATGCCGCCGCCCGTTGCCTGTTCGGCGAATGGCTGCTCGCCCAGAACAACGATGCCGACACGCAACGCGCGAAGGCCCTGTTCGAAGACATCCTGCGCGACGCCAAGCACTGGACGCGCTACGCCAAAGACCACAACCGCGAATGGCTGCAGCGCGCAGCCGCCGCTCAGTCCTCCTCCCGTTGATCCGCTTTATGACGCTGTTGAAACGTAAATCCATCGAGGCTGTGGCCTCGCGTCGCCCCGCTCGCGCCAAGCGTGAGGATCGCCAAGACCGCGACGATGAACCGAAGCGCATGGCGCCGCGCTTTGCACCGGTCACGTTTTCCGAACTATCAGGCGTGCGGTATCTTCACTTCGGCACCGAGTGGGTGCAGGGTGCGATGCGCTTGTCCAAGCCCGACGCCATCGAGCTGGAATACGCCCAGCAGATGATGGCGTGGCTGCTGTTTCTCGATCCGGCTTCGCGTCCGGATTTCCATGTCGTGCAGCTTGGCCTTGGTGCGGCGGCACTAACCAAGTTCTGCCATCGCCAGTTGGCACCTGCGCAGGTGACGGCGGTGGAGTTGAACCCATCGGTCATCGTTGCGGCGCACAGCATGTTCAACATGCCGTTCAACGACGCGCGGTTGAATGTGCTGGAACAAGACGCCTACGACTGGGTGATGGATGCCAACCACCATGGCACTGTCGATGCGCTGCAGATCGACCTGTATGACGCTACCGCACGTGGGCCTGTGCTCGACACGCCTGCTTTCTATAAGGCTTGCAGGCAGGTGCTGCGCTCGCCCGGTGTGATGACGATCAACCTGTTTGGTGACCACACCAGCTTCCCGCGCAACATTGAGCGGATTTGCGATGCGTTTGATAACCGCGTGTTGGTCTTTCCTGAAGTGCACGACGGCAACGTTATTGCTCTCGCGTTCAACGGGCCGCCGCTGGAGGTGAGTTGGGACGCCGTGCAGGAGCGTGCAGCAGCGCTACAAGCGTCGCTCAAGCTGCCGACCAAGGGGTGGGCAGAAGGGCTTCGTAATGCTAATGCTGGGCAGGAAGAGATGTTGGCGATTTGAATTTTTGGTTTTGGTGCATCCCGGGTATCGTCCCCTGCCGGGGCCGACTCACTTTTCTTTGTCTTGCCAAAGAAAAGT
>CBJMVH010000019.1:0-73494 GCA_966433195.1 uncultured Ralstonia sp.
ATCGTAAAAGGCAGTCTATTTCGCCGTTAGAATCAAGCGTCGAATTTTATCAGACGGCCCCTATGCGCCATCCCAAGCGAATCGTTTCAACCCGGGCCCGCCAGGGCGCCTGGCAACTGGCCGCAATGGCCGTGGCGGCAAGCCTGTTTGCAGGCTACGCCGGTGCACAAGACGCGGTAGTCCCGCTGGCAGCCCGAGCTGCCGGCACCGCCGCTGATGCCAAGGTCGGTGCCGGCCAATCCGACACACACGAATACAAGCTGCCCAACGGCCTGCGCCTGATCGTCAAGGAAGACCACCGCGCGCCGACCGTGGCCCACATGGTCTGGTACCGCGCCGGCAGCATCGACGAGCACAACGGCACCACGGGTGTCGCGCACATGCTCGAACACATGATGTTCAAGGGCACCAAGGCGGTCGGCCCCGGCGAGTTCTCCCGCCGCGTGGCGGCGCTGGGCGGCCGTGAAAACGCCATGACCACGCGCGATTTCACGATGTACTTCCAGCAGATCGAGAAATCGCACCTGGCCGATGTGATGGGCTTGGAAGCCGATCGCATGGCCAACCTCCAGCTGACCGACAAAGAGTTCAAGCCGGAGATGAACGTGGTGAAGGAAGAGCGCCGCATGCGCATCGATGATTCCGCCCGTTCAACCGTCTACGAGCAGATGCTCGCCACGCTGTTCAACGCCGCGCCCTACCGGAACCCGACCATCGGCTGGCCGGGCGACCTCGACACGATGGCGGTGCAGGACGCGCAGAACTGGTACCACGCTTGGTACACGCCCAACAACGTCACCGTGATCGTCGCGGGCGATGTGAACCCCGATGAAGTCTTCCGCCTCGCGCAGCGCACCTACGGCAAGCTCAAGCCGCACGATCTGCCGCGCCGTTATGCGCAGGAAGAGCCCAAGCAGATCGGCGTGAAGCGCATCTGGGTCAAGGCGCCCGCGGAGAACCCTTACGTGGTGCTGGCGTACAAGACGCCGCCGCTCAAGGATGTGGAAAAGGACGTCGATCCGTATGCACTGGAAGTACTCTCCGCTGTGCTCGATGGTTACGACAATGCCCGCTTGCCGAACTTGCTCGTCAAAGGTGAGAAGCGCATTGCCGACGACGTCAACGCCGGTTACGACGGCCTGAACCGTGGCCCGTCGATCTTCCTGATGGACGGCACGCCCGCCGATGGACACACCACGCAGGAAATCGAACAAGCGCTGCGCGCGCAGATTGATCGCATTGCCAAAGAGGGCGTGACCGACGCCGAGTTGAAGCGCGTCAAAGCCCAGGTAGTGGCCGGCCAGATCTACAAGCGCGACTCGGTGTTCGGCCAGGGCATGGAGATCGGCATGAACGAGATGAGTGGCTTGCCGTGGCGCTCCATTGATCGCCAGCTTGAGAAGATCAAGGCTGTCACCTCGGCGCAGATTCAGCACGTTGCACAGACGTACTTCAGCGAAGACAACCTCGTCGTGGCCACGCTGCTGCCGCAACCGATCGATCCCAACAAGCCGGCGCGCAAGCCCGTCCCCGGTATGCGTGAAGAAGGAGGGCTGCGTTGATGCGCGCTATGTCTCTGACACTTAAGACGGCGCTGGTCGCCATCGTTGCGACAGTGGCGCAAGGCGCGCTGGCCGCGCTGCCCATCGAACACTGGACGGCTTCCACCGGCGCGCGCGTGTACTTCGTGCCGAGCCCGTCGATCCCGATGCTGGACATCAACCTCGACGTGGATGCGGGCTCGCGTTATGAGCCCGCGAGCAAAGTGGGCCTAGCCTCGCTCACGGCTGGCATGCTGGACAAGGGCGTCGCTGCGCAAGGCAACGCCCCGGCGCGCGATGAAGCGGCGATTGCCGATGCATTTGCCGACGTCGGCGCCAGCTTTGGCGGCGGCGCGGGTGGTGACCGCACGAGCCTGCGCCTGCGTACGCTGTCGGACCCGACCGAGCGCACGCCTGCCATTGCATTGATGACGCAGATCGTCTCCGCACCGGCCTTCCCGGATGCTGTGCTCGCGCGCGACAAGCAGCGCCTGGTGGCGGCCATCCGCGAATCGCTGACCAAGCCGGGCGTGCTGGCCGAGCGTGCATTCGGTCAAGCCATCTACGGCACGCATCCGTATGGGCAGACGGCCTCGCCGGAAACGGTGGAGAGCATCACGCGTGACGACATCGTGCGCTACTACCGGGCCAACTACACCGCCAACCGCGCGGTGGTCACGCTTATTGGCGCAATCAGCCGCCAGGAAGCTGAGGCCATCGCCGAGCAGATCACACGCGGCTTGCCCGCTGACGGCGCGATGCCCCCGGCGCTGCCCGACGTGAAGATGCCGCTGGCCAAGGCCGAGACGATCCGCATTCCGCATCCGGCGCAGCAGGCCAGCATCATCATTGGGCAGCCGGGCATTGCGCGCGGCGACAAGGACTACTTCGCGCTGCTGGTCGGCAACTACGTGTTGGGCGGCGGCGGCTTCAGCGCGCGTCTGACCAACGAGGTGCGCGAAAAGCGCGGCCTGACCTACAGCATCGGCAGCTATTTCGCACCCGCCGCGCAGCCCGGTCCGTTCGAGCTGGCGCTGCAGACGCGCAAGGACCAGACCGAGCAAGCGCTGACCGTGGTGCGTGACACCGTCGCCAAGTTTGTCGCCGATGGCCCCACCGACGCGGAGCTGAAGGCCGCCAAGGACAACCTCGTCAACGGCTTCCCGCTGCGTCTGGACAGCAACCGCAAGCTGCTGGACAACGTCGCCAACATCGGCTGGTACAAGCTGCCGCTCGACTATCTGGATACGTGGACGCAGCGCATCGCGGCCGTGACGCGGGACCAGGTGCGCACGGCATTCCAGCGCGTGCTGCAGCCGCAGACCATGGCGACGATCGTGGTCGGTGGCCCCGACAAAGCCGCCGCGAACTGACCCACAGTGCTTTCATCCGAAAAACCGGCGGTACCCCCGCCGGTTTTTATTTGCGGTGGCACTACAATCGCGCCCATGGCACCTCGTACTTCCAACTCCAAGGGCCCCAAGGCCAAAACCGCCACGTCCCACGCGCGCGCGCCGCAGCAGGTGCGCATCATCGGCGGGCAGTACAAGCGCACGCCGCTGCCGGTGGTCGACGCCGATGGTCTGCGCCCCACCAGCGACCGCGTCCGCGAAACCGTCTTCAACTGGCTCGGCCAAGACCTCACGGGTTGGCGCTGCGCCGACCTCTTTGCCGGCACCGGCGCGCTCGGCTTTGAAGCCGCATCGCGCGGCGCGGCGCATGTGACGCTCATCGAGAGTCACGCGCCAGCCGTGCGCGCGCTGCACGCGGTGCGGGAGAAGCTCGGTGCCAGCATGGTCGATATCGTGTCGGGTGACGCCTTCGCGTGGCTGGCCCGCCAGCCCGATGCTGCGCTCGATGCGGTGTTCATCGACCCGCCGTTTTCGCAGGATTGGACCTTGCGCGCATTGGATGCCGCCACCCGTGTGGTGAAGCCGAGCGGGGTGATTTACCTTGAAGCGGCACAGCCGTTGGTGGATGTGAGTGCTGATTCACCTGGCGACGCGCCCATGGCCGGGATCGCGCTGCCCACCGATTTGGTGCTGCACAAGCATCTGCGCGCCGGTGCGGTGCACGCACATTTGCTGCTCCGCAAAAACGGTTAAACTACGCCGCTCGCGACCGGTGCATGAGCATCGGGCGACACCTGCAGGCGGCAGGCTCGGGACCAGCCGCGCTCGATAACGCAACGGTGTCCGAACGCAAAAATGGCGCGGCCATGTCCCACGCCGCGCACGACGGACGCTTTTTTCCCCTTGGTGGAGGAACCATGGTGATCGCGGTTTATCCCGGCACTTTCGATCCATTCACGCGCGGCCACGAAGACCTCGTGCGGCGTGCATCCAACATCTTCGACGAGCTGATCGTCGGCGTGGCGCAGAGCCCGAACAAGCGGCCGTTCTTCGCGCTGGAAGAGCGCATCGAGATCGCGCGTGAAGTGCTGGGCCACTATCCCAATGTGCGGGTCGAAGGGTTTTCTGGCCTGCTGAAGGATTTCGTGCGCAAGAACGGTGCGCGCGTCATCGTGCGGGGCCTGCGCGCCGTGTCGGACTTCGAATACGAGTTCCAGATGGCCGGCATGAACCGCTACCTGCTGCCGGACGTGGAAACCATGTTCCTCACGCCGTCGGACCAGTATCAGTTCATTTCGGGTACGTTCGTGCGCGAGATCGCCATTCTGGGCGGTGACGTGAGCAAGTTCGTGTTCCCCTCGGTCGAAAAGTGGCTCAAGGAAAAGACCGGCAAGGCGGAAGGGTCGGCGAAATCGGAATAAAATGACTTTTTGGCGGGCACTGGCTCGCCGGTCATTTCAAGGAAGGCATCATGGCGCTCATCATTACCGATGAGTGCATCAACTGCGACGTGTGCGAGCCCGAGTGCCCGAACAACGCCATTTCGATGGGCCCGGAGATCTACATGATCGACCCGGGCAAATGCACCGAATGCGTTGGCCACTTTGATGAGCCTCAGTGCCAGCAGGTCTGCCCGGTGGAGTGCATCCCCAAGGACCCGGCCCACGAGGAAACGCACGAGCAGTTGATGCAGAAATACATTCGGCTCACTACCCCGCCACGCGCGGCGTGAGCCCCAAAAAAGAGACGGTCGAGGCCGTCTCTTTTTTATTGGCGCGCGCGGCTTCGTCTACTGGATCGGCAGTAGATCTTCTGGGCCCTCGTACACATAGCCGGGTTCACAGACGATGCGGTAGTGCGGGTAATGTGGATGCGGTGGGCGAGGCACGATCGGCGTAGGCGCAGCCGGGGCTTGCACGAATGGCTTCGGGCCGTTGCTCGGCTGACGCAGCGCGCCGGCGGGCGGGGCGGGCGGCTGGGTGATTACTGGCATCGGCGTCGGATAAGGCATCGGATAGGGCGCCGGGCCGATATACACGCGGTGGCAGTAACGCACGCCTTCCTGCGCCACCACCACCTTCCTCTGCTGCTGCTCGCGGCGTGCCTGCTCGGCGGCTTGCGCGGCAATCTGCGCTTGGCGTGCATCTTCGGCCGCCTGTGCCTTGCGACGCGTGGTTTCCATCTCGCGGACTTCCGCCGCTTCGCTGCTGGCGCGTTCGCGTGCGGCTTTCTGATCGGCGGCGGTGGGGGTGTTGTCAATCAGGGGCACCGCCACGGAACGTGAGCCGCAAGGGTGATCCGAGTACACCGTTCGCCCGCCTTCCGTGCAGCGGTAGACTTGGGCTTCGGCCGGCAGGCTGGCGGCCAGACCGACCACCAGACCCGCCAGCGCGGCGGCGCGAAAGGTGAGGGCGGTGAACGTCGTCATGACGATGTCCTTGCTGTGTGGTCGGATCAGCGAGCGGCGGTATGCAGCCGCATCATGGCTTTCTCGGCGTTGCCGACAATCAGCTCGGGCAGCGCGTCGAGGCTGTGATCGATGGCGCGGTCGATGAGTTCTTGTTCTTCCTTGCGGGGTGCTTTGAGCACGAAGTTGGCGACGTCGTGCTGGCCGGATGGTGCCGTGCTCGCCGGCAACAGATTGCGCGGGTGACCGATGCCCAGCCGCAGGCGCCAGAACTGTTGCGTGGTCAGATGCGCGGCAATGTCCTTCAGGCCGTTGTGGCCGCCCGAACCGCCCCCGAGCTTGAGTTTGACTGCGCCTGGCGGCAGGTCCAATTCGTCGTGCACGACCAGGATCTCATCGGGCATCACCTTGTAGAAGCGCGCCAGCGCCACGGTGGCCAGGCCGGAGCGGTTCATGAACGTCTGCGGCTGCAGCAGCCACACTTCGTTGCCCCACAGGTTGGCGCGCGCGGCATAGCCGTGGAAGCGCGTTTCGTTGCGCAGCGTCACGTTGCCGATGCGGGCCAGTTGGTCGACCAGCCAGAAGCCGGCGTTATGCCGGGTGGCAGCATATTCGGCGCCCGGATTGCCGAGCCCGACGATGAGTTTGATCATGCGATGAAATACCAGGATGAGGTGCAGGAAGCGCCCCTTGATCCTACAAGCATAGCCGCTTTCGTTGAGGTGCAGACAAGCGGCCGCCGGTGGAAAACGCAGACAGAAAAAAAGCCCGGCGAGACCAGCTCGGCGGGCTTTCTTGTGTCGCGCCCGAAGGTGCGACGGTGCGGCAACTTAGGCGGCCGGCTTGTCTTCGCCTTCAGCGGCAGCGCCTTCTTCAGCAGCAGCGGACTTTTCGCCGGCCGGCACGCTGATGTTGGCCACAGCAGGGTTCTCGTCGCCACCGTGGGTCAGAACGGTCACGCCCTTCGGCAGCTTCAGGTCGGAGATGTGCAGGGTCTGGCCGATTTCCAGGTTGCCCAGGTCCACTTCGATGAACTCCGGCAGGTCGGCCGGCAGGCACGACACTTCCACGTCGTTCAGGATGTGGTTCACGATGCCGTGGCCCAGCTTCACGCCAGGCGCGGTTTCCTGATTCAGGAAGTGCAGCGGCACCTTGACGTGGATCTTTTCCTTGGCCGACACGCGTTGGAAGTCAACGTGCAGAACCAGTTGCTTGAACGGGTGCAGTTGGAAATCGCGCAGCAGCGCCTTTTCCACCTTGCCAGCCACTTCGATGTCGAGGATCGACGAGTGGAAGGCTTCCTTCTTCAGCGCGTGGTACAGCGCGTTGTGATCGAGTTCGATCAGCTTCGGCTCGGCACCGCCACCGTAAATGATGGCCGGGGTCTTGCCGGAATTGCGCAGGCGGCGGCTCGCACCAGTGCCCTGAACGCTACGCTCGAAAGCGACAACTTTCATGATTGCTCCAAACGAAAAAGACGACTCGCGACCAAGCCGTCTGGTGAATAGGGCGCAACATTGCGCCCCGCAAACACCGCAGAAGTGCCGTCGGATCGACGTTTTCTGCAGTAAAGCCTTGAATTATAACAGAGCCCGGGCGGTTGCTAAATTATTCAGCAAACAGCGACATGATGGAGTCGCCACGCACGATGCGGGTGAAGGTCTCGGCTAGCAGCGGCGCCGTCGAGAGCTGGCGAATCTTGCCGCTCTTCAGTGCGTCTTCGCGCAGCGGAATGGTGTCGGTCACCACCACTTCGTCCAGTGCCGAATCGGCAATGCGGGCGGCCGCGCCACCCGAGAGTACCGGGTGCGTGCAATACGAGAACACTTGCTTGGCGCCGCGCTCCTTGAGCACCTGGGCCGCCTTGCACAGCGTGCCGCCGGTGTCGATCATGTCGTCCATGATCACGCAGTTGCGGCCTTCCACTTCGCCGATGATGTTCATCACCTCGGCCACGTTGGCCTTCGGGCGGCGCTTGTCGATGATGGCGAGGTCGACGCCGAGCTGCTTGGCCAGTGCACGTGCACGCACCACACCGCCGACGTCCGGCGACACCACCAGCAGGTTGTCGTAGTTCTTCTTGCGCAGGTCTTCGAGCAGGATCGGCGACGCGTAGATGTTGTCGACCGGGATATCGAAGAAGCCTTGGATTTGGTCCGCGTGGAGGTCCATCGTCAGCACGCGCTCGACGCCTGCGACTTCCAGCATGTTGGCCACGACCTTGGCCGAGATCGCCACACGCGCCGAACGCGGGCGGCGGTCCTGGCGGGCATAGCCGAAGTAAGGGATGGCTGCCGTGATGCGGCGTGCCGATGCGCGCTTGAGTGCATCGACCATCACCATCAGTTCCATCAGATTGTCATTGGTCGGCGCGCACGTCGATTGCAGGATGAACACGTGCTTACCGCGCACGTTTTCCTGAATCTCGACTTGGACTTCACCATCGGAGAAGCGGCCGACGAGGGCCTTGCCCAGTGGAATGCCTAGGTGCTTGACGACAGCTTCTGCGAGTTTGGGATTGGCGTTGCCGGTAAAAACCATCAAGCCTTCGCTGCTCATCGGGGCACCTGTTTTGACTTCAGACGCGCCGGCTGGCTGAAGCGCCAACCGGGCTATTGCTGGGAACATGAGGAAGAAAATGGCAGGGGCGGAAGGATTCGAACCTACGCATGCCGGAATCAAAATCCGGTGCCTTAACCAGCTTGGCGACGCCCCTACACAACCGATTGGTTACTGCTTCCATTGCAGAAGCAATAACTGCAAACCTTACACAGCAAAACTCGCGAGCGGGTGATGCGCCAGACCTGCCGCACACCGACCTTCCCATTCGGAAGGCACCTGATCCGCTACTGCTTGCGCATGCTCAACGCTATTGAACGGAGCAAACACACAGGCACCGGACCCGGTCATTCTTGCTAACGGGCTGAACTGACGCAGCCACACAAGCGCTCGGGCGATTTCGCCGTATTTCCTTTCCGCCACCGCTTGCAGATCGTTGCGACCGTAAGCGAAAACAATTTGTTGGTCAGGAAAGTCCGTAATTATGGTGAGTGGCGTATCGCGTGTCAACCCTTCATCGCAAAAAATTTCCGGGGTGGGGACATGCACGCGAGGATGGATCACCACGAACGCAGCTGGCGGCACCGTGACCGGCGTGAGCTGCTCGCCGATGCCTTCAGCGAAAGCGTTCTGGCCAAAGATGAAGAACGGCACATCGGCGCCGAGTTTGAGGCCGAGCGCCATCAACGTTGTGCGCGGCAGATCGAGGCCCCACAGGCGGTTGAGTGCGAGCAGCGTGGTGGCCGCGTCGGAAGAACCGCCGCCGATGCCGCCGCCCATCGGCAGGCGTTTCTCGATGGCGATGTCGGCGCCGTAGGTGCAGCCGGTCTCGGCTTGCAGCAGGCGCGCGGCGCGGATGATGAGGTCGTCCTCTGCTGGCACGCCGGGGATGTGGGTGGTGCGCAGGAGGCGGCCGTCAGTGCGGCGCGTGAAGTGCAGCGTGTCGCACCAGTCGATCAACTGGAAAACGGTTTGCAGTAGGTGGTAGCCGTCTGGGCGGCGGCCGACCACATGCAGGAAGAGGTTGAGCTTGGCGGGCGCGGGGCAATCACGCAGCTCGGTCGGTGCGGAAGTCATGATGAAACGATGACGCAGTTACTGGTCGAGCACCAGCCGCACGGAGAGCGGCCCATTCGCGCCTTGCGGACGATCGAGGTCGAGTCGGCGGATGCGGGTATCGCTGGAGGCATCGTCCGTCCAGGCGACGTAGTGCACGGTCCAGCCGTTCTGTTCGATAGTCTCTGGGCGCGATTGCGCGTCACGCGCTACGTGCGCGGGCGTGCCGGCGGCAGGGCGGGCGCGCAGCCAATCGCGCAGGCCGGAAACCGGCAGCGAGAAACCGAGCGCGTCCTGCATCAGCGTATCGACTTCGGGGGCGTGCCGGGGCTGCTGGTTGGGCAGTTCAAGCGTGGCGCCTTGTTGGTTCTGGCTCACCACCGCCATCGTCTGGCCCAGGGGCGACATCAGTTCCAGCTGCACATCGGTGCCCCGTTCACGCCAGAGGAAACTGCCCACCACGCTTTGCTCGGCGTTGCCCTGTGTATAGCGGGCGGAGAAGCGGCCCTGATAGCGCGTGACAGTGGTGTCGCCATCTTGCACGCCGGCGAAGAGGTCATTGGCAGGCCGCACGCTCGCGCAGCCGGCAAACAACAGGCAACTCGCGCCCAGCATCACCGCGCCAAGCGCGTTGGAGAACCGCACGCCCATCAGTTCGTGCTCGCAGGGGCGTTGGGAATCGGCTGGCCGAAGCGACGCAGCGTGTCACGCAGGGTGTTGTCGTTGACGTCGAGCTTGACGGCTTCCGTCCATATCTTGCGTGCATCGTCCTGCTTGCCCGATTGCCAAAGGACTTCGCCCAGGTGCGCGCCGATCTCGGCTTGCGGGGCGGCGGTCCAGGCTTTGCGCAGGATGTCGGTGGCGGCCGGCAGATCGCCGCGGCGGTACTTCACCCACCCCAGGCTGTCGGCGATGTACGGATCTTCCGGGGCCAGCGAGACCGCCTTTTCCAGCAGTTCCTGCGCTTCCTGCAGGCGTACATTGCGATCGGCCAGCGAATAGCCGAGCGCGTTGTAGCCAATGGCCTGGCCGGGGCGCAGGTCGATCACCTTGC
Source organism: uncultured Ralstonia sp. (assembly GCA_966433195.1). Classification (GTDB taxonomy): domain Bacteria; phylum Pseudomonadota; class Gammaproteobacteria; order Burkholderiales; family Burkholderiaceae; genus Ralstonia. The sequence goes on from CBJMVH010000019.1 coordinate 9,970, forward strand.
GCAGCAGCGTTTCCATGTTGTCGTAGTGGCCGTCGTGCTCTTCCAGCATCGCCAGTTGGTACGAGTATTCGACGTTGTCCGGGTCGCTCTGCAGGAGTTCGTTGACGCGGGCGCGGGCGCGGCCGTAGGCCTTGGCGTCCATCAGCATGCCGATCTCGGCTTGGCGGATGCCGTCCATCAAGGCTTGGCGGCGCGGGCCGTCGGGAATGTCTTCCGCATCGGCCACGAGTTCGTCGAAAGTCTGTTGGGCTTCGTCGATGCGGCGCAGCTTGCCAAGCAATTGCCCGCGCTTGATACCGGCGGCGAGCGAGGTTTGCCCATCGGTGTCGCCGTTTGCCGAACCGGTGATCTTGTCGACCCAGGCAAGTGCGCCGGCGTAGTCGCGCTTCTCTTCGGCCAGTTGAGCGAGGCCCTGATAGCCGGGCTCGGGGCTCAGCGTGGGCGATTTGGCCGTGGCGGCCACGTATTCCTTCAGGTAGCGCTCGGCGGTGTCGTACTGGCGCTGCTGCAGGTTCAGCAGACCCAGCGCCAGCGTGATGCGCGCGTCGTTGGGCGCGATTTTTTTGAGGGCTTCGAACTCGGCGCGCGCCTTGTCCTGTTGATCACGGACCAGGTACATGCGCGCCAGCGCAAGGTGGCCGTCGATGGAGGCCGGCGCGGCCTTCAGGAAGGTGCGCAGGCCCGCGATGGCGCCTTCGGGGTCGCTGTCCGCGCGCAGTTCGGCGGCGAGGATGGCGGCGTCTTCATAGCCGGGACGCAGCTTGAGGGCGGTGTCCAACTCCGTCAGCGCGCCCGGAACATCCTTGGCGACGACCTTGGCGCGCGCCAATGCCAAATGCGTCTCGGGGCGCTGCATGTCATGCGCGGCGATGTGCTGCAGCGCTGTCACGGCGCCGGCCGGGTCGCTGCTCTTGGACATCTGCTGCTGCAACTGCAGGATGGCGTCGGCGCGCTGGCCGGGCGAAACCTTGTTCAACTGCGCTTGCAGCATCGGCTCGACTTCCGTCCACTTGCCGGTGGCCACCAGCAGAAGCTGCTGCACCTGACGCGCGGGCATGGACGTCGGCGAAAGCTCGACCCATAGCCGTGCGGCCGTCAACGCTTGCGGGGGGGACCGGGTCAGGAAGGCGATTTCGGTGGCGCGCTGGGCGAAGCGCGGGTCGCGGGTGTCCTGCGCCAGGTCGAGATACGTCCGATAGGCGGGCTCGACCATGCCACGCTGCAGCGACACTTCTGACGCCAGCACGCGATACATGATGTCGGCATCGAGCGGGACATGCGGCAGGTCCGTGCGCTCGGAGCTCAGCAGCCCGGTGCGCGGCCGCGAACGTTCCAACTGGATGGCAGCGCGGTTGCCGCCTTCCGGCGTCGCTTGGGCGACGAGCGGGGCGATTGCGCGATTGGCGGACTGCGTAGCCGACTGCGCAGCCCATGCCGGCACGCTGGCCAAGCCTCCCGCAACCAGCGAGGCGAGCAGGATCGCTCGGCTGCGTGGAACTCGCCGCGGGCGTTGCGTCGCGGGCGAACGGGAGAAGGTGTGAGGCATGGTTGCGAAGCTCCGGATGAGGGTTCGGGGCATTGTAGCTGACCGCTACAATCGGCCGCATTGGTCAAAAAGATTGGAGCATCACATGCGACGGAGGTTCGATGCCTGAGTTGCCAGAGGTGGAAGTCACCCGCCTGGGGCTGCTGCCGCATATTGCCGGGCGCCGTATTGTGCGCGCCGTGGTACGCCATCATGGCCTGCGGTGGCCGATCGACCCGGCATTGCCGGACTTGCTCGCCGGCCTGACCGTCACGCGCTTGCTGCGCCGGGGAAAGTATCTGTTGATCGAATGCATGCCGGATGCGAACGGGCCTGGCGTGACCGGCGGCTGGCTGCTGATCCACCTCGGCATGACGGGCACCCTGCGCGTGCTGGAAACGCCGGTGACGCCGGGGCCGCACGACCATGTCGACATTGAACTGGCTGACGCAACCGGTGTGCCGGTCACGCTGCGGTACCGCGATCCGCGCCGTTTCGGGGCCGTGCTCTGGCACCCGGGCGACGAAGCTGGCTTGGCGGAACACCCGCTGCTGCGCAATCTCGGCATTGAGCCGTTTGATGCGCGATTCGATGGCGATTGGATGTTCGCTCGAACCCGTGGACGCCGCGTGGCGATCAAATCGGCGCTATTGGCAGGCGACATCGTAGTCGGCGTGGGCAATATCTATTGCTCGGAGAGCCTGTTTCGCGCGGGGATTCGGCCGACCACGGCGGCAGGCCGCATTAGCCGCCCGCGCTATGCAGCCCTGGCCGAAGCCATCCGTGCCACGCTGGCCGATGCCATTGCCCGGGGCGGCAGCACGCTACGCGACTTTGTCGGCTCGGACGGGCAGAGCGGTTACTTCCAGCTCGAGGCGTTCGTGTACGACCGTGCCGGTCTGCCATGCCGCGTGTGCGGCACACCGATTCGTCAGATCGTGCAGGGCCAGCGGTCGACTTTCTACTGTCCAACCTGCCAGCGCTGAGGCGGCTGCCAGAGCACCTCGCCTGGCGCCTGCTGGAGCGATTTGTCCGTCATTTCGCAAGATTTTCGAAGGGGGGTGTCGGGCCGCCGATGGCATCCCGCAACACTTGCTGGGCCGCCCCTCGCCGGCCAGCGGAAAGTTCCACCGAATCCGGGCGGTTCCCTGTATCGTTCCACCTAAATTTGTGCCTTTCTGTGCCGTAATGGGGCGTATGCCCACGGCTGTGGTGATGGCGGGAGGGTGCGCGGTTGCATTTCGGGTGCGCGCACACAATAAGACAGAACGATGAACAACACACTGAGCACACAGTTCGAGCAGTACAGCGCCTGGCGCGCTTCGGTACTGCAGTCGGTGGGGGAATTCCAGGACTGGCTGCAGGCGCAGGAGCTATACGACGCCCAGGCAGACATGCGCGCACAGCGCATTCGCGGGGTTCTGCGTAGCGACAAGCTGAAGGTCGCCTTCATTGCCGAGTTCTCGCGCGGCAAGAGCGAACTGATCAACGCCATCTTCTTTGCGGACTTTGGCCGCCGCATCCTGCCGTCGTCGGCGGGCCGGACCACGATGTGTCCGACCGAGCTGATGTACGACGAAAGCTATCCGCCGTCGATCCGCCTGCTGCCGATCGAGACGCGTCTGCACGATGCGTCGACGGCTGACTTCCGTGATGCCGGCAGCCACTGGCTGTCGGTGCCGCTCGATCCGTCGTCGCCCGAGGGCATGCTGGAGGCGTTCCGCCATGTGGTGGAAACCGTGCGCGTGCCCAAGGAAGAGGCCGAGCAGCTTGGCCTGTATAACGATGCCGATCCGGACGCCGCGTTTTCGGTGGATGCCGCCGGTACGGTGGAAGTGTCGAAGTGGCGCCACGCGATCATCAACTTCCCGCACCCGATGCTCAAGCAGGGTCTGGTGATCCTGGATACGCCGGGCCTGAACGCCATCGGTACGGAACCTGAGCTGACGCTGCGTTTGATTCCGGATGCGCACGTCGTCGTGTTCGTGCTCGCGGCCGACGCTGGCGTGACCAAGAGCGATCTGGAGCTGTGGCGCTCACACGTGGGCGGTGGCCAGCGCAAGGGCTGTATCGCCGTGCTCAACAAGGTCGATGGCCTGTGGGACCCGCTCAAGACCGAGCAGGAAATCGAGAACGAAGTTGGCCGCCAGATCATGACCACGGCGCAGGTGCTCGATATCGATGTCGAGCGCGTGTACCCGGTGTCGGCGCAGAAGGGTCTGCTGGCCAAGGTCAGCCACGACCACGAACTGCTGGCCAAGAGCCGCCTGCCGGAGTTGGAGTCGGTGCTGTCGGATCAGCTGATCCCGCAGCGTCGCGAGATCGTCACCGAGCAAGTGCAACTGGCGGTGAAGGACATGGCGACCGGCGCGCAGCAACTGCTGCAGATGCGTCGCCGCGACATCGTCGAGCAGTTGTTCGAACTGCGCGGCCTGCGCGGCAAGAACCACACGATGGTCAAGCACATGCTGATGCGCGTGCAGGGCGAGAAGGAAGAGTTCGAGCAGAGCATCGCCAAGTTCCAGGCGCTGCGCACGGTGTTCGGCCGCCACAGCGCGGAGATCATCAAGAGCGTGCAGCTCAAGCAGATCCGCTCGACCATGCGTGAAGCGCGCGAGAAGATGAAGGAGCGCGTGTTCTCGCGCGGCCTGCGCGACGACATGGACAAGCTGTTCGCGCACCTGACCGGCTTGGTGCGCGATGCGGCCAACCGTATCGATCAACTGCATCAGATGGTCGACGGCATGTACAAGAAGTTCAACGCCGAGCACGGCTTCACGCTGTCGCCGCCGCTGCGCTTCCTGGGCACGCGCTACGATGCCGATCTGAAAGAGACGCTGATGCTCGCGCACAACCACTTCGGTGCGTTCAGCTTCCTGACGCGTCCGAAGCCGCAGCTCGTGCACGGTGCGTTCTCGACGGTGGCCAGCCGCGTGCTGGATACCTTCCAGGACATGAACCGCGATATCGAGATCTGGCTGAAGTCGGTCATGACGCCGCTGGAAGCGCAGGTGCGCGATCACCAGAAGCAGCTGCGCAAGCGTGTCGATTCGATCGAGCGCATCCACGAAGCCACCGATACGCTCGAAGCGCGCATCACCGAGCTGGAAGCGCTGCTCAACACGCTGGACGAGCGCAGCGGCATGATTGCCCAATACACCGACCGCATCCTCGCGGCAGGGACGATTCTGGAGCAGCAGTCCGTTGCGGCCTGACGCACATCGTCATGTATGGGAAAGGCGCCTGCGGGCGCCTTTTTTGTGCCGGTTGCGTTCTGGTAGGATCGCCGCCAGCGTGCACCTTCTGTGCGCCGCTTCTTCATCACACGCATGACCGCCACCCCACGCCGTACGCGCCGCGCTGCAACACCTGCTCCTGCCTTACCTACGCTTCCTGACGATTTCGCCGTACGCGTCATCGCCTGGCAGCAGCGACATGGCCGTCATCATCTGCCATGGCAGAACACCGGCGATGCGTATCGCACGTGGCTCTCGGAGATCATGCTGCAGCAGACGCAGGTGAGCGCGGTGCTGGGTTACTACGCGCGTTTCATTGAGCGCTTTCCAACCGTGCACGCTCTGGCGGCCGCGCCGGCTGACGATGTGATGGCCGCATGGGCCGGCCTCGGCTACTACACGCGCGCACGCAACCTGCATCGCTGCGCGCAGATTGTCGTGGCCGAGCATGGCGGTGTCTTCCCGCGCGATCCCGAAGTCTTGGCCTCTCTGCCCGGCATCGGCCGCTCAACTGCCGCGGCCATCGCAGCGTTTTCATACGGCGTGCGCGCGGCCATCCTGGATGGCAACGTCAAGCGCGTGTTTGCGCGTGCATTCGGCGTCGATGGATTCCCCGGCGACAAGCGCGTCGAAGACACGATGTGGCGCATCGCCGAAGCCGTGCTGCCGCCTGCCGAACGCATTCAGACGTACACGCAGGGCCTGATGGATCTAGGCGCTACTGTCTGCACGCGCGGCAAGCCCGCATGCCTGACGGGCGAACGTGCCTGTCCGCTCGAATCACTCTGCGAAGCGCGCCGTACGGATCGCGTGATGGAGCTGCCCGTGCCGCGCCCACGCAAGGCGACCCCCGAGCGGGCGGCCACACTCCTGATCGCACTGCACGACGACGCGGTGCTGCTGCAGCGCCGCCCGCAACGGGGTATCTGGGGCGGGTTGTGGTCCCTGCCGCTGGTGGGCGAGATGGACGATGCCATTGACACGCACCCGTTGGACGTCGATACCGTGCGTGGCGCAGCGCAGGCGTATGGCACAGTCTCTGCGGTGGAGATGGCCGGCGCGCTGACGCACACGTTCACGCACTTCCGCCTGCACATGCACTTGCTGAGCGCGGATATCGCCAAGCCCGCCGCGCTGGGCGACGATTGGCGCTGGCTACCGCTCGCGCAACTCAATTCAGTGGGATTGCCCGCGCCGGTGAAGTTGGCGCTGGAGACGTTGGTACAGCCGAGCCTGATCTAGCCGCGCGCCCAGTTTGGGCGATAGGGCATCAGAGAATGTGATGCTGCTTCATGTACCGATGGACGATCTCGATGCGCATACCCGCGTCCATCAGTTCCATCAATTTCTGCTTGGCTTTGAGCGGCACCGGCAGCAGTTCGCACAGCCGGTTCGCGACCCAGCTCGGGCTGTTCCAGTCATACGGCTCGGCCATCGGCACGTTGCCGTCTTCGCGCGCACCGAGTGTGGCGACGATGCGGCGCAAGGCGTTGACGCAATCGTCAAAGAGTTCACCCTTGCAGTCTTCCACGTCGGCGCCGATGGGTTCCACCGTGCCACGCATCAGGCCGTTGGGCGTGCTCTCGAACGACAGCACCTTGAAGCGCTGCGTGCCGCGCACCTTGATCATCAGCAGGCCCAACTGCTCCATGTCGCATTCGACGATGTGGGCAATGCAGCCAACGTTGACTGGCACGGTCGCGCTCTCGGCCGTCGCCACCTCATTGCCGCGTTCGATCAGGCAGACGCCAAACGGAGTCTGATCACGCAGGCAGGTGCGGACCATGTCCATGTAGCGGGCTTCGAAAATGCGCAGCGGGAGCAGTCCGCCCGGAAATAGCACCGTGTGCAGCGGAAACAGCGGCAGCTCAGTAGGGAGCGGCGGCAACGGTGAAAAAGGCGAGAGAGCGATGTCTTCTTGCATGGACGGGCTTGAGCGGACGGCGGCAAGACCTTCGCGTGGCGCCGCGCGGCTTAGCCGTCTACGGCCAATTCGCGGTGGCGGACTAACACATTACCATGCGCGCGGAAGTACGTGGCAAGCCGTTCTGCAATGTACACGGAACGATGCTGGCCTCCTGTGCACCCGATCGCAACGGTCAGGTAGCTGCGGTTGTCGGCGATGAAACTCGGCAGCCACTTTTCCACGTAGGCGCGGATGTCTTCGGCCATCGCCAGCACCATGGGCTGGCTTTGCAGGAACTCGATGACAGGCTGGTCACGCCCGGTAAGGGGGCGCAGTTGCGTGTCGTAATACGGGTTGGGCAGCGAGCGCACGTCGAAGACCAGGTCAGCGTCCGTCGGCACGCCGTGCTTGAAGCCAAACGATTCGAACATCAGCGTGATGTCGTGCGGCTCGTCGCTGATGAATTCCTTGATGTATGCGCGCAGGGCGTTGGTGCGCAGCGTGCTGGTGTCGATGCGGTGCGCCGGATCCGCCAGCGGGCTGAGCAGCTCGCGCTCCATCTCGATGGCTTCGATGAGGGATGTGTCGGCGTCCTTGGCGCTGGCGGCGGAGCCTGTCACATCAGGCCGGCCATTGCGGATGGAGAGCGGGTGGCGGCGGCGCGTTTCGGAATAGCGCTGCACCAGGGCATTGGTGCTCGCCGTCAGGAACAGCATGCGCACGTCGTGTTCCTTACGCAGCGTGGTGATGGTCTCGGGCACCTTGCGCAGCGACTCGCGGCTGCGGATATCGGTGGCGACGCCCAGGTGGGTATAGCCCTGGTCCGCCAGATAGCGCGCCAGTTCGGGGATGAACTGCGCAGGCAGATTGTCCACGCAGTAGTAGCCTGCGTCTTCGAGCACGTTCAGGGCAACTGACTTCCCCGAACCCGACATGCCGGTGATGAGAGTAATGCGCATGACGCGAGGATAGCATCCCTCTGTGGCAAACCCGCGACCAACAAAAAAGGCGGCCGGTGTGGCCGCCTTTGTGCGTCAAGCCGAGCGGGTGCTCAGCCTTTCGACAGGCACGCTTTCTGGGCGTTCTTGTATTCGTCGCCCTTCTTGCCCTTGTTAGCCTTGGAGCAGGCGGCCATCTTTTCCTGCTGGGTCATCGGCTTGGCAGCAGCAGCGGGCTTGTCGGACAGGCAGCCCTTCATGAACGCCTTGCGCTCGTCGCCCTTCTTGCCGGCGGCGTCCATGTTGCATTGCTTCATCTTGTCTTGCTGCGAGTTTTTGGCGGCGGGAGCAGCAGCTGCCGGTGCTGCCGGAGCGGCGGCCGGTGCGCTGCCCTGGGCGAAAGCCTGGCCGGCGAGGAACGGAAGCGCCAGGGCGCAAGCGGCAATCAGTTGTTTCATCGTGATTTCTCCTTGGGTACCGACAGAAGAGCGGGCGAATGGGTCACCGCGCTCGCAATGAACGGCGCCGCGTGCGTGCCCGGCGCATTCCCCTCCACAACGGCGATGCCGCGTGCCCGGTTGACGTTTTGCCACGAAAACTAGGGTAAAACCCGGCTGATTGCCGAACTTTGTAACGGCTTTGTTAAAGCAGACGACCTTGCGGCGAGTGCGATGCCGCCTCTGCCAGCATGGCCGCGCGCTGGCGGTCCATGAAGTCGCGCAAGGTATCGATGCCGCGCAGGCGCAGGATGGTGTTGCGAACGGCGGCCTCGACCAGCACAGCCAAGTTGCGACCGGCGGCCACCTGAATCTTCACCATATGGATCGGCAAACCGAGCACATCGAGGTATTGCGAATCGAGCGGCAGGCGCTCGAATTCGCCGTCGTTGCGGCGCACGAGTTGGACGATCAGCTTAATCTTCATCTTCCGGCGCACGGCCGTCTCGCCGAAGATCGTCTTGATGTCGAGCAGGCCCAGGCCTCGCACTTCAAGCAGGTTCTGCAGCAGGGGCGGGCAACGGCCTTCGATGAAATCCGGCCCCAGGCGCACGAAGTCCACCGCATCGTCGGCCACCAGGCCGTGTCCGCGTGAGATCAGCTCCAGGCCGAGCTCGCTCTTGCCGAGGCCCGAGTCGCCCATGATGAGCACGCCCATGCCCAGGATGTCGAGAAACACCCCGTGCATCGTCACGCGCGGCGCCGAGATGCGCGAGAGATACAGCCGCAGGTGGTCAATCACCGCCGCCGACGAGATCGGCGATGTGAACAGCGGCGTGGATGACCGCGTGCAGCGCAGTTCCAGATCCGGCGGCGGATCCACGCCATCGGCTACCACCAGAAACGGCGGCTCGAGCAGGATCAGCTCGCCCATCTGGCGCTTGCGGTTTTCTTCCGACAGGCGCTGGTAGTAGGTGATCTCCGGCTTGCCGAGTACCTGGATACGGTTCGGGTGGATCAGGTTCAAGTGCCCGACCAAGTCAGCCGCGGACGTCGCTTCCTTGGCGAAATCCACGTCGAATGCGCGGTCCGCGCCCTCTAGGCCGGCGACCCACGACAGCTTCAGATCGGCTGCGTTGTCGTCAAAAATCGATTGGGCGGTAACGCCGGTCAGTTCCATAGCAGGGCACGGTGCGCCGTTGGGGCAATGAGCGTTCGCAATCGGTTGCGCGCAGCCCCGATCGCGACGCGCTCACGGCCGCCAGTCGGTCAGTAGCTGGTGAATCGCCTCGGGCGACGGCAGGGTAGCAAGGCCTTCCCGCATCTCGCGGTCAGACAGTAGCTGGGCGATTTCGGAGAGGATTTCCAGATGCTGCTGCGTGGCTTGCTCTGGCACCAGCAGGAAGATCAGCAGTGAGACCGGCTTGCCGTCGGGCGACTCGAACGGCACCGGTTCAGACAGGCGCATGAACGCGGCCAGCGGTTGCTTGAGACCCTTGATGCGACCATGCGGGATGGCCACGCCAGCGCCCAGGCCGGTAGAGCCAAGCGACTCGCGTGCGAACAGGTTGTCGGTGACAACGGCGCGCGACACACCATGGTTGTTCTCGAACAGCAGGCCGGCCTGTTCAAATACCCGCTTCTTGCTGGTTACGCTGACGTCGAGGGCGATGTTCCCGGGCGGCAGCAGTTTGGCCAAGCGATTCATGTGTAATGCGTGAAATGAGCGGCGTCCTTCTGCACCAAATTGGCGCGCGGGACAATCGAGGTCATTATAGACCACGCGTCGCGCGGCTTTGTGCGGCGCACCAGTGGCGCGCCGCGCAGGGCAGAGAGGCGAATCCCCCAGGGCTTCAAATGGCCGGTGCCGGCGTGTCACGCCCGCGCATCGACCCTGTTTTTGCCGGCATCGCGCCAAGATCCGCGCCACGCCAAGCATTCATACTTTCGTCAGATTTTAGCCCGACTTAATTCCGATGCAATCGGAATCGTCAGGAATGCACCACGGCATAAAAAAACCGCGCCATCCGAGGGCGCGGTTTTTTCTGGTGCCGTTGACTATTGCTGCATCTGCACGGCCTGGAAGGCCTGGTGCTTCATGCTGTCGCGATCATGTCCTTGCACGCGGTCCTTGTACTTGATGACTTGCCTGTCCAGCTTATCGACGAGTAGGTCGATGGCCGCATAAAGATCTTCATGGTGTGATTCAACGAAGACGTCCTTACCCTTGAGGTGCAGGTTGATTTCCGCGTACTGACGCCGATCCTTCTCCTTGTGGTTATCGACCGATAGCAACACGCTGACGCCAATCACCTGATCGAAGTGCCTGATCACACGCTCCAGTTTCGTTTCCACGTACTCACGCAATGCGGGCGTGATGTCCAGGTGGTGTCCACTGAGTTTGAAGTTCATAGCGGTGCTCCTTCTCAAGAGTGAGACCGCACCGGAATTGCCCGCGATGCGGCTATAAAGACTTGCGCAGATTCACTGCTGGGATCTTGAGGGCTTCGCGGTATTTGGCCACCGTCCGACGGGCCACCACGAATCCTTGTTCGCCTAACAGCTCGGCAATTCTGCTATCGGACAGAGGATTCTTCGGGTCTTCGGCTCCTACAAGTTGCTTGATGAGCGCGCGTATCGCAGTGGATGACGCGGCCCCGCCGGTTTCCGTCGATACATGGCTGCCGAAGAAGTACTTCAGCTCGAACGTCCCCATTGGGGTGGCCATGTACTTGTTGGTCGTCACACGGGAGATCGTGGACTCGTGTAGACCCAGTGTATCGGCTATTTCCCGCAAAACCAAGGGGCGCATGGCGATTTCGCCGTGCGTGAAGAAGCTCTTTTGACGCTCGACAATGGCTTGCGAGACACGCAGGATCGTGTCGAAGCGCTGCTGAATATTCTTGATCAGCCAACGTGCTTCCTGCAGCTTCTGCTGCAGATTGGCGGCACCGGCTTCACCGCGGCTGCTGCGCAAAATCTGCGCGTACATGTCGTTGATGCGCAGACGCGGCATGACGTCGGGATTCAGTTGCGCCATCCAGCCCGCGCTGGTTTTGCGCACGACCACATCGGGCACCACGAAGTCCGCTTCGGCGCGGCCAAAGGCATGACCCGGAAACGGCGCCAATGAACGAATGAGTTCATGCGCGGCTTTCAGTGCGGGTTCGTCGACGGACAGCGCCTTCTTCAACCGCGTGTAGTCGCGTGCGGCCAGCAACTCGAGATGTTGATTGACGATGATGAGCGCCAGGGCCTTCGCCGGTGAGTCGAGCCGCTGGAGTTGCAGCGTCAGGCATTCCGCCGCAGACCGCGCACCGATGCCGGGCGGATCAAAGCTCTGCAGCATGCGCAGCGCCGCTTGCAACTCATCGAGTTCAACTTCGAGTTCGTCGGGCAGGTCGGCGAGGATCTCGTCGAGCGTGGCGGAGAGATAGCCTTCGTCGTCGAGCGATTCGATCAGGAAGATGACGAGGCCCTTGTCGCGCATCGACAGCTTGAGCGGCGCGAGTTGTTCCATGAGGAACTCGCGCATCGAGGGCTCGGCTTCGCGCAATTGCAGCGGTGCTCGGTCGTCTTCGTCGGATTGCGGCTTGCGCGCGAAATCGTCGAGGCTCCAATCGGAGCGGTCGGAGCCGTAATCGCTGTCGAAATCGGCGCCGCTGTCGTTGTTTTCGTAGCCGTTGTCGGGAGCGTCGTTGCCGTCGGCGCCGTTGGGCGATGGCGGCGGCGATTCGGTGGGCAGCGGGGTGGCGTTGTTGTTCTGCAGCGCGCTGACGGAGCCGTCGGCGCCGATGCGCGCTGAGGTATCGAGCCACTCGTTTTCCCGCTCCAGCAGCGGGTTTTCGGTCAGTGCCTGTTCAACTTCCTGCTGCAGTTCGATGGTCGACAACTGCAGCAGCCGGATGGACTGCTGCAACTGCGGCGTGAGCGCCAGATGCTGAGAGAGACGGAGCTGGAGCGACTGTTTCATGCGGCCTATTCTATGCCCAACCGCCAGTCGATGGAACGGATTTTGCTTTAAGGTGCGCCCTTACCACGCCCGTCTGACCGTCCTTACGGCGTAGGCGTGCAGCGTGACTTACATCCGGAAGTTGTCGCCCAGATAGACCTTGCGCACATCCTCGTTTTCGATGATCTGCTCGGGCTGACCGGCGGCCAGCACGGTGCCTTCGCTGATGATGTAGGCGTGATCGCAGATGCCCAGCGTTTCGCGCACGTTGTGATCGGTGATCAGCACGCCGATGTTGCGGTCCTTCAGGAAGCTGACGATGCGCTGAATTTCGCCCACCGCGATCGGGTCCACGCCGGCAAACGGTTCATCGAGCAGGATGAAGCGCGGGGATGAGGCCAGTGCCCGGGCAATTTCCACGCGTCGGCGTTCGCCACCCGAAAGCGACAGCGCAGGGTTATCGCGCAGGTGGGCGATTTGCAGATCGTCGAGCAGCGCGTCGAGGCGACGGTTGACTTCGGCGGGCGTGAGCTTCTTGCCGTCCTGCTCCTGCAACTCGAGCACGGCGCGGATGTTCTCCTGCACGTTGAGCTTGCGGAAAACCGACGCTTCCTGCGGCAGGTACGACAGCCCCATGCGCGCGCGCTGGTGGATCGGCAGGCGGCTGATGTGCTCGCCGTCGAGCACGATGTCGCCGGCGTCCAGCGCCACCAGGCCGACGATCATGTAGAACGAGGTGGTTTTGCCCGCGCCGTTGGGGCCGAGCAGGCCGACCACCTCGCCGCTCTTCACATCCAGCGAGACGTCCTTCACCACCGTGCGAGTGCCGTAGCGCTTTTTCAGATGGCGAACGACCAGCGTGCTGGAGGTCGTGACCTGCGGCGCAGCGGTTTTGGGGGCGAGGGTGGTGGCGGACATAGGCAAAGCGAAAAAAGGCGGTACGGATCAGGGCTTGGAGGCAGGCGTCGCAGGTGTGCTGGTACGCGGCGCCAGGACGGCGCGCACGCGGCCCGATGGGTTGGCGGAGGTCGCGTTCTCGGCGCCGCCCGAGGCGGTGTAGAACTCCTTCTGGCCGTCGTACGTGATCACGGCGCCGCGGATCTCATCGAGCTGCGTGGCGCCTTGCAGGCGCTCCATGCGGGCGCGGCTGATCAGCTTGGAGATTTCCTGCTTGCCGTCGTATTCGATGCGCTCGCCCCAGCCCTGGATGTACTCATCGACGTTGTCGCGCTTCTGGCGGATGAACGCCAGATTGCCGGGCTTGGAGGTGGCCACGGCGTAGTTGTAGCCCTCCGGATCGGTGCGCAGATCGGCGGCGTCGGAGCGCAGGACCATCGTGCCCTTGGTGAGCACCACGTTGCCGGTCAGGTGGTAGACCTGCTTCAGATCGTCGTAGCTGGCGTTGTCGGCTTCGAGCACGAGCGGCTTGTCGCGGTCCGCGCGTTCGGCATGCGCGGGCAGGGCCGGGAGCAGCAGCGCAGCGACGATGGCAAGGCCGGCAGCACGGAGGGAATCAGTCATGGAGATCAAGTCAGAGAAGAGCGCGGTCGATGGGCGTTTTCAACTGTGGGGGTGAAGTCTACGGCTTCGGGGCCCCCAGCCCTTCGATCCGGCCGCGCACATTGCCCAGCAATTGTACTTGGCGCGTCACGTTGTTGAAGGTGAGGCCGTTCGCGTTCATGACGGACGGCCCACGATGCAGTTCGACGGGTTTGTCGGTGCGCACCACATCGTCGTTGAGCAGGACCTGGAAGTACGTGGAATCGGCCGTCATCAGCGGATCCTGGCGGGCATCGGGGCCTTGCGCGCGGATCACCTTGGCGTTGTTGTAGAGATCGATGACGGTGCCGTCGCCGTTCATCTTGCCGAGGTCTGCGCGGGCGGTGACCTGTGGCCGGTCGGGTGCGTACACGCGCAGCGCCGGGAAGGTGACGTCGTAGGTCAGGTCGTCTTCATAGTGGTTCATGTGGACGCCGGTGAAGCGGTATTTCGTGGCGCCGGTCTCATCCAGCGCGGTGGCGGAGACGCCGTCCATCGTGTAATCGGCGACGTGGCGCTTGGGTTGCGTGGCGGTTTCGTCGGTTTGCGGCGTGTTGACCTGCACGAGCAGGAACGTGATGCCGCAGACGATCGCCATCAGCAGGATCGGCAGCCCGCGCAGCATGAGCTGCAGCACGGTGGAGACGAGGCGTTGGGAGCGTTCGCTGGCCATGTGGTCAGAAAGTTTGCGGAACCTGCAGCAGTTGCGTGAGCAGGGCGTCGTAGGCGCCTTGCGCCTTGAGGATCAGGTCGGCCACTTCGCGCACGGCGCCGCGTCCGCCCGTTGCTTGCGCGACGTAATGCGCGCGATTGCGCAGTTCCACGTGGGCCTGGGCGGGGCAGGCAGCAAAGCCCACCTGCGCCATCACCGGCAGGTCGGGCCAGTCGTCGCCCATGTAGCCGGCGTCGGCCGGTTGCAAATCGGTGGCGGCCAGCAGATGGACAAAGGCCTCGCGCTTGTCGGCTACGCCTTGGTACAAGTGTTCGATGCCGAGTTCCCCGGCACGCCAAGCCACGATTTCGGATTGCCGGCCGGTAATGATGGCCGACGTGATGCCAGCCTGCGCCAGCAGCTTGATGCCGTGGCCGTCGAGCGTGTCGAAGGCTTTGCTGATCTCGCCCTCGGGGCCGACCAGCAGGCGGCCGTCGGTCAGCACGCCATCCACGTCGAACACCATCAGGCGCACGCGGGCGGCGCGTTCCATCGCCTGCGGAAAGCGTGCGTCGATGTTGCTGTGGACAGGATCGGCCGGGGTGGTCATCAGCGGCGTGGGCGGGTCAGATGACCTTGGCGCGCGTCAGGTCGTGGATGTGCAGCGCGCCCACCAGCAGGCCGGCGGCGTCCACCACCAGCAGTTGGTTGATGCGGTGCGTTTCCATCACTTCGACGGCTTCCACGGCAAGCTGATCGGGGCCGACCGAGCGCGGGTTGCGATGCATGACTTCGTGCATCGGCACGGTGCGCCAGTCGCGCGGGGTTTCCAGCAGGCGGCGCAGGTCACCATCGGTGAACACCCCCACGGCGCGGCCGTCGGCATCCACCACCGCGGTCATCGCCATGCCCTTGCGGGTGATCTCCATCAGCGCTTGCGACAGCGGGGTGTCTTCGTTCACACGAGGGATCGCCTCACCGGCGCGCATGACGTCGCGCACGTGCGTCAGCAGCTTGCGGCCGAGCGATCCGCCCGGGTGCGAGCGGGCAAAGTCGTCGGCACCGAAGCCGCGCGCGTCGAGCACGGCCACGGCCAGCGCGTCACCCAGCGCGATCTGTGCGGTGGTACTGGCGGTGGGGGCCAGGTTGAGCGGGCAGGCTTCGACATCGACGTGCGAGTTGAGCACCACATCCGCATGCTTGCCGAGCGAGGACTCGGGGTTGCCCGTCACGGCGATCAGCTTGGCGCCCAGTCGCTTGACGAGCGGAAGGATGGCGTTCAGCTCCGACACCTCGCCGGAATTGGAAAAGCCGATGAAGACGTCGTCGCGCGTGACCATGCCGAGGTCGCCGTGGCTGGCTTCAGCGGGGTGCACAAAGAAGGCCGGCGTGCCGGTCGAGGCCAGCGTAGCGGCAATCTTGCGCGCGATGTGACCTGATTTGCCCATGCCGGACACGACCACGCGCCCGCTGCAGTTGAGCACCATCTCCACCGCACGCGCAAAGTCGGCGGACACCTGGGATTTGAGGCCGAGCACGGCTTGCGCTTCGATGTCGAAGGTCTGCTGCGCCAGCGCCAGTGCTCGATCCGGATTGAAATTCGCTATCATGGCGGCGAAGTATAACAACGATTGACACACGGCCCCTGGCCGCCTACCGCGTTGTTTGGCAAGGTTCGGCGCGCATGGGGACAGCCTTGCGGGGGAGTCGCGGAGCGTGCGGGCGCTCCGTTTTGCTGCGCCGCGGCATCCGGCTTTCAAACCACTTTCCTTCCCGTCGCCACGCCGTCATTTTTTGCTCTGCGGCGTCTCGCGTATCGCGTTCTTCGTTTATACCCTGGCATCGGTCTTGCAGCGCCTGCGTGCTCGTTTGCGCACGCACCGTTCTGATGCGCGGGTGCTGTCCTTCCTGTCCAACCCCTTTCGATTGGTTTTTCGCGCCGCATGCATTCGCCGCTGGAACTTGCCCTCGTGTTGTTGGCCGCCGCCGTGATCGGCGTGGTGCTGTTCCGCATGCTGCAATTGCCGCCGATGCTGGCCTACCTGGTGGTCGGCGTGCTGATTGGGCCGAAGGCGACGGGACTGGAGTCTGATTCCGCCCAGACGCGCTATCTGGCCGAGTTCGGGGTGGTGTTCCTGATGTTCTCGATCGGGCTGGAGTTCAACCTCTCCAAGCTGCGTTCGATGCGGCGGCTGGTGCTGGGGCTGGGCGCGTCGCAGGTGGTGCTGACCATGCTGCTGACGATTCCGGTGTCGCTGCTGCTGTCGCATTGGTATCCGCTGTCGTGGCAGGCTGGGCTGGCGCTGGGCGGCGCGCTGGCTATGTCGTCCACGGCCATCGTCTCCAAGATGCTGGCCGAGCGCCTGCAGCTGGAAACCGAGCACGGCCGCAACATCATCAGCGTGCTGCTGTTCCAGGATCTGGCCGTGGTGCTGTTGCTGATCGTGGTGCCCTCCCTGGGCAAGAACCCGAGCGATCTGATGCTGGCGCTGTCGATTGCCGCCCTGAAGATCACCATCGCGCTGGTGCTGATCCTGTTCCTGGGGCAGAAGCTGCTGTCGCGCTGGTTCCACCTGGTGGCGGCGCGGCGTTCTCAAGAGCTGTTCATGCTGAACCTGCTTCTGGTAACGCTGGGCATGGCGGCGCTCACGGAACGGCTGGGCCTGTCGATGGCGCTGGGCGCGTTCCTGGCCGGCATGCTGGTCTCCGAAACGCCCTACAAGCTGCAGGTGGAAGAAGACATCAAGCCGTTCCGCGATGTGCTGCTTGGCCTCTTCTTCGTGACGGTGGGCATGCTGCTGGATCCGCGCGTGGTGGTGGATCACTGGGCGCTAGTGCTGGCGCTGGTCATCGGGCCGGTGCTGTTCAAGTTCGTGCTGATCGCGTTGCTGGCGCGTGCGTTCGGTTCGGGCGGCGGCGCGGCGATTCGCACGGCGTTGGGGCTGGCACAGGCGGGTGAATTCGGCTTCGTGCTGCTCAACCAGATCGACGGGCTCCATTTGATCGACCCGCTGCTCGGCCAGGCGATTCTGGCGGCGATGCTGCTCTCGATGCTGCTGGCGCCGTTCCTGATCCAATACAGCGACGTCATTGCCATGCGGCTGTCGCGCACGGACTGGCTGATGCAATCGCTGGCGATGACGAAGATCGCCGCGCAGAGCATCGCGACCGAGCGCCACGTCATCATCTGCGGCTACGGGCGCAGCGGTCAGAACCTAGCCCACATGGTGGAGCAGGAAGGCATCGGCTACATGGCGCTGGACCTGGACCCCGACCGTGTGCGCGATGCCGCAGCCGCCGGTGAACACGTTGTCTATGGCGATGCGGCGCGGCGCGAGTCGCTGGTGGCGGCAGGTATCCACCGGGCGGCGGCGGTGGCCATTACCTATGCCGATACGGCTTCGGCGCTCAAGGTTCTGCACCACGTGCAGGCGCTGGAGCCGACCCTGCCGGTCATCGTGCGCACGATTGACGATGCGGACCTCGACCGCCTGCAACAAGCGGGTGCCACTGAGGTCGTCCCGGAAATCATTGAAGGGAGCCTGATGCTGGCGTCGCACGCGCTGGTGCTGCTGGGTGTGCCCCTGCGCCGTGTGGTGCGCCGCGCACAGGAGATGCGCGATGCTCGCTATAGCCTGCTGCGCGGCTACTTCCACGGTCAGGACGACGAGGAAGACATGCTCGAGCGCGAGGCTGTGCGCCTGCACTCGGTGCCGCTGTCGGAGGGCTCGCCGGCCATTGGCCGCAAGCTGGGCACCATCGGGCTGGAAACGTTCAAGACTTCGGTGACGGCGATTCGCCGGCAAGGCATTCGCGCGATCGACCCGGAGCCGGACACGGTGCTGGAGCAGGGCGATATCGTCGTGCTGCGTGGCACGCCTGAAAGCCTGCAGATGGCGGAGGAGCGGCTCTCGGCGCGTTGATGTCGGCGCTTATTTGATGAGTGCTTCGAGCAGCGGCCCGCGCGAGCGGCGCGGTGGCGGCGCGTCGGCCATGCTGGGCGGCAGGCCCTCCAGCACGGTGGCTGCGTCGAGCGAGCGGATCGACACGCGGGTATCGGCTGGAATCCGGCCATCCTGCTGCAGCATCAGGTAGCGCAGGCAGCAGACACGCAGGAACGAGGCGAAGTTCGCCACCTCGCCGCGCCGCTCGAGCAGCTCGTCATAGAGCTTGCTGATGAGCTGGTTGACCGTCAGGCCATCGCGCTGGCCGATCTCTTCAAGCACCTCCCAGAACAGGCATTCCAGCCGCACGCTGGTCGCCACGCCGTGCAGGCGTAGCGAGCGCGCAAGGCTGTCATACGAGTGAGGGTTGGCGCGGATGAAGATTTCGCACATGTCCTGGGCTCCTGATCCTGAAGGTGCCCGGCGGACGGGGCGACCGGCGGGCAGCCGGATCAGTGTAGAACCCGCGTGCCCAGAACTTCAAGAAACTGTGCCAGCCAAGCCGGATGTGCCGGCCAGGCGGGTGCCGTGACGAGCTTGCCGTCGGTATGGGCCTGGTCGACGGGGATGTCCTTGAAGGTGCCGCCTGCTGCTGTGACTTCCGGGCCACATGCCGGATACGCGGAGCATGCTTTGCCCTCCAGCACACCCGCCGCCGACAGCAACTGCGCGCCGTGGCAAATGGCCGCGATGGGTTTGTCGGCCTGCGCAAAGTGCCGAACGATATCGAGCACGCGGGCATTCAAACGCAGGTATTCGGGCGCGCGGCCGCCGGGCACGACGAGTGCGTCATAGGTGGCGGGGTCAATCTCGGCGAAGCTGGCGTTGACGGTGAACCGGTGGCCCGGCTTTTCAGAGTAGGTTTGCGCCCCCTCGAAATCGTGAACAGCAGTGGCAACCGAGTCGCCGGCTTTTTTGTCTGGGCAGACGGCATGCACCGTGTGGCCGACCATCTGTAGCGCTTGGAAGGGGACCATGACTTCGTAGTCTTCGACATAGTCGCCTACCAACATCAGAATTTTCTTAGCCATCGCTGTGTCTCCTGTATGGTTGCAATCCGAGGTAACAACCGGCCCATTGTGGTTCGGTGCCCCTCGGCCCGGGTGGTAACCCATTACCGCAGACCAAGTTTTCCCGCGTTTCCGTTTCTTGCCATGAGCCAAGTCCCGCACAACCAGGCGGCGTTGCTGACGCCGTCGTCCGTTCCCGCCTCGACCGAATTGGGCGATGTGTCGCGCTATCTGCGTGACCGTATCCGCACCGTGCCGGACTGGCCGCAGGCTGGGGTGATGTTCCGCGACATCACGCCCCTGCTGCAGGACCCAAAGAGCCTGCGCGTGCTGGTGGATGTGTTCGTCCATCGCTACATGGGGCAGGGGCTGAACCTCGTGGCGGGCATTGACGCGCGCGGGTTCATCCTCGGCTCGATCGTGGCGTATGAGCTGAACCTGGGCTTCGTGCCGATCCGCAAGAAGGGCAAGCTGCCGTTCAACACGGTGGCCGAGGAGTACATGCTCGAATACGGCAGCGCCACGGTGGAGATCCACGCCGATGCCTGCAAGCCCGGCGACCGCGTTTTGCTGATCGACGACCTGATCGCCACCGGCGGCACCATGATGGCCGGCAAGCGCCTGCTCGAGCGCTTGGGTGCGACGGTGGTGGAGGGCGCGGCGATTGTCGATCTGCCCGAGCTGGGGGGCTCGCAACTGCTGATCGAAGGCGGGCTGCCGCTCTTCACGGTCTGCCGTTTCGACGGTCACTGATGCCCCAAAGCGATGCCACCGCCGCATACGCTCATGTGACAAAAGTATGACGACGTGTTGCCCGGCGCGGTAGCATCGTTCTTTCCCCCCGTTTTTTCTTTTTTCCCCTGCCAGGAGGCCATCGATGCCCCACGTGTTGCTGTTCCTGCTCACCTCCATCGCCATTACGGTGATGCCTGGGCCGGACAATCTGCAGGTGATCGCGCGTGGCGCGAGCCAGGGCCGCAAGGCTGGCCTGGCAGCGGCGGCCGGGTTTGCGGCCGGCTGCCTGTTTCATACGACGTTTGCGGCGCTGGGGCTGGCGGCGGTGTTGCAGTCGTCGCCCATGGCGTTTCAGGCGATCCGCTGGCTGGGCGCGGCCTATCTGATCTGGCTGGGCATACAGGCACTGCGCAGCAAAGGCGGCGCGGGTCTGAAGCATGCTGATTCGCAAGCGGCGCCAGACCTGTGGCAGGTGTTTCGCCAGAGCGTCTTCGCGAATCTGCTCAACCCCAAGGTGACGCTCTTCTTCGTGGTGTTTCTGCCGCAGTTCGTGGATGCGCAGGCCGGCCATGCGGCGTTGCAGATGCTGCTTCTGGGCGGCGTGTTCATGGCGCAGACCATCGTGGTGTTCAGCCTGTACGGCTGGTGCGCGGCGGCCCTGGGCGGCTGGATGCGCCGGACGCCGCGCGCATCGCTGTGGCTCGATCGCGTGAGCGGTTGCATCTTCATCGGCTTGGGGCTGCGCGTGGCGCTGACCAAGTAAGCGCAGCGGGATTCGATGCTCACGCTCCTCAAACTGCTCTCGGGTGTCGCCCTGCTGGTGTGGGGCACGCAGACCGTGAAGGTCGGCATGCTGCGCCTGTATGGTGCCGATTTGCGCCGCTTGTTGTCGCGCAGCGTGTCGAATCGGTTTTCCGCGCTGCTCGCCGGCGTCGGCGTGACGTGCCTCGTGCAGAGCAGCAACGCCACGGCCACCATCGTTGGGGCGTTTGTCGCGCAGGGGCTGATGAGTGTGTCGGCGGCGCTGGCGATTCTGCTGGGCGCCAACGTTGGCACGGCGTTGATGGCGCAACTGTTTGCGCTGGACTTGTCGTGGCTGTCGCCGCTGTTGATCTTCTTTGGCGTGATCCTGCACCTGTCGCGCAAGGGCAGCCCTGTCGGGCATTTCGGGCGCGTGCTGATCGGCCTGGGGCTGATCATGATGGCGCTGGAGTTGATCTCCATCGCGTCGAGCCCGATGGTCGAGGCCAATGCGCTGCGCGTCCTGCTGAGTTCCATCTCGGCTGACACGGGGCTGAATATCCTGATTGGCGCGGTGCTCACGCTGCTGTGTTATTCGAGTCTGGCCGTGGTGTTGTTCTGCGCGACGCTGGCGACGTCGGCGGCGGTGTCGGTCAAGGTGGCGTTTGCCATTGTGCTGGGCGCGAATATCGGCAGCGCGGTGGCTGCGCTGGCGACGACGCCGTCATCAAGCCAGGCTGCGCGGCGTGCGACGTTGGGCAACCTGCTCTCGCGCATGCTGGGCGCGGCGCTGGTGCTGCCGTTCCTGGGCCAACTGGCGGAACTGGCGCCGCATGCAGGCGTGGCTTTGCAGCACATGGTGGTGGCCTTCCACGTGGTGTTCAATGTGGCACTGGCTGCCCTGCTGATTGGCTTTACCGAGCCGATGGCGCGCCTGTGCGCACGCATCTTGCCGGGTGGCGCGCATATCGATGATCTGGTCGCGCCGCGCTACCTGGACCCATCCGCGCTGGCCACGCCCACGCTGGCGCTGGGCAATGCGTCGCGCGAGGTGCTGCGTATCGGCGATCGCGTGGAGCACATGCTCGACAACACCCTGCGCGTGCTCAAAACGAACGACGTGCGCCTGCTGCAGACCACCCGCGCCATCGACGACGAGGTCGATGCGCTGTACACCGCCATCAAGCTCTACCTCACGCAACTCAGCCACGAAGCGCTGGACGCCCGGGAGGGCAAACGTTGGGCCGACATCATTTCGCTCACCATCAACCTGGAGCACGCCGGCGACATTCTCGACCGTCTGCTGCAGGACGTGCGCGAGAAGAAGATCGCGCACAAGCTGGCGTTTTCCGAGGCGGGCATGCAAGAGTTGGAGGACATGCACGCGCGGCTGGTCGTCAACCTCAAGCTGGCGTTGTCGGTATTCCTCACGGGCGACCTGCGCAGCGCCCAGAAGCTGATGCTGGAGAAGGCGCATTTCCGCGATCTGGAGAAGCGCTACGCGCGCAGCCACCTCACGCGTGTGTCGGCGCAGACGGCAGAGAGCATTGAGACCAGCTCGCTGCATCTGGACATCATCAGCGATTTCAAGCGGTTGAATTCGCTGTTCTGTGCGGCGGCGTATCCGGTGCTGGATGAGGCCGGCGCGTTGAACCGCAGCCGGATGAAAGACGCCGACGAGGTGGGGTCGGACACGGAAACGGCTCCGGTCAGCCATTAAAAAAGCGCAGCCGAAGCTGCGCTTTTTCTTTGCGCGAGTGCGGCGGTTACTTCCGCTTGAGCAACGGTGCCAAATACTTCCCGGTAAAGCTCGCCTTATTCTTCGCTACATCCTCCGGCGTGCCCTTGGCGATGATCTGCCCGCCACCTGCACCACCTTCCGGGCCGAGATCCAGCAGCCAATCCGCCGTTTTGATCACGTCAAGGTTGTGCTCGATGATGACGATCGTATTGCCGTGGTCGCGCAGCTTGTAGATGACCTTGAGCAGCAACTCGATGTCGTGGAAGTGCAGGCCGGTGGTTGGCTCATCGAGGATGTACAGCGTGCGGCCCGTGTCGCGCTTCGACAGCTCCAACGACAGCTTCACACGCTGTGCCTCACCGCCCGAGAGCGTCGTCGCCGATTGCCCCAGGCGGATGTAGCCCAGGCCCACGTCGAGCAGCGTCTGGAGCTTGCGGCGTACCACCGGCACCGGCGCGAAGAACTCGTGCGCCTGCTCGACCGTCATCTCCAGCACTTCGGTGATGTTCTTACCCTTGTAGAGCACCTCGAGCGTTTCGCGGTTGTAGCGCTTGCCGTGGCACACGTCGCAGGGCACGTACACGTCGGGCAGGAAGTGCATCTCCACCTTGAGCACGCCGTCGCCTTGGCAGGCCTCGCAGCGGCCCCCCTTGACGTTGAACGAGAAGCGCCCTGGGTCATACCCGCGCTCCTTGGCCGACGGCACGCCCGCAAACAGCTCGCGGATGGGCGTGAACAGGCCCGTGTACGTGGCCGGGTTCGAGCGCGGCGTGCGGCCGATCGGCGATTGATCGACGTTGATGACCTTGTCGAAATGCTCCAGCCCATCAATGCGGTCATGCGCCGCGGGCTCTGGTGTCGAGCCATACAGATGGCGCGCCACCGCGTGGTACAGCGTGTCGTTGATCAGCGTCGACTTGCCCGAGCCCGATACGCCCGTAATGCACGTCAGCAGCCCGATCGGGATGTCCGCCGACACGTTCTTCAGGTTATTGCCGCTGGCGTTGATGATGCGCAGCCAGCGCTCCTCATCGGGCGCCGTGCGCTGCTTAGGCACCTCGATGCGGCGCTTGCCAGAAAGGTAATCGCCCGTGAGCGATGCGGCCGATTGCTCGATCTGCAGCGGCGTGCCCTGCGCGATGATCTGTCCGCCATGCACGCCGGCACCGGGGCCGATGTCGACCACGTAGTCCGACGCGCGGATCATGTCTTCATCGTGCTCGACCACCAGCACCGAGTTGCCCAGGTCCCGCAGATGCTTGAGTGTGCCGATCAGGCGATCGTTGTCGCGCTGGTGCAGGCCGATGGACGGCTCGTCCAGCACGTACATCACGCCGGTCAGCCCCGAGCCGATCTGCGAGGCGAGTCGAATACGCTGCGCCTCGCCGCCCGAGAGCGTATCGGCGCTGCGCTCCAATGACAGGTAGTCCAGCCCGACGTTGTTCAGGAAGTTCAGCCGCGCGGTGATCTCCTGGACGATCTTGTCGGCGATCTCGCGCTTGGCGCCGTGCATGTTCAGCGTCAGGAAATACGTGAGCGCATCGCGCAACGGCCAGCCGTTGATCTCGTAGATGCCGCGTGCCTGGTCGTGCTCGCCAATCTTGACGAAGCGGGCCTCGCGGCGCAGACGCGTGCCGTGGCACTCGGGGCAGGGCTGGTTGTTCTGGTACTTGGCCAGCTCCTCGCGCACGGCGATGGAGTCGGTCTCTTTGTAGCGGCGCTCCAGGTTGGGGATGATCCCCTCGAACGCGTGCTCGCGCACCGTGGTCTTGCCGCGCTCGTTGATGTACGTGAACGGAATCTGCTGCTTGCCCGAGCCGTGCAGCACGATCTGCTGAATCTCCTGCGGCAGTTCTTCAAATGGCACGTCAATATCGACGTCGTAGAACGCCGCCAGGCTCTGCAGCATCTGGAAGTAGAACTGGTTGCGACGGTCCCACCCCTTGATGGCGCCCGAGGCCAGCGACAGGTTGGGGAAGGCCACCACGCGCTTCGGATCGAAAAACGTGATCTGGCCCAGGCCGTCGCAATGCGGGCAGGCGCCCATCGGGTTGTTGAACGAGAACAGGCGCGGCTCCAGCTCCGGCAGCGAGTACGAGCAGATCGGGCAGGCAAACTTGGAGCTGAAGACGTGCTCCTTGCCCGTGTCCATTTCCAACGCCATGGCGCGGCCCTCGGCCAGCCGCAGCGCGGTTTCGAACGATTCTGCCAGCCGCTGCTTGAGTTCCGGGTTGACCTTCACGCGGTCGACCACCACGTCGATCGAGTGCTTGTCGTTCTTCTTCAGCTTGGGCAGGTTGTCGACTTCGTAGACCTTGGCTTCGGCCTCGTGCGCCGTGCCGCCGCCCGAGCGCACGCGAAAGCGCACGAAACCCTGCGCCTGCATCGTCTCAAACAGGTCGACGTGTTCGCCCTTGCGGTTGACCACCACGGGCGCCAGGATCATCAGCTTTGTGTCGGCCGGCAGCGCCAGCACGGCGTCGACCATCTGCGACACGCTCTGCGCTTCCAGCGGCTGGCCGTGGTCGGGGCAGTAGGGCGTGCCGGCGCGGGCGTACAGCAAGCGCAGGTAGTCGTGGATCTCGGTCACGGTGCCCACCGTCGAGCGCGGGTTGTGGCTGGTGGCCTTCTGCTCGATGGAGATGGCCGGCGACAACCCTTCGATGAGGTCGACATCCGGCTTTTCCATCAACTGCAGGAACTGCCGGGCGTAGGCCGAGAGCGACTCCACATAGCGCCGCTGCCCCTCCGCATACAGCGTGTCGAATGCGAGCGACGACTTGCCCGACCCCGAGAGCCCGGTGATCACGACCAACTGATTGCGCGGCAGATCGAGGTTGATGTTCTTCAGGTTGTGGGTACGGGCCCCACGAATCTTGATTTCGTCCATGTGCGGCTTTCGCCTCGCGAGCCGCCTGCCAAGCTGGGGTGCGGCAATGGGCGGAGGGGTGAAAAAGGGTAAGCCTGCTAATATACCGAACTTCGGTTTTGCGGGTAGCTGCCCTCACATGGGGCAACCTGCCGGACCGTTCAAGTGTCCTTTCCGCCGCATGGTTGCGGCGGTTTCCGCACCCTGTTTTCGACTCCCACCCATGATTTCCGCTTCCGGCCGCATGACCGGCCTCGAGCTGCGCGCGGCCGCTTCACTGGCCGGCATCTTCGCGCTGCGCATGTTGGGTTTGTTCATGATCATGCCGGTCTTCGCGGTGTTCGCGAAAACGCTGCCCGACGGCAACAACACCCAGCTCGTCGCCTTCGCCATCGGCGTGTATGGCTTGACCCAGGCAGTTCTCTATATCCCCTATGGCTGGCTATCGGATCGCTTCGGACGCAAGCCCGTCATCGTGGCGGGGCTGGTGATCTTTGCGGTGGGTAGCCTGGTGGCGGCGTTTTCGCACACCGTGGCGGGCATCGCCGTCGGACGCGCCATCCAGGGCGCGGGGGCGATTTCCTCCGCCGTGATCGCTTTCGTGGCCGACCTCACGCGGGAAGAACATCGCACCAAGGCCATGGCCATGATCGGCGGCAGCATCGGCGTGTCGTTTGCCGTGGCCATCGTCAGCGCGCCGGTCATCTTCCGCTGGGTGGGCATGCCGGGGATGTTCCTGGCGATTGGCGTACTGGCCATCGTCGCCATCGGCGTGGTGCTATGGGTCGTGCCGAATGCGCCGCGCCCGCCCGAGCATGTGAAGGCACCCTTCCGCGAAGTCCTGCACAACCCCGAACTGCTGCGCCTGAACTTTGGCGTGTTTGCCCTGCATGCCACGCAGACGGCGCTGTTCGTCGTGCTGCCGCACATGCTGGAAGCCGCCGGCTTGGCCGTCGATTCGCACTGGAAGATCTATCTGCCCGTGATGGGTGTGTCGTTCGTGCTGATGGTGCCGGCCATCATCGCCGCGGAAAAACGCGGCAAGATGAAGATCGTGCTGCTGTCTGCCGTGGCGTTGGTCATGGTCGCGCAGGTGGCCCTTGGCGAGTTGCATCCCACCCTGGCCGCGCTGGCGGTGGCGCTGCTGGTGTACTTCCTCGGTTTTAACGTGCTGGAGGCGTCGCAGCCCTCGCTGGTGTCGAAATACGCGCCCGGCGTGCGCAAGGGCGCGGCCATGGGCGTGTACAACACCACGCAGGCGCTGGGCTTGTTTGCAGGCGGGGCGGGCGGCGGCTGGATTCTGCTGCACGCAGGGCAGAGCGCGGTGTTTTTCGCCTGTGCAGGACTCGCGTTTGCGTGGCTTATAATCGCCAGTCCAATGCAGATGCCGGCGCTGCGTCGTCACTAAACTTCTAGCCGGCCCAGTCAGTCCCCTCGCGGCGGCATCACTTCAATTACCTTCGGAAACTCATCATGGCGTCCGTCAACAAAGTCATCATCGTCGGCAATCTCGGCGCCGATCCTGAAACGCGTTACATGCCCAGCGGCGACGCAGTCACGAACATCCGCGTGGCAACCACCGACCGCTACAAAGACAAAGCCAGCGGCGAAATGCGCGAAGCCACCGAATGGCACCGCATCGCCTTCTTCGGCCGCCTGGCTGAAATCGCCGGCGAATACCTGAAGAAGGGCTCGCAGGTCTACGTCGAAGGCCGCCTCAAGACCCGCCAGTGGGAAAAGGACGGCCAGAAGCAATACAGCACCGAAATCGTCGCAGAACAAATGCAGATGCTCGGCGGCCGCCAAGGAATGGGCGGTGAGGGCGGCGGCGGTGGCGGCGGCTACTCGCGCGGTGGCGAAGGTGGCGGCGCTGGCGGTTATGGCGGTGGCCGTAGCCAAGGCCAGGGCGGTGGCGGCGGTTACTCCCGCGGCGGCGAGGGCGGTGGCAGCCAGGGTGGCAACCAAGGCGGCGCGCGTCGTCAGGCTGCACCGTCGAATGGGTTTGAGGATATGGATGACGATATTCCCTTCTAGAACCTACTTAGTGTAGATTCTGTTGGTAAGAGCCCGCCTGCCTAGTGCATGCGGGCTTTTTCTTTACCCACACTTTTTTGTGGTGTAGTGGAGGTTTGATTCAACTACTACTTAGACAGAATGGTGGGTAGATGAAGGACTTCGTTGCAAAGCGCCTTAGGTTCCGGAACGGAGAGCACTATTCTGTTCTGACGAGACCCGGAGGCCTTCCGGTCCATGAGGCGGTCCTGTACCTAGCTAAATATCGCACGCGCGGGCGAGCTGCCAACACCATTCACGGCGTCTGCATGGCGTTGGCATTGCTGTACCGAGAGTTGGCGAAGGCCAACATCGACTTGCTTGAGCGATTGCGGCAAGGTCGGTTCTTAACAGTCCCCGAGCTCAATCGGTTGTCCGAGGCTGCTCAGTACCGGCTAGATGATCTGTCCTACGAAGCAGCAGAGGAGCCACGCAACCCGAAAGTCATCAATATCAGGCGAATTCGATTGCGCCGGAAATCGCCAGTTGTTGAAATCAAGGGGGTTGCTGTGCGCACCCAAGCTACCAGGCTTCGATATATGGCGGATTTCCTGGAGTTCTTGGCGACATATATAGGGGCGACGCTGCCGCCGTCTCTACGCCAGGAGTTGGATCGAGAAAGTGCTCGAGCAATCAAAGCGTTTCTGGCGCAAGTGCCAAAGGTCCCCACGCGGGCTAAGCTCGGTGCCCGAGAGGGACTTTCCGAAGAGGACCAAGATCGGCTCCTCAAAGTGGTTCACCCTGACTCCCCTGATAATCCCTGGGTGCGAGGCTTTGTTCGCCAGCGGAATTGGTTGATTGTTGTGCTCCTGCTCGCGACCGGCATGCGACGTGGCGAACTGCTTGGTTTGCAGATTCGAGACCTTGATCAGCGCCTGCCTAAGCTGCGTATCCTCCGGCGGGCGGACGCGAGCGAGGACCCGCGCGCCATTCAGCCAAATAGCAAGACAAACGACAGAGAGGTGGAACTCCGGCCAGCCATCATGCGAGCCGTCTGGAGCTACATCAATGATCAGAGAAGGAAAATTAAGGCTGCTCGTAAGTATCCACAGCTCATCGTTGCAGATGACGGCCAGCCATTGTCCTTGAAGAGCATCGACACGATATTCAAACAGCTTCGCCACGCTTGCCCGGGCCTGCCGGTCACGCTGACGAGCCATGTGATGCGCCACACCTGGAATGAGCGCTTCTCCGAACAGGCGGAACTGATGGGGCTGACGGAGGCAGTTGAAGAGAAGGCTCGGAATGAACAGCAAGGGTGGGTCGATAACTCGAAGACTGCTGCAACCTATACCCGTCGTCACACTAGACGCAAAGGGCGCGAGCTCGCCCTGAAACTGCAGGAAAAACTCGATGCCGCAGACAGCTGAGTTCCTCTCTTCCACGGCCCTTGTCAGCAGCTTGCCCGCGCGCGTATTTACGCGCAGCGGGAGCAGCTTCGATCCGAGAGAAGACGTGTGGGAATGGACTGATGGCCCATTCAATGCGCGAATCGACTTTCGTCGTTATAGCGGCGGCGGTTTCGCAGCGTTCGTCTTGCCGCTCAAGCATGCCCTTATCCCGTTCGTAAAGGGACATTCGTCCTCGCATGTCATCAACCTGCAGGCTGCATTCTGGCATTTTGTGGAACTTGTGCCGACATGCGCGGAGGGTGCGATTGGCGCACAACACATATCCAACTACGCAGCCAAGCTAGGGGCTCACGAAATCGGAAGACTCGGTACGCTCAATGGCCTGCTACAGAAGTGGGTTGAACTTGGTTTGCATGGTGTGGAGCCGGAATGCGCCACATACCTGTTGGAGCGGAAAAAGCCCGGGAACAAGAAGGGTGAAGCGGTCAGGACGCGAAATCCGGTCGAAGGGCCTCTGAGCGAGGAGGAGTACACGGCCCTGTACTCGGCGGTCAACGCTGCCTACGGGCGCGGAGAGTTACCGTTGTGGACGCTGTTGCTTACCCGGCTGCTCTTGGCGTGCGGCGGCCGCATCTCTCAGTATGCTTCTCTCAAGATCTGCGACTTTGACAGCACCACACGTGTGCTTAGTCTTCCGCAAGCTAAAACGGGTCTGGAGCACGCGCGTAGCAGCTTCCTCTTATTCGACATCAGTCAACAAACAGGGAGGCTTATTAACGACTATCGAAACGCCTTGCACGCGGAGGGCTACGATGGCGACTCTGCATTTTTCCCGCAGGGCCTGATCATGCCAAGGGGGCCACGCAAGCAGCTTCGAGCCAGAGATGACATCTTTTACGGCCACTGTACGCCACCTGCGTTGTCGGGATGGTTCAGGGCTCTCATGGGGGACATCGCACCGCCAACGGCTCGGCTCGACTTCGCGCCGACGCCAATAACGCCGAAAAGGTTTCGGTACACCTTCGGCACCCGGCTAGCGGAGGAAGGTGCGAGCAAGGTGATCATTGCGAATCGCATGGGCCACGTAGATCTGCAGCAGGTTGATGTATACGTCGCAGCTTCACCGAAGATTGTTGAGAATATCGACAACGCTATGGGGGCGCTACTTGTCCCTCTCGCCGGCGCATTTAAGGGGCAGCTCGTACAGGACGAGGCGCATTCCACTCATAAGGGTGCTCTAGGTAGCCGCATCATTGATTTCCGTGTTTCCAAGGACCCGGTGGGTAGCTGCGCGGGCAAGGGGAAAAGCTGCGCCTTCAACAAGCCAGTTGCTTGCTACGCGTGTTTCCGCTTTGAGCCGTGGCTTGACGCTCCGCACGAGAAGGTGCTTAAACGCTTGGAGGCTGAGCGGGAGAATTGGTCGGCTGATGACCGGATGGCGGCGGTAAACGATGAACCCATTCGGGCAGTCAAGGAAGTTATCGCGCTTTGCGCGCAGGTCTGGCAACAGCGAGCCGAGCCGGAGTCGGAGGCGTCGTCGTGAATGCTCCGGTCCTCAACTTTACGCCACGGGCGGAACTGGAACCCTTGGCGAACCTCGACGCTTTCATTGCGCTCTGCAAGGATTCGGACGTATTGGGTGCCAGGGACCAGTTCGAAAAGAACACCTGGGACATCGGCTATCTGAAAGGGCAGAACAAGATGAACCGGGTGGTGTTCAGCACCTTGGAAGCATCTCGCGAAGATAAGCCTGACCCGAGCTTACCGATTCCGTTTCTGGACTTCGCGAAAGCGACCATCGTGTACCTTCACGATAAGCGACCGGTGGAGTCCCAGGCTCAGCGCATCGCGGCGCTGCGATGCTTGGAGGCGGCTTTGCGTGACGCAAACAAAGGCTCGCGTCCGACTGCCGTCGACGAGATCGTGTTGGACAATGCGGTTGAACTTGCCCACCAGACAGTTTCGCCGTCTGTGGCCTACAGGACGGCTGGTCAACTCCAATACATTGCAGAGTTCATGCGTTCCAAGGGGTTCATTCCTCTTCGACAACGTTGGACGCATGGTGTCAAAAAACCCCGGGAGACAGGATCCCGTATCTCGAAGGAAGCGCTGAGCGCGCGGCAAGAGAAGCTACCCTCGGCCGCCACGCTTCGTGCGCTCGGAGGCATCTTCCATGAGGCCATCGAGCCCGCCGACGTCTTGGTGTCGAGCATCACCGCTTTGATGCTCTGTGCACCGGAGCGCATCAACGAGGTGCTTCGGCTTCGACGCAACTGTCTTGTTGAGGGCGACGGCGAATATCGTGGGAAGCTGGGGCTACGGTGGTCTGGCTCAAAGGGAGCAGAGAACACTGCGAAGTGGCTTCCCTCGGAAATGGTGCCTATCGCACGTAAGGCAGTAGAGAACATCATCAAGGTGACCACGCCCGCTCAGAGGTTAGCAGCGTGGTATTCGGCGAATCCTGCGAAACTGTACTTGCACGAGGATGCCGCGCATCTTCGTGGCAAGGAGGTTCTAACGCCGGCGGAAATCGCTCTTATTTTGTGGGGTGATGAGACGTCGAGTCAATCAGCATACGTTTGGGCGACGAAGACTGCTAAGTTGTGTAAGCAGTCACTCGGCGGGCGCCGTATCGGCTATCTCTTTGAGGACGTTGAGCGTGCCGTCGTTGCCATGCTGCCCGAAACGTTCCCCTATGTGCCAGGTGATCCCGACCTACTGTGTCGTGACTCCACTGCCCTCATGCGCACGAACGAAATGCATTCGGCGAGAGCGACATACCTGTGCATGTTCGGCTGCGTTGATTACGGTGTCGTCACAAATCACTTCGGGGCTCGTGAGGAGCGCCTTTCCATCTTCGAGCGGTTTAGTTACACCGAGGATGATGGCTCGCCCATCGAACTGAAAAGTCATAGCTTGCGCCATTACCTGAACATGTTGGCGCAGACTGGCGGCTTGAGCAGCACTGAAATTGCCATCTTCTCCGGTCGAAAGGACGTAAAGCAGAACCGCTTCTATGACCATATGACCTCGGACGAGGTGCAGGCACCCATTAGTCAGGCCTTGAGGGAGGGGTTCACCTCAGAGCTGGAGCCTGTTTTTAGTGCAAGGCGCGAGCTAGTGACGCGTAGCGAGTTTAATGGCCTAGGGCTGACCGCTGCACATACAACGGAGTACGGTTGGTGCACCCATGACTTCGCGAGCGAGCCGTGCCAGATGTATCGCGATTGCATTAACTGCAATGAGCAGGAGTGCATCAAAGGGGAGGCGGAGAAGGAAGCGAACCTTCGGATGCACAAAAGCGAAACCGAGTCCTTGTTGAAGGCGGCGCAGGAAGCTCTGAGTGAAGAGGAGTACGGCGCTGATGCCTGGGTCAAACACCAAACGCTTACTCTGGAGCGAATCAACGCCCTCCTGTCCCTTCTAGAGGACCCCGCGGTACCCGTTGGGACACGAATTCGGCTTGACGTGAACAACGCTCCGCTTATCACGATGGACAACGTCCATCCCATCAAATCTATTTCGGCTTCGCAGCGAAAGGCGCTTGAATGAGAAAGAACAGAGCCCCGGATTTGACCGACGAGCGTATTGCCGTAGTCCTGGATACGTTGGACGCGTGGAAAGGCAAGCTCACGTGGGAGCTTCTACTGGATGCGGTGGAGGTCTCCACGGGCTACCGCTACTCCAGGTTCACGTTTGCTGAGTATCCGGAGATTGCAAACGCGTTCTCGCTCAAGAAAGATGCTCTGCGCGGTACCTTGCCGCGTGTGCGCGGCGAGCCGCGAGACGAGCGGGTCCGCGCCGCTCTGGCACAGGCAGAGCGCTATCAGGCCAAGGCTGCCCGGCTAGAGGCTGAGAACAAACTCCTGACCGAGCAGTTTGTGACATGGGCGATTAACGCAGAGCGTAAGGGCGTGACGATGGACATGTTGAACGCACCGCTTCCGAAGCCTAGGCGCGACCGCTCTAAAGGAGTCGATTGATGGCAAACGGAAGCGTCGGTCGATCCATAAGCGTTCGCGCAGTTATCAGCTGTCTCGCCGTTTCCTTGCGTGTTGCGCGACGCCTCCGCTTACCGTTGCCAGGCGATCGCACAATTCACTCAACCACTGCTTGACCCAAACTCGATCATCGTCCGACAGGCGCGCAAGTTGGCTTTCCAATTCCTCGGCGGTGTCTTTGACATGTGGTGAGCCGTGCTGGAATAGCGAACTAACCGGTACATTGTAGAGATCGGCGAGTAGCAGCAGACGAGGTAGGCTCGGCCACGTGATGCCTCGCTCCATTCTGCCGATGGTTTCCGTCGTCACTCCCAAAAGCTCGGCCACCTCCTCCTGCGTCCGCCCACTGCTAGTCCGGGCGGATGCAAGGTTTCGGCCAAAACGTGCCGCATTTGAAAGCTTTGAACGCTGAGCCACAGGGGCAACACCTCGTGTTGGGTACCAACACAAATCGTCGCGTTCTTAGGTCGTTCTGGTAACATCATAAAATGTTGGGTACCAACAAATTATGTTGGGTTAAGTGGTTGCGGCGTGATTTCTGATGCCGCCATGAGGTCATCGATGTTGTTGACGGATGTTAGTTGGGCTGAGTCTTGTGCTGCGAGGCAAGCGCTCGTGACGCCTTTTCAAGCCTGGAACTGCGTGGGTTGGATCGATGATGATCCGAGTTTCCTAGTCGTTGCGACGCGTGAGATTCGTGCCGACGTACGGTTGCCAGATAGCTGGTTGGTCGATGGCCCAGAGACTCTCCTAGATGTCGCATCTCAGTTGAAGCCAGATGCCATTTCCGTTTTTGCGCTCGACAGAGCGTTAGATGGGGGGCAGGTAGAGATCAGTCGCGTCACCGGCATTTGGCGTGAACGCGCTTCGGTCATTCGACAGGAAGCGATGCAGTGGTTTTGGTACACAACCGACCGCGGTGAAATGAAGCCGTGCTCGCGCGGCAGACTGTCCGACGCGAGTGGTGTTCCTCCCGGGTTCGTAAGCGAGTTGATCTTCGACGAACAGATGACCAAGTAGCTTCCGGCCAAGAGGTAACCGAGAGCAACAGAGGCGACTATCGATCGCTGCCTGCGGAGCCCAGCATATTCCACCGCGCTACCCGGAGGTCGATGTGATGGTTCGGACTCGAAAGCCTCAGGGTGTTCCCCATGATGGGGAGAGTGATCAGGGCACGGATGCTACAAAGAAGGCCTCTGCAGCAGATTTGTTGAGAGGTCTACCGCTGTTGCCTGCGTCTATTAAAAGACCGCGTTACGTTTCCGTCCTCACAAAGAGTCGTCACCGTGTTCCTCTTGATGACGACGAGGAGCGGTAGTGGCTAAGTCCCGCGCAGCGCTGATTGCCGGTTTGACGCGGGCAAAGGTGACGTTCCGACAACGCAACCTCTATTGTCAGTTTGATCTGGACGACTTGGCTGCGGGCGAGCTAGGACAACTTGAGGCAAAAGCTGCATAACTCGGCGACTACATTCTGGGGGGGGCCACCTGCTGCGAGACGCCGATGAGATTTGGGCCGACTAGCCCGGTGCTTCCACAGTCGAGTGGGGAATGCGTCTCCAGAAACGTATCGATGGACTCTACGACAAGCGGAGGCCAAATCAGCTGCGTACTGGTGAGTGGCTCGTACTGAACCATCGCCGGAGAAGGGGCCCTCGCAAAACGGCGCCTTGGGCTGGCAAGAAGACGTATAGGAGAAAGGCTTGCTATGCAGGTAGATCTGGACGTGCTACGGAATTTGAACATTGCTCGGATGACGACTGATAAAACCCACTACGTGCGGATGGTCGATATCCCTCAGCCATTTCGTGCGGAGTTTCGTGCATGGATGTTCTTGGGCCAATGCCCTGCAATTGACGGAGAGGACTCGTACGGTTGCAAGTACGAGCACGACTTCGAAGGCTATCGGCAGGAGAGGCTGAAGGGGATCTTCCGCAAATGGAGGGGCACACCTCCTTGGGAACTGTCCCACTATAGGTCGCCGGAGGATAGCGACCAACAGTCGGAGCAAGGGGAGCGCTAGTTACGCAAGTTTGTCGGCGCGATGCGCCGACATATCGCTCACAGAGACTGCGAGGTGCGAGCATGTGATTTCGACCGTCGGAAGATTTGTACTATCGCAGTATTCAATTTATGGCGGCGAATGGAATCGGCTCAAACGGATCCGAACTGTCGGCTTCCATTTCGTGCTTTTTTTTTCCGCTAGCGCCCGAGCGTGCTTCAGTCGACCTATTAGGAAGCTGAGGACTAGGTGGAGATCAAACTGTGCGATCTCGCAAAGAACATCCTCCGCCTGATAGTCCAACTCCGGCAGTGAGGTTATAGAGCGCATCTGGCTTCGGAGGAGCACGGGGGAATAGACCGCTCGGCAAGGCGTTGGAGCTGTGCAGCGCGCCGCTTGCCAAAGCCAACTAGGCCCCTTTTTTACGGACACGCGCTAGGCGAGCTTGGACTTTGCTCACAATCCCCGTTTGGCGGCCCCTTTCTAGGTCAGGCGGAAACATCGCCCGCGCCTCTTTTGGCACCAGAACGAGTTCCAGGCCGAGCCGGTCGGCCACCGCCATGAGCGTTGAGACTTTGAAGTCGTGCTCCCCGCTCAGCACATGACTTAGCGTGCGATATGTGATGCCCGCGTCAGCGGCGAGCTGCATCTTGCCGTAGCGCCGCTGAGTTGCACGTTCGACAAGCACTTCCGAAACCACGGCGAGAGTTTTCATGGTGGTACTAAAGTAATATTTTTTTCTGGAAATGACACTTTAGTACCACTCATCCGGCTTTCCAAGCCGGCATCGTCTCTTACTGGCCCTGCCCGCGCGTCTGCTTTTGCGCATCGCTCGGTTTCTTGGTGGGCTTTTGTGCAGTGTCGGCACGTTCTTCACGGGCGCACAAGATACTGCTCAGCAGCCCCGGCCTGTGCCCGCTCGAGGCGTCCTTGTGCATCTTGCACGGCATTCCTGTGGCCTGACGCCTCACGCTGGGTACGGATCCGTCTTGGCGTGCTCGACCGCTTGACGGACTGTCGCGCTTGTCTTCAGTTCGGCGGGCAGTTTCCCGATCGAGCTTGAGTGCGCGTCGATAAAATGACTCATGTCCAGCGTCGAGCCTCCGCTCATGGCCGGTAGTAGTCGGTCGGGCCTTTATCGGTCACCGGCCGCTACCGACCCAAAGCGGACCTCACTGAGGGGTTGGCCGCTTTGACCTAGAATCCTTGGGATTCAAGTCTCTCTCGGTATGCACCAACCGACTTAGGAGCACGTGCGATGGCAATCGCCCAAGAGGTCCTTGAGACTGGACGCCAGGTCGCCGCCGTCAGCGCAGGGACGCTTTCAGCCGCCTTACGAACGGGAATCGAACGGTACGTCGGCTGGCCGTACAAGGTAGCGTCTGCCAGCGTTGTCGATGCCGACGGCGCGGTGTCGGATACCTTTGCAGCCGTCGTGTACGCGGCGAAGGAAAAGTCGCCGGCTGCGGCTCCTGCGCAAATACCGGCGGATTCCGCCGCAGTCGTTGTTGACGCGACCGACAGCCTGACGATCGACAACTTCCGGGCAGCTTACGCGCGCGTTGCACGCGCGAAGCGGCTGAAGAAATCGCCAGCGCCGAAGCTGGATACGCCGACGACGACCGTAACACTCGGCGTGATCTACGCTCAGAGGTCGGATTTGCCGCTGGAGGCTTTTGCCGAAGAGCTTGAGCGGCTCAACGCCGCGACTCAGAGCAGGGAATGGCCCGACATGATCGTCGTTGCCTCGATGGGCGCGATCCAGTATGCGGCGCAGTTTCCTGGGGAGTCACTGAGCGGCGACTATCTGCCGCCGGCAGAAGGTGCGCTCAACAACTACATACCGGCGGTCTACGTCGTGATCGTCCTGAGGCCGACGGGCACGTTCACCTTCAACAAGATGATGTCTCTTGTTGTCGTGCACCTTGGCATTTTCTCGCCGGGCGCGAAGCTTTCCAACTTCACCGAATTTCTGGACGGCGTACCGAAGACGGCTGTGGTGATGTCCGGCTATCAGTACGACCTCAAGGGCAACCTAAGTCCCGTTCCACGCAATCAGTACCAAGACCGCTTTGTGCCGGCTCCACCGTTCCAGATCACGGACCGGCGCGGGCAGCACTTGGCCACGATTCAACTTATCCCGTGGCAGGACGGCGGCACGATCCTTCTTAAAGGTAAGTTGCCACTGCTCGGCCTGCTGCCGTTCTTCGGGAGGCCGGACATACTGAAGGCCGGAGTTGTCACTAGGCCGGACGATTTGCAAATTTCGTATGTCCTGCCAATTACGCAGGCAGATTTCGGCGACATGCTGACTCGGTTTCAGCAACGGTCGAACATGCTGGTAAAGCCCCCCCAGAGTCAGTGGATCGTTCAGAAGCTCGCCGACGAGGGCTCGGCGTCGCCCTTCATGGCGCGTCTGTTCATGGGCCTCATGCGGCTGCGCGACGCCGTTTATTCCGATCCTGTGGCACGCGAAAGTTTCGACAAGGCTTTTGACTTTGTCCCCACCTCGCTGTTCACGGCGCGTACGACGGCTAAAGAAATATCCGAGCTCTGGGCAGGACACGCGCGCAAAGTCGCCGCCGGGGAAGTCGTGCGTCGGCAAGGTGTGGCAATCCACATTGACGAGAACATCGACAAGGAACTCAGGAAGCAGGTGGAGCACTTCCTTAACAGCGCCGCGCGCGTCATCAAGCAAGGTATGCAGGGACTCACGACGCAGCTCGGTGTAGACATCGGCTTCATGTTCAAGCAGCAACCTGCCTTTGAACGCGGTATTGCTGCACTGAAGGCAACCGATCCGCTGCTGGCAGATTATCTAGAGAAGAGTCGGCAGACGTGGTCAGAGCGGCTTATCAAGAGTCGCATCGACCTGGAGCACAACAACTGGTCCTTGCCACGCGTCACGTATGACACTTCCGGCGCGAACATCGTCGCAGTCGAGCCCCTCGTCGCCGGCCAGCCGGTCACGGAATTTGTGCAAGCGATGCTTGACCGCGTGTGTTGTTTTGTTGAGGACGTAACTGCACATTGCATACAGCAAAAGTTGGCGGCGCCGATTACCATCACGGAAATCCCGTTGGCGGAGCGTCGTTCGGAAGCGCCCGAGCGCTTCCAGCTCACTCTTGCCATAGGCGGCCAGCCTCGCTGGAATATTTCCTACCAATCCTCTTCGTTCGAAAAGGTGTAAGAGCGGGCAATGCGTTGAAGTCGCATCGCCCATCCACGGGTCGTCAATGTCCGCACTTGGCCGATAGCGGTCAGGGCGTACGGCCGGCGACCAGCAGTAACCTGTGCAAGCGCTCCAAGGGAATAGCCTTGCGCCAAGTCTGCGGGCACCGCTCTTTCGTCCCGCTTCTGCTACTCGTCATAAACGTTGCACGGTGCCGCACCCCGCTTCCACTTCGGCCACGGCGCTGGAGATGTCCCACGTTCGGTATCACTCTGCATTAGCTGCTCAACGGTGCCGCAGGTGGCCAAAATAGCATCGTGCAGTTCATTCTGAGCGGCGACATCTGACCACCCGAACGGCTTGCGTGTTGCGCAGAATGAACGCGTTACCTGAGCGCCGCAGTTTCTTTGTTTCGACTCAGCGCGCTTGTACCGAAGCCCGTCCCTTTGGGACTGAGTCACCATGGCACCGATGGCGCACTGTGCGCCCGCACGAAAAAAAACCTCAACGCGTATGCCCGCATCGTCATCCACTCTACCTTGATAAAACACATAGGAAACGCCATCGGTGGCCATAGTCCACTGCGCCCCCGGTAGCAAGGCCTCTACGCCGCGCGCAGATACGCACGCAAACGATGGGAGCCCTTTCAAAGAGAGCGACGCAATGGTTCCCCCCCGAGCATTGGGCGGGTCGCTACATCCTGCCGAGCGGTTGATGGTGTATGTCACTGAGGGTTGCCCAGCGCTCGATGCTGGATTGACCAAGAACGCGGGTATTGGCATATCGGGCACACCGCCGGGCATCGGCCGATACCATATGTCGCCAACGGGCGTCAGTGTTGTCCTCTGCAGGAAGCGGAGACCAGTGCCATCACTCCTGCAAGCCGCCGCAGGCGGAATCTGTTGCTCCTTTGTTTCGGCTTGAAACTTCATATCAAGCCGCTCAGCCACTGACGCCGGGTCGAACAGGTCTCCGCTGTCTGCCAAGGTTTTCAAGCGGGCGAACAAAGCTTGAACATGTGGCGCGAAATGGGACAGCGCTCCTGGACTCTCCGCAGCTTGGGCAGCGACGGTGTTCTGTGCGCCAAACATGGATGCCAAAAACAAGGCAACTACACAGTGGTATCGGCGCATAGCGAGTGAGGTGTTATAGCGGCCCAAAGCAGTTCTCCGCATTTCATCGAGCGCAATCGTGTTTTGCAGTCCGTTGGGAGCATATACATGAAGCGGTGCCAATGGCCGGTCTTGGCCGACAACCGCCTGACGCGGTAAGCCGAAACCGAAGCGGCTATTTGGTCAGGCACGCCGGATTTCATGATTTCGTTTGATGCCTGTGGCGAGCTCCCATGCCTTACTCCTTAAGGCATCAATTTCCTCGTTCAGCTCAACGTATCCTGGTTTCCAGGTGAACTGCCCATCCACAAAGCTCTGTGCGGCAACAAAGTCGTTGAACGACCCCATACCGCCGTATGCACGAAGCAAATATTCAATCCCGGAGTAATCTGATGCTTCCAAACGAGTCTTGGCATGAAGCAACCAAGCGCGCCAATGCTGTTCGCCGTCGCGCTCAAGCAGAGCTTCGAGTTTGGCCAACACCTCGACTAGCTCGTTTGTTTTTGGTCCCATGTTCGCCCCTATAAGTTTAGGTCCGCTCAGGGTGCGATTGCCGGCGATGGCGATACAGCGATTGGCCTCTTGATGACCGAAAAATCCCCGATGCAGTTCTTTCCATGTCCCGCAACCTCTGAGTTCATGTGAGGCGTCTCGACTACGAATTTCACCCACGACACCGGTGGAATGTCGAAAACCTGCGGTAGGTCAACGTATTGCGGCTTCAGGCCGGTGATGAGCGAGAGCCTATCAACGTCAGTGCAACCGCTCCATCCGACGCTTAGAGACTGCGCGCCACCGTTGAACTCCGGACCCAAATACCGAACCATCATGATGAAAGGCTTGTCTTGTCCATCGACCGGCGGAGAGTAGCGCCAGTCGACCATCGGCGGATATGGATTCTTCGGGACAAAAAGCTTGTGGTCGACTGGCAACGCCTGCTCAACATCCTCAGGCGTGAGATAACGGTCAATCTTGGCAAGCCGGAACAACGCAAGACCGAGCTTGTCTGCTTCGTTCAAGTCGGTTTCAAGCGTGCGGTCGAACTGTGGACTCGTGCAACCTGCAAGCCAGGCCACAAACATGGCAAGCACAGTGGATGAACGACGGGCCATCAAAATCCTGCGCACGCTATAGGCGGAATTTCGACGTCCCGGACGATGTTTTTGCCAGGATTGACCTTCAATCTAACGCGCTCGATGCACGTAGATGGCAAGAGCCGTTGCCTTGTTCGAGCACAGTCCACGGGGCTGCCTCCATCGCAAGCGAACCCAGAAGACGACAGTTTGGCAACGGCCGACGACAGCGGCATCCCAGCCTCGACGTTTGCACGCACGTCGGCCTCAAACCGTTCTTGGTTTGGTGTGTAGCACCCACAGAGGCAAAGGCAGAGAAGCAAGGGTAGATTCAGTCGGGTCATGCGAAGCTCTCGAGAAGCGTCTGCTCTTGGCCGGTAGTAGAACTATCATTTAGGCTGGTGGCTGGCCTAGTCACTGACGACCGCAGGCTGCGGGCAAAGAGAAGGAAGACAGCGAATGAAAAGGGGCTCTAGATGGTTCGTGGCCATGCTGCTCGTGGTTATCGTCCTATTCTTTACGCTGTGTGTTCAGTGGTCCTCGTATACGCATCAACGTGGACTCATTGAGGACAGTAGTATTTCTGCAGCTGCCGCACAGCACCCCGAAATGAAAGCGGCCTTCGGTGCTCTCGCCGCTTGCGAGGAGCGTCGTAAGCACGGTGCGGACCGACCTCCAATCACGACTGCGTTTTGCATATCAACAGTTAGGGACAGGGCCGCAGCCATAGAGCGGCCGGACATTGTGGACACCTTTGACGAACTGAAGCGCGAAATCGATAGCAAGGCGATAGCAATCGAGGTTCCGTTTCCGCTTCGTATCATTCTCTGATTTCAAATAAAGAGGATAAGACTGCTACGGAACGTTGCCTTTCCCGCTGAACGTGCCTGCACTTATCCAGGAGGCGACGACAAAGTTCACCGTTTCGACCACAGTGTCCCAGTCGTTGGCATCAAGTCCGTGCGACTCGATACCATCGAGTGCTGCGATGGCCAACCGATTGGAGTAATCAGTTGCAACATGGAAGCGCTCTTCAATCAACGCCGCTGTTCTTACAATCATCTCGTCGCTATAAAACCCGCTCATTGCTTGCTCGGCAGCCCTATTTGGGTACCTGTGTAGTTTAACTTTGGGCTGCTGAGGTGGTCACTGGCGCGGCCAACGTCAGTTTTTGGCCGGAGTTGGACGCTGGCTACAACGCATCCGCCATCCATGCTGTCACTGCGCTAGGCTAAGCCAGGGGTGTCGGCAGTGCAGTGCCATCCTCAAACGCGCCGAGTTCAGTCCGAGCAATCCTGAACAAGCGCTCGACTTCCACGAAGGGCAAGCCGCTATCGAATAAGGAGACTTCCAGCGAGTTGTTAGCATCGCACCGGAAGACCTCAGCAACAACCTCTCCACTATCGTTCAGCAGTTCAAGTCCGAGGCCATCGCGCCGGACATCCGATGCAACCTGAAGCCGGAATTCCATTCTCTGTCCCATTAAGCTGTGTGTCGCGTGGACGAAGCGTCGCCGCGACAGCCTCTCAGAATGGCCGTCATAAAGGCGAGAGTCTTCTTTTAGCCGAAAGCATCTCGCGCGCCGCTGGTTGCTATCAGTCCTCAAGCCGGAACACAAATGGCTTCAGGAAATGGACCATCGTTACGGTGCCCGATTCAGGGTCTCGGAAAGAAGTACATCGGATTGTCCAGGCCGCTTGGACGGCTGCATCGTCTAGGGCAGTACTACCAGAGGACTTAGTGAGCTTCACTTCGGTGACTTTCCCACTGGTATCCACCACTATGTCAACAACGGCGCGACCTTCTGCGTGCGCCTTCTGGGCCTCCACCGGATAGTAAACCGTTGCGTCTTGACACAACGCCCTGGCCTCACGCGCATTCACCTCGCGCGGCGCCCCGTATGCGTTGAGCATGACCACGGCTCCCAACAATGCCACTAGCACGTGGTGATATGCCATGAAGTCCTACATCCTCCCAGTTTGTTGGAGCCATTGTGCGCAATGGTCCGGGTATGGCCGGTACCGGTTCACTCCTGCCTCCTCTTCACTCGATACGGCTCTGGAATTTCCCAGACATTCACGATGCTCGCTGGCTCGTCACCAATAACCTCGAACGTATAATGCCCGGCAGGGAAGTCCACGAACATGCCTGACCCAAGCTCGGCCCGCCAGTCCACTGATGATTGGACACAGTGTCCTGAAACTACATAGAGTCGACCAGCCTTCCCCGTAGCCAAAAATCTAACTCCAACATCGCAGCTGTATTGACTGACGCGGTAGTGCGACTCGGGCAAATGGAGTCTACGGATTGCATCAATCGAAATCGGCTTCTCCGATAGTGAGCGCCAGCTCACAGCTTTGACTTCCATTCAGTGGACTCCGTACGTTGCCGAACGTCCGTTCTTGGCCGGAAGCAGCCTGTCGGCGCTCTGTCGCTTAGGCGTCGCGAGTGTCCGCTATCCAGCAATCTCAGCCTCGACCAGCCCGTCGCTGACCGAACCGCGAACCACTATCGAATGCCCAGAAAAGAGCGCGCCGTCATCGAGCCAAAATTCGTAAGCCCCAGTGGCATCGACTACGACCGACTCTATGCTCACCTTGCGCATGAAATCACTCGCAGCCAGAGGAGTCTCATCGGTGTCGAGCCAGCTTTCATTCTTCAGGTCAAGTAGCCGCGATGCCGAGAATTTTCTGACCTTCTCCGTCCAGATGGATTGATTCGCCCACAGTCCCCGGGCAACCTCCAAGGAGTTGGTAATTTGGCCGCGTTCATCCGGCATCAGGTTGAGTCTGACAGATGAAGCCCCCCAGCGTGCTGACCCGGAAAACCAGTTCAATCGTCGGTCGAGCTCGAAGGACCCCAGGGTGGCATCTTCGTAGACTACTGGCTGCTGCAGTTCACGAGCTAGCGACGTGAGTTCCACGTCAAAGCCTTCACCGAGGACCTCTTCGAGCAGGGCTTGCGGGTCGTTACCTGGTTCATCCAACAGACGCGCTCTGACGCGAAGCACCGAATACGGTGTGAGTTGCTGACGGTATGTCGCGAGCTCTTCGCGCTGGCCTCGGCGCTTAATCATCAGGCAGCGCCTGTCTATGGGGAGCCGCCCGAGACGCCACCCCTCAATGGAGCACGTCGTTGTCCAGAACGCTTGGCCTCGAAACGTCGCCGACGAGGCACCAGAAGGCCCGACGACCACCGTCAGCTCAACCTCGGGAGCG
Organism: uncultured Ralstonia sp.; assembly: GCA_966433195.1. Lineage (GTDB taxonomy): Bacteria > Pseudomonadota > Gammaproteobacteria > Burkholderiales > Burkholderiaceae > Ralstonia. The sequence continues at coordinate 53,176 of CBJMVH010000019.1, forward strand.
CTCGACATCCGGTCATAGAGTTGCTCTGACCGCCGCACGGACTCGTTGAGGCTGTCTTCCGCTGCTCCTGCCTCCTTCCGCCTCCGAAGCCATTCAAACATGGACCTCTCCCCCTTTACTACGCTATTGATAAGACAAACTGTTGCTAGCCCGCAGTCTTCGCTAGCTCGAGCTTAGCTTTCTCATGGCGAAGTCGTGTGACTATTCGACTGGCCGCTTCTGGCCGAATGCAGACGGCGGTCTACTCACATCCATTCATACGAAGCCGCGCGGACTAACTGAGCTCGTGCGTGGTCTGGGAGCCAAGGAAAGCGTTCCTGGAGTGCTAGGTCCGCGGCGGCCGCATTTTGCCCGTTATCCGCATGCTTCCAATGACGTGCATCGCAGGCCTCAATCCAGATTTGCTGTAGCGTTGCTCGGTCTGAAACTGTAAGCGCCGGCCACGCCATCACGTTGTCCGCGAACGTCCAAGGTTGGCCCCATGCTTCAAATGCTTCAATGGCGGCGACGATGTCGGGTTGCATAGGTGAGCGCAATCTAGTTCTTCAAAGACCAGGTGACGCCTTTGGCGTCAATGCTCAACACGGGGGTTCGATTCAACTCGCGCCAGGGAGTCACTTGGTCATCAAATTCGAGTACCACGTATTCACGACCACAGGTGCGCCAACTGGTGCATGGTGGTCGGTTGGGTGCCTCATCCCACTTGATGGCAGCCCTGTTCCGGAGTTCGGCCAGCGCTGCCGCGAAACTTTCGAACTCGCCTTGCCATTCAGCGTGAAGCTCATCTTCAATGACAAACACTGGCGTCCTGATATGCATTCAGTTGCGTTGCGCCATTCTATTGGTGGAACGACCGTTGTTGGCCGGGAGCGGACGGACGGTGTGCCTAGCGGACGTTGGTTTCAGGATGCTGGTAGGCAACTACCGACCCTGAGCGGACCTTCGCAGCTACGAATTGTGAGCCGAGAAGCGGTCGCTCAACGCTCAAAATTTGCAGCGCCGTGAGGCATCCGCTGGAATACGGGGTTAGGTTCCGCCGATCCGGGCATAGATTGCGGAGCCTGCAAGACCGACAAGCAGTCCAACAATAACAGTCCAGCGGACCTGCTCCTCCGTGCTATGCCGTCGAGCGCCTTGGCCAATTGCCATAGAAAACTAACGTTCGATACCCCAACTTTGTGCCGTGCCAAACGGGAAACCTATCTGGGTTCACCGCCTTGATCGATCGGATTTCCATGAGCGGGTTCTGCCGGCGGGGCGCTCGTTTTCCTGTGTTGCCACCACCAGACCAACAGCGGTCCGGCAATTGTTGTCCAAAGCCACTTCCAGTTGTTCGCGATAAAGTCCTTGAGCCATTCCCAGAGGCTAACCTTGACGTGGATGATCCCGTCATACGTCTTCACCGCAAAATCACCCTCCACGGGCAAGACTTCAACGGTCAGGTGGAGGGGCAAATCCCCAGAGGTTTTTGGGGAAATGGCCCAAGACCAGCGATTGAGTTGCTTGAGCAACGCGTCATGCGTCTCCGGCTCAATGGGATTGATATTGAAATCGTCGCCCTGCAAATGGACTCGCATACGCATGTTCGGACCGGCTCCAATGCCCTCGATTTGAACTTTGCCGGGGGCAGTGATCCGCGCCTGAAGATCAGCAACCGAAAGTTCAAAGCTCAGAAGGAATTCGACGGTGGTCTTTTCGTGTACGCGCAAGGCCGGCGGCAGATTGAAGGCAATGTTCGCGGGCTTGAGGTCGCCCCACGCCGCTGCAATGATCGCCATACGTCGCTGATTGGGGTCTCCGACCCCACTGTCTTGGGTGGCTGTCGGAGGTTGCACGGGCTGTAGCGCAACAGCAGGCGATTCGCTACCGCCGCTCCTGATTTCATGACTCTGTTCGTCAGAATTCCCTGCTTCTGCGCTAGCAGTGCCCTGACCTGAAGCAGAGGCAGCTGCAGCGGCGGCCGGCGCACTAGCCGGTGCCGCCGCTGGGGCGGCAGCCTCTTCCTTCTTGTTGCACGCTGATAGCGCCAAAACACAAATGAGCAGCGCGAGCGCTTGACTCGGACAGTGCAGTGCCTTCATTTCCCCTCCCTTGAGTCATCCGCATGCAGTCTGCCTTTGGTGTTTTTGCTACGTCTCTGGCGCGGATTTTCAGTGTATTGCGGCGGACTGACGTCAACAGTCTGTGCAGACAGACATATCATCGGTCCAATGGACCGGGACGGCTGTCGTCGGCGCAGGCAATCGTGTCCTCAGGGCCCGGTGCGGACCATTCGTGCCGCTAGGTCGACGCTGAGCTTGTCCATTTCCTGGCCGTTCTCGTCGATCGCTCGGAACGAGAGCGATTTGCCGTCAGAGGTTGCGCGCACAAATCCAAGAACCTTCTTGACTAGGTTGTCAGTGACTTGGCTGTGACCGGCTACTTTGGCATCTTGTCCCGGCGAGATCCGATAGCCGCTATTACCGTCGACGATATAGGGGATCTGCTGGTCTCCGACCGTCCGAACAAAACGCTGATACAAGTGAGCATGCCCGACGACCACAGCGTCGGGCCAAAGCCCCGCATGCTGACATGCAGTATCCAAGCCAGTGCTGACGGCGTCAGGCGTGTTGGCATAAAACTGGGGCAGGTGATGCACCGCCAAAATGATTGCTCGTTTCTCGCCCTGCGCCCGCAATTGCTGGAGCCGCAACAGTTCTGAATAAAAGTGCTGTATCTGCTGCGCACTCATATAGCGTTGAGACTCAGCCGCTCCAGAGAACAGGCCAATGATGCTCACAAACGGCGCGTCAAGGGTGAAGTAGACGCCCGGCTGCGTCATGGTCGTACGCGAGAAGCCGCCGAGAACCCCAGTATTGGAGGGCTTGTCAGCACAAAATACCTCAATGAACGCCTCCAATGGCTTGTGCTGATCGTCGTAGACGCAGGCGTCGTGATTGCCAGGAATCGCAAAGATTGGGGCTGGATAGTCCTTGAAAGGAGCGCCGAACTGGCAGGGGAAGTAGTTTCCTTCGCCGTAAAAGTAGACTACGTCGCCGACGTGAAAGCAGAATGCTGGCGGGTCGTTCTTCGCGAGCGCGCACAGCTGCGCAGCAACCTTTTTTTCTCCGGCGTAGTTGGATGCCGATGTCGCCCCTGTGTCGCCGATGAAATCAAAGGCGATGCGATTGGTGATGTTGTCAACGAAAGTTTTGCCGCGCACGTCCTCAAGCCTCATCACCAAGGGTTGATCGCCCTTGATGTACTCGGGCGCTCTTGTTTTTCCCTTCGCGTAGTCTTGCGAGACTGGGTTGTTGATGACGGCATGATCGTCGTCGGCAATGAACGGATCATTCACTTCGGAGTTCGCTGGGTCCTGGAAGACAAAGCCTGCTGCCGCTTGCTTCGGATTGGCGGTAGTAGGTTGGGCTATCGACGCGGCCGTGGCAGCGTCTTCAGTCGCTCGGGCTTGAAGGTACGCGCTAACGACGGGCCGAGCTCGGGCGCGCACGCGATCAATTGACGCAACGCCGCTGTCTTGTGGGTCGCCATTGGCGTCCGTATCAAGTGACTGGTTGGCGTATTTGAGAAACAAAGCCCAGGCGCTGCGCCCGTTTAGCACAAACAGTGCGCCGTCCTGGTATGTTCCGTTTTCATCATGGTGCCCGCGGTTACCGATCCAGGTGCGTGTTCCCTGGTTCATGTGCACGTTGCCTATTCCGGTAAAGCCGGTGCTCGGTGCACTGTCGGTTGCTGAATTGATAGGTAACCCGGTTCCACAGATCACGACCCCGGCTCCCGGACGAACTAGATGCGAGAAAGTTGTCGAAACGAGATCGTTTGGGGTGTTGGTGGTAGGCTGGAACGCGCCTTTGTTAACGATGCCCGATCGGATGTAGTCGAGGCCGGGAATCTTTTGTCCATTCTTGCAATCCTGCGCGGTCAAGAAGTTCCCAGGGGCGCTGCCACTGGAGCGCGTTGCCTGAAGTCTCTTGGCGACATCCTGTGCTGCCGGGCTGCCCTTGCTGAGATTGCTCCACTGCGCTTGGATGCCAATCTTCGCGTCTACGAGCTGAATGGCCGCGCGGTAAGTGGGATGCTTGAGGTCAAGTGGCTGCACGATGAGCAGCCAATGAGTCTCGTTCGCTCGCGGTGGGCGGGCAGTGACAATAGTGCCGTAGAGAATTCCGTATCCAGGCAATGGCATAGCAATCTCCCTGCGTGACCCATGAGGGTTTTGAGGCGTTTTTTCCTGTGACTTGCATGCCCGGCGCAACGGAATAATGCTAGGCAGACGTACGGCAATTGGTTCAGAACCCGTTTGGGTCCTTGTCGGATGCCTCTGTCGGCTATCCAGGGTAGGAGCTGCGCTTGCACGCTTTCTCCCGTTCAATCGAAGCCGATCCAAGGTCGACCAGTGTCGGAAAGCAGTCGCAGATATGCGGTGCCTTACTTCGTTGTCGTGGGAGACGGGCTGATCCTCGGTCGATCACGTTTCTCGAAGACTTCATCGACGGCTTGATTAAGGGCACGACTTGCTGCCTGCAAAGGCGCAAGGTTGTCCGATCTCGTCTAGGGGGGGGCGCTAGAACCTCGACGAGCGACCACCGTTGCCGTTTCCTGAACGGCAGCAATGCAAGCGAGGCGAGTATGAGTGCGCGCGTCGAGAACATACTCCCCCCTTGTTTTTATCGGTGTCAGCCGTGAGGTGGCTTACACAAAATCCATGCTAGGCAATCAGGCTGCGCGGACAATCCCAACTAAAGAGGGGGCTTGAGGGGCATGCTTCGCCATCCACTGAATTTGATTTTTTTTTGAGGATTGGATCGCGATTCAGGCGGGTTCACGCTAATTGCGTGAAATCATCGAGAGAACGAAAAGGTTAATAAACCATAACCGGAGTTGGGCTGGTGACGCGCTAGCATGTTCGATCCGGGAAGATGGGTCTGTTTTATTTTTGTTTAATGCAGATATAAATCACACGCATCGAGAATGATTCTCTAGAGGGAGGTGCGCGGCACCGCAATTCTCTAAAGTCCCCGGCGCAAAATTTCTGGTTTGGCCAAAGGCACTTGGCCCGACACTCGAAATCGTTGGGGGAAACGTGGTCTTCGAGCCCAAACTATTGAACCTGCGACGTTGCCGTCTTTGCGCAGCGCGTTCGGCTGCTGAGGTTGGCGCGCTGCCCGACGCTCATGTGCGCGTGATACCCCGATAACGCCACAGTCCCACAGCGATGTACTTGCCAGAATCCGCCTTGTCGGCGCTATCGGGCCTGCTTGGCCAGCATACGCGCCAGATAACGATCGAGACTGCACTGACCACGGACAACTTGGTCGTGGAGCGCTTCACTGCCAAAGAGGCAGTGTCTGCACCGTTTGCTTTGCACATCGACTGCTTGAGCCCGTCCGCTCATCTCGATACCGCCAAGCTGGCAACCGAGGAAGTCACGCTACGGTTGATGCTGCCCGACGGCAACCGCCGCGCATGGCACGGCTATGTGGTGGCCTGCGCCGCGCTCGGAGGCGATGGTGGTCTCGCGCGCTACCGGCTGACAGTCGGTTCTTGGTTTGACCGCTTGCGTACCCGCAGCGATTGCTTCGTCTTCCAGGACAAGACCGCGCTGGAGATTATCGAAGACGTATTGGCCGACTATCCGCTGGCGCACTACCGTTTGGCCGTGAGCCAGCTGTGTTCCAAGCGCTCGATCTGCTCCCAATACCGCGAAACTGACTTTGCGTTCATCGAACGCCTGCTCGCAGAGGAAGGGCTGTCTTACCGCTTCGAGCATCAGCAGGGCGACGATTCACAGTCTGGGAACGGAAAGGCTACGCAGTCGCGCCATTGTCTGGTCATCTTCGACAACGACGCCGAACGGCCAGCCTGTGCGCAGCCGCAGATCCGCTTCCACCGCGTGGATGCGACCGAGCGGGAGGACGCCATCGAGCGTTTCTCTCGGACGCATACCGTTGGCACCAATGCAGTCACGCTTGCCTCGTGGGACTACAAGGCGCTCGCAGCGACATCCGCGCAGGCAACCGCCAGCGAACCTGGCGGTGAGCTGCCGACGTTGGAGAGTTTCGAGGCTTCCGGTCCGTATCGATTCAAGGGCGCGCAAGGCGCGGACCGCGCGGCACGGTTGCGCATGCAGGCTCACGAGGGTGGCTATTTGCGCTACCAGGGCCAAGGCAGCGTGCGCCAGTTGGGCGCCGGCGAGCGCTTCACGCTCACGCAGCACTTCGACAGCAGTCACAGTGAGTTCGTCACGCTGCAGATCGAGCACGAAGCCGCGAACAACCTTGGCACCGACCTTGCCCGTCAGTTGGACACCACGGACATCGAATCAGGAAGCTATCGCAACCGCTTCGTCGCTGTGCCTGTCGAAGCGCCCATCGTGCCGCAGTATCGCCGCCGTCCCACCGCGCCGGAAGGACAAGCTGCGCTGGTAATCGCCGATGACGGCGCGCCGCTCACGACAGACCGCGATCACCGCGTGCGTGTCCGCTTCCCGTGGCTGCGCGCACCAGATGCCAGTTCCTTCCGGGACCCGGACAGCAGCGACCGCAGCCAAGTTATTGCCTGGGTGCGCGTGGCGACCTCCAGCGCAGGTCCCAATTGGGGTGCGAACCACTTGCCGCGCGCCGGCACGCAGGTGCTGCTGACCTACATCGACGGGGATATTGATAGGCCGCTGGCAGCCATGCAGCTCCACAGCGAGCAGGATGCCTTGCCTTGGCCCGCTGCCGATGCGCCTCTCGGGCAGGTGCTCTCGGGTTGGCACTCGCAGGCCTTCGGCGGCGATGGCTACAACCAGTGGGTCGTGGACGATCATCCAGGCCAGCTGCGCACGCGGCTTGCCAGCTCTACGGCCAACAGCCAACTCAGCTTGGGCTACGTGATGTCGCACGGCGCGACCGGTGGCGAGCGCGGCAATTGGCGGGGCACGGGCGCAGAGCTGCGTACCGATGCCTGGGCTGTGGTGCGCGCAGGCGGCGGGCTGTTGCTCTCGACCACGGCACGTCCGCAGGCGGCTGGCACGATGCTCGACATCAACGAGGCACGCGGCCAGCTCACGGCAGCACAGAAAACTGCGCAGCGTCTATCCGATGCCGCGTCCAGCCAACAGACATTGCCGCTGGCGGCCAACGAAGCGTTTGACCCACTCACGCAGGCGTTGGACCCTGCCCAGGATGGTCACTACGACAGCAACGTCAACGGACAAGACGCAATCCAGCCGAACAAGGCACCGGTGGAACGCTTCGGCCAGCCGTGGCTGGCTGTGGAATCACCCACCAGCATTGCGCTCGCTTCGCAGGCTACCACCACCGTCTACGCAGGCCGACACCTGCACGGCACGGCTCAAGGTGACTGGCATCTTGCGGCCGGCAACGTGGTCGCTGCTGCCGCTGCAAAGGGCATCAGCTTGTTCGCTCAGCGAAACGGCATTCGCGCGATTGCTGAGGGCGGCCCCGTGTCGATTCAGGCGCATGCCGATGCGCTGTCCGTGCTGGCCGACAAAGCCGTCACCGTAACTTCCTCAGCGGATTCGGTCGAAATCTTGGCGCAGAAGAACATCGTCTTGCACGGGGGCGATTCGATGATCCGGCTGGAAGGCAATGCGATCACCTTCGAGACGACCAAGCTGGATGTGAAGGGGGCGGGGCATCCGATGATCGGGCCGGGCGGCCAGGCTGCGACATTGCCGGCATTGCCGGTGGGAGCCCTGGGTGAAACCCCGCACTTCATCGAACTGAACCACCACTACGACGATCTGGAGCCCGTTAAAGGCGCCCCGTACAAGCTGCACTTCAGTGATGGGACCACGATCTCCGGCAAGGTGGATGGCAACGGCTTCGCGCGCCATGAAGGCGTCCCACCGGGTGAAGCCAAGGTCGAGTGGGGCGAGGACGTACGCACATGGGACGCCGAGTCCCAACGCACCAACGACCGGTTTGGTGCTGCCGCCGACGCTGATTCCGCCATCGCCCTCGTCAAAAGCTTGTTGTCATGATCGCTCGCGTTATTCCCATTACCCAGGTCAAACCGGACCTGAAGGACTCGCTGCGCATGGCCGTGGCGGAAATCGAACGTTTCCTGGCGATGTTCTATCCCGCCGAGGCGATCGACCAGACCCACGCGGCAAAGGCCATCGCCGGCCAATGGCTGTCACGCGTCAAAGGCTTCCATGAGGACGACGACTTCCTGCACCTGGTGCGCGACTTCCTGAGCTATGTGCTGAGCGGCGGTGAGCACTCGCGCATCTCTGATCAGCTGGCCTATTACTTCTCTGGATTCATGCCGAGCTATGGCTCGGCTTGCGTCCTGCTCGGCATGGTGGCCGATGGGCTGCCGTGGTCCGAGGTGCAGGCGTTCATGCACAGCCAGTCGTACGGCAATGCTCGCGAGTACATCGAGACCTTCGATTGGGCCGGTGGACGCAAGCGCGCCGACGCTGAGGTGAATGCTTGGATGGCCGTTCTGCGAGAGCAAGACACCCGTCTGCAAACGGCAATGACGGGTGAACCCGTCCTGCTTGCGTTTGCCCCGCCAGGCTCTACGCCTAATGGGCCGGTCTCGGATGCGCCCGTTCGTGGACCTCTACCGGCACCACGCCCCTCGGTGCCCGTTGTGCCACCGGAAGTGCCGCCCACCCAGCCCGAAACGCAGATGGCGCGCAGGCTGGCGCCTTGGCTGCTTAGAATCGTTAGGGTCCCGCCCCCGCTGTGGCCTCTCGTGCTTCTTGCTGTCCCGGCTGGCATCTTCAGCAAGAAGAACACCGAGGACGATGACATGCGGAAGATGCATGAGGAGTATGCGCGGCAGCAGAAGCTGGTCATACGCGACACGCAGCAGAAGGCGGAGGCCACGACCGACCAGACCAACAACGAGTGCAAGTCTCAGATCGAGGAAAACAAGAAGAACGGCGCCGTTTGCGAGAATGACGGCTATGTGCTGATGGAGTCGGAGCTCCAGTACAAGCGCCTAGTGAATCCGCCCAAGGGTCGAGGGCTTGATGGTCTGTTCGAGAAGTTGGAGCCGTTCAATCAGCCGGCAACTATGCCGGATACCGTCACTGTGCCCAAGCCGGGCAAGTTGGTTTTTATTCCCACCGACAAGAAGCCACCGCGGCCCGAGTATGACTACGCGGCAACAAAGAAGAAGCCCGCCCAGTCGACATATCCGAAATTTGTCGTGTTTGAGGCCAAACACGTTTCCAAGGCGCTTGACGCAACCGACACGGAGAAGATCAAGAAGACGGCCAAAGAGCGTCTAGGCGATACCTGTGATGGTTTGCAGATGAGCGAACCTTGGACTGAACGACGGATTCCACAAGCTCTGCGGCGTCAGAATCCAGGAAAGAAGAATGCAGACTACAGAGACGCCAAGTGGAAGGAGATTCGGATTGCGGGTTACGCTCGTTGGATATTCATTTGTTTGCCCGGCACTATTGGGAGCAACTCGAAGCTCTATGTCTTCATCGATGTGGTGCTGGCAGATTTAGACTTGGAGAGCCCACCCACTAAATCAAGTGGCCCTCAAGCCCCCGCCCCCGGAACCAACAACACGTACTAGGAAAAAGCATGGCGTTCAACGATATTCGCAGGCAGCGCTTCTTGAGCGCGGCTCACGCGGAGGAGTTCGATGCTGACCTGAAGCGTCGAATTGAAAGTGATCTACAAACGCTCGCGGAAGAAGATTTGGCTCAGAGAGCCAAGCGCTCGTTTGCATGGAGCGTCGCAAGCGACTCCTTTGAACGACTGATTCTGCACTACACCGCGGGCAAACCGGTCCAAGAGCTGAAGCAGGAACTCCCATCGGTCATCGCGCTTTTTGATGCCTTTGTCCCTGTGGACAAGCCAAGACCGAACGAGGCTTACGCGCTAGAAATCACCCAACTAGAAGCCTACGTCTACGTGTTGTGGCTGCTTGCGCTTTGCAAGCTGTTGGGGCACGACGTGTTGATCCCAAAGATTATTGAGTGGATCGACAAGAATGCAGAACGCAATCGAGGGCGCGACGGGTTGTTCGAGTCAGTTGTGCAGAAACTCCTCGTAGAGAATAAACAACCGGAAAGAGTGCTGTTGCATCCGGATGCATACAGATCGTTGGCGCGGGCAACCGTCTCCGCACCAGAGGAACGCCCCGGTTTGGTCGAAGAGTTTCTCGACGGTTGGTACAAGCAGATGAAGCCTTGCTATTGGCATGGCACCCATACCGATAAGGCAGGTTCGTCCTACTTCGGCTATTGGGCGTTCGAGGCCGCACTCGTCACAGTGCTTTGGGACATCGACGACAGCAGCTATCGGGACCACCTCGTCTACCCGAAGGACCTAGTGGACTGGTATCGCTCGCACGCGAATGTAGCGCCAGAGAATACGCCACCGCGTCAGCCAGCCGGCCAGCCATGCCCGAAGGAGGGCTGGTGGTTCACCCCTGCAGCTGCTGGCTTACGACGGCACTTCAAGCAAGGCGAAGTCATGCCGGCAGTGACCTCCGACTACGGTTCCACCATTTGGCAATGGGACATCAATCAGTCCGATCCGAATTAGTAGCGTTGCCCTTCTACCTGCGTGCCGATGACTCTGTCACTAGCATCGAAGGCAGCGCGAGTTCCTGGAGGTTGGAGATTTGGGCTGCCGGAAAAAGAATAAGTCGACCAAGTGGGTGACGGATACCGCTCCAGAGCGGCGGGTCACTTGCCAGCATTCGACGCCATTACTGATTTGCTGATAAGGCGGGCCAATACATCATGACGATCGAAGTATTTGACGGGGGCGGCCGGAGCTTCATTGGCGAGGAAGCGGTTCTCTCCGTAATTGCGGCATTCCTCCAGTCTCGCGGTGAAGACGCCGTGATCCTGACAAACGTTCGCATCGTCGTACCCGGAGCGGTCTTCAGGCGGACGGCGGAAATTGACCTTGTTGTGGCCACCGAGGCTGCAACACTTGCCATCGAAGTCAAGGACTACAGGCTCAGGGTGGTGGGTGGTGTGACCGGAAAGTGGGTGAGCCCCGATGCCAGGGGCGATCAAAGCAGAAAGAACGCGTGGATACAGGCGCTTGATGGTGCGCACGCCTTGCAAAACGCCATCGCCGGACGGGTCCAGTTGGCCGTTGGTTGCCCTCAACCTGTCGTGCTGTTTGCAAACGGGATTCCAGAAGGCTCACAGCTACCGTTTGACGTCGATAACGTCGTCATCTGCGGCCCCGATAGACTTCCTGAACTCCTGGCAGGTATTCGGTCGAGTTCCAACGCGTGGCCGATCGCCTGGGTCAAGGAGTTTGCCTTGGGGAATCGGATGTCCCCCAGACCGATTGTCCGACCGACGCGTGTCTGGGAGGGGCACTCAACAGCTTCGGTACATACACTATCCGCCGAAGATGTGATCGTGGTCCCAAGGAGTGCTCCTATCGCGGTTGCCCCGCCGAGTGTTGCTGTGGTCGATGTACCGATCTACAAGGCAATTCCACGAGAGGCTCCCTATCGGCCACGCAAAGAAGGGTGGCTGGAAACGCTTCTATCTGGGCGTAGGAAGGTTGTTCTGTCGATTGGGCTGTTGTTGCTGATCGTGGTCATCTTCCACAAGAATGGGCCATTGGGACGCAATAGGCATCACGTTGCCCCTGGATCGCAGGAGCACGCATCGAACGTGAAACAACGCAAGAGCAAGGGTGGTCGAGGCGAGAAGCAAGGCTCCGTTGCCCAGGCGTATGCCGATAGGGCATCGCAGCAGTCCAAGGTGAAGTCGGAGGACGCGCCGTTGTATGGCGGACCAAAGGTTGAGCCATTGTCGCCAGTGCCGCCGTCTCAGCAGCTACCCGCGTCACAGTTGCCGCCTTGCCCCAAGGGGATCGATCGTCTGGGGTGCGTTCCCGATGAGGAAACCATCAGGAAATTGCGCGGGGCGGGTTGAGCATGTGCATGTGTCAAGTGCATGGCTGGATCAGCGAGGCCATGATGAATATCGTAAGCGATGGCCGTGGTGTGTGCAGGCGGTAGAACGTATACGACTCCTTCGAGAGCGTTTGGAATGTGTGGAACGCGCGAAATAGCGCTGATGAGCTGACGAAAATCGAAACAGGCATCGACCTGGTGTTCGCCGTGGTGAGTTTCAACCGCGGTACGTCGCCGTCATTAGCTCAGCCACAGTGAGCCAAGGGGACACGGGCAGCAGAATTCCGGAAGCAGGGGCGGAATGTAGACTCGCTCCGGTGTGTTGACTTGTCGGTCTAGGCCGCGTTTGGCCTGCTAACAATTTGAGACTGCCAGCTCGATTGCATTCGACGCTGTTGACGATTTGTTGTGGGCAGACCAGGGCGAGGGAGGCTTCCGATATGCGATGCATTTTCTGTAAAGAGGACTCGTCGACCAGTCGCTCGGTAGAACACATCGTGCCAGAGTCACTGGGTAGCCCAGAGCACGTGTTGCCGGTTGGTGCGGTATGCGATAGCTGCAATCAATATTTCTCAAGAAAAGTGGAGCGTCAAGTTCTCGAGTCGCCCATGTTCCGGCATATACGGGCTGGCATGGAAGTGCTTAGCAAGCGCGGTCGTGTCCCCGATTGGGGGCCCGCTGATGGTATCGACCGCCCGGCGTTACGCCAGATGTCTCGCTTCTTGGCTAAGGTCGGGCTCGAGGTCCTTGCCCACAAGACCCTGAAAGTGCCGAGTTGGAACGAGGAACTGGTTAACTGCAGCGAGCTTGACGAGTTGCGCAGATTTGCCCGTTACAACGAGGGCGAAAATTGGCCATTCACGACCAGAACCCTATATCCGATCAATGCTGTCTTTCGGGATGGTGACGAGTATTTCGAGTTACTGAACGAATTCGATATTCTCTATACTCGATCTTCAGAAGCATATTTGGTGATCGCCCTGTTTGGAGTCGAGTTTGTCTTGAATTTGGGCGGGAGGGAGAATGACGGCTATCGTCAGTGGCTGGAGGCGCATGGTTGGGCCTCTCCAATCTATGTAGGAAAGAATGTCTAAACCACGTCCGCTTTGATGCTCTGTTGCCATCATATCTGACGCTATCCAGCATCCATTGGGCGACGGGCCATGCCGCAGCGCTTACGGTTCTTGCTTGATACGAATGTCCTGATTCCACTTCAGGACTCGTACCAGGTGCTCGAAGGTAACTTGACGAACTTTGTTCGGCTGGCGAGTATTGGTGGGCATCAGTTGATGTACCACCCCGCCAACATTGCCGACTTCGAGCGAGACACTAATGCCGAGCGACGTCAGCGGAATCTGCAACGGATTCGGTTGTACCCCGCACTGCAAGACCCCGCCCCGTGTGTTTGGAACACAGCCAGCACCGGACCAAACGACGCATGCGATAACGAGCTTCTATATGCTCTCCACTGCGATGCAGTCCACGCACTGGTTACTGAAGATCGTGGCATTCACGCAAAGGCGCGTTCTCGTGGTCTTGCCCATCGTGTCTACACGATTCAGACAGCGGAAGATTGGCTAAAACGACTTCACGAAACTCGGCAGATTGTTCTGCCGAACATTCAAGACGCACCTCTTCATAGCCTTACACCAGAGCTCCCGACGGCATTCTTTGACAGCCTGCGAGCAGGCTATCCGCCTGTTGATGGTCGTGATGGTTTCGATGAATGGTTCCGCCGTAAGGCGAGAGAGGATCGCCACGCTTGGGTGTACCGCGACGATGGTGGTACGTTGACCGCCATATGCATCTATCAGGTCCAAACCGACGAAGTCTTCAGCGATAGTGGCGACGTCCTGAACGGCGCAGCTCTAAAGCTCTGTACGTTCAAAGTCGGCGAATCGGTCAGGGGAAGAAAGATTGGCGAACTCTTTCTGAAGGCGGCATTCCGATATGCGACAGAAAATGGCTGCGAGCACATCTTCATCACTGCGAGGCCGGAGAGTCAGGACTACCTCATCCGTGTTCTGATGGATTTCGGCTTTGAGGAACGTGGCACATACAAAGGCGACATGGTGTTGGTCAAGTCGCATCCGGTGGAGCGGCCTCCACTGGATGGCGTGGCACCTGTCGACTACGTCCGCCGCTTCTTTCCGCACTATCGATCCGACGCAGCAGTTCAGAAGTTCTTGGTGCCGATCCAACCGCACTATCACGAGACCCTTTTTCCAGACTACGTACCGGCTCAGCCAAGGCTCTTCGCACCGAGTGGAAACGTTGGAAACGCAATCAAGCTGGCGTATTTGTGCCACGCCCCGACAAACTCAATCCGTCCCGGCGATGTCCTGCTGTTCTATCGAACGATAGACGAGAAGGCCGTGACGTCATTGGGGGTGGTAGAGCAATTCGAGGTATCCAGTGATGGAGCGCAGATCGCCAGCTTGGTGAGCCGTCGCACGGTCTACAGCATTGGCGAGATAGACGCGCTGGCGCAGAAACCAACCAAAGTCATGCTATTCCGACTCGTTGGTCACTTCACAACGGTCGTCGGGTACGATCGACTCATTCTTGATGGGGTCGTGACGGGCCCAATTCAATCTATTCGTAAGGTTTCTGATGTCGCTTTTTCAAGGGTCCTCGCCGCAGCCATGCGGTAGAGCTGTCTTGCTTTCCATCAAGCCGAAGTACGCCGACTTGATTCTTGCTGGCTCCAAGCGAGTTGAATTTCGTCGTTCTTGGGCTGCCGAGGACGTGGGCGTGATCGTACTCTACTCGAGTGCGCCGGTTCAGAAGATCGTCGGCATGGTTGAAGTAGGGCAGGTCGTAGTTGCATCTCCCACCGCACTATGGAAGACATGCACGGACATGGGCGGCGGGTTGACTCGACAAGAGCTTCGGACCTACTTCGCGGGAAAATCCAAAGGTGTTGCGGTATTGTTGGGCCGGGTCTTCAGCCTGCCGAAGAGCTTGGCGCCGTCCGACGTGATCGACAACTTTGTGCCGCCGCAGTCGTTTCGGTACTTGGACGCAAGTGAGTACGCGAAGCTTGAAAAGAAGGTGATTGGAAGGAAGGGGCAAAAGTGACGCTGTTCGTAGCCGGAGTCCATGCGGTAGGAAAGACCTTTGTTCTCAAGCCTGTTTGCGAAAGTCTTGGTGTGCGGCATGCAACGGCAAGTCAACTCATCCGAGAGCAGAGGGGACTGGCAAGTTGGACACCGTCGCGTCTAGTGGATGACATTGGCGAGAATCAGCGTGCGCTGATAGCGGCGGTCCATCGTTTGGAGCAAGAGGGCCAGAAGATTGTGCTAGACGGCCACTTCATGCTGCGTCGCGCCGTGAGGGTTCACGAGCAGATTGGGTTGGACATCTATGAGCAACTGAGGCTTCGTGGAGTCCTTCTCTTGGAAGCTGAGAGCGCGGTCGTTGTCGAGAGGCTTCAGCAGCGAGGCGACGATACTTGGAGTCAATCGGAAGTCGAAGTCTTTTCTCAAAGGGAACTGCGGCACGCTGAGTTCGTCTGTCGCCAGTTGGGAATCCCCTTCGCGAGGTTGTCTGCTCCATCTGAAGAAGAAGTACGAGAAGCAATTGTGAAGCTCTTTGGTTGGTTGTCCCGCCCGTAGAGGCTGATTGCGAATACGGGTTTCAAGTTGACAGTAAGGGGTTGCAAGAGATCATGGCCAGGATGATTCCGTCGGATGGTCCATCGGATACCGACAGTGCGGCGGAGCGCGATCTTTACCCTGTCCTCAGGGAGCAACTGTCCGATGAATTCGTCGTCGTTCATGGCCTTCCTTGGCTGACAACCCTGACGCGTAGGGGACAAGGTTCACGCGGTGCAAAATTGCTCGGACCGCCGACGGGAGAGATCGATTTCCTGATTCTCCATGCTGAGCTCGGCGTGCTGGCCATCGAGGTGAAAGGCGGACGCTACGCCATTCGTGACAACCGGTTCATCAAAGTAACGGGAAAACCAGTACCGGTCGTCCAGCAGATCCGGCGCAACATCCATGGTTTTGCGAACCAGTTTGATCCGGCACTGGAAATGCGCGCCCGCATTGGCTACGCCATTGCCTTTCCAGATGCGTCATTTGACCGTCAATCTCTTCCTCCATCGCTCCGCGGCATTCGTGGTGCAGAAGACGATATTGTGATTCTGATGGACGATATCGCGCATATTGGGGAACGTGTCCAGAAAATCATGGCGCAGTGGGTCGCGCGAATCGAAAAAGGGGCACTTGGAGAGCAGAGGCTCAATCAGCTCGTCGACTTGGTCAGTCCTTGTGACGACGGTGAGCCGACATGGTCGGCCCGCATCTACGGGCGTGATGAGCGCTGGCTGAGGCTGACCGACGAGCAGCTCGATTGCCTCAACCGGATCGAGAAAGCGCCGAGACAGGTCGTGCTCGGATGGCCCGGGACGGGAAAGACTGTCCTGGCGGTGGAGACCGCGAAGCGGGCGGCTAGGGACGGCCGGACGACACTATTTCTGACCTTCAATAGGCTAATTGGTACCCATATCAAGCAACAGCTGGTTCAGGTCCCAGGTTGTCAGGCATATTATTTCCATGAGCTGTTGCGGGAGATCCGGCCATTGATCGAACGAGGTGCGGCTGAGCTAACGAACGAGGAAATGCTCAGCCAAGCCGCAGATCAGGGGTTTTTCTCGAAATGGGACACGCTCATTGTTGATGAGGGGCAGGCACTGGCGGAGTCGTGGCATCGTGTGCTGGCAGCCGCGTTCAGTGGCAAGCGGGTATACGTCTTCTGTGATGATGCGCAACGCTTTGATTTTGAGGCGGGCGCGTCGAGTATCAGTATCTGTGAAGCTTATCGGACGCCACCAGCATTCCAGCTAACCTACTGTCTGCGTAATCCTTTCCAGATCAATCAGCTGCTGCAGGATTTGATTCCACCTGCATTCCAGCTTGTTTGCCAGCGGCCGAAAGAGTTGGATGTACTAACAGAGTTGATCTCTGGCGACTTGGGACGGGAGCTGAGCACTCAACTCGATGTGCTCCTTAGGGACGCGATTGTTCCGGAAGACATCACGGTGTTGCACGTGTACGATCGGCCGTCTGCAATTGACGAGGTCCTTGCTGCTGAGCGTTTTCGTGGAGTTCGATGCGCGAATGTTGCTGCATTTCGTGGCATGGAGTCTCGTGTCGTCATTCTTGTTGTGGATAGACGGCTCAGTAGTGAGCTGCCAATTTTCTCAGCCTATTCCCGTGCGACATCCCGCTGCGTCGCCATCTATGCGTACGATGTGCTTCGCGACGCGCTGAGGCGTGGGGAAGGCGGTACGTCGCGCCATACGCTGCTGCTTGCGCGGCGGTCTCGTGAAGTCTTGCGAGAGATAGCGGACGACCTCGCGCGAGAATCGTATTTCCGGACGTTTCAGGGCGTGCAGAAACTGGAGATCAGCTCTGCACACGTGTACTGGCATCATCGCTGGCGCTGTTGGCTGGTCGAGGCTCGGGAGAATGAACCTGCAGGATTCTTCTGGGCAGATCATCTGTGCCAGTATCCGTGGCGAGTCGTTGTTAAAGCCAGGGAGGCTCGCTATCCGTATGTTTACGAGGGAAGCCAGCGACTCAACGGGGACAGCAAAGGCACGGGAGAGCTCACGTATTCGATATGCGATGAGTGCTGTACGGAAACCGGCTGGAGCTATGGAACTGGCTGCCTGGACTGCGCCTCCCGTCAGCAGCCTGAAATCGATGTCTCGTTGCTTGAGGCACTGTGCTTGCTTGACGGGCGGCTAATGCGCCTTGTCGATGGCGAGGGCAAAAGGGAGGGGCCCGAGGAATTGCCGCTCTCCCTGGTCGCTTTGGGGATGGCTCGGTTAGCGGTCGCGAGGAATGTGGTCTATGTCGGGGCGCTGCTCGTCAACGGAGGAACCCCCGGCTACAGTGCTGCCAGCACAATTCTGCGGGCATACGTTGCGCTCTCGGGGGATGAGCAGATCGACCGGAACGAATTCGCGAAACGATTCTTCAGGTACGTCGAGCACGTACCTGTCCCGCTGTCGTTTCAGGAGTGGAAGAAGATAGTTGCTTCCGCCTTCAATATCGCGGTCCAACATAAGGTCGTCGATAGAATCGGAAGGACGGAGCGTTACAAAATCCGGGAACCATCCTGATGTCCAGTAGGAACGCTTGAACCAGGGGGCAAGCAAGATTGACGGCTAGGACCCAACTAACCCTGGGTCAAATCTCGGTGATGGTCATCATGTTCGGTGAGCCACGCTCTCCTAAGTGAGGGCAATGGCTACATCGATAATGTGAGTCAAATCTAGTTGTCTGTTTCCGGCCAGCAACTGCCGTTCGATAGCTGGGCTTCGTTAGGCGGCTGTGGCATCGTTTCAATTGAGCCAGAAAACCGGAGGCACCCTTCGCGGATACGGATGAAGATGATAAGCGGCTAGAGAATGCTTATTCTATCGAGATTCCCCTGGATGAAACGCTCTTCAATGCGTTCTGCGCGAAGTATGCTGTTGAGCCAGGGGCATTTGCTGCGTGATGCTTTTGGCCCGGCCAAGCGCATAGCTGATTTTGGAAAGGACCTCAGAGCACGCTCCGGCGAGCGGTTCAATCCGACCGTTGCTGTATAGACATGCCTAACATGACCTTCACGCGCTCGCTGCTCATTGCAATCGCGGCAATGTTCCTCATGCTTGCCGGTTGCCAGCGCAACTCACCCGAAGCCGATTTCTGGCAATGGTTTCAGAAGAACGAAGCGTCGCTCTTCGATTTTGAGCGCGACCAACGGGTAGTCTTCGATCGCTTGTCGGCTGAGATGCATAAAGTTGATCCCAGTCTTACATTTGAGTTTGGGTCAAAACAGAGTGGCCAACGTGAGTTCGTCATTAGTGCGGATGGCGTTCGCGCCGCCTTTCCAAAAGTTGTAAGCCTTGCCTCGTCAGCTCCCCCACTACCCAGGTGGAAGATCATCAAGTTCCGCCCTAGAAGGGAGCCAACCGATATTCAGTTCCACGGTGTCACCGTCAAAGCCCAGTCCGTCTCGGTGGAAATCCATCCTGACGGCGAAAAGGCTGCACTCACCGTACTCATTCCCGGCTACTCTGCGTCGCAGCGGCAGACGTTTGGAGGCATCGCATTCCTCTTCCTGGACCAAGCGCTAGGGGAGTTTGATGTCGAGACTCACGTCGGAAACGTCGACGTACGGGCGCCGTTGCCAGGCGATTCGAATGCTATTCCTCTGGAGGCTTTGCCGCGGGCGTTTGATGCTGCTGTTTTGAAGCGATGACGTTGCAGAATTCCTCTCGCTACTCGAACCTAGCCACTGATGCGAAATCCCTCTCTCCCGTATAAATTGGTCTACTGCGTGACGGCGGTCGCCTGCGGCCTGAGTAGCGCTCCCTCTATGGCGGAGCCGATCGACTGGCCAGAGCTACCGAAGACGTGCTTCGTCAGTCGGCGTCCTGCAACCGTAGATGACCTGAATCGTGGCTGCTCCGCCTTCTTGATTGGTGGTCCCGAGAAGTCGGCTGGAAAGCCGCTCAATATCCAGATCCCTCAGTATGCGTTTCATGTGGATGGTGCCTCCGGCAAGAAAACCCCTGTCATAGTGGTGCAAGCGGAGGAGCAAGCCGGAATTAAGGCTGTGGGCTACAAGGAAGTAAATACGTCAAGGACGGGCGCGGCACTCTTGAGTGAAATGCAGTTGTTGGGCACCAACAAGCCCCGCTAACGTAGGTGCAAAATTGCTACCAGTCGAAGCTCAGTTCGCTCCTAGCCTGAAGGCGTTGGGGTTCAAGAAGAAAGGGAGAACTTGGACGAGGGAAACGCCAGACGCATTTCAGGTCGTCAATCTGCAGAAGAGTGACTTCAGCGAGCAGGTGTATGTGAATGTCGCGGTCTATTTGAAGGCGCTGAGCGACGAGACGTCTCCACCTGAGCATTGGTGCCACATTCGTGCCCGGCTGGAGCGTATTGCTGTTGATTTGCACCGAATCCTGACCCACCCGAGGTAGGTTTTTGCATCGAATGTTGACCCACGTATAGAACACTGTCCCGCTCGGCAACGAGCGGGAGATCGGAGTGATCGACGTGGCCATACTGAGCATCATTCGACGCTGGCATCTTCGCGACCAGATCCCGCTGCGCGAGATCGCCAGACGCCTGGGCATCTCCAGGAACACGGTCAGGCGCTATCTGCGCGCTGACACCACCGCACCGGCCTATCCTGCTTGTCAACGCCGACTGAATTCTGACCCGCCTTTCGGCGAATCGCCGAAGTAAATCTGACCCACCCGGGTCCTGTGTCACACAGCTGCTTTCGCGCTTGCCCGCGTGGCTGTTTGCCCTGCCTTACGCTTGTCCTTCAGTCGGTAGCTCTCGCCGCTGATTTGCACGATGTGTGCGTGATGCAAGGTAAGCGAGTCGCCAGCGCCGTCTTGACGCACGCGATGGATCTCAAGCGTGAGCG
>CBJMVH010000020.1:0-71086 GCA_966433195.1 uncultured Ralstonia sp.
ATCGACGACAGCGGACGCTTGCCCGGGGCGATCGAGTTGGCCTCGCCCTGCACCAAGCCGTACAGGTTCGGCACGCCGACCTTGGCGGTGAAGTCGTCCATCTCGTCGTTCAGGATCACGCCCGTCTTGGCGGCCGTGACCTTGGCGCCAAACCAGTCGTTGAGCGTGTAGGTGACGGACACCGCGTTGCCGTACTTGTCAGCAATCGAGTAGTGCGTCGTGTTGCTGCCCTCGTGCGGCTCGACGCCCGGCTTGATGTCCTTCGACACGCCCGCCTTCTTCGGGTCGATCACGGCGCGGATCTTGGCCGCGTAGTCCTTGCTCAGCAGGCGGTCCAGCGGGTTCTTCACGAAGTCCGGGTCGCCCAGGTAGCTGTTGCGGTCCACATAGGCGTGGCGCATGGCTTCGATCTGGTAGTGCGTGGCTTGCGCCGAATGCCAGCCCAGATCCTTGAGCGGATAGCCTTCCAGGATGTTCAGCATTTCGCAGATGATCACACCGCCCGAGCTGGGGGGCGGTGCGGACACCACGTGATAGCCGCGGTAATCGCATTCGACCGGCGCCAGTTCGCGCGTCTTGTAGCTGCTCAGGTCTGCCGTCGTGATCAGGCCGCCGCCGGCCTTGCTCGATGCCGCAATGGCTTCACCCACCCAGCCCTTGTAGAAGCCGTCGGTGCCCTTGTTGCTGATCTCGCGCAGCGTCTTGGCCAGATCATGCTGCACCAGCTTTTCGCCCACCTGGAACGGCTGGCCCTTGTTCAGGAAGATCGCGCCCGAGGCGGCGTCTTCCTGGAAATCCTTGGTGGAGGTATGCAGCATGTCGACGTCACCCTGGTCAAGGGTGAAGCCCTTCTCGGCCAGTGCGATGGAGGGCGCAATCAGCGCGGCGCGTTGCATGGTGCCGTACTTCTGGCGGGCGTATTCCATGCCGGACACGGTGCCGGGCACGCCCACGGCCAGATGGCCCTTGGTGGAAGCACCCTTGATGACGTTGCCGTCCTTGTCCAGATACATATTGGCGGTGGCAGCCTTCGGGGCGACTTCACGGAAGTCGAGGAAGGTCTTGCGGCCATCGGCCAACTGGATGGTCATGAAGCCGCCGCCGCCCAGGTTGCCGGCAGCCGGATACACCACGGCCAGCGCATAACCCACGGCCACCGCCGCATCCACCGCATTGCCGCCGCGCTTGAGCACATCCACGCCCACCTTGGTGGCCAGATGCTGCGCGGACACCACCATCCCATTCTCCGCGGCAACCGGCGCCACCGACGCTGCATGCGCCACCGTTGCAATACTGATCGACGCGATTGCGGTGGCGATCCACCGCATCCCTGTTCTTGGATTCTGCATAGGAGCTCCTTTGGTACCTTCGTTGACGCCGGTCGTGCCAGCGTACGTGTTATCGGCGCGAACGTTATCAGCCCGTGCGCCGGGGCACTATAGCCTCATCCCCGTATTGACGCAGGGCGCGCGCGGTGCGCCTGAGCTCCCCACCGACTAGCCGGCCAATGCAAATGGTGGCGCACGCCGGCGCACCGGCTGCGCCTTGACGATGGCGGTGTTGGTTTCCGCATGGTCGGCCACGCGGTCCAGAATCCCGTCGAGTTGGTCAATCGATTGCACATACAGCCGGGCGATGAAGCAATCCTCGCCCGTGACCTTGTCGCACTCGCTGATCTGCGGAATGGCTTCGATCAGCTTCTGCACGAGATGCAGCTTGCCCGGCATGGGCCGCACCCGCACGATGGCCTGCAGCGGGTAGCCCAGCGCCGCAGGGTCCAGGTCGACCGTGTACTGGCGGATCACGCCGCGCTCTTCCAGCCGCCGCAGACGCTCCGACACGCTGGGCGATGACAGCCCGACCTGCTCGGCCAGTTGCTTGAGCGAGATACGGGAATCGGTCAGCAGAACGTCCAGGATCCGCTGGTCCAGCGCGTCAATCGTGCTCATTGCGCCTCCAATTGGCATTTCGCCTTATTTCATTAAGAAAGATGCCTATTCTGCCTTAGAAAACCCATGGAGAACGCCTGTCCCGCGTGCGATCCTTCCTATCACCAAGACAAGCAACCGGAGCAACGACCATGCAGGACAAGACACGCGGCACGGTGGAAATGACCGCCGCCATGACGATTTCCGGAACGATCGGCTGGTTCGTGGTGCGTTCGGGCCAGCCGGTCATGGACGTGGTGTTCTGGCGCTGCGTGTTCGGGGCGATCACGCTAACGGCGGTGTGCGCGGGGCTCGGGCTGCTGCGCGGCGCGATCACGTGGCGCCGCGCGGGCATCGCCGCGTTGGGCGGGGTGGCCATCGTCATCAACTGGCTGTTGCTGTTTGCGGCGTATCCGCGGGCGTCCATCTCGATTGCCACGGCGGTCTACAACACGCAGCCCTTCATGCTGGTCGGGTTGGGCGCGCTGTTCCTGTCCGAAAAGCTGACCGCCGCCAAGCTGACGTGGCTGGCCATCGCCTTCATCGGCGTGGTGCTGATTGTGCAGGTAGGGCCTGCTGCCAGCGCGGGCACGGACTACTTGATGGGGATTGCACTGGCCCTCGGCGCGGCGTTTGCGTATGCGGTGGCGGCCATCATCACCAAGAAGCTGGCCGGTACGCCGCCGCACCTCATCGCCCTGATCCAGGTGTGCGTGGGCGTGCTGATGCTGGCGCCGCTGGCTAACCTGTCGCACGCCCCAACCGATGCACGCACGTGGGTCATTCTGGTGACGGTGGGCGTCGTGCATACGGGGCTGATGTACATCCTGCTCTACGGCGCCATTCAGCGGCTGCCGACGCACCTGACGGGCTCGCTGTCGTTTATCTATCCGGTCGTGGCCATCGTGGTGGATATCGTGGCCTTCGGGCACCGGCTGCAGGTCCCGCAGTTTCTGGGCGCGGGGGCCATCCTGCTGGCGGCCGCGGGGATGAACCTTGGGTGGTCGCCTTACCGCTGGCTCCATTCGCGGCATCAATCGAGCGCCGTTAAATAACCCGGCTGTTAAATCCCGCAATAACCGGCCGCATTCAGAACATGAATCGGTGGCCAAACTGCTGTTATTCTTGTGCGTTTTCCGCCGATGCAAGGCGCGCCCTGCGCCTGCCTCTCTCTCCCTCAAGGTGTCACGGCGCCCGGCGGACAGAAAAAAACCCAAGACATACGCACAAGATGAAGGAAGGTCACCCGCCACTGCCGGACCGCGAAAATGCGGTCGCCTGGATCCGGGAACAAATGGAAACCTATGGGCTGTCTGTCGAAGACCTGCAGGCGCACGGTTGCTTCGATGCGCCACCCCCGCCTGCCGGCCCGATGTATATGAGCGCCGACGGCCAACACTGGGACGGCAACGGCGACATGCCCGACTGGCTGCAACGCGCAGTCAACGCTGGACAAAGCATCGAACATTTCCGCATCGGCTGAGGGTTTTGCCACGGGGAGCAGCGCTGGCGCAGGTACGCGGGTTGCGTGTTTGTGTGTGCAAGCGCCGCCGGTTTGACGCATCAACCCACCTTAACCCTTGCACTGCCCGGCTGGCGCTCCAACTCAACGGAGGACGTCATCATGCCGGAACGCAAAACCGTAGAACGTGCGCGCGCCGACAAGCGCCACGGCAAGGCCGCCTCGACGCAGGCAGGCAACTTCGTCAAGGAAGAAATGGATCACATCCGCGAGGGCAAGCACGGTGCCAAAAACACCAAGCAAGCCATCGCGATCGGGCTGTCCAAGGCTCGGCGCTCCGGCGTTGCCGTCAAGCCGCCGGGCGAAGGCAAGGCTTCGGCCGCCACGCGCAAGAAGGCCGAGCGCGACGTGAAGGCCGGCAGCAAGAAGGGCGGCCACGCCAGCGCCAGCAAGGAATCCACCAGCAAGCGCAGCAAGACCACCACCCGCACGCTGAAGAAGGAAGGCCACGCGGCGGCATCCAAGTCGTCGCTCTCCAAGCAGGCGCATAGCGCGGCATCCAAACGCTCCGCCAGCGACCGATCGGCGGCGGCCAAGAAGGGGGCCGCCACCAAGGGGGCGGCAGGTCGATCCGCCGCCGCCAAGAAGGCAGCCCGCACACGCGCGGCCAACCACGCCAAGTAAATCTTTCCTGTTCTGCCCGGAAGGCGGCCCTTTGGGTCGCCTTTTTTATTGGCGGTAACTGCACCGAAAAAAATTTTCGTTCTCCGTGTCAGGAACGCGCGCAAGCGTCGACCAAGTTGCACGGAACACATCTGCGCGATGCCGCAGTGCACCGTACGGCAAGGGTGTTCGCCCTGTCCGCCGTTGAACGACACCTGCTCAATCAAGGAGAACGCAAATGAAACAACACGCCATGATCGCCGCCGCCCTGGGTAGCCTGCTCGCACTGGGCGCCCTGTCCACCCCCGTGCAGGCTGCCGATGCCGCCGGCAAGGAGAAGTGCTACGGCGTGGCCAAGGCCGGCCAGAACGATTGCGCCAGCCCCGGCAGCGCCCATGCCTGTGCCGGCCAATCGAAGATCGACAAGGACCCGATGTCGTGGAAGTACGTGCCCGCCGGCACCTGCGCGCAGATGGGCGGCACGATGCAGCCGATGTCCAAGTAAGCACCACGCGCCACATCGGGTGACCGCCATGCAGACAACCCTGCCTACGTGCGCCGGCGCTGGCCTGCGCGCCCCGCATTTCCCTGCCTTGCTACGTGGGGAAGCCCGCTTCCCCTGGGCCGAAGTGCACAGCGAGAACTATCTGTATGGCGGCCCAGCCCGCGCCGCTCTGTTGGCCGCTCGGGATCACCAGCCCGTCAGCCTGCATGGCGTGGGCATGGGGCTCGGCAATGCAGACGGCCTCGACATCGATCACGTGCGCGCCATCGCCACGCTGGCCGATGCTGTCGCCCCGGCTGCCATTTCCGAGCACCTGTGCTTCAACCGCAGCGGCGCACAGGTCGTCAACGATCTGCTGCCCCTGCCCTATTCCCGCGAGTCGCTCGACATCGTCTGCGCCAACGTCATGCGCGCGCAGGACGTCCTCAAGCGGCCGCTCCTCATTGAAAACATCGCTGCGTACATCGACTGCCGCACGTTCGTTGATGCCGGCGATGCCCTCACGGAAGGCGCGTTTCTCACCCTGCTGGCCCGCCGCACCGGCTGCGGCATCCTGCTGGACCTGAACAACCTGTACGTCAACAGCGTCAACCATGGCGTGACTGTCGAATCAGTGCTCGCTGACATCGACCCCGCGCACGTCGGCGAAATCCACCTCGCCGGCTTCAGCGAGGAAGACGGCATGCTGATCGACACACACAGCGCGCCCGTGCATGCGCCTGTCTGGGCGATTTACGAGGCGTGGGTGGCGGCGCATGGCCCGCGCCCCACGCTCATCGAATGGGATGCCGATCTTCCGCCTGTGCACGTGCTGCTGCAGGAAGTCGAACGCGCGCAGGCCGTCCTGGACCGCCATACAAAGTCGCACGCAGCGGAGGCCCATCATGCGCTTGCGTGATTGGCAAGCCGACCTGGTCGGCACACTGACCACACCGGCACCGAACGATGCATCGCGCGGCGTGGCGGTGTACCGCAACGCGCGCCTGGTCATTCTGCGCAATGCGTTGGCGGGCGCGTACCCGGTGTGCCGGGCGCTCGTCGGCGACGACTGCTTTGATGCCATCGTGCGCGACACGCTGGCCGTGGAGCATTCCACCTCGCCGAACCTGCATCGTTACGGCGAGGCGCTGCCCGACGTGATTGCGCATTCCCCATTGGCCAGCAGCGTGCCGTATCTGGCTGATGTGGCTCGGCTGGAATGGCGCGTGCACTGGGCCCACTACGCGCCCGATGCCGGCGCCGAATTGCTGGATGCCACTGCGCTCGGCGCGCTGCTCACGCAGCCTGCAGAGCGTATCCGCGCCGGGCTGGTCGACGGCGCGTGGTGCATCGGTTCGGTGTGGCCGGTGGTTTCGATCTGGCGTGCGCATCAGCCGGACTCCACCGTAGCGTTGGCTGACATCGATCTAAGCCAGGGCGAAGCCGTCATCGTCACGGTGCGCGATCAACGCGTGGCCGTACTCGACATTGACGCCGCCACCGCCGCCTTCCTGGCTGCCTGCGACACCACGCCCTCGCTGCAGGACGCCCTCACACAAACGCTGCGCGATTGCGCGGGCTTTGACCTCACCGCCTGCCTGTCGGGCCTCTATCACGCCGGGCTGCTCGCGCTGTCTGCACAGCCGGCAATCGCTTCTGGAGACACACCATGAACACCGTTACCCTCGCCCCGCTCTCCCGCATCCGCACTGTCTTTGAGCGCATCACCGGTGCGCAAAGCGGCCTGTATTCAATCGTGTTGCTGATCGCGCGCGCCTATCTCTTCTATGTGTTTTTCCGCTCGGGGCTGACCAAGCTGCACGATTGGGACACCACCGTGTTGCTCTTCACCGAGGAATACAAAGTGCCACTCCTGCCGCCCATGCTGGCTGCGGCGCTCGGCACGTTTGGCGAGCTGGTGTTTCCGTCGCTCATGCTGATCGGCATCGTGCCGCGCCTGGCAGCAGTGGGGCTGTTTTTCGTGAACGTGGTGGCGGCGCTGTCGTACTGGGCCAGCCTGTCGGCATCGGCCATCGAATTCCATTTCGTATGGGGCGTGCTGATTGCCATCGTGGCAACGGTTGGGCCCGGCTGGCTGGCGGTGCAGACGCTGTGGCAGCGCCGGGCCGAGACCCGCGCTCACGCAGTCTGACCCGATGCAAGAGTGATCGCGCGGATGGGCGGCGGGCTTATCATGTGGACCTGTCGTCATTCGCTCAGGAGCATCGATGCGCTTCCCTCAGTTGTCTTTCCTGGCTCCGGCTGCCCCAGTCGGTATGTTGGCTGCGATTGGTGTGGCAGCGCTGCTCACGGCATGCGCTCTGGGCGATAGCCCGAACAGCACCGGCGCCCGCATGACGGATGATTCGTTGCTGTCGTATCAGGTGAAGGCGGCACTGGACCAGGACACCGCGCTCAACCCGCGCCAGATTCGCATCCACACCACGCCCGAGGGCAAGGTCACGCTGACGGGCTGGGTCGACACGCCCGAGATGGCGCGTCGCGCCGGCGAGGACGTGAAGCGTTTCGTCGATCCGGCCAAGTTCGACAACCAGTTGCGCATCCTTTCACGCATGCAGGTGCTGGGCGGCGGCCCGTTGATCCCGCCGGGCCTTCCGCAAGCACCACAGACACAGCAAACACCGGCCAGCGCGCCGGCTGCCCGCTAAACGCTCAGGCTGCCTGCGTGCCCGTTCGTCCGGGCACGCGGCCCACGGGCATGGATTGCAGCAGCCCGAAACCAATTTCCGCCATCAGGAATGGCGCCACCAATAGCGTGGCACCAGACGCCAGCGCATACGCCTGCCACGCCGCAAAGAGCCACCGCGCGGCGGCATCGTAGCGGCCAAGCACCACGCTCGCCTGCCGGATGCGCAACACCGACCACACGCACACCACGGACCCCATCAGGTTGGCCATCAACACATGCTCGGGTGCAAAGTGGGGCAATGTGCCGACACCCAGTGCGCCAGCCAGTGCACTCAGCGCCTGATGCAGCCAGGCGAAGGTCCACGGCGTGGCAAACGGCGCGCTCACAATCAGGTCGTACCAGGCGCTGGCGCGCACGATCCGTACAAACGTTGATTCGGAAACCATATGGGCCTCTCAAGTGAATGAGGCGCCACGTTAAACCCTGGTGTACGCTCCAAGGTCAAGCGCCTGCCCCCCTTGTAATGGAGCCACCATGCCGACGCCGCTTCCCGCCTCCCCTCACGACCTCTCCATTGGCGACCTGGCCGCCGCCACCGGCGTCTCGCGCGACGGCCTGCGCTTTTACGAGACGCGCGGGCTGATCCGGGCGCGCCGGCGCAGCAATGGTTATCGCGCCTATCCACCGGAAGCCGTGGAGCTGGTGCGCTACGTCCGTGCCGCGCAGCAGTTGGGTTTTACGCTGGCAGAAATCGGCGAAGGCATGACGCAGGTCTGGCAACAGCCCGACATCGACGCCGCCGTCACCGCGCTGCTGCGTGAAAAACTGGCCGCCATCGATGCCCGTATCGCCAGCCTGCAAGCCACGCGTGATGCCCTGGCGGCCCGCATAGGGATGCCTTGTCCGCTTGCAACGGCCTGAGACGGCCGATATGTCTTGTCATATAACTGTCGCAGACTGCCGCGGTGGAGCGGCTTTTTCATGCGGTTTTTGGCATCGTCGCGCGCCTGCATGGCTTGCTCAGCCATGAAAGGCGCTTGAAAGATCGCCTCGGTAAAAACGCTCCGGTCTCAAGGGGAGTCTGTTGCAGTGAAACATTGGGGTGCCTTTCATCCGCGGGCGTGGGCTGTGCTGTGCGCATTCGCCTGCCTGCCGCCTGCTGCCTGGGCTGCTGGCTCCGTGCCGGCCGCCGCCAGCATGCCAGTGGCCACCATGCCGCCGGCCAAGCCGTCGGTGCCTGGCGTTACTGGCCCGGGCTTCAACCTCGTCGAGCTTCTGCAGGAGCTCAAGAGCAACAACCCGCAGCTCATTCAGGGGCGACACGCCTATCTGTCGGCCAAGTCGATCCCGCCGCAGCTGGCCGCGCCCAACAACCCCCAGGTCGGCTACATCTGGAACAGCATCCCCAAGGGGTTTCCGCTGGCCGTCAATCGCGCTGGCGGCAGCCAGTACAACCTGACGCAGCAGATTCCGTTTCCGGGCAAGAAGGCGCTGGCGGCAGAAATTGCAGACCGCCAGGCCGAATCGCTCAACGCGCAGAACGACGCGTTGTATCTGCAGCTCTACGCGCAGCTTTCCACCACGTACTACCAGGCGATCGCGCTGCAAAAGCAGATCGAGGTACTGAAGCTGACCATTACGCGGCTGGAGCAAGTCAAGCAGATCACGCGTGTGCGCTATGCCAACAACGCCGCCGCGTACGCCGACTTCCTCAACGCACAGGTCATGCAGAGCAGCGCGCAGAACGACCTGTTTGCCGCGCAACGCCAGTACGACAGCACCGTGCAGACGCTCAACACGCTGATCGGCAAGGACCCGAGCTTCCCGCTCGTGCTGCGCACCGATGATGACGCCGTGCGCCTGCCGGAAGAGCCGCTGCCCGAGCTGGAAAACCAGGCGCTGCGCGAGCACCCGTCGATCAAGGCATCCGCCGAACTGATGGACGCGGCACGCAAGAGCGTGACGCTGGCGCGCAAGGCGTATCTGCCCGACTTCCAGGTCATCGCCACGGTGACGACGGACAACCCGCCCTACGGCGTGCGCCCGAACAGCTACCAGATCGAGCTGGACGTGATCATCCCGTTCTGGTTCTTCACTAAAGAAAAGTATGGCGTGAACCAGGCCGTGGAGAGCCAGATCGCCACCGAAGCCAATGATGCGTCAGTGCGACAGCAAACGTTGTTGGCCGTCGATACCGCCTACAACACGCTGCGCCAGACTCTCGCGCAACTGGACTTCAACAAGCAGCGGCAACTACCCCAGGCGCTGGCGGCGTATCGCGTGACGATGACCAACTACGCCAGCAACAACGCCGACTTTAACGACCTGCTCACCGCCCAGGGCGCCCTCAAGAACGCCGAACTGGCGGTCGCCCAGTCGCAGGCCACGGCCTTGCAGGCCTATCACGCGTTGCTGGCGGCCACGGGCCGCTCGCCGGTTCAAGCTCAATAAGATCATGAAGAAGACGTTCTCTCCCGTTGTTGCCGTGATTGCGCTGGCCGCGGCCCTTGCTGTTGGCGTGGCGGTTGGGCGCAAGTGGCCTGCCGCGGCTCCGGCGGATGTCACCAAGCCCGTGATGGATACGGCTTCGGCGCCGACGGCCAATGCGCCCGCGCGTCCGAAGCCCGACGCTGTTGAAATCCCCGAGGGCGGGTTTGATCCGCAGCAGGTGCAGGTAGCGCAAGTCAACCAACTGTCGGTGCCGGTGGAACTGTCCACGCCCGGCAAGCTGGCCTACAACGCCGAGCGCACCAAGCTCGCCTCGGCGCGCGTGGCCGGCCGGCTGGACCAGATCCTCCTGTTCGAAGGCGCACAGGTACGCGAAGGCCAGCCAATTGCCCAGCTCTACGCGCCAGACTTCATCTCCGCGCAGAAGGAATACCTGCTGGCGCTGAACACCGCGCGCCAGCTCAAGGGCTCCAACATGAAGGACCTGCAGGACGATGCCGACGCCACGGTGCAATCCGCCGCAGGCCGTCTGCACGTGCTGGGCATGTCCGATGCCGATGTCGCGCAGATCGCCAAGCGCGGCACGCCGGCCGAACACCTGACGCTGCGGGCGCCCATCTCGGGCACGATCGTCAAGCGCAACATGGACCCAGGCGCCTTCCTGAATGTGGGCGACTCGTTCATGAGCATCGTCGACACGCGTGTGCTGTGGTTCACGGGCAATGTGTATGAGAACGACATCGCCAGCGTGCGCATCGGGCAGCCGATCTCGCTGCACACCTCGGCGTACCCGCAGCGCGAGTTCACCGGCCGCGTGAGCTTTATCGCACCGAACATCGACCCCGCCACGCATACGTTGACAGTACGCTGCGACGTGCCCAACCCCGACGGTTTGCTGCGCCCCGAGATGTACGCCACGGCGCGCATCCAGACTGGCAGCGGCCAGGCCACGGTGGTGCCGAAGTCCGCCCTGGTGAAAGACCACGGCAGCTACTACGTGATCGTGCAGAGTGACGCCAAGCACTTCAAGCGCGCCCAGGTGCAGGGCAAGGACACCGGCACCGATGGCGACTTCGCCGTCACGGCGGGGCTCGATGCCACATCGCGGGTGGTGGTGCGCGGCGCCGCGCTGCTCAACGAGATGATCGTGAAGGCGGGGGCGTAAGCATGGGCTTCAACCCCATCGCGGGCATTCTCAAGCGAAGGCTGCTGATCGTCTTCCTGGCGATCGCGCTGCTGGTGGCGGGCGTGCTGTCGTTCAAGGAGCTGCCGCTGCAGGCGTATCCGGGCGTCGCCCCGCTGTCGGTGCAAGCCATTACGCAGTGGCCGGGCCGCAGTACGACGGAAGTCGAACAGCAGATCACCATCCCGATTGAAAACGCGCTGGCCGGCGTGCCCGATGTGCAGTCGTTCCGCTCGGTGTCGCTGTTCGGGCTGTCGGTGGTGACGCTCAAGTTCAAGGAAGGCACCGACAGCTTCAAGGCGCGGCAGAATTTTTCGCAGTATCTGGCGAGTGCGAATTTGCCGACGGGCGTGCAGTCTTCACTGAGCCCGGATTCCGACGCCACGGGTGAGATCATGCGCTTCCGCCTGGTGGGCGATGGCGTGGACCTCACCACGCTCAAGAGCTACCAGGACTACGACATCTCCAAGGGGCTCAAGCACGTGCAGGGTGTGGCGGATGTGAGCTCGTTTGGCGGCAAGGTGAAGGAGTACCACATCGTGCCGTCGCCGGCGAAGCTGCAGTCGTACAGCATCACGCTGTCGCAGCTCATCACCGCCATCGGCAACGCCAACAACAACACCGGCGGCAACCTCCTGCGTGATGGCGAGCAGCAGTTCGTGGTGCGCGGCGTTGGCCTGCTGCAAACGGTGGATGACATCCGCAACGTGGTGGTCAACACCAACAACGGCGTGCCGGTGCGCGTGCGCGACATTGCCGAGGTGGAAGTCGGCAACGTGCAGCGTCTGGGCATGGTCCAGTACAACGACCAACCCGACGTGGTGGAAGGCATCGTCCTGCTCAAGCGCGATGCCAACGCCAGCGAAGTGCTCGCCAAGGTACGCGAAAAGGTGGCCGAGCTGAACAACGGCGTCCTGCCCAAAAGCATCCAGATCAAGCCGTTCTATGACCGCCAGGTGCTGCTCGACATCACCATGGGCACGGTGGAACACACACTGGTCGTAGGCATTGCGCTGGTGCTGGCCGTGCTGTTCGTCTTCCTGGGCAACCTGCGCGCGGCGGCCGTGGTGGCAGCGGTGATTCCGCTGGCGCTGTGCGTGTCGTTCATTAGCATGGAGCACTTCCATGTGCCGGCCAACCTGATCTCGCTCGGGGCGATCGACTTCGGGGTGATTGTCGATGCCGCTGTGATCGTGATGGAAAACATCATGCGGCACCTCGAAGAAGGCGCCGAGAAACTGGATGAGGCCATCGTCAAGGCCACCAGCGAAGTCCAGCGCGCGATGATCTTCTCCACGGGCATCATCATCGTGGCGTATTCGCCGCTGTTCTTCATCGGCGGCGTGGAAGGCATCATCTTCAAGCCGATGGCGTTCACGATGGGCTTTGCGCTGCTGGCCTCCATCGTGCTGAGTTTGACGTTTGTGCCGGCCACCACGTCGTTCGTGTTCGGGAAGTCGCTGCACCCGCATTCGCCGGCGTTCATCACGGCGATCCTGCGCTGGTACAAGCCGGTGCTGCGCAAGCTCATCGCCCGGCCGAAGACGGTGTTTGCCGCGTCGCTCGCGGCGCTGGGCTTGACGCTGTATAGCGCGAGCTTCCTGGGCACGGAATTCCTCCCCACCCTGGAAGAAAACAACCTGTGGCTGCGCATCACGCTGCCCAATACGGTCGACCTGGATTACTCAGCCTCGGTGGCGAACGACTTGCGCGCGTACTTCGTCAAGCAGCCGGAGATCAAGCAGGTGTCCGTGCAGATCGGCCGGCCGGATGATGGCACCGACTCCACCGGCGTCTTCAACCAGGAATACGGCCTCTACTTCGCGCCGCCCGACAAGTGGGAGCCCGGCATGACCAAGGGCAAGCTGGTCGAGCGCCTGTCGAAGCACCTGGAGAAGATCCCTGGCATCGAATACAACTTCTCGCAGTACATCCAGGACAACGTGGATGAAGCGCTGTCGGGCGTGAAGGGTGAGAACTCGGTCAAGCTCTTCGGCAACGATCTAAACATGCTGGAAGCCAAGGCCAACGAGGTCCAGGCACAGCTCAAGAAAGTGTCGGGGCTCGTGGACGTGGGCATCTTCCGCGAGTTGGGCCAGCCGACGTTGAATGTGTCGATCGACCGGCAGGCCGCTGCGCGCTTCAACATCAACGTGAGCGACGTGCAGAACCTCGTGCAGTACGCCATTGGCGGCGCGCCGGTCACGCAAATCCTCGAAGGCGAGAAATCATTCGGGCTGGCGGTGCGCCTGAACCAGCAGGCACGCGCGTCGTACGACGCCATCCGCGAGCTGCTGATCGACACCCCTGATGGCCAGCACATCCCCCTGTCGATGATCGCCAAGGTGGAAATGACCGACGGCCCGTTCTTCATCTACCGAGAGGAAGGCAAGCGCTACATCGCCATCAAGTTCGGCGTGCGCGGGCGTGACCTGGGCAGCGCGGTGGATGAAGCGCAGCGCGTGGTGGCCAGCAACGTCAAGTTGCCCGAGGGCTACACCGTGAAGTGGGACGGCCAGTTCAACGAGATGAAGGTCGCCCAGGGCAAGCTGATGGTGATCGTGCCGCTGACGATTCTGGTGATCTTCCTGCTGCTGTACAGCACCTTTGGCAACTTCAAGGATGCGCTGATGGTGGTGCTGAACGTGCCGTTTGCGGCCATCGGCGGGCTGCTGGCGCTGCACATCGCCAACGAGACGCTGTCGATCTCGGCGGGCATCGGCTTCCTGTCGTTGTTTGGCATTGCGATTCAGGATGGCGTGATCCTGATCTCGTATGTCAACCGGTTGGCGCAATCCGAGAACCTGCGCGAAGCCACGGTGGAAGGCGCCGCGCTGCGCCTGCGGCCGGTGATCATGACGGCCATGCTGGCTGGCCTGGGGTTGCTGCCTGCGGCGCTGTCGCACAGCATCGGTTCGGAAGCACAACGCCCGCTCGCACTCGTGATCGTCGGGGGCATGGTGACCACAACGATCCTCACGCTGCTGGTGCTGCCGGTCGTGTTCACGTGGGCGCACCGTCATCGCGGCACGCCACCGCGCGAGCCCGATGTCACGCCCACGGCGGCCATGCTGCCCTGATCGGCTGATACGGCATACGCAACGGGCGCACCGTCTAACCAACGGTGCGCCCGTTTCCTTGTGCGGCCGCCAGAATCGGACCAATCTCATGGCTGGCAGTGCGCGCGGCATGCACAGTGCGTATCAATCCTGATTGCACGCCCACGCCATGCCGACCCTCCCGAACGCGCACGCCGCCACCGCAACCGACATCGCCACACAATTCCCGCCGCAAGTGGTCACCACGCTGACCGAGCTGTTTGGGGATGACCTCTCGCAATGGCGCTTTATCGTCGACCTGTTCTCCGAAACGGTGGAGCAGGACCTCGCCAACCTCGACAAGGCCATCCGCGCCGGCGAGGATGCGCAGATTGTGGAAGCCGCGCACCGCATCATTGGCTCTGCCCGCATGCTGGGTCACCTGCAGATTGGGGATACGGCCCGCGTCATTGAACGCACGGCGCAAAGCGTGGGGCCATACGCGGAACGGTTGGTCGAGATGCATGCCGCCCTCGCCCGGCTGCGTACCGAGGTGGACGCCTTCCAACAGCAAGTCAGCCGCTGCGCGTGGCCGGATTCATCGGTTGCGCGCTAAGCCGCCTCGCACCGCCAACCGCCGGTTCAGCAGCAGCGGTACCACCCCCGCCGCAATACCGCCCAGCCCGACCAGGTTGGTCGTCCAGTCAAACGTGGGCACGCTGTACGCCGCAATACCCCACAGAAACACGGCGCTGCCCAACGGCCACAGCCCCAGAAACACCGCGTTGAATACCGAGCGCAGCGCCTCGCGCCGGTAGTGCCAGGCACAGGCAAAGCCCGCCAGCCCGTAGTAGAACGCCACTTGAAAGCCGATGGCGTTGACCGAGTCCTTGATGATGGCGTTGATGCTCGGAAAGAATGACGCGCCAAACAGCAGCACCAATCCCATCCCGGTGATCACCGCCGTGGCCACCCAGGGCGTGCGCCACGTCTGATGCAGCGTCGCGTAACGCGCATGCAGCATGCCGTCGCGGCCCTTGGCATACAGCGTGCGGGTGAATTGCAGGAAGGAGGTCTCCAGCGTGCCGACCGTGCTCAACATCACGGCCACCACGGCCACATAGCTCCACGGGCGCGGCAGCAGCTTGTCGGCCACGGCAAAGATGACGTTGGTGCTGGACTGCTCGATCTCTGCGTCGCTCAGCACGAGCAGGATCACGGCGGAGAACCCCATGAACAATGCCAGCACGATCAGCATGGCCCAGAGCGCGCCGTAGCCGGGTGCGCGGCTGGCGTCCCGCGTTTCCTCGGTGAGGTTGACGGTCACGTCCCAGCCCCAGAAGAAGAACAGCGCCGTGAGCGCACCGGTGGCAAACAACTGCGGCGTGAACGCCCCGGGTGACAGCCACGCCCACGAGAATGCATGCGCCGGATGCGCACCGAATTTCGCCACCGCCAGCACCATCAGCGCGACCAGGATGGCTGTCTCCGTCACCGTCATGGCGATCTGCGAATAGCTCGTCAGCTTGATGCCCTTGATGATGATGGCGCTGACGATCAGCAGCCACGCGGCGGCAACGAGGGCCACCACGGCCGGGTGCCCCGCCCATGATGGCGCTATCAGCGTGAGCGTGGCCGTCGCAGCCGGAATCGTGCCCGACACCATGAACACGCCCGATGCCACCAGCAATGCCCACCCGGCAAAGAAGCCCAGCGTGCGGTTGAAGATGGCGCCCACCCAGGCGTAGGCCGCGCCCGCATGCGGGTTGATGCGGTTCAGATGCAGGTAGGCGAAGGTCACGCCAAACATGATCAGCCCGCAGTACAACAGGCTGGCCGGCGTCAACCCGCCGACCGCCGCGATAAGCGTGGCCGTGGTCGCGGCAATGCTGAAGGCCGGCGCTGTGCCGGCCACGCCCATGACGATGGATTCGCTCAGCCCCAGTGCGTGGGCTTCGAGCTGTGCCTGCGTGTTAGTTGCCATCCCCACCTCCGCCGTTCTTTCGCTTCCAGTATTGGCGGTGCCGCCCAGAACACCAACTACGGCAATCCCCAAGCCGGTTTATTTATGCTTTCGATCACATAAATTAAACAATTAGGCTGTACGTTGCGTGATCCGCAATACAACGGGTCTTTACAACTATTGATGTAGAACACCCTACCCCACTATCTTCCGCGGGCAACGTCGGCGCACTGCAACCGTGGCCGACGGGCACGCGCTGGCCATGACCGGCGTGGCCGCACCACCTCACTAGTAGCAACCAGGCACATCACTCATCCGGGGGGATTTCGATGTCCGAAGCAGTCCTGCATCCATTTTTTTCGCGCGAGCGCACCATCGCCGCGGTAGGTTTCAACCGCTGGCTGGTTCCGCCTGCCGCGCTGGCCATCCATCTGTGTATCGGCATGGCTTATGGTTTTTCTGTGTTCTGGCTGCCGCTTGGCCGCGCGCTGGGTATCAGCAAGCCGCTGACCTGCGGTGCCGATGTCTCGCTCATTGCTGAGCTGTTCACCACCACCTGCGACTGGCGCGTGTCCAGCCTGGGCTGGATGTTCACGCTGTTCTTCGTGTTCCTGGGCGCCTCCGCTGCCATGTGGGGCGGCTGGCTGGAGCGCGTCGGCCCGCGCAAGGCCGGCGTGGTTGCCGCCGTTTGCTGGTGCGGCGGGCTGCTGATTTCGGCCCTCGGCATCCAGATGCACCAACTCTGGCTGCTGTGGGTGGGCTCGGGTGTGATCGGCGGTATTGGCCTGGGGCTCGGCTATATCTCGCCGGTGTCGACGCTGATCAAGTGGTTTCCGGACAAGCGCGGCATGGCAACCGGCATGGCCATCATGGGCTTTGGCGGCGGCGCAATGATTGGCGCGCCGCTGGCAGACCGTCTGATGAAGCTGTTTGCCACGCCCGAATCGGTGGGCGTGTCGCAAACGTTTATCGTGCTGGCCGGCATCTACTTCGTGTTCATGATGGCCGGGGCCCTGGGCTACCGCGTGCCGCCGACGGGCTGGAAGCCGGCCGGCTGGACACCGTCGCCCGCCAAGGTGAACAACACCATGGTCACGCAGCGCCACGTCCACGTGAATGAAGCACTGAAAACGCCGCAGTTCTGGCTGATCTGGGCTGTGCTGTGCCTGAACGTGTCGGCAGGCATCGGCGTGCTGGGCATGGCTTCGCCGCTGTTGCAGGAAGTGTTTGGCGGCAAGCTGCTGGGCGTGACCACCGCGTTCACCGAGTTGTCGGCCGCGCAAAAGGGCCAGATCGCCGCTATCGCCGCAGGCTTTACGGGCCTGCTGAGCCTGTTCAACATTGGCGGCCGCTTCTTCTGGGCATCGCTGTCGGACAAGCTGGGCCGCAAGATGACCTACGCGGTCTTCTTCGTGCTGGGCTTCGTGCTGTATGCATCGATTCCGTGGACGTCGCACACCGGCAACATCGCGCTGTTCGCGCTGGCCTTTTGCGTGATTCTGTCGATGTACGGCGGCGGTTTTGCCACCGTGCCGGCGTATCTGGCTGACATGTTCGGCACGCAGATGGTGGGCGCCATCCACGGCCGCCTGCTGACCGCGTGGTCGACCGCCGGCATCCTGGGCCCGGTGCTGGTGAACTACCTGCGCGAATACCAAATCGCCCACGGCGTGGAACGCGCGGCCGTGTACGACATCACGATGATGATCCTGGCTGGCCTGCTGATCCTGGGCTTCATCTGCAACCTGCTGGTACGTCCGGTCAATGCCAAGCACTTCATGACCGAAGAACAGCTTGAAGCGCAACGCCACGCCGCAACCGTGAAGAGTCCGACGCCGTCGGTAGCAGCACCCGAAACCTCACTGGAATGGAAGGCGCATCCCGGTTCGGCCGTGGCGGTGGTGCTGGCCTGGGCCGCCGTAGGCCTGCCGTTGGGCTGGGGGGTTTGGATTACACTCCAAAAAGCTGCCGTTCTGTTCTCTTAAAGCCTGAAATCCTGTCCCTTCCACCGACCATGAAGCACCAGAAGATCGAGTTTTACCGTCATCCGGCCGGTGGCTGGGGCGCGCTCAAGAGCGTTGCGCATCAACTGCTGTCGCAAGGCATCGCGGCCAAGGGCGCCAAGACCATGCTGTCGGCCAACCAGCCGGACGGTTTCGACTGCCCGGGCTGCGCGTGGCCCGATCGGGATCACGCCTCCACGTTCGAATTCTGCGAGAACGGCGTCAAGGCCGTTGCAGCAGAAGCCACCGCCCGCCGCACCACGCCCGAGTTCTTCGCCCAGCACACCGTGCGCGAACTCGCCGAGTGGTCCGACTACGCGCTGGAAGACCAAGGGCGCCTGACGCACCCAATGGTGTACGACGCGGCCAGCGACAAATACGTCCCGATCGAATGGGATGCCGCGTTCGGTCTGAT
Source organism: uncultured Ralstonia sp. (assembly GCA_966433195.1). GTDB lineage: Bacteria > Pseudomonadota > Gammaproteobacteria > Burkholderiales > Burkholderiaceae > Ralstonia. Next base: position 18,238 of record CBJMVH010000020.1, read on the forward strand.
CGCGCAGCACCTGCGTGCGCTGCCCGACCCGAACCAGGCGATCTTCTACACCTCCGGCCGCACCAGCAATGAAGCGGCCTTCCTCTACCAGTTGTTCGTGCGCGCCTACGGCACGAACAACTTCCCCGACTGCTCCAACATGTGTCACGAGCCCTCCGGCACGGGCATGCGGGGCAGCATCGGCGTCGGCAAGGGCACTGTCACACTCGACGATTTCACCAAGGCCGATGCCATCTTCATCTTCGGCCAGAACCCGGGGACGAACCATCCGCGCATGCTCGGCGAGCTGCGCGAGGCGTCCAAGCGTGGTGCCAGGATCGTCTCGTTCAATCCGCTGCGCGAGCGCGGGCTGGAGCGCTTTGCCGATCCGCAAAGCAAGATCGAGATGCTCACGCTGGGCTCCACGCGCATCAGCACCGAGTACCACCAGGTGCGCATCGGCGGGGATCTGGCCACCGTCAAGGGCATCATCAAACACGTGATCGAGCGCGACGACGTGGCGCGCAGCCGTGGTGAGCCCTCCATCATCGACCATGCGTTCATCGCCCAACACACCGGCGGCTATGACGCCTTTGCCGCCGACGTGCGCGCCGAATCGTGGGCCACCATCGAGGCGGAATCCGGCCTGCCGGAACACGAAATCCGCCAAGCCGGCGACACGTACATCCAGGCAGGTAGCGTCATCGCCTGCTGGGGCATGGGCATCACCCAGCACAAGCATTCCGTGGCGACGATCCAGATGATCGTCAACCTGCTGCTCCTGCGCGGCAATATCGGCCGCCCAGGCGCTGGCGCGTGCCCGGTGCGTGGCCACAGCAACGTGCAGGGCGACCGGACGATGGGCATCTACGAGAAGCCCGCGCCGGCGTTCCTGGATCGGCTGGAGCAGGTCTTCGGCATCCGAGTGCCGCGCGAACACGGCTACGACACCGTCGGCGCCATCGAGGCAATGCGCAACGGCGCGGCACGCGTGTTCTTCGCCATGGGCGGTAACTTTGCGGCGGCCACGCCAGACACCGCGGCCACGTGGGCCGGCCTGCGCCAGTGCGACCTGACCGTACACGTGACCACCAAGCTCAACCGCAGCCACATCGTGCACGGCAAGGCGGCCCTGATCCTGCCCTGCCTGGGCCGCACGGAAATCGACCAGCAAGCCGGCGGCACGCAAGGCGTGACCGTGGAAGATTCGATGAGCATGGTGCACATGTCGGCGGGCATCAACCCGCCGGCCTCGCCGCATCTGCTGTCGGAGCCGGCCATCGTGGCGCGGCTGGCCGAGGCGACGTTGCCCGAGAGCACCATCCCGTGGCGTTGGCTGGTGGAAGACTACGACCGCATCCGCGAACGTATTGAAGCGGTCTTCGATGACTTCGCCGGCTTCAACGAAAAGATCCGCGTGCCGGGCGGTTTCCGCCTGCGCAACACTGCGTCGGAACGCGTGTGGAACACGCCGTCGGGCAAGGCGGAATTCCATGCGCACTGCATACCGACGGATACACCGGTCCACCGTGCCCGCGAGCGTCATGCTGACGCGACGGTGTTCACGCTGGCGACAGTGCGCTCGCACGACCAATACAACACCACCATCTACGGCATGGACGACCGCTATCGCGGCGTGTTCGGCCAGCGCCGCGTGGTCTTCATCAACCAGGAAGACCTGCACACGATCCGCATGAAGGATGGCGAGTGGGTCGACATGGTGACGCTGTCGGACGACGGCACCACGCGCCGTGCCGACGGCTTCCGCCTGGTGGCGTACGACATTCCGCGCGGCTGCCTGGCGGCGTATTACCCGGAGACCAATCCGCTGGTGCCGCTGTCTTCCGTGGCCGATCAGGCGCGCACGCCAACGTCCAAGTCGATTCCGGTGATGCTGGTGCGGAGCCAGGCTCAACGTACGACGAACACCACCGCAGCCACCACGGTCGAGGCCTGATGCCGACCGAGCCCGCGTGGTCCGCGCTGCAATTGGCGCTGCTGGCGGCATTGCGCGAAACGGAAGTCGGCAAGCCGGTGTCGTTGCCATGGCTGACCAAGCGCGTGGGCGAGCGCGCGAGCACGGTGCTGCGCGCATTGCATCCGCTCGCTGATGCAGGCCTCTTGCACGTGACCATGGACGACGCCCGCTGGCTCGTCGTGCTGCTCGATGCCGGCCGCGCTGTACCGAAACTCACTGCATGACAGCCCCCACCCACCACCTCGCAGACCTGCCTGTCGTCTCCACCTCGGCGACGCGACGTACACGGGACGGTACGCAAGACATTGCCACCACCGTCGCTGACGAGGCACCCGTCGCACTCGTCTTCAACGGCATCACGCACGCGGTGATGATGGCGTCGCCGGCAGACCTGGAAGACTTCGCCCTCGGCTTTGCGCTGTCAGAAGGCATCATCGATGGCCGCGCCGATTGGCGGGGCGCAGAGGTGGAAACGCACCCGCACGGCATCGAAGTCCACGCCGAGATTGCCTCGCGCTGCTTCGTCCGCCTGAAGGAACGCCGCCGTGCACTGGCCGGGCCCACTGGCTGCGGCCTATGCGGCATTGAAAGCCTGCAGACGTTCGAGGCTGAGCCCACGCCGCTGGTGCGCCCCGCCTGGGTGGATACCGTTGCTGACGCACAGGTGCTCGACGCCATGCAGGCGCTGTCGGCTTATCAACCGGCCAACGCACTCACTGGCGGGCTGCATGCCGCAGGCTGGGTGGCGGCAGATGGCAACGCACCGCTACACGTATTGGAAGACGTCGGCCGCCATAACGCGCTCGACAAACTGATTGGCCGGCTGGCCCGATTGGATATTCGCCCCGCCGACGGCTTTGTCGTCATGACAAGCCGGGCGAGTTTCGAACTGGCGCGTAAATGTGTGCACGTGGGTGTGCCGCTGCTGGCGACCATCTCCGCGCCGTCATCCCTCGCCATCGACCACGCCAAGGCCGGGCAATTGACGCTACTGGCCTTCTGCCGGGGCGACAGCGTGACGCGCTTTGCATGACGCCGCTGACAGGCGTCGCCGCTCGCGGCGCTAAATTTCCACCTTGCTCCCCAACTCCACGAGCCGGTTAGCGGGGATCCGGAAGAAGTCGGACGGCTTGGCGCTGTTGTGCTGCATCCACGCGAACAGTGCCTCGCGCCACATCGCCATGCCTGGCAGCGGCGATGGCACCACCGTCGCACGGGTGATGAAGAACGAGGTCTCCATGTCTTCAAACACAACGCCAAGGCGCTCACCCACGGATCTGACGATCTCGTCCACCGCCGGGGTTTCCTTGAAGCCGAAATCCACCACGGCCGTGTAGATGTTTTCGCCGATGGTCTTGAGCACGAGCCGCTTGGCCGGGTCTACGTAAGGTACCGCCAGCGTGCGGAAATGCACGAACAGCACGCGCTTGTGCAACACGTGGTTGTGCTTGAGGTTGTGCAACAGCGCCAGCGGTACGAATTCGATGCTCGGCGTCAGATACACGGCCGTGCCATCTACGCGGTACGGCGGATGACGCAGCAGGCCCTCCATGAACGGTTCCAGCGGAATGCCGCCCTCCACGTTGCGCGCCTTCAACAGCTGCGTGCCGCTATGCCACGTCACCATCAGGAAGAAGATCAAGCCGCCCAGCAACAGCGGGAACCACCCACCCGCTGCAATTTTCAGCAAGTTGGCGGCAAAGAACGACAGGTCCGCCGCCAGAAACACCGCTCCGATACAGGCCACCAGCGGCAAGCTCCACTTCCATGCGTTGCGCATGACCACCGTGACCAGGCCCGTCGTGAGCACCATGGTCGTCGTCACGGCAATGCCGTATGCGGCAGCAAGGTTGTCAGATTTACCAAATGCCAGCACCACCGCCACGACCAGCAGCAACAGCACGTAGTTGACCACCGGCACGTAGATCTGGCCGATCTCCACGTCGGAGGTGTAGAGAATCTTCATGCGAGGCGCGTAGCCCAGATGCACCGCCTGCGCCGTCATGGAAAACGCCCCCGAGATGACCGCCTGTGAAGCGATGACCGTGGCGGCCGTGGCCAGCACCACCATCGGGCCCACGGCCCAGTTCGGCATCAGCAGGAAGAACGGGTTCTGCACGGCGGCCGGCTCGCGCAGCAGCAGTGCGCCCTGGCCGAAATAGTTCAGCAGCAGGCATGGCATGGCGATGTAGAACCATGCAAAACGGATCGGCCGCGCCCCGAAGTGGCCCATGTCGGCATACAGCGCCTCGGCACCGGTTAGCGCAAGAAACACCGAGCCAAACACGATGAACGCCAGGATGGTGTGCCGAAAGGCAAACTCAAGCGCATAGATTGGGCTTAGCGCCACGAGAATCTGCGGCGACTTCATCACCGACACCAGTCCCATCACGCCCAGCAGCACGAACCAGATCACCATGATCGGCCCGAAGAGGCGCCCCACCACGTGTGTGCCTTGCTTTTGCAGCAAGAACAGGCCAATCAGTACAATCAGCGACAACGGCAACACCCACTTCTGCAACGTGGGGGCCATGATCTCCATGCCCTCAATGGCAGAGAGCACGGAAATGGCCGGCGTGATGACGGCATCGCCATAGAACATGGCGGCGCCCAGGAGGCCGAGCAGCATGAGCGTGCGCTTGAACCGGGCAGCGGCGCCGCTTGCGCGCATCGCCAGTGCTGTCAGCGCCAGAATGCCGCCTTCGCCGTTGTTGTCGGCACGCATGACGAACACCACGTACTTGACGGACACCACCAGCGTCATCGCCCAAAACAGCATCGACAGAATGCCGAACACCGTCTGGTCGGAAAAAGGAACACCATGTTCCGGGTTGAAGCACTCTTTCAGTGCATACAGGGGGCTGGTGCCGATGTCTCCGAAGACCACGCCAATCGCACCCACCATGGTGGCCATCAACGCGGGTTTTCTTGTGCTTGTGCTGGCTGCGGCTGTCGACATGGTTGGCTACGACTGAAACAACGGGAAGCGCACGCAATTTCCGTGCGCCATGGGACGCAAAGCGGCCGGGGCGCAGAACGGTGGAGTGCGGCAGACGCCACCAAAGCTTAGGTGAAAACGCTTGGGTTTGCGCGGGTGTTTGCACCAATGGCGGCGACGCCCTGAGCCTGATGCCCCCGCCCCTGGCATCGCATATGCTTGATCTAGCGCTGGACGTTAAAAAAACAGGCTTTGACGGGGAGACGCGCCAAGCATATATTGAACAAACGATCGTTTTGGCTGCTTTGGCCGGTTCTGCCTGCTGCGTTTCTCGGCTGGCAGTCGATCGATTTCTCAACTTTACGACTCAAGATCATGGCTACTGGTATCGTCAAGTGGTTCAACGACGCAAAGGGTTTCGGCTTCATTACTCCGGATGATGGCGGCGAGGACCTTTTCGCACATTTCTCCGCGATCCAATCTGCGGGCTTCAAGAGCCTGAAGGAGGGTCAAAGGGTTGCGTTTGAGGTCACGCAAGGCCCGAAGGGCAAGCAGGCCTCGAATATCCAGCCGCTTTAACCCCAGGTCGGGGCATAGGCAGAGCCAAGATCGCGTAGGCGGTTGCAGGACGGCGCACACACATCCGGGCAAGGTGTGCGTCGGTCGAAAGGCCCCAAGGAATCAGGTTGCAAGGGTTGTTCAGTACGTGTTTGCCATCCAGCGGTCGGGCGGTCGTCTCATAAAAGGGCGCTACCCGGTTTGACGAAACCTCTCTCGGGAGAATGCAATGGCCAGCCGAATTGAAGAAAACGCCGTTCAATATGATCCGCCCGCCGGGGCAGCTGCAGAAATGCACGCTGCCCCGAGTTTTATCCGGGATTCGGAAATCCAGTTTTCACGCTCACAGAGATTCCGCGAAGGCCAGCGTGTCAGCTTCGATGTGGAGATGGGGCCCGACGGCGAACTCATCGCCGTGAATATTAAGCCGATATGACGCAGTGGTTTGCATGCCATGCGCGCATAGAAAAAGGGAGGCATGGCCTCCCTTTCTCATTGGCGTCTGGTTTGATTACTTGGCCGTGGGCATGACGAATTCTGCGCCCTTGGCAATCGAATCCGGCCAGCGTTGCATCACGCTCTTGTAGCGCGTGTAAAAACGCACACCCTCTTCGCCATAGGCGTGGTGGTCGCCAAACAGCGAGCGCTTCCAGCCGCCAAAGCTGTGCCACGCCATCGGCACCGGAATCGGCACATTGATACCGACCATACCGACCTGGATCTGCCGCGCAAACGCGCGCGCCACGCCGCCGTCGCTGGTGTAGCACGACACGCCGTTGCCGAATTCGTGCGCGTTGATGAGGTCCACCGCTTGCGCAAAGTCGTGCACACGCACGACCGACAGCACCGGGCCGAATATCTCCTCCTTGTAGATCGTCATCTCGGGCGTGACATGGTCGAACAGCGTGCCGCCCGTGAAAAAGCCTTCGGCATGGCCTTCGACGCGATGGCCGCGGCCATCCACCACCAGCTTGGCGCCCTCTTCCACGCCCTTGGCGATATAGCCCTCCACCTTGGCCCTGTGCGCCGCCGTGACGAGCGGACCCATTTCGCTGTCAGCCTGCATACCGTTGCCGATCTTGAGCATCTTGGCGCGCTCGGCCAGGCGCGGCACAAGCTTGTCGGCCACATCGCCCACGGCCACCGCCACGGAGATCGCCATGCAGCGCTCCCCGGCTGAGCCATACGCAGCACCGATGAGCGCATCGACGGCCTGGTCGAGGTCGGCATCGGGCATTACCACGAGGTGGTTCTTCGCACCGCCCAGCGCCTGCACGCGCTTGCCGCGTTTGGTGCCCTCGGCGTAGATGTATTCCGCAATCGGCGTGCTGCCCACGAAGGACAGCGCCTGCACATCGGGGTGGGCAATCAACGCATCCACTGCATCTTTGCCGCCTTGCACGACGTTGAACACGCCGTCCGGCAGACCTGCCTGTTTGAGCAGATCCGCAATCATCAGGCTGGCGCTCGGGTCGCGTTCGCTGGGCTTGAGGATGAACGTGTTGCCGCAGGCCAGCGCCACGGGTGCCATCCACATCGGCACCATGAACGGGAAGTTGAATGGCGTGATGCCGGCCACCACGCCCAGCGGCTGGCGCAGGTTCCAGTTGTCGATGCCTCCGCCGATGTTGTCGGTGAAGTCGGTCTTGAGCAGGTTCGGAATGCCGCAGGCAAATTCCACCACTTCAATGCCACGGGTGACTTCGCCCTTGGCATCGGAGAAGACCTTGCCGTGCTCGCGCGTGATGCACGCGGCCAGCGCATCGTGATTCTGATCGAGCAGCGCCTTGAAGTTGAACAGGATGCGCGCGCGCTTGAGCGGCGAGGTTTCTGCCCAGTCGGCGGCTGCAGCGCGTGCGGCGGCCACGGCGGCGTCCACCTCGGCCTGGCCGCCCAGCAGCACCTGCGCGCTGACCGCGCCCGTGGCAGGGTTGAACACATCGGCACTGCGCGTACCGGTGCCGGCATGGCGTTGGCCGCCGATGTAGTGGCTGACCACAGACTCAGTCACAGCGGGATCAATCGGTCGGTTCATCTCAAGCTACCTCTTGCAGAACGGTACGGACAGTGTCGAAGATGCGCGCGATCTGCGCCTCTTCGACGATGAGCGGCGGCGAGAACGCCAGGATGTCGCCGGTGTAGCGCACGAGCACGCCGCGCTCCAGGCACTTCAGGAAGACTTCGTAAGCGCGTGCGCCCACCGCACCCGGGCGTGATTCCAACTCGATGCCGGCCACCAACCCCAAGTTGCGGATGTCCTTGACGTGCGGCGCGCCCTTGACGGAATGGGCCGCTGCCTCAAACGCTGGCGACAGTGCACGCGCACGCTCAAACAGCCCCTCCTTGCGATACAGATCAATGGCGGCAATGGCAGCCGCAGCGGCCAGCGGATGCGCCGAATACGTGTAGCCGTGGAACAGCTCGATTGCGCCCTGCGCGCCCGCTTCGATGATGGTGTCGTGCACCGATTGACGCGCCGCCACGGCGCCCATCGGTACGGCGGCGTTGTTGATGCCCTTGGCCATCGTCAGCAGATCGGGCGTCACGCCAAAGAACTCTGCTGCGGTGGCAGCGCCCAGGCGGCCGAAACCAGTGATGACCTCGTCGAAAATCAGCAGGATGCCGTGCTTGTCACACAGCGCGCGCAGGCGTTGCAGATAGCCCTTAGGCGGCACCAGCACGCCGGTAGAACCGGCCAGCGGCTCGACGATGACGGCAGCAATGGTCGACGCATCGTGCAGCGTGACGAGGCGCTCAAGCTCATCGGCCAAATGCTCGCCCCAGGCCGGCTGGCCCTTGGAGAATGCGTTGTGCTCCGGCGCATGCGTGTGCGGCAGGTGGTCCACACCCGGGATCAGGTTGCCCGAAAACGCCTTGCGGTTCGGCGAGATGCCGCCCACTGAAATGCCACCGAAGCCGACACCGTGGTAACCACGCTCGCGGCCGATCAAACGCGTGCGCTGCCCTTCACCGCGCGCGCGGTGATACGCCAGCGCAATCTTGAGCGCCGTATCCACCGCTTCCGAACCGGAGTTGGCGAAGAAGATGCGGTTCAGCCCTTCGGGCATGATCTCGGCGACCTTCTCCGCGGCACGGAAGGCCAGCGGGTGGCCCATCTGGAAGGTGGGCGCGTAATCGAGCGTGCTGGCCTGCGTGGTGATGGCGTCGACGATTTCCTTGCGGCTGTGGCCGGCGTTCACGCACCAGAGGCCGGCGGTGCCGTCCAGCACTTCGCGGCCGTCGGCGTCGCGGTAGTACATGCCTTGCGCGGATACCAGCAGGCGCGGCGCGGCCTTGTACTGGCGGTTGGCCGTAAACGGCATCCAGAAGTAGGACAGATCGGTGGTTTCCAGCGGGTGCGGGGCGGGTTTCATCGGCAGCTCCGGAAAAAACAGCGAAAAGAAGGCAACTGGCAAGCCAGCGGTTGGAGCAAACTGTACAGAGTCACCTGTCACGCGGACATGCACAGATGACGGTTCTGGACGAAACTGTATAGGTGCGCTCCACGCGCCCCATACCGCATCGCAACATGCAACTCCAACTCGATCCTCATCATCCTCAGCGTACGTTGGTCGATCAGATCGTCCAAGGGATTCGTACGGCCGTGGACGACCATAGCCTGCTGCCCGGCACGCGGCTGCCTTCGGTGCGCAAACTGGCCCAGGCACACGACATCAGCACCTTTACAGTGGCCGAAGCCTATACACGCCTCGCGGCGCTGGGTGCGATCGTGGCGCGGCCGCGCTCGGGCTATCTGGTGGCCGCGCGGGCACCGGCCCAGCCCGCGCCCGTCGCCCCGCACTGGGAGCCGCCCAAGCTCAATGCCGCCTGGCTGCTGTCGGACGTGTTTGCCGATCGCTCCATCGCCATCAAACCGGGCTGCGGCTGGCTGCCCAACGATTGGCTGGACGAACGCGGCGTGCAGGAGGCCATGCGCGCTGTGAGCCGCGTGTCCGCGCTGCGCGTGGCGGGCTACGGACACCCCTGGGGCTACGCGCCGCTGGGCGAACATGTTGCGCAATCACTCGCATTGCGGGGGCTGCCGGTCGAACGCTCGCAAGTGCTGCTGACGAGCGGCGCGACCCAAGCGCTCGACCTGATCGTGCGCACGCTGTTCAAACCCGGCGATGTGGTGGCCGTGGATGACCCCGGCTATTGCAATGTCCTGCAGGTGCTCAAGCTCGCCGGCCTGCGCGTGGTGGGTGTGCCGCGCACACCCGATGGGCTCGATACGGCAGCGCTGGAGGCCAGCCTGCGCGCCGACGGACCCGACCGCCCCCGCGCGCTCTTCACCAGTTCTGTGCTGCAAAACCCGACGGGCTCATCGATGTCCGCGCAGAACGCCTACCGCGTGCTGCAACTGGCCGAGCAACACGGCTTGTGGATCGTCGAAGATGATCTCCACCGTGAGCTTGCCGACCCCGCCGCGCCCATGCTGGCGGCACTCGACGGCCTGCGCCGCACGCTGTACGTCAGCGGCTTCTCCAAGACGATCTCGCCCTCTCTGCGGGCCGGGTACGTGGTGGCCGATGCCGCCATCACGCGCGAGCTGGCGCGCACCAAGATGGCCGTGGCGCTCACCTCGTCGGAGATCACCGAACGCATCGTGCACGCCTTCGTCACGCGGCCCGTCTATGCGGAGCACGTTGCGCAGTTGATTGCCAGGTTGGGTGCGGCGCATGTGCGTGTCGAATCGATCATGCAGGCACATGGCGTTGAACTGTTTGATACGCCCCGGCGCGGCCTCTTCCTGTGGGCGCGGTTGCCGGGCCACCCGAATGCGTCCGCGCTGGCTGACCAGGCGATCGGGCACAACATCTGGCTGGCGCCTGGCCAGTATTTTCGCCCGCATGACGAGTCCAGCCCTTGGCTGCGCTTCAATGTGGCCTATTCCGCTGAACCGGCACTGTGGTCATTCCTCTCAGCAGGGGCTTAGAAATTCCAAAATCAACAACAGTACGTTTATCCAGTTAATTACTGTTTCCATTTCATCAATAGCACTCAGCTCCGCAGTAGGATGGTCGCCAGTTCGATCATTTTCAGAAGCGCGGACGATCACCTGTCATCAAGCCCCGACAGGATGGCCCATCGCCTAACGTTCTTTTCGTTCGGCTCTGAATCTCAATGCACAAGGAGTGCCATGGACATCAAAACCGTCCGCGAGACCGCCTTCGCGATGCCGCTCACCAGCCCGGCTTACCCCCCCGGCCCGTACCGCTTCATCAACCGTGAGTTTTTCATCATCACGTACCGCACCGACCCGGCCAAACTACGGGCCATGGTGCCCGAGCCGCTGGAGGTGCCTGAACCGCTGGTGTCCTACGAATTCATCCGCATGGCAGACTCCACCGGCTTTGGTGATTACACCGAGAGCGGCCAGGTGATTCCGGTCACCTACGAAGGCAAACCCGGCACCTACACGCTGGCGATGTATCTGGATGACCACCCGCCATTGGCCGGCGGCCGCGAGATGTGGGGCTTCCCCAAAAAGCTCGCCGCGCCGAAGCTGGAAACCGACAAAGACACGCTGATCGGCACGCTGGACTATGGCCCGGTGCGCGTGGCCACTGGCACCATGGGCTACAAGCACCGCGAGTTGGATTTGGCGGAACAGAAGCGCCGGCTGGAGCTACCCAACTATCTGCTGAAGATCATCCCGCACGTGGACGGCAAGACCGCGCGCATCTGCGAGCTCTCGCGCAACTTCATGATCGATGTCGAGATGAAGGGCGCCTGGACCGGACCTGCGTCGTTGGAGCTGGCACATCACGCGCTGGCGCCGGTGGCCGAACTGCCGGTACTGGAGATTGTCGAAGCTCGGCACATCATTGCCGACCTGACCCTTGGCATGGGCGAAGTCGTCTTCGACTACCTCGCCAAGTAACGCCCCTTCCCCTCGTCCCCCATTCAGGAGAACAGCATGTCTGATTTGAAAGGCAAAGTCGCCGTCGTCACGGGTGCCGCCAGCGGCATCGGCAAACAGATCGCACTGACCCTCGCCAGCTCGGGCGCGGCCATCGCCATCGTGGATCTGAACGAAGACGGCGCCAAGGCCGTCGCCAAAGAGATCACCGATGCCGGCGGCAAAGCCATTGGCCTGCGCATGGATGTGACCGACGAACAAGCCGTAGACAGCGGCATCGACCGCGTGGCCGAAGAGCTGGGCTCGGTCGACATCCTCGTCTCGAACGCCGGTGTGCAGATCGTCAATCCGATCGAGAACTATGCGTTTGCCGATTGGAAGAAGATGCAGGCCATCCATGTGGACGGTGCCTTTCTGACGACACGCGCGGCGCTACGCCACATGTACAAGGACAACCGTGGCGGCGTGGTCATCTACATGGGCTCGGTGCACTCGCACGAGGGGTCGCCGCTCAAGTCGGCCTATGTGGCGGCCAAGCACGCGCTGTTGGGACTGAACAAGGTGCTGGCCAAGGAAGGCGCAGCGCATAACGTGCGCTCGCACGTGGTGTGCCCGGGCTTTGTGCGCACGCCGCTGGTGGAAAAGCAGATCCCCGAGCAGGCGAAGGAACTCGGCATCAGCGAGGAAGAGGTGGTGAAGAAAGTCATGCTCGGCAACACGGTGGACGGCGTGTTTACTACCGTGGAAGACGTGGCCGAGACGGTGCGCTTTCTGGCGAGTTTCCCGAGCGCCGCGCTCACCGGCCAATCGTTCGTGGTGAGCCACGGCTGGTTCATGCAGTAACCGCCCCGAAGACGCACCGGAGAAGCCATGCCCGCACCCAAGCTACGCGCAGTCGCCAGCAAGCGGCCCAACCCTGCGGAATCGTCCCGCCCGGCAGATGCCCCCGCAACCACCGCCCAGCGCATCGTGCTGCCAGCGTACGAGAACATCGCGCTGGTGCTGCAAGGCGGCGGCGCTCTTGGCGCATACCAGGCCGGCGTATTCGAAGGGTTGGACGAAGCCGGCATCGTGCCGAACTGGATTGCGGGCATCTCCATCGGGGCGTTGAACACAGCCATCATTGCCGGCAACGCGCCCGAGCATCGGCAAGCCAAGCTGCGCGAGTTCTGGCAGACGATCACGCAGCCGAGCTTTTCACCACCGCTGCCCGACATCCTGGAAAACGCCTGGTTTGATGGCAACGCGCACCTGCGTAAATGGCTGACCGCCATGCAGGCGGCCGACACCCTCCTAGAAGGCCAGCGCGGCTTTTTCACGCCGCGCGTTCCGCCGCCGCTGCCCGCCAACGAGGTCGACCCGCTCGATGCCAGCTATTACGACACCACGCCGCTCAAGGCCACACTGGAGCGCCTGTGCGACTTCAACCGCATCAACGACGGCGGCATCCGCGTGTCGGTGGAAGCCGTCAACGTGCGCACGGGCAACCTGGAATGCTTCGACAACACGGAGCGCCGGCTGGGCGTGGAGCACTTCCTGGCGTCGGCCGCATTGCCGCCGGGTTTTCCGCCGGTGCTGATCGACGGTGATTACTACTGGGATGGCGGCGTCGTCTCCAACACACCGCTGTCGCACGTGCTGCAGAGCACGCCGCGGCGCGACACGCTGGTATTCCAGGTCGACCTGTGGAGCGCCGTGGGGCCCGTGCCCGACACCATGCTCGGCGTCGCCAGCCGGCAGAAAGATCTCCAATATTCCAGCCGCACGCGGATGATTACGGACTGGATGGAGCGCGTGCAGTCCACCCGCAGGCTGGTGCGCAAGATGCTCGACCATCTGCCGCCCAAGGAATTCGAGCGCACGCAGTGGTACCAGCACGCCCGAGAACTGGCCTGCACCAAGCGCTACAACGTCATCCACCTGATCTACGCTGCCAAGGAGCACGAAGGCCCCGGCAAGGACATCCAGTTCGGCCCATCCACCATGCGCGACCACTGGGCTTCGGGCCTAGCGGACATTCGTGAATCGCTCTCGCACCCCGCGTGGCTGGCCATGCCGACGGACGATTCGGGGTTTGTTACGCACGACATCCATCGGCATGTGGATGTGGAGCGGGTGGCCAAGCGGCTGTAAGTGGCTATAGGGCCGCGCAATGCGGGGACCGTCAATCGTCCACCGGAAAGTCGAAATAGGTGCTCGGATAGGGCTCGTTGACCAGCGTGAAATGCCACCATTCGGTATCGAGCGGCTTGAAGCCTGCCTGCACCATCAACGATTGCAGCAACAGCCGATTTGCCCGCTGCTGACCGGAAACGGTTTGGTCATCGGGGTGTGAAACAGGGCTGAAGCAATCGTAGCCGGTGCCGAAGTCCAGGCTGTTGTCCTGCACGCGCTGCGACATGGGCGCCGTGCAACTGACCTGTTTGCGCTTGGGGTCATAGGCCGGGATCTGGCTGCCAAGCGGCACGATGGTCAGGTCCACCGTACTGCCGCGGCTGTGGCCCGATTGATAAGCGATGTAGCCATCGGCAAACAGTCGTGTCTTGTCCACCGTGGGATAGAACTCCGTGCGCATCTTGGTGGCCTTCAAGTCTTCTGCCCACACCGCAAAATCGTTGACGGCGGTTTGCGGCCGATAGCAATCGTAGACCTTGAGCGTCAGGCCCATCGGCACTAAGCGCTCCACCACCGATTGCAGCGCCTGCGCCGTCGGCTTGGTCAGCAGGCAGACCGGCGCCTTATAGCCGCTGATTTTTCGCCCGACAAAATTGTGGGCGGTGAAATAGCGCATGTCTGTCTGAATGTGCGGAACGACCTTCTGCACGTTAACGAAGTCGGCAGGCCGCCGGGTTTCGACTTCCGCTGCCTGAACGAGCGTCGAGGCACACACCACAGGGAGAAACGCGAGCAACAGCCTGGCAGATTGGATTCGCATGTCGGGGGCCTCGAGAGTTGGACCTCGTCAGTGTAGTGAGCGAGCGAGGGTGTTGCACGCTCCGGTCGGGGCACCGTTCACAGCCCGTTTCTCTGCACCACCTGCAACGGCGGCCGCGGCAGTGCCGCCGTCCACGCCCGGCGGATCACCCCGCTGATCTGCTTGTAGACCTCTTTCGAGATCACGGTTTCGGCCAGCATGGTGTCGATCTTGCTCTGGCCGATATGCAGCGCGAACAGCAGCAGCAAGCGCTTCTCCAGCGCGGCACTGTAGTCGCCAAATTTCTCGCGCAGCTCGGCCAGGGCGCCTTCGGCGGCTTCGATGCGGATGACCAGCACGCTATCGAGCAAGTCGGCCATGCGCTCGCCCAGCACCGGCTGCAGCGATGCGCGGTTGTAGGCCCGCAGGCGTTCCAGCACGGTCTGGCGGCACACCAGCAACTCAAAGCGGTCGGCCAGGGCCTTGGCAAGCGGCCCATCGATATGGGCCACGCAGTGCAGCCACTGTGCCAGGCGATAGGCCACGCTCTTGGCCAGAATCTGACGCGACACGCGCTTGTAACCGAGGCGGCCCTCGGTGCGCGCAGCGTCGATCATGTCGGCGGTGTTGCGCATCATCGCGTCGAGGTTACGGATGGACACCAGGCCGTTGCCGTACTCGGGAATCAGCTCGCGCTCGCGCGTGGCCAGGGCAACTAGGCCGATGGTCACGCGCTCGCGCTCGGTCAGCGCCTCTTCCAAGTTCAGCTCGGCGGCGCCGGCCGCGACTTCCTGACGGTACATGGCGGCGGCTTGGTCCGTCGCGCCGGCCGCAAAGTGGAAGTGCCCGCCAATGCGGCGCATGATGGCCTCCACCTCTTCCGTCGACATGTTCAGCGCCTGCCCTTGCAGCGCCTGCTCCTGCGGCGAGAGCTGATCCAGCCCGAGTTGCCGCATCACCCACCGCAAGGTCGCCCCGTTGAAGAGCACGCTCACCAGCACAAAGCCGGTGGCGAGGATGGTGACGAAGTGGCGGTCCGCCGCGTGTACGGCTTGGTTTTCGGCCACGCCCAGCGCCAGC
Source organism: uncultured Ralstonia sp. (assembly GCA_966433195.1). Classification (GTDB taxonomy): domain Bacteria; phylum Pseudomonadota; class Gammaproteobacteria; order Burkholderiales; family Burkholderiaceae; genus Ralstonia. Next base: position 33,548 of record CBJMVH010000020.1, read on the forward strand.
ACCAGCGTGACGGCGCCACGCAAGCCGCCCCAGGCAATCGCCAGCTTGTACGCATGGCTGACCGGCGCAGAGAGCTTGAACCACGCCAGTGCCGGCAACAGCCCAAACAGCACAACCAGCCGCGCGACAAGCGCCGCGACCACGATCACCGCCAGCCACACGGCGTCTTTCCACACCACGCCGTGCAGCAATTCCGGCACGCGCACCGCAGCCAGCAAGAACACCACCGCACCAGCCAGCGCGGCAATCTGCTCCCAGATCAATTGCAGGTGATGCCAATTGCGCGGCGTCAGGCGCGTGCGGCCCAGGGCGCCAACCACCAGCCCCGCGCACACCACCGCCACCACGCCCGAAACGTCCAGCATGTTTTCCGCCACCAGATACAGCGGATACGGCAGCGCCAGCGTCCATGCCGCTTCGGCCTGCGCAATGCCGCGCAGCGCCGGCAGCAGAAACGCGGCAATGCGCCCGGCAACGAGCCCGAACACCACACCGCCGCCGAAGGCCTTGGCCAGTTCGCGCACGCCGGTGGCGACGCTCGCGTCTCCGCCATGCCCCGTCAGCATGGCCAGCAGCACGCCCATGATGGCAATGGCCGCTGCATCGTTGAGCAGCGCTTCGCCCTCCACCAGCCGAATCAGCCGTGCAGGCGCGCCCACATCACGGAACACGGCAATCACCGCAGATGGGTCTGTCGTGGCGATCATCGCGCCCAGCAACAGGCACGTGACGATGCCGAACGGCGTCACGGCCGACGCTGCCAGACCAATGACACCCGTGGCCACCACCACCGCCACAATGGCCAGCATCAGGATGGGGGCGGCATCCGGCGCCATGCTGCGTACATCCACCGACAGCGCCGCCTGAAACAGCAGTGGCGGCAGGAACAGCCACAGATACGCCTCCGCCGGCCAGCTCGGGTCAATAAGCGGGGCAAAGAACGTGGCCGCAAACGTCGGGGCGCTGTTCTGCAAGCCCACATACGCCCCGCCGATGCCGATGCCCGCCAGCGCGAGCAAGGTCGATTCCGGCAGCGTCAGCCGCGAGGCCAGCATCTGCACCAACGCCACCACAGCCAGCAACCCGCCCGCCACAAGCAACAGGATGACCACACCGTTCACGCCATGGCTCCCTGGGTCAATATCTGGGCGGCATGCCAGTCGGCGCGCTCCGTGTCGGTCAGGTCAGGCACCACCATCGCGCCGGTTTCGGCGGCAGCCACGGCGGCTTCGAGCACTGCCATCACCGCCACGGCCTGTGCGGGCGGTACTGGATTGACGCTGCGGCCCAGAATCGCATCCCGCACGGCGGCGTAGTAGGCGCGCTGGTCACCGGCCGGGGTGGCGACTTCCGTGGCGGCAGACGTTGCGCCGTCGATGAGGATGCCCGCATCGTCATCCGCGCCCCAACCCGCAGCGCCGGGCGTCATGCCGGCCAGCAGTTGTGCTTCCTGCTGATCCATCCGCCGCTTGACGAAGGAGCCGCGCGTGCCATGTACGATCCAGCGCGGCGCGCCGCCGGCCACCAGCATGCTCGCGTGCAGGATGGCGCGGCGCTCGCCAACGTGCAGAACCACGTGTGCCCAGTCGGGTGTTTCCGCGCCGGCGCGCTGGCGGGCAAACGACGCGCTCACCGCATCTGGCAAGCCGAGCAGCAGCAGTGCCTGGTCGATCAGATGGGGCCCGAGGTCAAACCAGATGCCCGTGCCCTGCCCGGCCTGCTCGCGCCACCGCGCGCGGACCTGTGGTCGGTACCGATCGAAATGCGCTTCCACGTGCATGGCTTCACCGATGGCGCCGCCAGCCAGCGCCGCCTGCACCGCCAGAAAATCGCTGTCCCACCGGCGGTTTTGGAAGACGGACAGCAACCGCCCCGTCTCACGCGCCACCCTGGCAAGATGCCGCGCTTCGGCCAGCGTGGTGGTGAACGGCTTGTCGACAACGACGTGCTTGCCGGCACGCAATGCCGCCTCGGCCAGGGCCGCATGCCGGTCATTCGGCGCGGCGATGACGATGAGCTCGACGTCCGCATGGGTGGCCGCTGCCTCGGGCGCGCAGACCAGCGCATCAGGCCGGTCCGCATGAACAGCGTCCGGCCGATTAGAGCCGACGACACTCAGTTGCAGGCCCGGCGTGGCATCGACCAGGGCGGCATGGAAGAGCTTGCCGGCGTAGCCGTAACCCACGAGGGCAACGCGCACAGCCGACGATAGATGTGGTGAAGAAAGCATATCGAAAGGAAAGCGGAAGGCGGATGTTCAGACGCGTAGCGCGCAATTTGGTGCCGGCATGCGCCAGCGGGTTCAACGAAAGTTGCGGCGTTTGTGCTCAGCCGAGTTTGTCCGCCGTCAAAAACGTTATTTAACCCTCTTGTAAATAGGAATTGTTCTCATTAGTATTTGCGCCTTCAAACTCTGAAGGCGCGCCGGCTCGGATGGGCAAGGCGGCCTCCTCCGCCAGGGCGGAGCCATTTACTTTACGGGAACTGCAATGCCGCCGAAATTTCGACGAGAGGGTCTGCGTCTGTCTCTGGCCGTCCTTGGGACGCTGCCATTCTGGAATGCCGCCATGGCAGCCGACACGGTCGTGGCAGCGACCGACGCGGGCACGCTGCCCACCTCCACCGTCACAGGCGCGCGCAGCAACACCAGCTACGACACCCCCATCGCCAACACCGCCACGAAGATCCCCGTGCCGCTGCGCGAGATTCCGCAATCCGTGAACGTGGTGCCGCGTGCGGTGATCCAGGACCAGGGCGCGCTGTCGATCAACGACACGCTGCGCAACGTGCCGGGTGTGTCCGCCTCGCTCGGGGACGCGCAACGCGACCAGGTAACCATTCGCGGTTTCTCGTCGATCAACGACCAGTACGTCGACGGCCTGCGCGATGACTCCCTGTACTTCCGCGACCTGTCGAACATCGACCGCATCGAGGTGCTGAAGGGACCGGCTGCGGTGCTGTATGGGCGCGGTTCGTCGGGCGGCATCATCAACCGCGTGACCAAGAAACCGCTGGCCACGCCGCTGGCGGAAGTGGGCGTGGTGCTGGGCACCGAAGGGCAAAAGCGCGCGGAGTTCGACCTGAACACGTCCATCAACGACGATGCCATCCGCGCGCGCATCACCGGTGCGGTGGAAGACTCCGGCGGATTCCGCAACGATTACTTCCTGCGTCGCCAGGCGATCTCGCCGTCGTTCCTGTTCAACCTGGCGCCCGATACCAAGCTGACGGTGCAGTTCGACTACCTGCACGACAACCGCATCGCCGACCAGGGCGTGCCGTCGTACCGCGGCCGGCCGGTGAACGTGCCGATTGAGACGCGCTACGGCTCGGCCAACGCCGGTGCGGGCAATGTCGACTCGACCATGAAGAGCGTGACCGGCACGCTGGACCACCGCTTCAACGACAAGTGGTCGTTCCACAGCGTGGTGCGCAACTACGAGTACTCGCTCGGTCGTAACAACTACACGACCGTGCGCAGCGTCAACGACGGCCCGATCCCGACCGTCACGCTCAACGTCAACCAGCGCAACCGCAGCGACCGCGGCACCGTGTGGCAAAACGAGCTGACGCAAAAGGCCGAAACCTGGGGCATTCAGCACACCCTGCTGTACGGCATCGAACTCGGTTATCAGGACAAGAGCGACCGCGTAGCAGCCGCGCCTGGCAATTTCACGGTGAACCTGTTCAACCCCGTGCTGCCGGTGCTGCCGACGGTGCCCGCCAACGCCACGCCGACCAACTACGGCCTGTCGCACAACGAGACGTACGCCGCTTATGTGCAGGACTTGATCAAGTTCTCGCCGCAATGGACTGTGCTGGCCGGCCTGCGCTATGAAATCCTCAAGCAGAGCCGCGACGACCTGACCCCGCGCAATGCCGATCTGGCACGCACCGACAAGCCTGTCAGCCCGCGCCTGGGCGTGGTGTATCACCCGATCGAGCCGCTCTCGCTGTACGCGTCGTACAGCCGCTCGTTCCAGCCGCTGGCCGATAGCTTTACGTTCTACAACAACAGCAGCGCACTGGCCCCGCAGCGCACCACCAACTACGAGATTGGCGCCAAGTACGACCTGTCTGCCGGCGCCAGCGTGACGGCCGCACTGTTCGACATGAAGCAGACCAACCTGACGGCCGCTGACCCCGTCACGCTGCTGGGCGTGCCCATCGGCACGCAGCGCACGCGCGGGCTGGAACTGTCGTTCACGGGTGAGATTGCCAAGACGTGGTCGCTCATGGCGAGCTACGCCTATCTGAATGGCCGCCTGGAGAACCCGTTCGACCGCAGCGGCACGGTGGCCGTCAACGGCAACCAGCCGTCGCTCACGCCCCGACATAGCGGCTCGCTGTGGCTCAAGCACGATCTGCCGAACGGCTTCTACGTGGCCGGCGGCGTACGTGCCGAGGGCGCGCGCTACGCATCGCAATACAACCTGACCACGCTGCCCGGCTATATGACCGTCGACCTGGGTGCCGGTTACCGCAGCAAGCACGTGGACGTGACGCTGAACCTGCAGAACCTGTTCAACCGCGCGTATTACGTGTCGGCCCACGGCGGCGCCGAGAACTACAACATGCCGGGTGCCCCGCGCATGGCGCTGCTGGGCGTGCGGTACAAGATGTAATCGGCAAACCGCGATGTTGCGACGGGTGCTCTTCCGGCTGCACTGGCTGATCGGGTTGTCAGCCAGCGTGGTGCTGGCCGTGGTCGGCGCTACCGGCGCGCTGATGGCGTACGAGGATGAGCTGCTGCGCTGGCTCAACCCCAGCGTGTTCAGCCTGCCCGCCCACAACGGCCCCGCGCCGACGCTGCCGCACGTGGCCGCGCAGGCGCGGGCCGCCATGCCCGAGCGCCCCGTCACCTTCATCACCGCTGCATCCAGCCCCACCGAGCCATGGCGCGTCTGGTATGCCTGGCCGCCCGGCCAGCGCGGCGGAAGCAGCCGTGGGGAATTGCGCTACATTGATCCGGCCACCGGTGCGTTGCTGCCCGAAGCGCGTGGGCAATCGTTCTTCGCCACCACCAAGCTGCTGCACCGCACGTTGCTGGCGGATGAGGTGGGCAAGCAGATCGTCGGCGCAAGCACCATCGCGCTGGTCTTGATGGCGCTGTCCGGCCTGTACCTGCGTTGGCCGAAACGCATCAGCAATTGGCGCAGCTGGCTGGTCATCCGCTGGAGCCGCGCTGGGCGAATCCGCTGGTGGGACGTGCATACCGTCGTCGGCACGCTGGTGTTGCCGCTGTATTTGCTGGCTGCGTTCAGCGGGCTGTATTGGGCGTATGACTGGTACCGCGATGGGTTGCAGCGCATGGCGGGCATGCCGGTGGCCGTCAAAGCCAAGGCGATCGACGGTCCACGCAAGCCACTCGACGAAGCCGCACTGGAACGCGTGTGGACGCATTTCATCGCGACCGCGCCCGATTACAGCACCGCCACCCTGCGCATTGACGATGCGCGCAACGGTAAGGTGGAAATCAACTGGCTGCCCGCAGGCGCCCCACACGATCGAGCGTTCAATCGACTGACGCTGGATGCCACCACAGGCGCTGCCCTACGCAACGAAGCCTTTGCCAACAAGCCACCGATGCAGCGCCTGCTGGCCGGCATGCTGCCGTTGCACAACGGGCGCTACTTCGGCCCGATCGGCGTGGTGTTGGTGATGGTGGGTGCGTTGATGCTGCCCGTGTTTGCGGCCACCGGGTGGTGGCTGTACCTGGACCGACGCAGGCGTGTGCAACCGCAGCGACGGCATCAGCAAACCGCGCCGGCCCGCGCGGGCTAAACAGTCAGCGTGCGAGCCACACGCGTAAATCGCCCTGGCCCGCTTCCGTTACCACCAGCGCACGCGAGTGCTTCTGCCGCGCCAGCCAACCCAGCGCGATGCAGCGCTCGGCCACCGCTGCGCCAAGCGCGCCAGCCAGATGCGGGCGGCGCTCGCTCCAATCCATGCAGCCATAGGCAAAGCGGCGCCGACCGTTGCGTAACGCACCCACGTCGATACCGATAGCCGCAAAGGCACGCTCACCCCCGGGCGTGACGTCGTACGCGGCGTGGGTTGCATCCTGCGGGTTCAGCCAGCCGCGCGCCAGCAGCGTGGCCGACACCTCGGTCCCCAGTTGCCCGGCCAGGTGGTCGTAGCACAGCCGCGCGGCGCGCAGGTTCTCGGGCACGGTAGAACGGCGCGGGTCGGCCGGCTTTTCTGGCGCGACCACCATCAGCGATTCGATCATCTCCGCCACCGCTGGCGAGCGCAGCCCGAAATACTTGTAGCGCCCGCTGGCCAGTGAGGTGATGAGCGCATCGCCTTCAAGCCGGCGCAGATGCGCGCTGGCCGTAGCGGGCTCCACGCCGGCTCCGTAGGCGAGCTCCTTGGCGGTGAGGGCGCGCCCTTCCATCAGCAGCAGCAACATGCGGATGCGGGTCGGATCGCCAATGGTGGCGGCCACGCGGCCGACGTCCGGCTGGGTGGCGGGTGCGGTAGCGGGTTCAGTGGCGGGCGGTGCGACGGGGGACGATGCAGTCATGGTTCGGTGCAGACCAAACTGTTGGCGCGTGACAGGCGAAGGGCTGATCCAGACAATGGGGCATCTTACTCCTGCGCCGAATGCCCCATGGACATCGCCTTCGCTCCGCCCACTGACCCACTGCACGTCATCGTGCATGCCAATCCCGCGCCCTATTACGCGGAGCTTGCTGCCACACGCCCGTTCTATTTCGATGCCGCCCTGGGCTGGTGGATTGCCGCTGGCGCGGATGCGGTTGAGGCCGTGCTGGGCAGTGCGGCATGCCGCGTCCGCCCCGCCAGTGAGCCGGTGCCCAAAGCCATCGCAGCATCGCCCACGGGCACCTTCTTCAGCCGCCTCGTCCGCCAGATCGACGGCCCCGACCACGGCACGCGCAAGGCGATGGTGATGACCGCGTTGGGCCGCCTGGACGTGTCGGCGTTGGCAGCCCGCGCGCATCGGCAAGCCTATGCCGCGCTGCCCGACGTGGCGCATCTCGACACCGCACTGCACGCCGACGCCCATTTCCGCGTGCCGCTTGCCACGATCGCGCAAACACTGCTTGACGACCGCGCCGATACGTCCGCCTGCCAAGCCGACATTGCTGCGTACCTGGCGGCATTGGGCCCTGGCACCGATGCCTCGACCGTGCAACACGCCGATACCGCCGTCAGCCGCCTGCAACTGCGCTTTGCCGATTCCCTCTTCGCGATTGCCGATGACGATGCGCAGATCAGCAACCTCGCCGCACTGCTTGCGCAAACCTACGACGCGTGCGCAGGCTTGTTAGGCAACTGCATCGTCGCGCTATCGCGGCAGCCGGCCATGGTTGACCGCCTTCGCGCACAACCGGCGGCGATCACGCCATTCGTGCGCGAAGTGCTGCGCCTGGACGCGCCCGTGCAAAACACGCGCCGCTTCATCGCGCAGGACACCACGCTGCTCGGCCAGCCTTTGCACAGCGGCGACAAAGTCCTCGTGCTGCTGGCTGCGGCCAATGTGGACGCCTCTGCCAACCCCGATCCGCTGCGCTTTGATATCGACCGCGTGCAGCCCCGCCTGTGGACCTTCGGCGCCGGCGTACACCAATGCCCTGCAGAAACGCTGGCCGTGGTCATCGCACGCGAAACGGTGCAGCATCTGCTGAACTTGCCCGGCGCCCCACGCTGGCTCGCCGGCCTGGGCGAGGTCGCCTATCGGCCTTCACCCAACGCGCGCATTCCGCTTTTTCATGTCTGACTGCCCCCTCACTGGAGCCCGCAAATGATCGCTGTCATCTTTGAAGTCGTGCCCGGCCCGGGCCAGCGCGATGCCTACCTCAACGTCGCCGCGCGCCTGAAGCCGCTGCTGGAGCAGCTCGACGGCTTTATCTCCGTCGAGCGCTTTCAGAGCCTGACCAACCCCGACAAGATGCTCTCCCTCTCGTTCTTCCGCGATGAGGAGGCCGTCAAGGCGTGGCGCAACCTGGAGCAACACCGCGCCGCCCAGCATTTCGGTCGCGAACACGCCTTTGCCGACTACCGCCTGCGCATTGCCCACGTGGTGCGCGATTACGGCCTGAACGAACGCGAACAGGCCCCCAGCGACAGCCGCGCGGAACATCGCTGATGCCAGCCACCAAACGTTGATACGGCGCGCTCCATGCACCGTTGGCACCGCCTTTGCTATTCGTTCTAGACCTCCGCACGGGTTTTGCGCGCTGCACCACGGCGCCAGCGCGGCCGTGCGCAACGATTGCAAAGGAATTGTCATGTCTACCGCTTTTCATGAGGTTGAACGTGAGCCGCAAACCGCACCCGCGCGCGCCGTACGCAAGCCGGTGCGCTACGCGGTAGTCGGGGCCGGGTGGATATCGCAGGCGGCATTCTTGCCGGGCGTGGCTGAAAGCGGCAACTCCGTTGTCACGGCCCTGGTGACGGGCGACTCGGCCAAGGCCCACGCGCTCGGCGCACGCTACGGCATCGAGCACATCCATGGCTATGCCGACTACGAGCAGCTGCTGGCCAGCGGCGAGATCGACGCCATCTACCTCGCCCTGCCCAACGACATGCACCGGCAATATGCCCTGCCCGCCCTGCAACGCGGGGTGCACGTGCTGCTGGAAAAGCCCATGGCCACCAGCGAAGCCGACTGCGAAGCCATGATCGACGCCGCCCGGTCGGGCAACGCCAAACTGATGATTGCCTACCGCCTGCATTTCGAGCCGGCCACGCTGGCCGCGATCGAACTCGTGCGCGCAGGCAAGCTTGGGCAGGTGCGCGCGTTCTCGGCGGTGTTCAGCCAATCCGTGGCGCCGTCCAACCACCGGGCCAGTCACGGTTATTGGGCGGGGCCGGTGTCCGACATGGGGGTGTATCCGATCAACGCCGTACGCAACCTGTTTGGCGAAGAGCCGGTGGAGGTGTCTGCCGTCGGGGTGCGCGATCCGGGGCTGCCCTTCAACTTTGACGATACGGTGGCCGTGACCCTGCGCTTTGCCAGCCACCGGGTCGCCCAGTTTGTCGTGAGCTACAGCAGCGCCAATGTCGATCAGTACCGCATCATCGGCACGCAGGGGGATCTGGAAGTGTCGCCTGGCTTCACGTTTGGCGTGGGTCTACGGCATCGGCTCACGCTCGGCGGGAAGAGCAGCGAGCAGGCCTTCGAAGCCACCAACCAGTTTGGCGGCGAGTTGCAGTACTTCTCCGATTGCATCCTGCACAACCGCGAGCCCGAGCCCAATGGCGAAGAGGGTCTGGCCGACGTGCGCGTGCTGGCGGCCATTGAACGCGCGCTGGAGTCGGGGCAACCGCAGAATCTGGGCCCGTTCCAGCGCCACGGGCGCATGGAGGGCGCGCAGGTGCGCAAGCTTCCCCCCGTGCCGGCCCCCGAGCTCGTAGACGCTGCCGAACCGAGCAAAGGCTGAAGCAAACAACGCAAAACGCCCGCGACGAAGGCGGGCGTGAATCAAGCACAGCAGGTGCGGGAGCGTTACAGCTTGAGATGCTGCACGGCGTCGCGCATGCGCAGGCGCGTGGAGACGTCGGAATTGTTGGTGTTGCCGCCGGCGCCGTCGGTTTCCATCGCGTTGTCGCAATGCCATTCCGTGGCGGCGCCCGTGTCGCTCAACGCGCAGACGCGGTGGGTCCAGCGATCCCACACGAACACATCGCTACCCGCCTCGCCAGAGAGCAGCGGCTCAAACCGGTACATCCACAGATAACCGGCGCCCACCAGGGCAAACACAAGAATCGCGGTCCAGGACGCTTTGATTCGGCGTCGCATTGTCATTTCTCCTCGGGAGTACCGCACCGGACGCGTCAGACAGGGCGTCACCAGGCCATAAGCGCGAAACTCCGAGGCCAAATCGTAACATGCGGCATGCCTGCCACTGCCCTACGGGCTTGCGGTACATCAACCTTGGCGGCGGCGCCCGCGCTCAATTGAAGACATCCTGCCGATACCGCCCAACCTGCATCTGCGCGGTCAACCAAGCCGATGCGGCGGCGAGGTCGCTGCCATGACGCGCCTGGTGCATGCGGATGAGCGTGTCGCGCACAGCCGGTGCCATCGCGCGGCCATCGCCGCATACATATACGGTGGCGCCGGCATCCAACGCGGCCCAGACGGCGTCCCGCGCCTCCCACAAGGCGTGCTGTACGAAGCGGTGCGGATGCGCCTCAACGCACGAATACGCGGGGAAGATCGGCACCACGCCGGCGTCTTCCCACGCGCGCAATGTGTCGCGGTAGAGGAAGTCGTGCTCCGGATGGCGGCAGCCGAAGCACAGCAGCGAGGTCGCCACGGCCTCGCCCGCGGCCTGCTGCGCGGCACGCTCTTCCAGAAAGCCGCGGAACGGCGCAATGCCGGTGCCCGCGCCAATCAGCACCATCGGCTTGCTGGGGTCCGCATCGGGCGCGAACGGCGGGTTGGGCGTGCGCACGGCCGCGGCGATCTCCGCGCCGGGCGGCAGTTGCATCAGGTAGTGCGACGCCGTACCGCGATACGTACCCTCGCCTGACCAAGCGGGCCCCGACACCGTGCCTACCGTTAGCGCCGCCACATCGGGCGATACACGCGCCGATGACGCAATCGAATAGAAGCGCGGCCGCATGGCGCTCATGCGCGCGAGGAACCCCTCCAGCGGCAGCTCAATGGCGGGAAAGCGGATCAGCAAGTCCAGCACGCTCACATGCGCCGCGTGGATTTCCTGGTCGAAGCGCTTGGCGGCGTCCTCGCCGTCCATCCACACCGCGAGTTGGCCCCGCGTGAACGGGCAGCGCGTGGCCGCATGCAGCGCGGCAATATCCCGCATGGTTGCGGTGTCTTGCAGTTCCACAAAATCACGCAGCAACTGCCGCACCGTCACAGGCTGGTTGAGTGGCAAGTGGCGAACATGTGCCTGTGGTGCCGTCAGCGTGACGAGCGCCTCGCCTTCCAGCCCGAGCCGCGCAATGGCGGCATCGACGCGGTCGTCTGCGTTGCGGGGGTACACGGCCAGGTGGTCACCAGTCGCATAGGTCACGCCCTCGGGCAATTGCACGGTGAGGTGGCGTGTGGGGCCACGTGGCGCCTCGCGGGTGAAATCCCACAGGCCGGTTGGATCGCTGACGAGTTCTTCGTTGCTGAGCACGCGCATTGCCCGCGCGTTGGCTGGCAATGTGGCGGCGCGCATGGCGTCAGGCGCGAGGTAGTCCACGCGGATGGCCGGGGCGTCGGCTTGCGGCAGACGAGTGCCGAGCGCGCTCCACAGGTTGCGCGTCCATGCATCGACGGAGGCATCGAAACCACCGTTGCCGTCTGCCTCGCCGCGCGGCACGATGGCTTGCGCGCCCGAGGCCGCCAGCATCGCCTCCACGCGCTTCGGAAACGCCTGAAACGCCGGCCACTGTGAGTTGCCGCAGCCCAATACCGCATAACGCAAACGGGGCGCTTGCTGTGTCGGCCCATTGCCGGAATCGAGCCGCGCCTCCAACGTGCGCGCGCTGTCTGGCGCACGGCCGTTGTAGGTGGCGGCCACCACGATCAGCGTGCCGTCTTGCGGCAGCGTGTCGGCCACGGTGTCGAGCGGCGCCACCTTGGCGTTGAAGCCGGCCCGCGACGCGGTGGCCGCAAGCTGCTCGGCGATGTCCTGGCAAGTGCCGAGGCTGCCGCCATACAGCACGTGCATCGGCTCCCCGCCGCCAGTGAGTGCGGCAAGCGCATTCGCGTCTGCACGCTCGTCTGTCATGGATGCCACTGCTACGGCCAACCGTTCACGTGCGCTGCGCTGCCGTGCGCGCAGGCGGAAACCTTCCGGCTTGAGCGTCAACGTCTCTTTGATGTGGAAGGCGTAGTCGTACGGGTCGGACAACGCAAAGCGCTGCAGGATGATCGCCAGCGCGAGCTTGGCCTCCGTCAGCGCGAACTGGCGGCCGATGCAGGCGCGCTCGCCATTGCCGAAGGGCTTGTAGGCGTGGGGGTGGATGCGGGCTTCGTTCTCGGGCAGGAAGCGGTCGATGTCGAACACCTCTGGGCGATCCCACACCGCTGGGTCGCGGTGCAGCGCCATCAGCAGCGTCACAACGCGCTGGTCTTTGCGGATGACGTAGCGGCCACCAATGCGCGTGTCCTCATACGGTGCCACCGCAAAGCTGGGCGCCGTCGGCCAAAGGCGCAGCGTCTCCTTGAGCACGCGCTCGATCACGTCAAGTTGCGCGAGGTGCGCGTACTGCGGCACGGTGTCGCCCGGCAACACGCGGTCGACTTCGGCATAGGCCTGCGCCAGCACAGCCGGGTGGCGCAGCAGCAGATACAGCGCGAAGGTCAGCAGCCCGCTGGTGGTTTCGTGCCCAGCAATCAGAAACGTGATGACCTGGAAGCGGATGTTGGTGTCATCCAGCGGCTCGTCCGTCACCGGGTCGCGGGCGTTGAGCATCAGCCCCAGCAGGTCGCTCGCGCCGGCGCCATCCTTCGCGTGGCGACGCGCGCGGATCACCTCGTCCACGAGTTGATGCATGGCCGCCACATCATGCGCGAACTGGCGATGGTGCGCGCGCATGAAGCGGTCCTGGAGCGGCAGGCGCGTAAGTTTGCCCATGGCTTCGGACAGCACGCCCACCATGGCCGACAGGAACGGATGCAGCTCCGGCGTGTTGAACGAATCGAAGCGGTAGCCGAAGCCCGCCAGCGAAATGGTGTCGAGCGTGAGCCGCGTCATGTCGTCGGCGACGGGGATATCAGCGTCGGGGCCCTGCCGCGCCCACTTGTCTGCCAGTGCGTTGGCCACTTCGAGCATCACGTCAAAGTAGCCCTTCATGGCGCTCTGGCTGAACGCGGGCAGCAAGATGCGGTGCGCCTTGCCCCAGTTGGGCTCGTCCTGATGCGCGGTGAACAGGCCATCACCCGCCCCCGCCCGCAAAAACGACAGCGGCGGCCCGATCAGCTTGCGAAAGCGCGTTTCATCGCACAGCTCGGCCACCAGATCGGCGGCATAGACGAAGGGCACGCGGCGGCCGGCAAAGTCCAGCTGATACAGCCCTTGGGGAAACTGCCGGCTGATCTCCAGGAACGTCTGTGCCACGCGGTCTTTGGGCAGTTGCAGCAGGTTGCCCAGCCACGGCAAGCCTTTGGGCTGCGGAATGGGCAGCGGGACGGGGTGAGGAAGGGACTGCCCCGCCAGATCGACCATGGCGGACGCATTAGCGGGCAACTCAGAGGTAGATCGCATGCGCGGTCGACTGCGAAAGTAGAGTGCCAGCCAATCTACGCGCTACCCCGCGACGGATCAAACCACCGGGCCGTGTTTGAACGGCCACCCCTAAAAGTGCATCGGGCGACCCATGGGCCGCCCGACTGTTGGGGAACGAAACAATGCGCCTGTCAACGTCGGCGTTGCGACGGCGTCGGGTTGAACGGGGCGTTGACCTGCGCTTCGAGTTCGCGGATCTGGCGCTGCAGTTCGTCCACACGGGCGCGGGCGGCACGGCGCTCGATATCCAGTGCCTCGGCTTCCGTACGGGCGACCTTCTGGCGCTCCTGGGCCTGGGCCTGTTGCTGGCGCTGGATGTCGAGGTCGGTCTTCAGGCCGCGCAGTTGTTCTTGCTGCGCGGCAATCCGGCGCTCGGCACGTTCTTTCTGGGCTTCCAGGCGGATGCGCTGCAGCTCCAGGTCGGCCATCGCACGCGTCTGCTTGGCAAAGTCGTTGTACAGGCGTTCGGCCTGCGCTTCGTTGGTGGTCTTGATGACGCGCCAGAGGTCTTTCTGCTGGAACAGCGTCACGTAATACGTGAGATCGCGCTGCGCAAACAGCAGGCTGGCACCATAGGCACCGTTGTAAGTGGTACGCAGCTCCGACAGTTCCTGAGCCTGCATGCGCTGTTGCAGCTCGAGCACGGCACTGGTGCTCGGGGCCGGACGTTCAGCCCGTGCCGTGCTGGCAGCGGTGGCCTGCGTGCTGACGGCTGCGGTGGCCGGTTGTCCAACCGTGGCGGTCAATGCCGGTACGGGGGCGGCAGCAATCGGTGTGATGGCCGTGGGCGGTGCGACCGGGCTCTGCGCCACCACTGGCGCGCAGGCGGATGTGCCCACCATGATGACCACCGCGGCCGCGATGGCCCATCCCCTCTGAAACGCCTGTTGCGACGCCTTCCCTGACTGTTTTGTAGTTGTCATCTCGACCCTGTGGATTCTGCGCAGGTGTTTGCAGCCGAAAACTATACGCGATCCGCTGCCCGAGTGGCGTGTCCGCAGCCCGATCGGGCCGGAGGGTGTTGTATCGGGCTCAGCGCCTTAGAGCCGCCAACAAAACCGCCCTGCGTCGTTGCGCCTCCTTGCCGTACCTCTTGTACTGTCTGCGTCGGCACGCCTAGCCAGGACAGTTTTGTTGGCGGCTCTTACTCTAGCTCGCGCAACTCGGTCTCCCCATCGGCGATCTGGTATTTGCGCATCTTCTCCCACAGCACCTTGCGGCTGATGCCGAGCGTGGCGGCAGTGTCCTGACGGCGCCACTGGTTGGCATCCAGCGCGGCGAGAATGCGGCGGCGCTCTTCCCCGCCATCGCCGTTGTTGTTGCCGTAGCCGCTGTGTCCCCCATGCCCACCGTGCCCGCCCTCGCGGTCAAACGCATCGCGCTGCAAGCCGGCGAACAGCGGCAGGATGCGCGCCTCTTCCCACCGGCCGAACTGGCGCAGGGTGATGCCGATGCGCTCGGCCAGGTTGCGCAGCTCGCGCACGTTGCCGGCAAAGTAAGCACGCCCCACCGATGCGCGCACCCATTCGGGCACCGGCGGCAAGCTCTCGTAGGTCTTGTCGCCCAGCAGATACCGCAGGAACGACAGCAGCAGTGCCACCTTGTCTTCCGCGCCGCGCTGTTCGAGGTTGGGAATACGTAGCTCGATCACGGCCAGGCGGAAATACAGATCGGCGCGGAATTTGCCCGTGGCCACCATCTCACGCAGGTTCTTGTTGGTGGCCGCCACCAAGCGGAAATCCAGCTTCACGGGCACGGTGGAACCCAACCGCGTGCACTCGCTGTCTTCCAGCACGCGCAGCAGCTTCACCTGCTGATAGAGCGGCAGATCGCCCAGTTCATCGAGGAACAGCGTGCCGCCATTGGCTTGCTCGAAATAGCCACGGTGCGCGTACATGGCGCCGGTAAACGCGCCCTTGGCGTGGCCGAAGAATTGCGATTCGAACAGGCCATCCGGAATGGCCCCGCAATTGACGGCCACGAACGGCCCCTTGCCGTAGACACTGTTCTTGTCGTGCAGCAAACGCGCGATGCGCTCCTTACCGGCGCCCGTTTCGCCGTAGAGCATGACGTTGCTGTCGCAGTCGGCAAACGTATCGACCTGCTCCAGCAGCCCGTGCATGGCCGGCGATGCGGCAACCAGCGTGCTCTGGTCGGGCGCCGCATCTTGCGCCGACGTCATCGACGGCAGCACCTTGGCAATCTGCGCACGCAGTTCCGCCGCGCCAAAGTCCGGCCCCAGCACGTGGGTGTATTCGGGCGGGAAGCGGCTCGGGTCTTGCAGCGTATCCGCCGCCACCCAGATGACGGGCATGCCTTGCGCGGCCTGCCAGTCCAACACGGTAAAGCCACCGCTTTCCACCACCGACGCGCTGATGATGGCCACGCTCGGCTTCAGGCGGGGCTCGGCGGGCTGGAAGTCGATGCCGCCCGCGCGGATCACCTCGGCCCCAAATGGCGCCATGAACCGCGTCACACGCTCAGCAATGTCGTGCCGCCCTTCCCACACGAAGATCTCAAGCGCTTCGTACGCCCAGCGATCGGTTTTCATGTCGTCGCTTCCATGTCAGTAGACGAGCTCGACTGCGTCGCAATCGAGCGAGAGGAGTTTGATGTCGGCGTAGCCGAGTTGGATGCCAAGGGCTTCGAGCAGCGGTGTGAGAACGCTATCTAATGTCGAGCCGATGAGCATCAGTGCCGGCACCAGCAACGGGCGTGCTATCAGGCTGATGTCCAGCCCGGCAAGCGTCACGGTCAACTGATTGAGGTTGCTGTTCAAGATAGAGCCGAACACGGCTTGCGTCGCCACGCGCGGAGGTGAGTTGCCACTCGTATCGGTCTGTGGGTTCAGGCCGATCTGCGTCATCGCGATGGTCTCGTCACCCCAGCCCGTATTGGGCGTCTGCGATACGTTGGCCTTGAGACCGACGAGCGTCAGCGCACCCAACGGCGGCAGCGGTAACGACACAACCTGGGCTGGCGCAGCTGCAGAGCAATTCATGACGCTATTGACAGAAGTGTCGGCTCCGTTGGCGATACAAAGCGATACTGGTTGCGGCTGCGCGGAAATCGTTGCTGTGGAGTTCTTACGAGGCACGGTGCAATTTGCCGACTTCGCATGGCCTTGTGCACTGGCAACGAGAAGCCCGATCGGCAAATCAGCGAACTGCAGCCCAGCAATGTTTGCGTCGATACCCAGCCCCAGACGCACCTGCGCCGTGCGCGCCTGCGTTTTCCACTGCCCGGCATTCGGGCCCGACAGAAACTGCCCCGGCGGCCCGACAGCAATCACGGGCGGCTCGATGATCTTCAGTGACAGCCGGACCGCTCCCAGCCCAACCAGGTTCAACGAAACAGGTGCCACGCTCACCGCCGATTTGCTGTTGGCAATCTGTGCGGCCGTCGTGAGCAGATCCAGGACATTCACCGTAGCATCCAGCGCCGACTGCTCGTTGCCGGCCAGCGCAAGCACCTGCAGCAGCCCGGGCGACGATGCACCGCCATCGCCGATGTTGATCGGCACATTCAGATCGCTGCCATACGACAGTGCGTTGCTCGCCCCTGCGCCCCCTACCGAGACGCCCGCCAACCCCGATTGCGACGCCACCGAAACCACGGCATTGAACAGCGTTCCCAAATTGGGAGAGAGCGCCAGCAGTTGTTGCATGGTGCCCGCACCCAGCGCGACACCTAGGTCGCCCAGCCGGATATTGGTCGTGGCCAAGCCTTGATACGACACGGCATCAAGGTTGAGGGTGGTGTGCAGCAGGTAGCCAAGCAACTGGTTCAGCAACCCGTTGTTGACCGAAGCCAAGCCCGAGCCGAGCGAAAACGCCACCACCGGCGTGTTCTTCGCAATCGCCGACGCTTGCAGTGTCCGCGTGCCGATGGTGAAGAAGTACGGCACGTTCTGCGTGATGGTCACCTGGGCAGCGTTGGTGTTGCCGTCGACAGCGCTTTGCGCGGTGAAGTAGGTGGGCGCGGTGCCGGTGCTGGCATCCCAGACGCCGGGCACGACGGTGAGCGTGACGTTGGTGCCATCCACCGTCAGCCCGTTCTGCTTGACCGAAGCCTGCGCGGGATTGGGCACTGCCGTGGCGAGGTCCAACCGCTGCGCAGCCGCCGTCGCCGCCAGATCCGCTGCCCGCTGCAGCGCACGCTGAGAATAGAACAGATTGCCGATGTCGACTGACACCAGCACGGCCAGCCCAATGGTCGTCACAAAGACGGCGGTCATCACGCTGATGGCGCCCCGCGCACGGCGGCGCACGGCGGCATCGTGACGAAGGTGGCTCGCAGATCGATGCATGGCGAAAATTCAGCGCCCCGACTGCTGCACCACGTTCAACGTGGATGGCCGCGTGCCCGACTGCGTTTGCGACAACCCTGGCATCGGCTTGTTGAACGAATCGAGATAGCGCTGATACGCCAGCGCAGCCTGCTCGCCCCGCAGCGGTACGGATTCGCCAGCGTACGTGCCTTCCTGCTGTGCCTTGAGCAGCGTGCGCGTGGCGTCGCCGACATGGTTGCCAACCTTGGGTGCAGGTGGCTCCGCACCCGGCTGCGCCGAGCCCGAGAAGCCCTGGGCGCCCGCTGCCCCACTTGCCAGCCATGCCGCCACGCCGGCAGCCAACAGCATCCGATGGATCATTGCGCGGTCTCCAGGGTGTCAAGCAAACGCCCGCGCTGTAACGCAAGCGGGTTCATGGCGGGGCGGCCCGCCGCAGTTGCGGCAGGCTTGGCAGAGGCGGCCGTCACACTCGTGACCTGCGTTGTGGCGACAGCGCGCGCCACCACCGGCGCGGCTGGTACGGCATCACGAGCGATGCGGCGGTCGCGCCAAGCGCTCTTCACGCGTGCTGCGTCGTCGTCGATGGCTTTGCGTGCCGCAGCGCTCAGCTGCGCATGCGCAGCCAGCGATGCGGCATCGTCCTTGCGATCGTTCACCGTCAGCCAGATCACGAGGTTGCCGGCGATCTTCGGGTTAGCCTCGGCCATCTGCTGGGCCTGCATGAGCGGTACGCGTGCCTGTTCCACTTCACCGGCGCGCATCAGCGCATAGCCGAGGTCGCTGACGGTGTTGGCGTCGGTCGGGTTGGCTTGGGCGGCCACCTGCAGGCAGCGTGCGGCTTCGGCAAAGTGGCCTTGCCGGCCGGCCGTGATGCCCAGGCCGCGCCACGCGCCGGCATTGAGCAGCGCACCCTGCGTGCCCGCGCCGGTGGCCGAGGTGGCAGCAATGACGGTACGGTAGCCAGCTTCAGCGGCGGCGAGCTGATCGGTTTCGCGCTGAGCATCTGCACGCATCAACAGCAGTTCGGGTGCACGCCCGTAACGCTGTTCATACGCGTCGATATGCGCCAGCGATGCGTAGTACAACCCTTGCTCCTGCATCTTGCGAATCAGCGACAGATACGTCGCCGGGTTGTTGATCTCGGCTTTCTCTTCGCTCTGGCGCTGCCGAGCCATTTCGATATCGATATCGGCGCGGCGGCTCATGTCAGAGCCGGCCATCGAGCCACAGCCTGTGAACAGCGTCAACGTGGCCAGTGCAAGGGCATTGCTCGCACGCATGGCGATGTGGATTGTCGTCACCTCAACCTCCTCCTGCAACGTGTTTCAGGCTGCGCATCACGCCCATGAACCCTGGGCCCGCCGTGATGATCAACAGCGCCGGCAGCAGCGTCATGACCATCACCACGGTCATCTTGACGGTGAGCTTGCCGATGCGGTCTTTCATGCGCGCGCGGCGGTTCTCCTGCAAGCGCAGGCCGAACTGGCGCAACGGCTCCTGCACCGCGCCACCAAAGCGATCGACCTGCGTCAGCAGCGTGATCAGGCCCTTCAAATCTTCGTTATCGAACAGGCGCGCAATGCGCAGCAGCGTTTGCTCACGCGGCCGGCCCGAGGCGAACTGCTGGTTCGCCCGCCCGAACTCGCCGGCCAGCACGGGCAACATGCCGTGGAATTCGCTGGCGATGACCTGCAGGCTCTGGTCAATCGACAAGCCCACACCCTGCAGCAGGCGCAGCATGTCGACCATCACCGGCAGCTCGTCATCCACGCGCCGGCGGCGGTCTGAGGATCGATAGCCGAGATACCACTTGGGTGCGAGATACTCGAGCGCAAAACCCATGAACGCCCACAGCACGGCATGCCCCGCCGTGGGTGCCAGGATGAAGCCCAGCACCGCAGCCGCCGGCGGCAACAGCATGCGTATGCCGCCAAACAGCGTGCGGGCATGCTCGCCGTAAAAGCCGCACTCTTCCAACAGCTTGCGGTCTTCTTCGGTGACGATGCGCTGGCCCAGCGGCGTGTCGATCCAGCGCTGGCCGACCTTGGCAATCTGCTGCTGCAACTGCTGCGCTTCACGCATGCCGTGCGGCCGTGGTTGCATGGGTTGTGCCGGCACCGGCGTTGCAGCAGGCACCACGCCGGCTGCCGTGGCGCGCACGTTGGACAGCGCCGTATCGAGCTTGCGCACACTGCGCTGGCGCATCAGCACCGCGCGCACAGCCATGCCGCCAAACAGCAGCAAGCCCGCGGTGGCGGCGGTCAGGCTGAGTGTGAGAAAGACGTCGTCCATAGGCCGCCCCTACACCGACTTGGCCAACTTGGCCAACGCCAGCGCACCGATCACCTCCAGCCCAAACGCCGCCATGATCAGCGTGCGCCCGAACGGGTCGTGCCACATCGACATCACATACGCGGCGTTGAACATGATGATCAGCCCGCCCACCACCATCGGCAGCAACCCCAGCACCCAAGCGGACAGGCGCGTCTCGGCCGACAGCGCCATCAGTTCACGCTGGGCCTGCTGGCGATCGCGCATGAAGGCGGCGGTGCGCTCCATCACGATGTCGGCGCGTCCGCCATAACGCAGCGACAGCCGCAGCACCGACGCCAACATCACCAGCTCGTTCACGCGGTACTGCTGGCCCACGGCGAGTACCGCGGCATCCAGATCCTTGCCCGCACGTTGCATTTGCGTGGTGGACGCCAGGCAGTTGCGCAGCGGCGGCTCGGTATTGGCGCTGGCCGCCTGGAACGCCGCCGGCACTGCACTGCCGATGCTCATCAGCCGCACCACGCCATCCAGAAAACCCGGCAACTGCATCAACAGGCGCTCGTTGATGCGACGGGTGCGGTTCCAAAACAGGAAGCCGGCGATGACCGCATACAACGCCAGCGCCGTCACCGCCGACAGCAACCCCGCCACCGCCCACGCCACGAGGGCAAGCAGCACAGCCGGCGCGATCAGCAGCGTATAGAAACGGCGATTGGGCTCGATATCGGCGCGGCGCAAGGCGTCGTTCCACACCCTGTGCAGCGTGTCAGGCACACCCATCGGCACGGGTTCTGCGTTGGCCTGGTAGCGCGCGTTGATCTGGTCGGTCTGCGCGCGCACGAACGCGCGCGATGCCTCACGCTCGCGGCGGCGCACGGCCTCGGCCCACAGCATCAGCCCGCCGCCAAGCAGCAGCAACGCAAGGCAACCGAGCCAGAGCGCTTCGTTAGACATGGAACCGGCCCCCGCCGCCGAATCCACTACCCATCCCCCCGCCCATGCCGCCGTCCATGCCTGCGTTGCGCATGCGCGCCAGCTTGGGCGAGTGCGGCTGCAAGCCCAGCGCCGTCCAGCGGTCGACCTCTTCGCCATCGGGGCCGACGTACGGCTCGTAGCGATACAGCTCCTGCGTGGAGATGATGTTGTCACCCAGTCCGGTGATCTCCGTGACCGACAGGATGCGCCGCTTGCCGTTGGACAGCCTCCCGATCTGCACGATGAAATCGATGGCGTTGGTGATCTGCCGGCGCAGGCTCACCTCGCTGCCCTGGAAGCCCGCAAAGCCCGCCAGCATCTCCAGCCGATACAGGCATTCACGCGGGCTGCTGGCGTGGATGGTGCCCATCGATCCATCGTGGCCGGTGCTCATGGCCTGCAGCATTTCCAGCACTTCACCGCCACGCACTTCGCCCACGATGATGCGGTCCGGGCGCATGCGCAGGCTGTTGCGCAGCAGATCGCGAATCGTCACCACGCCCGTGCCCTCGAAACCGCCGGGCCGGCTTTCCAGGCGCACCACGTGCGGGTGGTTGAGCGACAGTTCTGCCGTGTCCTCGATCGTGATCACGCGTTCGGTGACGGGCACGTGATACGCCATCGCATTGAGCAGCGATGTCTTGCCCGAGCTCGTGCCGCCGCTGACCAGGATGTTGCAGCGCGCGCGCACCGCCGCCTCGATCAAGGCGCCGATCTCCTCATTCATGGTGCCGAGGCTCAGCAGGTCTTCGGGCTTGAGCGGGTCTTTGCGGAACTTGCGGATCGATACCACCGGCCCTTCCAGCGCCAGCGGCGGAATCACCACGTTGATGCGCCCGCCATCCGGCAAGCGCGCATCCACCATCGGGTTGGACTCATCCAGCCGACGGCCGATGGGCGCCAGGATGCGCCGCACGATGCGCAGCAGGTGGTTGCCGTCGGAAAACCGCACCGGAATCCGCTCCAGCACGCCGTGCCGCGACACATACACATCCAGGTGCCCGTTGACGAGGATGTCTTCCACCGCCGGGTCGCCGAGCAGATCTTCGAGCGGCCCAAAGCCCGCCAGTTCCTTGGTCAGGGCCTCGGCAATCTGGCGCACCTCCGTCTCGTTGACAGGGATGCGGCGCATGCGCGTAAAGCCTTCGACCTCTAGATCGACAAAGCGCTGAATGGCCGTGCGCGACCAACGCCCGAATTCCGCGCCCAGCTCTTCAATGCGTGTGAGCAGGTGCTCGTGCGCAGCTTCCTTGATGTCGTGAAAGGTCTGCGAAACGGCAAACGCGCCGTTGCCCGCATCTTTTTGATTGGAGAACTCGATGGGCTGTGTCATGTCGCGTTCCGTTCAGGTGTGCCGCTGCCAACATCCATCTCGGCGGCGTCGGCCGATTTGCGTTTGAGGCGTCCGCTCAGGCGACCACCCAAACGGACGCGCGCCTGGGCCATCCAGTTCGATACGCCCGCCGCACGGTCGCTTTGCTGGGCGTAGCCCATCGTTTGGGCAATCTGCGCCAGCGCGCGCACGTAAGCATCGGTGGGGTGGGTTTCCGCCAGCACAGCGCCCTGATTGGACGCCACCACCAGCGACTGGCGGCGGCTGGGTACCGTCAGCACGGACGGAATCTCCAGCCGCTCCGCAATCTGCGCCGCGTCGAGCGACAGACGCGTGTCGAACTTCGAGATCAGCAAGTGCAGGTGGTCACGGTCGATCTCGCGCTTTTTCAGTTCCTGCATCAGCTCTGCCGCCGATACGATGGCACCCACGCTCTGCTCGGTCACCAGCATCACGTCGTCAGCGGCCTTCACCAGTTGGGCGATGAAGTCGATGTTGTTGAAGCCACCGAGGTCCACGACCTGCAGGTCGAAGAACGTGCGCAGGCGATTGAGCAACCCCAGCGCTTCAGAGAACGAGATGTCGCGCATTTCAGCCAGCGAAATCGGCAGCGGCAGCACCGCCAGCCCGTTGGGGTGGCGCGACAGTGCGGTCTGCACGAACACCTGGTCGAAGCGGCGCAGGTTGCGCACGGCCTCGACAAAGTGGAAGTTCGCCTGCACGTTCATGTAGAGCGCGCCGTCGCGTAGCGGCTGGCCCAGGTCCAGCAGCATCACGTCGCTGGCGGAGGTGCGGCGCACAAGCGTGGCCAGGTTGGTGGCCAGCGTGGTGGCGCCCACGCCCGGGCGCGCACCGAGAATCGCCAGCACGCGGCCACGGCGCGTGGGTTCGGCGGAAGCCCGCTCTGCCAGCAGCCGCCGCACCACGCGCACGGCTTCGGATGGCGCGCCCTCTACGTCGACGAAATCCTTCACCCCGGCGCGCAGCGCTGCCAGCATGGCACGGCCATCCGAGGCTGCGCCCACCGCCACGAGCGGCAAGCCGGGAAACAGGCGGGCCAGCTCCGCCACCAGTTGCGTGGCTTCGGCAATGGCGTCGGCGCCCTCCGCCAGCTTCTGGTCGCGCTCGGGCACATCAACATGCGTGGGGGACGAGGCAAAGCGCACGAACACCACTTCGGGGTTCACCGCGCCAATCTGCTCGATAAAGGCGTCATGGCCCGCACTCTCGGCCACCAGCACGCCGAGTTCGCGGATGGCGGCGGCCAGCCAGCGATGCGCAGCAACGGCCTGTGCATCGCCCTGTTCACCATGCGCACCACCGTGCAGGAGAAAGTAGTCCATGCCCGCCCCTTAGCGCGAGAAGCCCGGCATGGTGGCCGGATCGGCAATGCCCAGGGCAAACGGGCGCCACACCGGCGCACCCGCACGGTCGCGATCCTGCCCGCTGGTCTGGCCCGGCAGCATCTTGTCGATGGGGGCGTTGCGCGCCATCGGCTTGACCAGATGCGGCGTCACGATGATCACCAGCTCACGCTCTTCCTGGTTGTAATTCACGCGCTTGAAGAACGTTCCGATGATCGGCACATCGCCCAGGAACGGCACCTTGTCGAGATTCGACAGCGTGGAGCGGCTCACCAGCCCGCCGATGACAAAGCTCTCGCCATCGCCCAGTTCCACCATCGTGTCGGCACGGCGCGTGACGATGGCCGGCACGGTCGCGCCGTTGAGCGTGATGCCGCGGCTGAAGTCGAGGTCGCTGGCCTCGGGCGCCACCTTCAGCGCAATGCGGTTTTCCGACAGGATCGTGGGCGACACCGTCAGCCCGATCCCGAACGGCTTGTATTCAATGGTGGTGGTGCCAAGCGCCTGCGGCACGGGAATCGGGATCTCGCCACCGGCCAGGAAGTTGGCGCTCTGCCCTGACAGGGCCACCAGGCTCGGCTCAGCCAGCACCCGCGCCATGCCGTTCGATTCCAGCAAGCTTAAGTCCGCAAAAATGCCCTTGCTGACCGACGACACCAGCACGTTGAATGCCGAGCTGATCGGCATGGTCGATTCGGTCGACAAACCGCTGGAGCCAAACGTGTACTTAGAGAGTGACGACGGCGAAAAGGTGCGGAAATCGAACCCGCCGCGCGTGCGCCCGAACGTGAAGCCTGCCTCCTTCAACACCGTTTTGCTGAACTCCACCACGCGCACATCCACCTGCACGGTGCCGGGCACGTTCAGCGTCGTGTTGTCGATAATGTTGCCGTCCTTCGGCTTTTCCGCGCCGCTGGCCGATGCCGCCGCGCGCCGCGCGCGGGCCAGTGCATACACGTCCTTCGGTTGACCGGACACCACGGCGGCATCGCCCTGTGCGGTGACATTCGGGTCCCCAGGCTGCGGCGCCGCTGCATCCACCTGCACGTTGTACGTTATGGCCGTGCCACCTTGCGTCCACACCATCACGCTGGCTGCGCCAGGCTTCTTGGCGATGATCAACAAGCTGTTGGCCGCACCGCGCCCCTTGAGCAACAGCGCATCGGCCACGTCGGGGTTACCGATGGCGATGCGCTCCAGCGGCTTGCCCAGCCGGATCTCCCGCTGGCTGCCGGTCAGCAGATGCAAGGTCTGTCCGCTGGACGCACCGGGCACGGTCTCGGCAAACGCCGTCGACACGAACGCCGCGCAGCCGAACGCAAGCGCGCCCATCCAACCGCCCGCCCAACCACGATTTACGGCGGCTTCAGTCATGTTGCTCCTCACGTTTTCCTGCGCGGATGATTTCAACGCCGCCGGCAGACGGGCTGCGCACGCTGCTGCGCGCGGCGGTCGCCACCGGAAGCGGCGGAACTTGTACGGATTGGATACGGCGCGGCTCGCCGGTCACGCTGGCGATCGACACGCCGGCCTGTGCCACGTCCAGCGGGTTGCGGTTGGCCGTGGTCAGCAGGGCGACGTCCTGCGGCTTGACGGTCGGCTCGGCGTCATCGGCCGGGTTGCGCAGCGCCAGGAGCAGGCGGCCGGACTGATGCGCCATCGCCAGCCGGCTCACAGCCTCCACCGGCACCGACAGCACGGCCGTCTTGGCCGGTTCCACCTTGCGGGTCATGGCGCCGCCTTCCTGCGTTTTTTGCGGGCTCTCGTTCACGGCCTGCGTGCCGAACGCCAGCACACGCAGATGCGGCAGCAGCAGCTTCGCCAGGCTGCCGTCAATCTCTTGCCCATCGCGGCGCGTGACGAAGAACACATCCACGTAATCGCCAGGCTCCACGCGGTTGCCCACGCCGATGACTTCATCGACCGTGATCGCCACCGCGCGTTGACCCGGCGTCACCTGCAGCGCCAAGCCTGATGAGAGTTGCGAGCCAATCAGCGGTACACCCGCGCCCAGCGCGACGATGGGTTCACGGCCGATCACCTGCGCAACGCCCGAGAAAGAGTCGGTCGGGTTGATCGGCAGCAACGACACCTCCACCGCATCGCCGGTGATGGGTTTGCCGGCCTCCAATGGCTTGGTGGTCACGACAACCGGGTACATCGTCTTGCCATCTTCGCGCACAGACACCGGTGCAGAGGGCGGCTTGTGGGCGCTGCGCCAGGCCACTGCGCCCAGAATGGCGGCAAGCAGCAGCAGCGAAGCGGCAAAGATCTGGAGGTGTTTGCTGGTCATCGGGGCGGTGTGTCGATGCTGTCGATGGAAGAGATGGGCTGGCGGCGGCGCATCAGCGCACTACGTGCCGGGCACGAGTTGCACCACCGCTGAACCCGTCAGCGCAGACGGCACCGGCAGCAGCGGAATGGACGGCAAGAGCGGGTTCGTGCCTGTAGTCACCGGCAAGGTGAGCACCACGCTCAGGCATTGCATGCTGCTGATGGTCGGACACGTCACCAGCGGCGCGCCGCTCTGGTTGGTGGTGACCTGTGAACTGATGAAGGACGGCAGCGCCGCCGTTGCTGCCGTATAGGCGGCGGCAACGCGCTGCGTGTTGGAAGGCTGGTAGCGCAAGGCAGCGCGGGCACCTTCTTCGGCGGCCAGCGTCAGCACCTGCTGCATGGCAAAGATCAGGCCGTAGTACGTGATGCCCAGCATCAGCGCGAGCAAGACCGGCAGCACCACCGCAAATTCGATGGAGACGGCGCCCGAGCTACCGCGCCGGCACGCCCGGTGGCGCGCCCGTTCCCGTTGTCCTGTCGGCATGGCCGATCCCCTCTCTTAGCGTACGGCCGCTTGATGCGGCTCTGATTCAACCTGTCTGCATGGGCGGGCGGCGTCTCCAGTGCCGTCTCAACCACCGGTTCTTGGCGGGCGGTTACGCCTCTTCAGCTCCTAACGCAGCCATGGCAGGGCTAGCAGCCCAATCGCCATATACGCCGCATAGGGAATACCGCGCTGGCCCGCCTGCGCCGCATCCCACCGAACCAGGGCCGGGCACGCGCGCATCAGCAACCATGCCGCCGGGCTTGCCGCGTCCATACGCCGCGCCACCACAATGAGCAGCCCGTGCAGCCCAGCCAGCAGGCTGCCGACCAACCACACCGGCAGCAGCCCATGCCAGCCGCACAGCAGGCCCGCGACGGCAAAGAACTTGACGTCGCCAGCGCCCATCCACCGCAGCGCATACAGCGGCAGATACACGGCAAACCCGATTGCGCCGCCCAGCAGCGCGTCACGCCAATCCGGCGCCAGGGCCCGAACCGGCCCCAGCCCCATCAGCACAACCGCCAGCACCAGGCCCGCCAAGACGAGCCAGTTCGGCACCCGCCGGGCGCGCAAATCAAACCAGATGGCAAGAACCGCGAAGGTTGCGACCGCCGCCCAGCCTGCGATGTCCGCAAGCTGAGTCACGCCGTTACGACGTCTTAGCGTTCAGCAATTGCGTCTGGATGTACGAGAAGATCTTGCCGAGCTGCGTGCCGATGTTGCCGACGGTGGCGATGATGCCCGCGGCGATCAGCCCAGCAATCAGCCCGTACTCGATGGCAGTGGCGCCCCGTTCGTCACGAACAAACTTCAGAATGGCTTGTTTCATGATGCTCTCCTGTGTGCACTCACCCCCGGAGGGTGTTGTTGGTTGTAGGTCTTCGCTCGCTCACGACGTCTTGGCCGTGGCAAGTTGGGTATTGACGTAATTGAAGATGGCCTGCAGCTGCGTCCCGATGCTGCCGATGTTGACGATGATCGCTGCGGCGATCAGTCCTGCGATCAGGCCATATTCGATCGCAGTCGCCCCGTCCTCTTCGCGCAAAAAACGCGTGATGATCGTTTTCATTGCCTGCTCCCTCACCCAAACCACTTTGCTTTTTGGCGTTACCGGTGTGTCACGCATGTCACGTAACACCCCGTAACGCTTTTATAGGTGTGCAGCCCGCTAGGCGAAATAACTCAATTGAGGTACTTATGTTGAATTAGAATGATGCCTCTATTAATTTTTATTAAAAAACCAAACAACCACCGGAAACCTCATGGAAATCCCTTAATGATGGGTGGACTAAACCCCAACTTATAGGCGGGTAATCCATGAATACCGGGGCTGATCTGAACGCTCCCCATTCTCTGTCCACGGCAAAAAAAGGATGCGCGAGCGACGGGAACACGCCCGCGCACCTTCAAGAGCACAGACAGGTACTGCTCAGTGCGCCAGGTTGCCTACGCCACCCAGCAAGTTGGTTACAGGCGCCAAGGGGTTGCTGCTCGAGGTGCCGCCCGTTGCGCTAGTCACGCCGCCGAGCGCGCTGGTAACAGGCGCAAGCGGGTTGGAACCGCCCGTCGCCCCGCCCAGGCCACCCAGCAAGCCCGTGATAGGTGCCAGCGGATTGCTGCCACCGCCTGCGCCACCCACGCCGCCCAGCAGGCCGCTCAACGGGTTGCTGCCGCTGGAGCCGCCAGCCGTGCCGACACCGCCTGCCAGTGCCACGGTGGTCCCCACCGAAGTCACGACCGGGCCCAGCGTGGACACGACCGGCGCGCCCGTCCCGGTAATGGTGGCGCCGACGCCAGCCACACCGTTGCCCACCGCGCCCAGCAGCGTATTGAGCCCACCGCCCAGACCGGTGGAATCGCCCACCATTTGCGTGGCGTTGGTGATCTGCGTGGTGACCGGCACGATGGCGGAGCTGGCCTGTTGCGTGACCTGCTGCACCGCGCCGGAAGACAGCGCGCTACCCAGCAGCGTGCCGCCACCGATCAGTGCCTGGCCGACCTGCTGCACGCCGCCGCCCACCGGTTGCGTAATTGGAGCCAACGGCGCACCGGAGCCTTGGCCCAGGCCCTGAACGAGCGAGCCTGCGCTTACCGTGGCCTGCCCGACGTCGGTCACGACATTGCCGGTGCTGGCGACCGTGGTGCCGATCGGATTCGGGTTCTGCCCCATCTTGCCCACACCCGTTTGCACGCCCAGGCCCAGGTCGCTGATGGCCTTGCCGGTGTTGGATACCGTACCGCCCAGCCCAGCCTTGGCTTGGTCGGATAGCCCGGGAATATTGGCGTTTTGCAGCGTGGTACCCAGGCTGCTGACCGCCTGGCCCGTCGCCACGACGGTATTGCCGGTGCCGTTGGCCACCTTGCCGACCGGCGTCACGCCAGTCAGATCATTCGGGCTCGGGTTTGGCGAGTCGCTGCCAGAGCCGGAGCCTCCCGAAGAACAAGCCGCGAGCAAGAGTGCGGCAACAGCGCAGGCCAACGGCGCAACGCGGATGGCATATCGAGTGTGAGTCATGGTCCGTCCCCTTCTTGGAATGGTTGTGTTCCTGATGTCTGAGCTCGGTACTGCGGACTGCGGGCCCATTTCTGCAATTGCCATGCCAATTGCGTTAGAACCGCCACTCAGTTTTTAGGAAACCGCATTCCGATGAGGGTTTGCAGACGGCGCTACGGGATAACCCACCCCAGGAAGACGTCTGTTACGACCTGAAAATCCGTGTTCCCGGCGTTACGTTGTAACGTGACACGGAACACATTCGCCGGACATAACGGCAGATGCGCAAACGTTTCACCCCAACTTTGGTGGGGTAAGAAAATGCGATGTTTATGAGAGCTTCATAATTCCGACCGTTTTTTCGCATAAAAACAGTCCGAATCACATAATCCGTTACGCATCGCGAAATAATGTTGACATGGCACACCGTTTGCAGAGTCCGCTGACCCAAATCGACATTGGGACCATTTTCCAGCTTCGAGAGAGCGGACTTTTAAAACGGGAGAACGACCATGAACAAGAACATCAAATGCTTGGCAGCCACCATGGCGAGCTTGCTGGTGCTGGGCGGTTGCGCCAGCTCGGGCTCGGGCGATCTGGGTAGCTCGCTGGGCGGCTCGGACGGCGGTGGCGGCTCGAACAACAACACGGGTGGCGGCTCCACGCCGAGCCCGTCTCCTTCCCCGTCGCCGTCGCCTTCTCCCTCACCGTCGCCGTCGCCCGCTCCGGCGCCTTCGCCTGCGGCCCTGACGCCGACCAGTGCTGTATTGAATAGCGCCGGCAATGTCGTCACCGCCACCGGTTCGACCATCAGCGGTCTGGGCTCTGCCATCAAGAGCGCCCCGCTGCCGTCGCAACTCAGCGGCGTGCAAAGCGGCCTGGGTGGCGTGGTCGACAACCTGGGCACGACCGTGTCCGCGCTGGGCACCGGTGTGCAGAGCGGTCTGGGCAACATCCCGAACAATTCCAATCCGGTCGGCACGACGGTATCGAGCCTCGGTAACGTCGTGACGGGCGCAGGCAACACCGTGACCAGCGCAGGCACGCTGGTCAACAACCTGGGTACCGGCCCGCTGGCGCCGCTGTCTCCAGTGACGACGCCGCTGGCTGGTGTGGTCACGCAGGTTGGCCAGGCGGTGGCAAATGGTGGCGGTACGCTGGGCACGGCGCTGTCGACTGGCCCGGTGGAACAACTCACGCAACAGTTGAGCACGGCCATCGTTCCGCTCACGTCGCAACTCACCAACGCCACGCAGACGGTAGGCGCCACGACCGGCCTGGGCGCGCCGGGCTACACGCTGCTGGGCACTTTGGGCGGCGCCGTGGCCAATGGCGGCACCACGCTCACCAACACTCACGCGCCGGTGGTCAGCGGCCTGGGCGGGGTCGTCACTGCGGTCGGCAATACCGTCGGCGCGCTGGGCGGCGTGGTGTATTCGCCCACGTCGACGCCGAGCAATCCGCTTGCACCGATCACCGGCCTGCTCGGCGGCCTGGGTGGCCTGGGCGGGGCGACGGGTGGCTCCAACCCGCTGGCGCCCATCACCGGCGCACTCGGAGGGCTGGGCGGTGCAACGGGTGGCGGAAGCCCGCTGGCGCCGATTACCAGCGTACTGGGCGGCCTCGGTGGCACGGCCGGCGGCGGCAATCCCCTGGCACCGATCACGGGTGCGCTCGGCGGTCTGGGCGGCGCCACAGGCGGCAGCAACCCCATCAGCGCAGTCACCGCGCCGGTCGGCGCCGTGGTCAGCACGGTCGGCACGAGCGTGACTTCGACTGGCAGCACCACGCCGCTGGCGCCGGTGACAGGCGTGGTTGGCGGGTTGCTGGGCACGGTGGGCGGCGTACTGGGCGGCACCGCGCACCACTGATCGACAGACGGCGGGCCCGCTTCAAGCTGAGCGTGGTCCGCCGCTTGTTTCAAACGCGCACCCACGTCGCGCAAAGCAACGTCCGCAGCGGGCAAACGCGCACAGGACTACGTGCCATCGGTATCTACCCATGGGCCGTTGCGCTGCGTGAACGTTGCTTCTATGTGATTTGTTGTAAAGCACCATGTCTCGCGGTTATCGTTTGATGCAGCGCGCGGCGATCGATGCGCGGCTTCGCTTCATCACAAACGAACACACACGGAGGAGACAGGCGTGCGGACCACCACCCTGCGGTTGGCCCTGGCCACGGCCGTTGCCCTGGCCCACCCGGCATTAAGCTGGGCGCAAAGCAGCCCTACCCAAGGCAACCCGATCGATACGCTGCCCAAGGTCGATACGTCCCGTCCGCCCCAGCAGAAGATTCAGGTGGAAGTGCAGCGGCCGAACCCGGCGCTCGACAACCTCCTCGCCACGCACCTCACGCCCACCAAGTTCCAGATCGAAGGCGTGAAAACACTGCCGTTTCCCGAGATCGCCGCGTACTTTGCGCCGCTGGCCGGGCATGACATCACCGTTGCGCAATTGCTGCAGGCGGCTAACGAGGTCACCAAGCTGTATGCCGATCGCGGGTATCCGCTGTCCTTCGCCTTCGTGCCCGCACAGACGTTTGAAGGCGGCGTGGTCCGCGTCACCGTGGTGGAAGGCTATGTTGCCCGCATGCGCGTCGAGGGCACACCCGGACCGCTGGAGGGCCGCCTGCGTGAAATCTCGCAACGCCTGATGGATGAAAAGCCCCTGCGCCGCGAGACCTTCGAGCGTGTGACCGGCGTGCTCGCGCAACAGCCGGGTGTGCAGATCACCGCGACCGTGCAACCGCCCACCACGACCGATGGCGCGAGTGAACTCGTGCTCAACGTCAAGCGTCAGCCGTACACCATCGGCACGGGCATCGAGTACCGCAAGCCCGGCGTGCGCGCCGTCATCACGGGCACGCTCAACAGCGTGACGCCGCTTGGCGAGCAGATCACCGTGTCGACGCTGCAACCGCGCGGGTCTGACCACGAAACGTTCTACTCCGCCACGTGGGCGCAGCCGATCGGCACCGACGGGCTGCTGGCCAAGCTGTCTTGGTCGCACTATCGCGGCATGCCCGAAAACCTGCCGCTTGAGCAGCTCGGCTACCAGTCGCGCTATCTGACGGATACGCAACGGCTAGGCCTGTCGCTCAGTTACCCGGTGCTGCTGTCGAACACGCGCAGCCTGACAATCACCGGCACGTTCTACGGCAATGACGACAAGCAACGCTACTCGCCACAGAACACCGCCATCCCGCAAACCGAGCTGGATGCCAAGGTGCGCGTGGCCGGCGCGGAGGCGCTGTACACCGAAGCGAAACCGGGTGAGACGCGCCGCGCGTCTTTAGGCATCTACCAAGGCATCAGCGGCCTTGGGGCAAGCAAGTCGATCAACAACAATGTCGATCTGGGCTTCCTGCGCACGCGCATGACCGCCAGCGAGGCGCACGACCTCCCCTTCGGTTTTGGCGTGGTGGTCTCGGGCGCCGCCCAGTACAGTGGCGCGGTGTTGCCCTCGTCGGAACAGATCAGCTTTGGTGGGCGCTTCTTCGGCCTGGCCTATCCGGCCGGCGAGGTGGCAGGCGACCGCGGCTGGGGCGCGTCGGTCGAAATCAACCGCGCATTTGCGGTATCGATGGACTATCTGAAGACCGTGCAGCCCTACGTGCTGTACGACACGGCCAAGGTGTATTCGAATGCGGGCACGCTGGTGCATGACCAGCTCGGCTCGATTGCCCTGGGCGTGCGCTTTTCAGACCGCAAGTACTACACGCTGGACTTGGCCATCGCGCGGCCGGTCGGTGACAAGCCCATCAACAGCAACTCGCGCGCACTGCGCCTGAACGCCGCCTACACCTATCAGTTCAACTGACGCAAGCTCACCACGCTAAATTATTTTGTATATTTTTTATATTTTCAGCGCTGAAAGTCGGCCATACTCCCCTCTCGAGGGGGGGATACAGCACCGCCGGAATTTGGGAGCATCACAAGCGGAATGTTAAGTTTCTCCAAAGAGTTGCCGATTACTACAGAAGTCGCGCAGAACAACAACAATCAATACAGCGACTGCGGCATCACGCCGCAACACAACGACGGCGCGGGGCCAAGCCCCCAGCCATCGCAATACGCACCGGGGGCCATCATGCTGCAACGTCTATCAGATGACGCAGAGTTCCACCGCCTCGTCGATACCATCTACGAAGCGGTGCTCGAACCTGCGCAGATGCCGATCGCTCTGGCCCTGCTTTCGATCTACGCCGGGGCCGAAAGCGCACATTATTTCGTTTGGGACAAACACACCGACACGCCGCGCCAAGGCGTGTCGTCGGGCTGGTGCGCGCAATGCCCGCAGCCGGGCCAATGCAACGCCTTCTGCCAAGACCCACAGATCCTGGGGACACAACCCGCGGACGACGCCGGCGATACCCCTGCCGATGGCATGACGTTGGTCGATACTCCGGACCTGCGCGTCACGATGCGCCTGCGCACGCGCGAAGGCGCGTCCGAAGTCAGCGCCATGGAGCGTCAACAGCGCCTCCAACGCGTGCTGCCGCATCTGCAGCGGGCCGCGCGCATGCAACAACGCAACCAGGAACTGAACGAACTGGCCGCGCTCGGCATGGCGGGGCTGGACACGCTCGACTTTGGCGTCATGGTCATCGAACGCACCATGCGCGTGAAATACGCCAACGCCTGGGCGCGCACGATGACCGGCGAAGACGACCGTTTGTCGCTGGATAACGGCAAACTGCACTCAGCCGAGCATGCACATGACGCAGCACTGCGCGCCCTGATTGAAACGGCGGCAGGCTCGCTGGGTGTACAAGGGGCGGCGGGCTCGTGGATGTATCTGGCCCGTGACGGGCGCCCGGTGCCCTTCATCGCCACACCGCTGGCACCGTCCGACGCCATGCGCTCGGGCTGGGCATCACCGTTGGCGCTGGTGCTCGTGGGCAACTCCGAAACCCGCTCGGTGATGGATGCTGGCGTGCTGGCCTCGCTGTTTGGGCTTACCAATAAGGAATGCATCGTCGCTGCCCGCCTGGCCGCCGGCGAAACCCTGCAGGAAATCGCCGAGCGCGAATTCCTCTCACTGCATACCGTGCGGGTGCACATCCGCGACATCCTGCGCAAGACCGGCACGCACCGCCAGTCTGAACTGGTGCGCCTGCTGCACCTGCTGCCCAGCGTCGACCTCGAACGCGCTGGCGCGGCCACCCCTGCTTCGCGCCGCCGCGGCCGTCTGCACGCCTAAAACGTCTGGCTAGGCGCAATCCCCTGCGCCGGCCATTCACGTATACCCGGGTCACGTTCCGGCGTTTCTTGCCGATGCATGTGAGTAGGCGTGGAGCCGTCACGCAGCCTTGATGCAATGCAACTCTGACGGCTTATCCCGACGCATTCTGTGAATAGCGCACAACAAGGTCGCTTTTTCGCAGCCTGAAACACCAGGCGATTGCGCTATCCTCGCCGCAAAACACAGACAGGCGTCGGTCAAATCGGGGGGCCGCGCCGAATGCGCTCGCATGCATAACGATTTCCATATTGCGCTGCTGCTGTTTGCGTGGGTCAGCACGGGCTTGACCACGTTTGCCGCACTAGACGCCGCGACACGTCTGCCGGGGGGCTCGACGATCGCAAAACGCCGCAACTGGCGCATTGCCTGCGCCGCCATCCTGGGGATTGGCTTATGGTCTGGGCTTTGGCTAGCCCAGGTGGGCCTGCATCGCCAGATTGGCGTGTCATTGGGGGCGCCGCTGCTGGGCACCCTCATGACTGCGCTGGCGGCTTCGGTGGCCGCGTTCTGCGTGGTGTTGCCGGATGCTACGTTCAGCACACCCAGCCAACCGTTGCCACGGCGTGGTATTGCCATCGGTGCGGCGGCGCTCGGGGTTGGCCTCATGGTGCTGGAGTGGCAACTGGCCCGTCCGTGGTCTCACGACACAACACTCACGTTGCAGCGCACGCTGCTCAGTTACGGCGGCGGCACGCTTGTGCTGGCCGCGGGTGCGTGCCTGGCCATGTCGATGGCGTTCCATGCTCCGCCAGCGCAGCGGCGCGAGGCAGTGGGCCTACGTGCGCGCGCCGCAGCTGTACTGGCGACTTCCGCCGTCTTCTCGCTGATGATCTGGCCGTCGATGACAGCGTGGTCGGCCGAGGAATCGGCCGCACACGTCGTGCCGATCATCATGCTGAGCGCGGGTGGCGTGCTGCTCGCGCTGGGCTTGCATGCGGTGCTGATCATGCTGGAAACCCGGGTCGATTCCACGCAGGCGCACCTGGCCGCATCGCTGGCACGCGTGGCAAGCCAGCCGCAGGTTCCGCAGCATCACGATGCGCTCACCGGTCTGCCGAACCGCCTGCAGCTACGCGAAGCGCTCGACAGCGCAATCCTTTCCGCCACGCGGCGCGGACGCCCGTTCGCGCTGTTCTATCTGGACCTCGACAACTTCGCGCAGATCAACGAGCAGCACGGGCGCAATGCCGGCGACCGCGTGCTGCAGATCATTGCCGAGCGCCTGCGCCAGACCGTGCGCGGCGAAGACACCGTCGCCCGCCTGGGTGGCGATGAGTTCGGCATCCTGGTCGAAGGCCTTGCCCTGCCGGAGGCGGCCGCCACCATTGGCGACAAGCTGCTGTTCCGGCTGCGAGAATCCGTTGAGGTTGACGGCCGCCGCGTGCGCGCCACGGCCAGCATCGGCGTGGTGATCCATCCGCACAACGGCGCGACGGCCGACACGCTGCTCGAACACGCCGACGCCGCCATGTTCGACTGCAAGCAGTCGACCGGTAACGCCTATCGGTTCTTCGAGCCGCGCCTGAACACCACCGCGCACCGCGTGCTGCAGATTCAACGCTCGCTCTCTCACGCTGCGCTCAACGGACAGCTGTCGGTGTACTACCAGCCCAAGTTTGACGCCCGTACACGCGCCATGATCGGTGCGGAGGCGCTGCTGCGCTGGAATCACCCGGAACTCGGTCCGGTGTCGCCAGCGGAGTTCATCCCGCTGGCAGAGCGCACGGGCACCATCGTTGAACTCGGTGATTGGGTGGTGGAAGAAGTGTGCCGCCAGATCATGCATTGGGACGCCGCCGGCATGGCCCCGCAGCGCATCGCTGTGAATCTCTCGCCACGTCAGTTCCAGCAACCCGACCTCGTGCAGCGGCTGTCGCAGATCCTGCACCGTTATCACATCTCGGCACACCGGCTGATGTTCGAGATTACAGAAACCGCCGCCATGCGCGACGCCAGCCAGAGCATTGCCACGATCCGGCAGATTCAATCGCTCGGTTTTGAAGTCGCCATCGACGATTTCGGCACCGGTTACTCCAGCCTCAGCTATCTGCAACGCTTCCGCGCCCAGCAGATCAAAATCGATCGCGCATTTGTGAGCGCGCTCGACGACAACCCTCTCGAAGCCGCGGCCATCATCCGCGCCATCTGCGCAATGGCCCATTCATTGGAAATGACCGTCGTGGCCGAAGGCGTGGAAACCGAGGCGCAAATGCAAGCCCTGATCAATCTGCATTGCGATCAGGTGCAAGGCTATCTGCTGGCACGCCCCCTGCCTGCCCAGGCATTTCAAGACTGCATGAATTTGCAGGCTGCCTGAGCCGGGCACAGAAAATGCGCCATTTTGATGCATGGCGTAAATCCTTTCGCCAACCTTTCAACCTCCGGCGCTTGAAAACATTACAGTGCCGCTGGTCCGCATTGCTAGGGCAATGAAGTGATCACATAAGAAAATTGTGTACGGATTGTGCAGGCGCACGCCGTTTGTCTTCATTGTCTCAACAATGCATCGAAGGCTGAAAAATCTTCACTTGTTCACGAACCGCCATTCCGCGCAAACCCAAGTACCATCAAGGTTTTCGTCAGCATGCCCTCCCCAAGAAACGCAACCGTAAACATTAGGTCTTAACGAAATTCATAGCTCACATGAAAGTCGTTATAATGCGCTGGGCTACGGGGAGCGTGCCCATGTTTCAATTGCAAAAATTGAGGAATCCATAATGTCGACTTACAAGGAAATTGTTCAGAAGATCTCTGAACTGCAGCGCCAGGCTGATGAACTCCGGGCGAGTGAACAGGCGGCAGTGATCGCCGAAATCAAGCAGAAGATCGTGGAATACGGCCTGACCGCCGATGACCTCGGTTTTGGGAGCAAGGCCGGCACGGTTTCGAAAAAGGCTGGCCGCAAGGTGCCTGTGCGTTATCGCGACAACAACGGCAATACCTGGACGGGTCGCGGCAAGCGCCCGGGCTGGTTGGTCAAGGAGTTGTCGTCGGGCCGCAAGGTGGAAGATTTTCTGGTCGCCTGAGCACCAGCAAGCTGTACCTCCGAGACTGCACATAGAGGCGTCCGGAAACCACAAAAGAACAAGGCCGGCATATTTGCCGGCCTTGTTCTTTTGAGCGTACGGAGGGTTATACCTGGAAGCGCCCCACCGCCGTGCGCAGGATTTGCGCCTGCTCTTCCAATGACAGTGCCGCCGCTGCAGCCTGTTCGACCAACGCCGCATTCTGCTGCGTCACTTCGTCCATCTGATTGACGGCCTGGTTGACCTGCTCGATGCCGCTGCTCTGCTCTTCCGATGCAGCGCTGATTTCGCCCATGATGTCGGTCACGCGCTTGACGGCAGTGACTACCTCCTCGATCACCGCCCCAGCTTCCTGCACCAGCGCCGAGCCGTTCTGCACGCGGCCCACCGAATCGCCAATCAACTCTTTGATCTCCTTGGCAGCGCCCGCTGATCGCTGTGCAAGACTGCGCACTTCCCCTGCCACCACGGCAAAGCCTCGGCCCTGCTCGCCCGCACGCG
>CBJMVH010000021.1:0-67030 GCA_966433195.1 uncultured Ralstonia sp.
CAAGACAAAGAAAGTGAGTCAGCCCCGGCAGGGGATGAAACAAGGGATGGACCACAAAAAGAAAACCCCCCTTAGCAACCCACGAAATCACCAACAACACCAACCCATTAAGATGGCACGCACCCACAACAAGCCAGCCATCTAAAGCATGCAGATCTACCACAACCCCCGCTGCTCCAAATCCCGCACCGCGCTCGAACAAGCCGAGGCCTTTGCAGCCAAGCAAGGTGAGCCGCTGGAAGTCATCGAATACCTGAAGACCCCGCCCACGCTGGCTGAGTTGAAGACCCTCGCCAAACAGCTCGACACACCGCTGCGCAGCCTGGTGCGTGAAAACGAAGACGAATACGCGCAACTGAATCTGGCCACCGCCTCGGATGACGCGCTGCTCAAGGCGATTGCCGAACACCCGAAGCTGCTGCAGCGCCCGTTGCTGGTGCGAGATGGCAAAGCCACCATCGGCCGCACACCCGAAGCGCTCGACGCCTTCCTGAAGTAAATCCCCACGCCCCAAAAGTTGAACGGCCTGCCGATTTCCATCGGACAGGCCGTTCAGGGTTGGCCGTGTCGCCTTGCGCGAGGGCCGGGGCTGCGTCCGTCAAGACGCGCACGGGCTCTGGTCTATTCCAGGCCCATCCATCGGGCCATTTCTGACCCGAATCCGATTGCCAGCATGGCAGCAAGCACCACTGCCAGCGCCACCGCAGTCGACACCACGGTGACCTTCATCACTTCCGCGTCGTCGCTCTCGCTGCTGTGCGGACGATGCAACTGCGCGCGCATGCTCAGCGGAACCGCCTTCGCGGACGATTTGCGATGCCAATGCAAGCGCTCCGTCATCGCTCGCAAGTGGTGCGTATCAAACGCGTCACGGGAAAAGCGCATCGCGATACCTCCCGCCGTTGGCTCATAAGCCGACGCCGGCACGCACCGGCGTCGGGGGTACGTGCGGCCCGAAAACGATACGGCAAGCAAATGGCGTATGCGAGTGGCTTTGCTTGTCGGCGCCGGGTGGCGCAGTCGTCTGGTCGCCTCGCACAAGCCCAGCGTAGACGTGGGCTTGCAGTGCCGCAAGTTGCGTTGCGTCATGGTGCGCGGATCACGCGGGCAAGACGCAAACGGTGTGCGGCTCTTCGCGAAATGCGTGATGCCTTCGACGCCCCAATTGGGCGCTCAATCCTGAGCGGATTGGTTGGGCAATTGTGCAGCGGCGCGTTCGGCCTCGCGCTCAGTTGCCCGTTTATGCAACTCGGCGAGCATGTTGCAGAAGAGGGCGCCTTGCTCCTTCGCATCATCCAGCGCGATATGCGTGTGGGGTAGCGGGTCATGCCAGTGCGCCGGGAAGGCGGCCTTGACGTTGCGTCGATACGGCAGCCCCGTCAGTGCGAAGGCCAGCGTCTTGATGTCGAGCGCCGCCCAGCCAAACGGCGAGCGCCCTGCAAAACGCATCATGTACCAGAACATGAACGTGAAATCGAAGCCCGCCGGAAACGCCACGAACACCGGCTTGCCCGGCAGGCTCTCGACCCACTCCACGTAGCGCGGCAATGCCACGTCGGGCGCTTCGAGGTTGCTGCGACACGCCGCCCAGGCCTCGGGCTGGGTTTGCCACCATTGCATCTGGATCGGGTGGCCTTCTGCACCGGGCAAGGTTTCCAGGTTCGCTTCAAAGGTGCCGACGAGGGTCTTGTCCGCCAGATACGCCGCACTCGCGAAGCTCAGCATCGAATGCGGGCCGGGGATGGGGCCATCGGCTTCGACGTCGGTGCTGACATAGATTTCGGGCCGCGTGTCGGGCGGCTGGTTGCCGCGCTTGCGGCGGGGCTTGTCTGCCGATGCGGTGGGCGCAGTGTCGTTGCTCATGCGCCGCCTTCGTTGGCAAACAGGCGATCAGCAACGTATGGATTGGTCGCACGCTCATCGCCGAAGGTGGACACCGGCCCATGCCCCGGCACAAACGTCACATCGTCCCCGAGCGGCCACAGCTTGGTGCGGATCGCGTGGATCAGGTCTGCATGGTTGCCACGCGGGAAATCCGTGCGGCCAATGGAGCCGGCAAACAGCACGTCGCCGACGATGGCCATACGGTCTTCCGGGCTGAAGAAGACGACGTGGCCCGGCGTGTGGCCGGGGCAATGGAAGACCTGCAGCGTGCGGCCCGCAGCTTGCACGGTATCGCCGTCTTCCAGCCAGCGGTCGGGCACGAACGCCTTGGCCGGCGGAAAGCCAAAGCGCTGGCTTTGCGTGGGCAGTTGATCGATCCAGAACGCTTCGTCCTTCTGCGGCCCTTCGATCGGCACGCCGAGCTGGGTGCGCAGTGCATCAGCGGCGGCGCAGTGGTCGACATGGCCGTGCGTGAGCAGGATCTTTTCGATGCGCGCGCCGTGTTGCTGGGCGGCCGCCAGGATGCGATCGATATCGCCACCCGGATCAGTGACGGCAGCCGCGCCATCGTCGCCGATCAGCAGCGTGCAGTTTTGTTCAAACGGCGTAACAGGAACGACGACGACTTTCATGTGATGTTTTGCGCATATGTTGCGGAAAGAAGGACACGGCAATTGTATCGGCCGGAGCCCGCGCCAGCATTGGGCTGGCGGCCTTTGCTGTTACATCGGAAAGAAAATATTACAAAATTGCCGCCAGATGACTGCATGATGCGGCTGTTTTAATAGGAAATGTAAATAGTCGGCGGAATCTTGCGTGGTAGACTCGCGCCCATGCCAAAGTTGACCCACCCGTTCTCCCGCCTGCCGGCTGGCCGCTCCCTGCGTGCCTGGCTGACGCACGGCACCGCGCTGCTGGTGCTGGCGGGCTGTGCCGCCGTCCCCGGCGAGCCGCCCACGACGGGGCAAACCGGCCCGCAGGCCAACAAGCCCGCCGCACCCACCGCCAAACTCGCCGACCCGCGCGACAACCCCGATGCCTGGGGCACGCTGTCGTTCCGCGGCGTGCCGGAATCCAGCGGCCTGAAGCTCGAAGACGCGAATACCGAGCCCGGCCTGCGCGCCGATCTGGGCACGTTCGAGCAGCGCGGCATGGCCTCGTGGTACGGCCGCGGCTTCCACGGCCGCCGCACCGCTAGCGGCGAGCGCTTCGATATGAACGCCTTCACGGTGGCGCACCCGTCGCTGCCGCTGCAGAGCTGGGTGCTGGTGCGTAATCTGTCCAACGACCGCGTGGTGGTTGCCAAGGTGACGGATCGCGGTCCGTACCACGGCAAGCGCATCCTCGATATGTCGTACGCCGCCGCCAAGCGGTTGGACTTCGTCAAGCGCGGTGCCACGCAGGTGGAGATCCGCCGACTGTCGCGCGCGGAAGTCGAAGCCCTGCGCCCCGAACTCACGCAAACGGATCTCGCCAGCAATGATGGCGACGCTGATGTGGGTGCCGATGAACCGGCACCGGTCAAGAAAGCCGTCAAGCATCGCGCGAAACGCCGCCGCTAAACGTGCGGCGGCTCACGCGCGTCAGTCCTTCCCTTCGTTTTTGAGCGCCAGCGCGCTCTGGTATAGCGCGTCAACGGGCGCGCCCGTAATCGCCCCGGCCAGTTTCGCCGCTCGCTTGGCAGGCAACTCGGCCAACAGCAGGCGCAGCACTTGGTCCGCCGCCATGGCTGTTGGTGCCGCATCGTGCGTGCCTGCGCCTTCCACCACCAGCACGAATTCACCTTTGGCGTGGGTTGCATCAGCCGCCAACCAGGCCGGCGCATCGGCGGCGAGCAACACGACAATCTGCTCGAACAGCTTGGTCAACTCGCGGCCGATCAGGATGCGCCGCATCGGCAGGTGCTCGGCCAGCGCGGCGAGCGTGGCATCAATGCGGTGCGGCGCTTCGTACAACACCCATGCCGGCCCATGCGCTGCCCACTGGCGGATGGCCGTATCGCGCGCACCCGCTTTGGTGGGCAGAAAGCCGACGAAGGTGAATTGCCCATCCGACGTATCAAGCAGCTCGCCGGCAGCGCTGAGCGCCGTCACCACCGCGCTCGCACCCGGTAGCGGGATCACACGATGGCCGGCCGCACGCACCGCCTCGACGATGCGCGCCCCCGGGTCCGACACCCCCGGCGTGCCGGCATCCGACGCATAAGCGATGCGCGCGCCCTGCGCCAGGCGCGCGACGATGCGCGCGGCGGCTTCGCGTTCGTTGTGTTCGTGCGCTGCCAGCATCGGCTTGTGCAGGCCCAGGCGGCCCAGCAACTGCCCGGTGTTGCGCGTGTCCTCGCAAGCCACCGCGTCCACCAGGCCGAGCACGTGGCGCGCGCGCAGGGACACGTCGGCGGCGTTCCCGATGGGGGTGGCCACCACATATAATGCGCCGGCGGGATAGTGCTGGTCGTGCGCCAGCAGGGTCCAGTCAGGATCACTCACGAGAACTTCTCTTAGTCAGTCGGTTCAAACCGCCAATGCACGCGCCGCAGCCCGTACCTTCACAGCCCACCACCGCCATCACCGGAGACGCCGGTGAAGACCGCGCGCTGCGTTATCTGCAAGCACGTGGGTTAGGCTTGGTCACCCGCAATTATCGCTGCAAGGGCGGCGAGATCGATCTGGTGATGCGCGATGCGGCCGGCGCGCTGGTATTCGTGGAAGTGCGCGCACGCGTGGCACGCTCCTCGCAACGCTTTGGCGGTGCCGCTGCCAGCGTCACGCCCGCCAAGCAGCGCCGCCTGATTGCCGCGGCCGAAGATTTTCTCGCACGGCAGGCCGACGATGTGCCCGCCTGCCGTTTTGACGTCATCGCCATTGACGGCAACCGCATCGAATGGATGCGCGATGCCTTTGGCGCGGATGCATGAACCTCGCTCTTCTCTCTTCCGGACTTCATTCAAGGACAGCATGAAACTCTCGTCGCCACCGTCTGCCCGCCTCCACCACACGATCAAGCGTACCGTTGTGCTGGCCGCCCTGGCTGGCATCACCGCCACGCAGTTGACCGCGTGCTTCCCGCTGTTTGCCGGCGCCGTGGCCGGTGGCGTAGCACTGGCCACCGACCGCCGCCCGACCGCCACGCAGACCATCGACCGCGGCTTGCAGATGGAAGCCGAAAACACGCTGATCTCGCGCTACGACGGTCGCGCGCACGTCAACGTGACGGTCTACAACCGCAAGGTGCTACTCACCGGCGAGGCCGGCACCGAGCAGACCAAGCAGGAGATCGGCCAGTACGCGCAAAAGCTGCAGAACGCGCGTGAGGTCGTCAACGAGATCGTGGTGACGCCGATGTCGAGCACGTTCGGCTCGCGCACCAACGACACCTACATCACCACCAAGGTGAAGAGCGTGCTGGCCGGCACGGAAGGCGTGCCCTGGAACTCCATCAAGGTGACGACCGAAGCGCAGACCGTCTTCCTGATGGGCGTGGTGACCGAAGCCGAAGGCAACAAGGCCACCGAAGCGGTGCGCACCGTGGGCGGCGTGAACAAGGTGGTGAAGGTGTTCGACTACGTGAGCGAAGACGAGCGCAAGCGCCTGGACACCAATGCCACGTCGACCAACCCTTCGACGACGCCCGATGCATCGCAAGGCACGCCGGCACCGGTACAAGGTACGCCGACGGCCACCCAGGCACCGGCACCCGTGACGTCGGCATCGCCGGGGGTGACAGTGTCGCCGACTACCTCGCCGGCGCTGCCGCCGGGCAAGCAGTTGCCGTAAAGCACGTCGGCTCTTTCGCCGCACAAAGAACGCAGCCACCGCGCTGCGTTTTTTGTTGCCCGCGCGGGCGTGGTAGCGTATGCCGCTCTCACGACTTCGCAGCCCCCCAATGCCCGTCGTTCATCGTTGCCTTGCCGCAGCCTGGCCTGCGGTGTTCCTGCTCGGCGTCGCCCATGCGGCCGAGGCGCCGCCCTCCAATGCACAAGCCCGCACCTGGGCCGCATCCTGCGCGAGCTGCCATCACGCAGATACGGCGCCCGGGGCCAAGCTGGCCGCGCAGACCTTGCCATCGCTCGCCGGCCGCTCGCAGGCCGAGCTGATCGACGCGCTGCAGGCGTTTCGCAACGGCACGCGTCCCTCCACGGTGATGGGCCAGATCGCACGCGGTTACGACGATGCGCAGATCGCGGCCATTGCCGGCTGGTTGTCGCGCCAACAGCAGGTGGCCCCATGAGCGAATCGCAACTGCACACGAATCGGCGCGCCATGCTGCGCGCGCTGGGCGCCACCGCACTGGTGGGCCCGCTGGCTGCCTGCGCATCGCTGTCGGGCATGCGCAATGCGCGTGTGGTGGTGGTCGGCGGCGGTTATGGCGGCGCCACCGCGGCGAAGTACGTGCGGGTGTTTTCCGGCGGCCGTGTCGACGTGACGCTGGTGGAGCCGAATGCCGCGTTCGTCTCGTGCCCGCTGTCGAATCTCGTGCTGTCGGGCGATCGGGACATGGCGTCGATCACGGTGCCGTACGACGCGCTGGTGGAGCGCCACGGCGTGCGCTGGGTGCGCGATCGTGCCTCGGCCATCGACATCGACGCAAAACAGGTGCGGCTGGCCGG
The DNA here is from genome assembly GCA_966433195.1 of uncultured Ralstonia sp. Lineage (GTDB taxonomy): Bacteria > Pseudomonadota > Gammaproteobacteria > Burkholderiales > Burkholderiaceae > Ralstonia. Next base: position 6,491 of record CBJMVH010000021.1, read on the forward strand.
CGGTGGTGTGCTCGATTACGACCGGCTCATCCTCTCGCCCGGCATCGACTTTGTGCCGGGCGCCATCCCGGGTCTGGCCAATGCGGCTACCGCTGCGCAGGCGCCGCACGCGTGGAAGGCTGGCACGCAGACGCTCGCGCTGCGCCATCGGCTCGAAGCCATGCCCAATGGCGGCACGGTGGCGATCAGCATTCCCCTGGCGCCGTACCGCTGCCCGCCCGCGCCGTACGAGCGCGCCTGCCTGATCGCCCACTGGCTGCAGCGCGCCAAGCCGGATTCACGCGTGCTCATCCTTGATGCCAATGACGACGTGACCTCCAAGGGCGCACTGTTCAAGCGCGTGTGGGCGCAACGTTATCCACAGCACATCGAATATCGGCCGCAATACAACGCCGTCGATATCGATGCCACCGGCCGCGTGCTCAAGTTCGATGTGCAGGACGACGTGCAGGCGGATGTGGTCAACCTCATCCCCCCGCAGCGCGCCGGGGCCATTGCCGTGCAGGCTGGGCTGGCGACGGCCAACGGGCGCTGGTGCGAGGTGGATTTCCTCTCATTCGAATCGAAGGTGGCACCGGGCGTGCATGTGATTGGCGATGCCATCCAGACCGCGCCGCTGATGCCCAAGTCGGGCCACATGGCCAATCAGCACGGCAAGGTGGCCGCTGCCGCCGTGGTGACGATGCTCGCTGGCCACGCGCCCGATGCGCACCCGCTGTACGCCAACACTTGCTACAGCTTCACCGCGCCAGACGAGGCGATGCATGTGGCCACCGTCCACCGCTACGACGCGGCCGAGCACACCATGGTGACCGTGCCGGGGGCCGGGGGGCTCTCCGATGCGCCGTCCGCCGCCGAGGGCAAGCTGGCACAGGGCTGGAGTCGCGCGATCTGGTCCGACATGCTCGGCTAGGCACGCCGGTTCCTGGGCGGCACGAACAATGCGCAAGATTGTGCAAGTCGCCCCGCCCGCACGCGCCTAGAGTGCGTCAGAAGGCCGCGCGGGCGGCCGTCTGACTTTGCCAATCATCATGTCTCCCAAGGATCTGCTGCTGGCCCTGCTCGTCGTGCTGGTGTGGGGCGTCAACTTCGTCGTCATCAAGGTGGGCCTGCACGGTGTGCCGCCCATGCTGCTGGGTGCGCTGCGCTTTGCGCTGGTCGCGTTTCCGGCCGTGCTGTTTGTGCCGCGCCCGAAGATTCCGCTCAAGTGGCTGCTGGCGTACGGCGCCACCATCAGCTTCGGCCAGTTCGCGTTCCTGTTCTCGGCCATGTATGTGGGCATGCCGGCGGGGCTGGCCTCGCTGGTGCTGCAGTCGCAAGCGTTCTTTACGCTGACGATTGCCGCCATCGTGCTGCGCGAGCCGATCCGCTGGTTCCACCTGGCGGGCATGGCGGTGGCGGCGTGCGGGCTGGGCATCATCGGCATGGCCGGCAATGCTTCGGCGACGGGCATGACCACGGCCGGTTTCCTGCTGACGCTGTGCGCGGCGCTCTCGTGGGCCAGCGGCAACATCGTCACCAAGCGCGTGGGGCCGGTGAACGTGGTCAGCCTGGTGGTGTGGGGTGCGGTCATCCCGCCGATTCCGTTTGCGTTGCTGTCGCTCTGGCTGGAGGGGCCGGAGCAGATCGCGCACAGCCTGGCGGACATCAGCGCGTCGAGCATTGGCGCGATCGTCTACCTGTCGTTTGGCGCCACCATCTTCGGCTACAGCCTGTGGAGCAAGTTGCTGGCGCGCTATGCGGCCAGCCGCGTGGCGCCGCTGTCATTGCTGGTGCCGGTGGTGGGGCTGGTGTCGGCGGCCGTGCTGCTGGGCGAGCGACTGGCGCCCGCGCAATGGCTGGGCGGCGCCGTGGTGATGGGCGGCTTGCTGTTGAACGTATTCGGCGGCCGGCTGGCAGCGCGCCGGGCGATGGCCTGAATCCAAGCGCCGGCGTTGGACCTCAAACACGCAACGTTGACCCTCGCAGGGTTCACGCATGCCCCAAATAGGGGCATCGCTGCTGAAAAAAGCATCAACGCCGGAGCAAAAAGACCCACCGATGCACCTCCCGAGCCGCAACGCTGCTGCTTTTTTATGCAGCGGTGCCGCTTTTTTATGCAGCGACGACTGTCCAAGCCTCGACGTTGAAGCTTTTAGCCTCAACGCCGAGGCTTTTTGCTACACGCGTGGCTGTCTGACCCGCGCCAGCGAGCCTCGTCGAAGCGCTTGGGGCACAATATCGGCGCAAGCGGCCCGCAACGACACGCGGGCCGCCCCATTTTCCGGAGACCCCATGAAGTTCGCCCCCACGCTCGCCGCAGGCGCCGTGCTGGCCGGCCTGGCACTGTCCGCCACGCCCGCGCTGGCCGCCGTTGATGCTGCCCGCGCGCAGTCCCTCGCCAACCAGAACGCCTGCATGGGCTGCCACGCTGTCGACCGCAAGCTCGTCGGCCCGGCTTACAAGGATGTCGCCGCCAAATACAACGGCGATGCCGGCGCCGAAGCCAAGCTGATCAAGAAAGTGCGCGAGGGCGGCATGGGCAACTGGGGCCAGATTCCGATGCCGGCCAACCCCAAGATCTCCGATGCCGACTTGAAAACCGTGATCGACTGGGTGCTCGCAGGCGCCCCGGCCAAGTGAGGGCAGGGCGATGAGCGATTCGATCAACGTGACGCGCCGTGATGTGCTGCGCGCGGGCGCCATGATGGCGCTGCTGGTGTCTGCCGGCATTGCCACGCCCGCGCAGGCGGCCGAGTGGAACAAGACCGCCTTCAGCATCAAGGGCGTGAATGACGTGCTCAAGCAACTGGGCGGCGGCGCGGTCGACAAGGGTGGCGCAGGCGTGCACCTGACCGCTCCGGACATTGCCGAAAATGGCGCCGTGGTGCCGCTGGTGGTGACCAGCACGCTGCCGGGCACCGACATGATCGCCATCCTGGTGGAAAAGAACCCGAATACGCTGGCCGCCACGTTTGGCATTCCCGCCGGCACCGAGCCGTTCGTGAGCACGCGCGTGAAGATGGGCGAGACGTCCGTCGTCTACGCCGCCGTGCGCGCCAACGGCAAGTGGGTGCTGGCAAGCAAGGAAGTGAAAGTTACGCTCGGCGGCTGCGGCGGCTGAACATCAGGAAAGGAGCACACCATGGCAGACCCAATGCGCATTCGCGCAATGGAAAACGGCGGCACGACCGACGTGAAGATCCTGATGAAGCACGACATGGAAACCGGCCAGCGCAAGGACGCCGCCGGCAAGCTCGTGCCCGCCTGGCACATCACTAACGTGACGGTGCAGCACAACGGCAAGACGGTGCTGGACGCGCAGTTCGGCACGGCTGTGTCGAAAGATCCGTTCCTCAATATCAAGTTCAAGGGCGGCGCCAAGGGCGACAAGGTGAAGGTCACCTGGGTCGACAACCACGGCGACACGCGCACCGACGAAACCGCAATCCAGTAAGCCCAGGAGGCCGAGATGCGGCGCAGCTTCTTTCGTGTGACCGCCGCGCTGGCGGCACTGGGCGTGGCGGGCAAGGCTGCTGCGCAGAATGCCCCGCGCGCGGGTGGTGCGGGTGCCCGCTACAAGGTGGTCTACCAACTGAGCGAAGGCATCGACCAGGCGGTGCGCGCGATCGGCAACCTGCGCAATCATCTCAACGGCGCACCCGGCACGAAGATCGTGGTGGTGGCGTTTGGGCACGGCATCGACTTCCTCGTCGAAGGGGCCAAGGACGCGCAGGGCCGCACGTTTGATGCGCCCGTCGCCGCGCTGGCCAGCATGGGCGTGGAGTTTCGCGTGTGCCACAACTCGCTGATGGCCTTCAAGGTGCCGGAAGACAAGCTGCTGCTCGAAGCCAAGGTGGTGCCCGCCGGCGTGGTGGAAGTCACCCGCCTGCAGCAGGAAGAAGGTTTCGCCTACCTCAAACCGTAGGCGACCCACGGAGGGGATGGTGAAACGCACCAAACGAATCGTCGCGCTGGCTGCGGCGCTGGCGGCCGGCATTGCCCTGGTGGCAAATGCGCAGGACGCCAAAGACCAGAAAGACAGCACCGCCGCAGGCATCGCGCAGTACCGCGAGATGCTGGCCGACGGCAACCCGGCCGAGCTCTGGGAAGCCGCCGGGGAAGAACTCTGGAAAAAGCCCGCCGGCCCGAAACAAGCGTCGCTCGAAGCATGCGACCTGGGCCTCGGCCCCGGCGTGGTGAAGGGCGCGTACGCCAAGCTGCCGCGCTTCTTCAAGGACACCAGCCGCGTGATGGACGCTGAACAGCGCCTCATGTACTGCCGCATGACGCTGCAGGGGCTGACGAAGGAGCAGGCGTCGGCCAACCCGTTCTCGTCGCCGGGCAAGCCATCGGAGATTGAACGGCTGATGGCGTACATCACCTCGGAATCGCGCGGCGCGGCCATCGACATTCCGCTCGCGCACCCCGAAGAAAAGCGCACGTACGAACTCGGCCGCCGCATGTTCTTCTACCGTGGCGGCGCGTACGACTTTGCCTGCGCCACGTGCCATGCCCAGCCGGGTTTGCGCATCCGCTTGCAGGAACTGCCTGATCTGCTGACGGCAGAGGGCGCGCGGTTTGCGTATTCCACGTGGCCGGGCTATCGCGTCTCGCAAGGCGAGGTGCGCACGATGCAGCACCGCCTGTACGACTGCCTGCGCCAGCAGCGCTTTCCGGAGCCGCTCTACGGCAGCGAGGTGATTACCGCGCTGGAGCTGTTCCTCGCCCGCAATGCCAACGGCGGCAAGATGGACGCGCCGTCGATTAAACGATGAGGCCACGCATGTTCCGACTGACTCTCATCGCTGTGGCCCTGATTGCCGGTGCCGCGCATGCTGCGGACACCGCCAAGGGCGTCACCCCGCCCAAGCCCGATGCGAAGGCGGATGCCGCGCTCGCCAAAGTCATCCACGAGAGCTTCGTCTCCAAGGGCCCGGCCACCGTGGAAGGCGTGACCGAGCGCGACGACGTGCAGAAGACCTGCAGCCAGTACGCGGATCGCAACGCCGTGCCCGCCGCCGTCGCCAAGACGCTGGAAGATGCGCAGATGAAGACCATCCGCTACCCCGCCGATGGCAAGTGGCTGGGCGACTGGAAGGAAGGCGAGAAGACTGCGCAGAGCGGCCGCGGCATGCAGTTCTCCGACCCGGCCGGCGGCACCAACGGTGCCAACTGCTATGCGTGCCACCGGCTGTCGAAAGACGAAGTGTCGTACGGCACCATCGGCCCATCGCTGTACCAGTACGGCAAGCTGCGCGGTGATTCCGAGGCGATCCTGCGCTACACGTGGGGCAAGATCTACAACTCCAACGCGTACTCGGCGTGCTCGAACATGCCGCGCTTTGGGCACAAGGGCATCCTGACCGAACAACAGATCCGCGATGTGATGGCGCTGTTGTTGGACCCGGCATCTCCGGTGAATCAATAACGCCATGCAAGCCATTCGACGGTTCTTGATGTGGACAGCAGCGGCGACGGCGCTTGCTGCTGGCACCGCGCAGGCCGTCGAAGTCGGCGATGTGGTGACGATGCCCGACGTGCAACTGCTCGACGGCACGCGTGTGCCGGGCAGTGCATGGCGTGGGCATCCGGTCATCATCGCCACCTGGGCATCGTGGTGCCCGTTCTGCGCATTGCAGAACCCGCGCTTGCAAAAGCTCTACGACGCCACGCGCGGCACTGATCTGCGTATCCTCACCATCAGCATCGACGCCAACCCGCAGCTCGCCAAGGATTACGTCGCCAAGCGTGGCTTCACCTTTCCGGTGACGATGGAATCCGACGCGCTGTGCGCCGCCACCGGCCCGCGCAAGGGCTTGCCTGAGTTGCTCTTGCTCGACGCCAACGGCCGCGTGGTCCGCAAGGAAGTCGGCGAGATGCTCGAAGACGACGTGGCCGACCTCGCGCCTCATTACGCCCACCCGGCCCACAGCCCCAAACAATGAACCGCCGCGAATTCGTTCAAGCCCTGGCGATTGCCGCAGCCGCCGGCCTGCGCCTGACCGACGCCCACGCTGACACGGTGGCCTACGACGTGCCGCGCTTCGGCAACGTCCACCTGCTGCACTTCACCGACTGTCACGCGCAACTGCTGCCCATCGAATACCGCGAGCCCAGCGTCAACCTGGGCGTGGCGCAGTGGGCGGGGCAGCCGCCGCATCTGGTGGGGCATGCGTTGCTCGAGCGCTATGGCATCGCGCCCGGTTCGCGCTCCGCGCACGCTTTCACCTCGCTCGATTTCACCGAAGCCGCGCGCCGCTACGGCCGCATGGGCGGCTTCGCGCATCTGGCTACGCTCATCAAGCGCCTGCGCGCCACGCGCCCGAATGCGTTGCTGCTCGACGGCGGCGATACGTGGCAGGGCTCAGCGACATCCCTGTGGACAAATGGGCAGGACATGGTCGACGCAGCCCTCGCGCTCGGCGTCGACGTCATGACCCCGCACTGGGAGATGACCTACGGCGCAGACCGCGTGCGCCACGTGGTCGATCACGACTTCAAGAACAAAGTCGCCTTCGTCGCGCAGAACATCCAGACCGCCGACTTTGGCGATCCGGTGTTTGACCCCTACGTGCTGCGCGAGCTGAATGGCGTGCCGGTCGCCATCATCGGTCAGGCGTTTCCGTACACGCCCGTCGCGCACCCGGCAGACTTCACGCCCGACTGGACGTTCGGCATCCAGGAAGAGCGGCTGCAGAAGATGATCGACGAGGCGCGCGGCAAGGGCGCCAAGGTGGTCGTGCTGCTGTCGCATAACGGCATGGATGTGGACCTGAAGCTCGCCTCGCGCGTGCGTGGGTTGGATGTGGTCCTCGGCGGCCATACGCACGATGCGGTGCCGGCGCCAGTGAAGGTCAGCAACTCGGGCGGCGTAACGCTCGTCACCAACGCGGGCGCCAACGGCAAGTTCGTCGGCGTGCTTGATCTGGACGTGCGCGGCGGTGCCGTGCGCGACATCCGCTACACGCTGTTGCCCGTGTTTGCTGATCTGCTGCCGCCTGATCCGGCCATGTCGGCGCTCATCGAGCGCGTGCGGGCGCCGTACAAGGACAAGCTCGGCGAGACGCTCGCCACCAACCGCGGCCTGCTGTACCGGCGCGGCAACTTCAACGGCACGTTCGATCAGCTCATCGTCGATGGCCTGATGCAGGCGCAGAGCGCGGAGATCGCCTTCTCGCCCGGCTTCCGCTGGGGCACCACGCTGCTGCCCGGCGAGGCCGTCACGATGGAAGCGCTGATGGCCCAGACTGCCATCACGTACCCCGCCACCACGCTCACCGAGATGACCGGCTCCACCATCAAAACCGTGCTCGAAGACGTGGCCGACAACCTGTTCAATCCCGACCCGTACTACCAGCAGGGTGGCGACATGGTGCGCACCGGCGGTCTGCGCTACACCATCGACCCGCTGAAACCGATGGGCCAGCGCATCACCGACATGCGCCTTGGAGACAAGCCGATCGACGCCGATCGACGCTACAAGGTGGCCGGCTGGGCGGCCGTATCGCCCGACGTGCGCAAGGCCGGCGGACGTCCCGTGTGGGACGTGCTGGCCGACTGGCTGCGCGACCAGCGCGAAGTGACGGCCCGTCCGCTGAATACGCCGCGCATCGTCGGCATGGACGGCAATCCGGGCATGGAGAACGCGGGTTGACCCGCGATTGAAGGCGCGCCGGGAATTCGGGTAGACTTATTTTTCACGGGCCGATAGCTCAGCTGGGAGAGCGCCGCGTTCGCAATGCGGAGGTCGGGAGTTCGATCCTCCTTCGGTCCACCATTTCCCAGAAGCCCAACGGTTCTCCGTTGGGCTTTTTTGTGCCTGGAACGCCAGTGTTGGCGCCATTCCGGGGTTTGCTGTCTTGAGCGCGCACCCTCTTGAACGGACCCAGCAGGCCCCGCAAGGCCTGAAATTTCTTCTCCATTCTCTGTTTGTCCCTTGAGCGGACAAGACTCAACTCCCTGTGTTTATGCGGGTGTTCGGGCATCCCGTTGCATTTATCAAACGGTGAGTTGGGGCGACCCAGAGAGGAAAGAACGGGCCCAACGAAGAAATGCTCTTCGCCGGACCGCGCAATCGCTCTCAAGAAAGGGCTTCCTATACTTGACAGCGACCACGTCGGCATCGGCGTGCGCCTGCTCAAAAGTGGAGTTTCCATGGGGCATAATATGGCATCTCAGCCATATAACAGACCCGATGAATCGCGTCGAAGCGCCTGCGAGCTCTGGAGCCGTATCTGTCTTGGTGACAGTGCCACGCAATCTCGCCATAAAAATTCTAAGAGGCGAGAAGCGAGTTGAATTTCGCAAAGTATGGCCGAGCCGGCGAGTACAGACCTTATGGTTCTGCGAAAAGGCCTCTGGGGGTCTTGTCGTTGCGCGGGCTGACGTGACCAGTCTTGATGTGTTGGCACCGGCTGCGGCGTGGGAGAAATACGGTGAGGTGTCGGGAGTTGCCGAACAAGAACTTTTTGCTTATGCCGGTGAGCGGACCGCACTACATTGCGTAGTCCTGGGTACAGTACAGGCAACGCCGGGCATGCGTCTCTGTGATGTTGGCGTAGATCGCGCCCCGCAAAACTATACGTTCTTGAGCCGATGAACTATCCATTTTCCGGGATCATCGTCAGATACCTTCGACGTCAATCGTTGAACGTGGCCGTTGCGGAGGCCGATGAGCCACCTGAAGACCAGCTTCACGTGAATCTATGGGACATTAAGGACAAGGCTTATCTTGATATTGGGCTAATGATTTGCGAGCCGGAATCTATACGGCAGATCTGGATCGACATTCCGTGGCACGTCAAACCAGAGCATGTTGTTGACCTTGGCCCTGGCCTGGATGGTGCGAAGATATTGACGTCAATCTTCAATGACGTCGCGCTATATGCCGGGGTGTCAAATCAGCAATATGCGGTTGTCACGTTAGGCTCACACCCGAACCAGGGTAGTCCCTTTTTGCTTGTTCACCTGGATCCGCGGCGACTTCTTTTTTCGGAAATTGCCATCGATGCTGAAAACAAAGTTACGCGACTGCGGATTCGTTGGCCCGCATTAAGCTATTCCAACGCGAACCACAAGGATCTCAGGCGGTACATTCGCTTGCGAATAACACGGGTTCCAATGGACGCTTTTTTCTCGACATTTCGTGCCAAGGACCGGAATCTTCTGAGCTCAAGCCCCATAACGCGTTTACTTGATTTCCGAGTCAATGTGCGAAGAGGTGTCCCGGATCAAGTGCTTTTAGCGAATCCATCGCTCGAATTTCCTTCCCTGAAGAAGGTGCATGTCTTTGCAATCGTCCCCCGTGAAACTGAACTTCCATTTCAGGGGGAGGGGTACAAAGGTTGCCGTTCGTTGGAAGATGAAGAAATCTGGAACGGCTATATCAATCTTCCTCACCGCAGTCATGCTGCGCATGGGGAATCTGTAAGAGGCTACTTAGGTTATCAGTGGACGGCGTCAAGCAAAGACAATGTTCCCGCAAAGGACTTAGTCGCGCTAGGTCGATTTGTTCATGTAACAGCATCACGTTGGACAACCACCCGATTCGTGATCGTAGTGATGCTCTTGGGCACGCTAGGGAGCGCGATTTGGGATGCCTTAAAAGTCGTTATTGGCCCAAGTGGAACGGATGCCCCCACTTTGCGGCATCTTTTGTACTGGGCGGCTGCGCCGACTGTGGCCTTAATTCTGTTGCTTATCGCTGATCGCGCAAGGGCCAGGGACTGGGCCAAGCGCGGGAAACGAGCTTGGCTTGCTAGAGTCGATGCAATTTCGTCCTGGTGGCGCAGAATCTGAGGTGGTTACGCTAGAGTGCCATCGCGAAACTTGGAGCGCGAAAGGTGAGAGCGCGCCGACAAATCTCCAGGGACAATCAAAGTGCCGTTGAATGCATATTCCGTGCGTTCAGTGCGATAAAGCCCGTGATGAACGGCGCCAAGCTCGAATCCGAAGTAATTAAATAGCCGCACAAATGCCGGCAAGCGTTCTTCCGCGACGCTCAACAAGGGGCGTTTCGTTTCAAGCTTTTCCAGCGACTTCTCGAACAGTCGAACACCCAATCCATAGCGGCCTTCGAAACCAGGCAAAACTCGCAGGCAGCACAACTTCTTTTCGATGCCGTCGTCCTTCAGGATGGCGAGGCCAGCAAGGAGCCCTTGCCGATACTCAACTAGGATCGATCGATCACCAGACTGCAGTCCAGGCAACACGCGCTGAGACAGCCAAGCATCGAACCCAGGATAGAAGTCCTTTAGATCTTGCACGCGAGTCAAGACCTCAGCCAACATACCCGAGGCCGACTCCTGATCACGAGCCAAGCTCACAACGTCTATGGTCTTGCTCATGGTCATAGTTATCCCCTCATCAGCACCGCACTTGCGTCAAACGGCCTTTCAGACCGGTGTAACGACTAGCAGTTCGTCACTATGCGCGCGCGTTTCAATTCTCTCTGTACCGCTTCGCGCACAACGTCCATGTCGAGCACAAAGGCGAAAAGTCGTTGGCCGGAGGCGAGGTCTTCAAGGCGGCCATCATCCTGCAGAAAAACATTATAGCCATCTGTGACGAAGTACCTGCAGGCATCCAGGTCTAGGGAGCCCTTCCGCTTACGGTATGCGGCCAAGCTCTTGCGCAGGCCAAGCACTGACACACCTTGCTTCAGCAACTGCGCCATCACCCGAAGCATCAGAACATCGGCATACAGGTAACGCCTTGCTCGCCCACGTCCCCTGGATGTGTTGCCACGGGCGATCACGATCTCATGCCGACTGAGATAGTTCACCATATCCAAAGACAAACCTGCTAGCCGAGCTGCTTGTTCGGCGGAGAAAGCTTCTATCGCGCCCGTGGATGATATGGTGACCATTTGGATACAGAGTTTAGCTCTAAACACTGAATTTGCCAAAAAAATAGTCAGAATCCGGCAAAATTGAAGCCGCCAGGTGGCAGGAAGGAGACGAGTTAGATGTCGCGAGAGGTAAGCGTCTATGACACGTCAGGCGCCGATCATGTCACTGCAGGCTCACTAGACGCGCGCGCCGAATGTGCTATCAGGTGATGTAATTCTCGATGACTTCCGGCTGGCCAGCCGGTGGCCCTGCATCTGCCAGTCCAGCGGTAATCTCCCCATCCGCACTACGTGCTCCAGGGCAATGTCGCTGTCGTCAGTGAGGCAGGCGTCAATGACCGCAGGCGAGAGGTATGCCAGCCTAGCTATCTTGCTGACTTGCCCAAGGTCCATCCCTTCGGCAGCGGCGATCTGCGTCAGCGAATCGAACTGCTGCCCGTCAAGCAATCGCAGCCAATAGTGCGCCAAGCCGAGCGCACGCAGCAGCGGCGGATCCTGGGTTGCACCCCGGAGTCGCTTCTCGCGCTGGGATTCCAGCATGAATTGTTCGGGCGCCTCCAGCGGCGTGATGACCTGTTTTTTTGACCCACGCTTGACCAGCGTCCACGGCACGAACGTCTCTAATTGAACGCCGCCCGCAGGCGCCGGCAGCGATCGGGTGACGGGGTTCCCCAGGACCCGGCCGCGATGGTTCCCACTCATACAGCCTCCTAGAAGCGCGCCACGATCTGGCGCTGCGCCTGCCAATCCACCGGCAGCGGATTGTGCTGGAACCACCACAGAGTCATGCTCCGCGGCTGCCGACCAGCCAGCAGTTGCGCAATGATGTCCGGTGCAAGCAAGGTCAACCGCATCAGTTCATTGACCGCCGTCGGGTGCAGCCCTTCCGCCCGCGCGATGACCGCGCCGCTTTTCATCACGCCGGTGTCCACCAGACGCTGCCAGTAAAAGCCTCGCGCCAGCGCCTGCAGCAGCGTCGTGTCGTGTGTTGCGCGGTCATCCGCAACGACCCGCCGCGCACCCCGGCGCCGGAATGCCACTGGCACAAAGGTCTCCAGTGTGCCGCCCGTCATGCCTCCATCTCCACCATCTCCGCGCCGATCTCACCGGGCACGAACTCTCGGATCAGCGCGTCCCACCCAACTTCCCGCCACTTCACCTTGAGTCCCTGCTGCTCGCCGTCGTCCACGAGGTCGACGCGTTCGATCATCAGGTTAGCGATGCGATGCCGTTCGGCGGGGAACAGCCGATCCCACACGTCATCGAGCCGCCCCATCGCCATCACCGTCGTCGCCTCGTCGACCTGGGCGCCGTTGCACCGGATGTGCTGGACTACCGCTGCCACCGCCTCCGGGCTGGTCAACACCGAGCGGATCTGCGCGACGACAGCGCCCTCGATTTCCAGTGCCGGCAGCCGCTCGTAGCGCTTGCCCGGCGCCCCGAAGCGGCTCTCGGATTTGGAGACGTAGTAGCGGTATTGGCGCCCGTTCTTGCGAGAGTAGGTCGGGTACATCCGCTCGCCGGATGGGGTATACAGCAGTCCGCGCAGCAGCGCGTCGGTACGCGACAGAATCTTTGTCTCGACAGACCGAGCGTGGCTGTCCTTCGACAGCACACCGTGCACCCGCTTCCACAGGTCCGCGTCGATGATGGCCGGATGGTTGCCCGGATACCAGCTTCCCTTGTGCGACAGTTCCCCGAGGTAGATGCGGTTACGCAGCAGCTTGGACAGGTACTTCTTGTCGATGCTGGCTCCGCAGCGCACGCGCCCATCCTGCGTGGTCCACGCCTTGGTCGTGATGCCATCCGCGGTCAGCCGCGCGGCGATTTGCGTGGGTGAGCCGATGGTCAGCATCTCTTCAAAGATGCGCCGTACCACCGCCGCTTCGGCCTCATTGATGACCAATTGGCGGTCGCGCACGTCGTAGCCCAACGGTGGCACGCCACCCATCCACAGCCCTTTGCGCTTGGCCGCCGCGATCTTGTCGCGGATGCGCTCGCCGGTGACCTCACGCTCGAACTGCGCGAACGACAGCAGCACGTTGAGCATCAGCCGGCCCATCGAGGTGGTGGTGTTGAACTGCTGGGTGACGGATACGAAGGACACGTTGTGGCGCTCGAACACCTCGACCATCTTGGAGAAGTCCGCCAGGCTGCGGGTCAGGCGATCGATCTTGTAGACCACGACGATGTCGACATGGCCGCGCTCGATGTCCGCCATCAGCCGCTTGAGCCCCGGGCGATCCGTGTTGCCACCGGAGAAGCCTGGATCGTCGTAGTCGTCGGCCACCGGAATCCACCCCTCCGTGCGCTGACTGGCGACATAGGCGTGCCCTGCCTCCTTCTGCGCGTCGATGGAGTTGAATTCCTGATCCAGCCGCTCATCGGTGGAGACGCGGCAGTACACCGCGCAGCGCTTGCGTGGCTTGGCGGAGGCGATCTGTGCGGCGCCGTTCATCGGGCACCTCCCTTGGTCAGACCGAAGAAGAGTGGGCCGGACCAGTGCGTGCCGGTGATGTGCCGCGCCACGGCGGTCAGGCTCTTGAAGGTCTTGCCCTCGTATTCGAAGCCACCTTCTGCGGTGACCATCACCTTGTGCTCACGCTCGCCCCACTCGCGCAGCAGCACCGTGCCGGGCACGAAATGAAACTCGCGCGTCGGGGCGCGTTTCTGGATCTTCGAGTGCGAGGCGCCGATGCGTTCCAGGCGCTCGCGCGTGGCGGGAGCCAGCCCGCCGAAGGCTTCTTCCTGCAGTTTGTAAGCAATGCGCGATTCGACGAAATCCCGGTTCGGCTTGGCCGGGCGGTAGTTGAAGTACCGATCCCACAGCTTCCACAGTTCGGGCATGGGTGCGTGGCTCAACTCGGCGATGCGGGCGGCGACGGAGGCTTGTTTGCTGTTCATCACAACGTGTCCTGTTGAGAGGGGGTTGTATGAACGCGCTGGTCGGGCACAAAGCCAAGTCCAACCGCACTCTCTGCGCTGGCAGGGGCGGCAAGCGTGCGCACGATGGCGGAGGCCAGGATTGCGGTGATCCCGGCGGCGCGCTCGCCGGCAGGCATTGCGGAGGGGCAGGGTAGTTCGAAGGACTTCATGGCAGCATCGGGGAATGAAACTGCCATGGATGGTGGTGCCAATCGTCCGAAGCGGATAGCAACGGAGGGTAATGGGCCGCACGGTGGCTCTCGCCAAAAACAACGAGGACGAATGTCCTATCAAGGACAACGGCGGGGCGATTCGTCATCGCCCGGACTACCCGTCAAATCAAAGCCTCTAGCACAGTTGGAATCCATCCAGCCAACGCAAGAGCTCCTGACCCGTTCGCTTTCGCGGGTCCTGGGCGTCAGCTTCGGAGAGGGCCCATGACTTCCAGGCGATGAACCGCTCGTCGGCTTGCTCTTCGGCATTCAGGCGAGCCTCTATCTCCGCGACCAGTGTCCTGAGCCGATCTGATCGATCCCTTCCATCCAACGCAACGTCCAGCAGATCCTGCCTCTGCTTTCTCAGCGTGGCCTGCGCCGCTGCAACTTCTTGTCGCTTTCGCTCCTCTGCCGCTTTTGCTTTTTGAACTGCATCCTCTCGGCGCCGGACCAGATCGCTGTATCTCCAGTCGACCCACTCACGAACTCGTCGCTCTTGCTTGCTCAGAAGCATCAACACCACCGATTTGAAGAGCGGCATATCAAAGTCTGCGAAGGTGTAGACGCCTTCGTTTGCATTGCTATTGCGGCTATCCGATTCAAACCGAAGCTGAAAAGGTTCGTTGGTCCCTGTGCTGTCTTTGCGTGATGACCGCTCGTTGTGGCGCGTGAGTCCCACTTCAAAAAATACGGTGTATTGCCCGCAGGCTACCCCCAGTCGGATGTCCCGCGTACCGCTGGAACTCGGCTTGAATCCCAGATCGGTCCACCACCAAAGCAACCGGCTCAAGCCCGATAGCAGACGGCGCCCCTGTGGGCAGGCGAACTGTGGTTTCCGTTCCCAACTGTAGGTTGGCACAAGCCGTGCGCGCCGTTCGTCCTCGGCAATTAACTTTTCGACGATAGGATGTGTGCCTCGAGTCGCCTTCGGCAAAGCTACGCGATCAATCAATACCTCATATCGACGCAACGTCTGCTCGGTGCTCTCCCTGAAAGTAGGCATCGGTGGGATGGGGATGTCCAGCGCATCCGCGTCTACTTTAGGGAGCAGATCGATTATCCCTTCGTGATCTTCCCCGATCCGTTCGGCCACGGTGTAGGGCAGATCAGGTTTCACATAGCGGCGCTTGGCGTTTGCCCCAGCCGCGAGACTGGCCCAATAGCCCGGCATTGGCGCTGGTACATTGAGCTGTCGGCACATCTTGCCGATCATGACGTCGGATACCCCGAGCTCCTTGGCAAGCTGCGTCCGGGGCTTGCTCCAAACGAGATCGTAGAGTTGCTTTCGTCCAATCGTCAGCGCGTCGCTCATTTGGCCCCATCCTGTATGTCGAGTGTCAACGATAGCAACAGAAGGTGATGCCAGCCAGGACAAACGAAGGGGTACTCAGCCCGGAGACGCCTCCGGTTCTGTGGCTTCGTCCTCCAACGCAGCATCAAGGATCGGCAGGTTCAACTGCCACGCATGCGCGCCCTCAACCTTCACCAAATAGTCACGCCAGGGCGAGGTCTTGGAGAACAGGTTGGCCGGCGATGTGCAACCCGTTCCCTCCATCAATCGTTTGGTGTTCACATGAGGCGTACCGGCAGTCAGTGCATCGACAAGTCGCTTAAGCACCGCGATCTTGGCTTTGCCTGTCACGCGCCAAGGCGTCTTGCCGGGAACGCACAACAAAGCAGCGTACCCATCGGACGAAATGTTCAGACGAACAGCCGGGCTGTCCAGATCGGCACGTTGGCTCTGACGACGATAAGCAGCTTGGGTCCGTGCGAGGTCTACTGCGGCTTCGGCCCGCTCGAATGCGACGACGAAGGCGTCATACAGCCGCTTGTTGCCGCGAACATCGGCGGTGTTGAGAATCGACTCCGCAACCTCGAATAAGCGCGTCGTATCGTCCGAATGCGTACGCATCCAGATAGCACGTCCGAGTTCACTGCCGTCTTGGTTGAGGAAGGCGCGGGTGAGATCCACGTCGTCGACCTGCTCGACCACGCAACGCAGGATTTTGGCACCGCGCGGCGACGCGAGGCGCAGCACACGCAGAGCTTCGCGTTCTGCTGCCTCTCGCTCATCGCGGCCCAGGCGAGCGATGCGCTCTTGCAATGCTGACGCGCCTGGATTGTGTGGCAGCGCCCAGTCGCTGCCTAACACCCGACATTCAGGCAATTCGCAAAATGCAATCAGTGCTGAAATCGGAGCGCGCTCGATCACCTCAAGCAGGCTCCGCGTATTGATTAGGGCCTTCTTGCCCATCGATACAACCCCCTGTTTCTTGTGACGAAATTGCCCTGTTGGGCATCAACTCGCATTTCGAACGCGAACTGTCCGCTCACTGCGCAAATCCAGGGTCTGGTGCCTTGTCGTTCGGCGCGTGATGAGCAGGCGACGGCGTTCAGGGGGCGCGATTGTAGGGGATATTTTGTGCAGAATGAAGCGCCCGCAAGGGTTTTGTGGGTAATCGCTGCGACATTAACTTGCCTGGTATTCAATGGCGGGCGTCGGATTATCGCGGCCTAAAATCCGCTCATGCAGACCCAAAGGCTGTGGCCATGAAATAGCGCCTCTTTTCAACAAGAGGAGTCTCTTCGATGGCCAACCTTGCCGCTTCTGTTCAATCGGGCCGCATGGCTCGCCGGCCCGCGCAGCCTGACGCTCCGCGCCTAGCCCTGGACGAATCCGAACTCGCCACCCGCTGGGGCCTATCGGTCAAAACTCTGCGTCGCTGGCGCCAGGAACAGCTAGGCCCCGTCTTTTGCAAGCTGGGGGCCCGCGTCACCTACCTGATCTCAGAAATCGAAGCCTTCGAGCGGCGCGTCTCGCGCTACTCGACGTCGGTTCGTGTGTGCCACTGAGGAGGATGAGCATGACCCATCCGACTCTGCTGCCGGCCGACATCGCCGGCATGTCCGTGAGCGACCTAGCCAAGCTGTCGCCCGAGCGCAAGCTCGAACTCCACGCCACACTCGACGCGGCTATCGCGTGGCTCAAGAGCGCCCGCGCCAAGCTCGATGCCGCACTCGACCAGTGCTATGGCGAACAGGCCCGTGCAGCACTGCGCGCGTCCGGCCGCGACTTCGGCACCACTCACATCGTCGACGGCACGTTGCGCGTCAAGTTCGAGTGCCCCAAGAAGGTCACGTGGAACCAGAAGCTGCTGACCGAGATCGCCGAGCGTATCGTCGCCGCCGGCGAGCGGCCCGATGCCTATCTCGACGTGAAGCTGTCGGTGCCCGAGTCGCGCTACAACAACTGGCCGCCCGCGCTGCAGCAACAGTTCGCTGATGCCCGCACGGTAGAGCCCGCGAAGCCTTCGTTCACCCTGACCCGTGACGAGGTTGTGGCATGAGTGGGCTTCCGATTGTCTCCGCGCAGCAGCGCATGGCCGAGCGCCGTGGCGTGAAACTGCTGCTGCTTGGCAAGTCCGGCATCGGCAAGACCACGCGCCTGAAGGATCTCGATCCCGCCACCACGCTGTTCATCGACGTCGAGGCGGGCGATCTGTCCGTGACCGACTGGCCGGGCGACACCATTCGCCCCGCGTCATGGCCGGAGACTCGCGACTTCTTTGCTTTCCTTGCCGGTCCCGATCAGTCGCTGCCGCCGCAGAGCGCGTTCTCGCAGGCGCACTACGACCACGTGGTCGAGAAGTACGGCGATCCCGCGCAGCTTGAGCGCTACCAGACCTTCTTCGTCGATTCGATCACGCAGCTCTCGCGCCAGTGCTTTGCATGGTGCAAGACGCAGCCAGCGGCCACCAGCGACCGCTCGGGCAAGCCAGACGTGCGCGCCGCCTACGGGTTGCTCGGCCAGGAGATGGTCGGTGCACTCACGCATCTGCAGCACGCCCGAGGCAAGAACGTGGTCTTCGTGGCGATCCTCGACGAGCGTCTGGACGACTACAACCGCAAGGTGTTCGTGCCGCAGATCGAGGGCAGCAAGACTGGCCTGGAACTGCCGGGCATCGTCGACGAGGTCGTGACGCTGGCCGAGATCAAGGCCGAGGACGGCAGCAGCTACCGCGCCTTCGTCACCCACACCGTTAATCCCTTCGGTTTCCCCGCCAAGGACCGCAGCGGCCGGCTCGACATGCAGGAGCCGCCGCACCTGGGCGCACTGATCGCCAAGTGCGCGGGCACCGCACTCACCGCGCCGCAACACACCACCGAATTCATGGAGCAGCCGCAATGACCACCCACGCATGGCAAGACTTCAACGACGCCGAGCAGCAGCAAGGCTTCGACCTGATCCCCAAGGGCACGCTGGTGCCGGTACGCATGACAATCAAGCCGGGCGGCTATGACGATCCGTCGCAGGGCTGGGTGGGTGGGTATGCGAGCGAGTCGTTCGAGACCGGCTCCGTCTATCTAGCTGCCGAGTTCGTCGTGACCGGTGGCGAGCACGCCAAGCGCAAGTTGTGGAGCAACGTCGGCCTGCACTCGCCCAAGGGGCCGACTTGGGGGCAGATGGGGCGCAGCTTCATCCGGGCGGCGCTGAACAGCGCGCGCAACATCCACCCACAGGACACCTCGCCGCAGGCGGCCGCCGCACGCCGCATCGAGGGCTTCCACGAACTCGATGGGCTGGAGTTCATTGCCCGCGTCGATATCGAGCGCGACGCCAAGGGCGAAGAGCGCAACGTGATCCGGCTCGCCATCGAGCCCGACCACCCGGAATATGCCCGGCTCAAGGGTGTACCGCCCATGGGCAATCCGAGCGGCGGCACGTCCAACGCACGCGCACAAGCGGTGCCGTCCCGGCCCGCACCCGCCGCGCAACGCCCGGCCGTGACGGCCAAGCCCGTCTGGGCCCAGTGAGGGAGGAATGAAATGCTGGGTCTGCAAGCGACAGGCCCGGGGATTCATGCACGCCGACACCCGTCACGGGGTCGGCGACCCCCGGCGCTTTGTTTCGGATTGGGTGTTCTGCTCGCGCCGCTGCCAGGACGCGTTTCACGCGCTGTACGGCAACTGGTGCCGGGCGAAGGAGGGAATGGTCACGCACAGGGAGGGCAGCATGCTTGACGCATCCGACATGGAGCGGGCGGCCATGCGTTCGTGCCTGCGGGCGTTCGGCCAGGTGGCGGACGAGATCGGCTTTACCAAGCCGCTGGCGGCCTACACCGAAGCCGAGGCGCTGCGCGTGATCGATGCCATCGTCACGCGCTACACCGAGGCGATGGTCGAGCACCACGAGAACACCCGCATGCCGCCGGTGCGCGGAGGATCGGCGGCCAATGCACCGGCCACCGACCCATTCGCCGAACTGGAAGCGTTGCCGTGGGAAATCGAGGACCACGCAGAAGGACGGCACTGATGCAGAGGGATGCAATCGATCAACCGGAGTTGCACCGGGTGATACGGCGTCGCACTCGCGTGCCCTTGTCCGTCCGGCTGTGGAGCCGGGTCGATATGAGCGCGGGTCCGGATGGCTGCTGGCGATGGTTGGGTGGCGTCAATGCCAAAGGCTATGGGCAAATTCGGCTCGAGCCCGTCGGGAATGCGACGCGTGGCGAGAAAGCCTTGACCCATCGTGTGGCCTGGGAACTCACGAGTGGCCCCATCCCGCACGGTCTGCATGTTTGCCATCGGTGCGACAACCCGTACTGCGTGAATCCTTCGCATTTATGGCTCGGCACCCACGCCGAGAACTTGGCCGATATGAGGGTCAAGGGGCGCGCCGCGCGCGGAAACCGTAGCGGCACCGCTCGCCTGGAAAGTAGGCAGGTGCAAATCATCAAGCGGCTCCTCTATCTCGGCTACTGCAGCGCGCTAGAGGTCTCCATCTTGTTGGGCGTGAGCCCCGCCACGATTAACGCCATCAGGAATCAGAAAACATGGGAGCACGTTGATGCTCGACTTTAACCATAGACCGCAATTTCACGAGCAGGTGACCCACTGCATCGATTTGGCTCTGGATGCGGAACGCCGACAACAGACCCCGCGCGACTACCTCGGTGCCTCGCGCCTGGGCGTGGTCTGTGAGCGTGCACTGCAATACGAGTATGCCGGCGCACCGACGGACCTCGGCAGAGGGTTTTCAGGTCGAGTTCTGCGCGTATTCGAGGTAGGGCATGTGCTTGAGGATCTGGCCATCCGCTGGCTTCGCTTGGCGGGATTCGAGTTGCACACGCGCACAGCGAGTGGTGCGCAGTTTGGTTTCTCGGCCGCCGGTGGGCGCATTCGTGGACATGTCGATGGAGTCTTTACCGGCGGGCCCGCTGCGCTGGCGCTCACCTATCCCATGCTCTTCGAGTGCAAGACGATGGCCGATAAACATTGGAGGGCTTGCGTCAAGTCTGGCGTGGCCGTAGCCAAGCCTGTCTATGCCGCGCAGATGGCGGTCTACCAGGCCTACATGGAAGCCACCATTGATGGCATCAGTTCGAATCCGGCGCTGTTTGTGGCCATCAACAAGGACTCGCAGGAGCTGTGGTTTGAACTGGTGCCGTTCGATGCGGCCCTGGCCCAGCGCATGTCCGACCGTGCGGTGAAGGTGATCTGCGCGACTGATGCGGGCGAGTTGCTGCCGCGCTCGTTCAACGATCCCACCCACTTCGAGTGCCGGATGTGCGCCTGGCAGGACCGCTGCTGGAGGGCGCAGGCATGAACCACCCAAATCAGACACGCCTCGCTGATGCGTGCGAGCCGATGATCGACGCCAAGCAGGCGGCGGCGGCGCTGCGGCTGCCGTACTACTGGTTCGCCGATCACAACATGCGGGCGCGCTACCGGATCCCGCACTACCTGTTGGGTGGACTCGTGCGCTATCGCCTGTCCGAACTGGCGGCCTGGGTGTCGACCGCAGCGGTGCGTCGGCGCGAAGCGGATGCCGGCACTGGTGTGCCGGGGGAGGGCACCGCATGATCGACTTCAACGAGATCCCACTTGTCACCGGCCAATTGGATACCCAACGTGACGAGGTTCGCGCGGCCTTGCTCGCCCGGCTGGAGTCCGTACTGGAAGCGCTGTTCCCAGCCGGCAAGAAGCGTCGTGGCAAGTTCGTGATCGGCGACATCCTCGGCAGTCCAGGCGACAGCCTGGAGGTGGTGCTCGATGGTGACAAGGCGGGCTTGTGGACCGATCGTGCCACCGGCGACGGCGGTGACGTCTTCGATCTCATCGCCGCCCAGGCGGGCTTGCGCGTGTCGATGGACTTTGCGCGGGTGCTCGAACGTGCCTCGGCGTTGCTCGGGCAAACCAGTGCACGCCCGGTGCGCCGCACACGGAAGGAACCGCCGACGGACGATCTCGGCCCCGCCACGGCCAAGTGGGACTACCTGGATGCGACCGGCAAACTGATCGGGGTGGTCTACCGCTACGACCCGCCCGGGCGCGGCAAGGAGTTCCGGCCGTGGGACGCGAAACGTCGCAAGATGGCGCCGCCCGAACCGCGCCCCCTGTACAACCAGCCGGGGCTGCTCACCGCCACGCAGGTCGTGCTGGTCGAGGGCGAGAAATGCGCCCAAGCCCTGATCGAGGCCGGCATTGTCGCCACCACAGCGATGCACGGCGCGAACGCACCGGTCGACAAGACCGACTGGTCGCCACTCGCGGGCAAGGCCGTGCTGATCTGGCCCGACCGTGACAAACCGGGCTGGGAGTACGCGGACCGGGCATCGCAGGCCATCCTGCAGGCGGGCGCCGTGTCGGTGGCCATTCTCGTGCCGCCCGAAGACCGGCCGCAGGGTTGGGACGCGGCCGACGCCATCGATGAGGACTTCGACGTGCGCGGCTACCTGGCGGCCGGCGCACGCGTGCCTGTGGCACTGGTGGCAGACGCCTCCCTGCCGGCGGATGTGCTGGACGACGTGGACTGGGAGACCGAGGACGGCCTGGCCACCGCCTTCACGCGCCGCTATGGCGAGGACTGGCGTTACTGTGCCCTGTGGGGCAAGTGGCTGGTCTGGACCGGCGTGCGGTGGAATCCCGATCAGTTGCTGTACGTCTCGCACTTGGCGCGCGGCATCTGCCGGGTGGCCTCCGAAAAAGCAGAGACGGCACGTCAGAAGGCGAAGCTGGCGAGTTCGGCCACCATCGCGTCGGTCGAGAAGATCGCCCGTTCAGACCCCAAGCACGCGGCCACCGCCGATGAGTGGGATGCCGACGTGTGGGCGCTCAACACGCCGGGCGGGGTGGTCGACCTGCGCACCGGACACCTGCGCGCCCATCGGCGCGAGGACCGGATGACGAAGGTGACGACCGCAACCCCGGTCGGCCGCGCGGGCGTCGGCTGCCCGGCGTGGCTGGCGTTCGTCTCCGACATCACTGGCGGCAGCACGGACCTGGCGGCCTACCTGCAGCGGGTGGTCGGCTATTGCCTCACGGGCGTGACCAGCGAGCACGCGCTGTTCTTCCTGTACGGCACGGGCGCCAACGGCAAGTCGGTCTTCGTTAACGTGCTCGCCACGATCCTCGGCGACTACGCGGCCAACGCGCCGATGGACACCTTCATGGAGGCACGCGGCGATCGCCACCCGACCGAACTCGCGGGCCTGCGCGGCGCTCGCCTGGTGTCGTCCATCGAGACCGAGCAGGGCCGGCGCTGGAACGAATCGAAGGTCAAGGCCATCACCGGTGGCGACAAGGTGTCCGCGCGCTTCATGCGCCAGGATTTCTTCGACTACGTGCCGCAGTTCAAGCTGCTCATCGCCGGCAATCACAAGCCGGCGATCCGCAACGTGGACGAGGCGATGAAGCGACGCCTGCACCTGATCCCGTTCACGGTGACCGTGCCGCCCGAGCGCCGTGACGGCCGGCTCACCGAGAAGCTGCTCAGGGAGCGCGACGGCATCCTGGCCTGGGCCATCGAGGGGTGTCTCGCCTGGCAGCGCCAGCGCCTGGACCCGCCCGACTGCGTGCGTTCGGCCACGGAGGAGTATTTCGACGAGGAGGACGCAATCGGCGACTTCCTCGACGAGGAGGCGCAGTGCCATCCACAGGCGCGCGTGGCCGTGGCCGACGTGTTCCTGCGCTGGCAGGAGTGGGCCGGCCGGCGCGGCGAGTACGTGGGCACCAGCCGCTGGCTCGCGCAGCAGCTCGCCAACCGCGGATTCGAGCGTACGCGGCTCAACTACGGCGTCAAGGGACTCGCTGGCCTCTCGCTCAAGGCAAAGGACTACGGCGGCCGCCTGCCGTATCGGGACGACTGAACACACCGGTGTGACCGAACGTGACCGTCATGAGGATTGTTCTCTTTACGTGCGTGCGCGCACGCGTAGAAGTTAATCCGGACGTGGGTCACGTTCGGTCACAACGACCGGACATGACGATTTCCAACAGATGAACACGACGATTCTGGCCCTCGACCTGGGCACCAAGACCGGCTGGGCATTGCAATACCTGGACGGCAGCATTACCAGCGGCACGCAGGATTTCAAGCCACAACGCTTCGAAGGCGGCGGCATGCGCTACCTGCGCTTCAACCGTTGGCTCACCGAACTGTGGCAGTCCACCATCCACATCAACGTGGTGTATTTCGAGGAGGTGCGCCGGCATGCGGGCGTGGACGCCGCGCACGTGTACGGCGGCCTGCTCGGACACCTCACCGCCTGGTGCGAGCACCACAACATCCCGTACATCGGGGTGCCGGTCGGCACGATCAAGAAGCACGCCACCGGCCGTGGCAACGCCAGCAAGGATGACATCATCGCGTCCGTCAGCAGGCGTGGCCATGCACCCTCCGACGACAACGAAGCCGATGCCCTGGCGATCCTGTACTGGGCGGCCGAGACGCAAGGAGTGTGAGATGAAGATTCCCACACCGACCTACCGTTCCGCACTGGCCCGCACGCAGCCCGAGGTCACCGACCTCGAAACGTTCAAGCAGCAGGGCTGGCGCGAGCAGCGCATCCTCGTGGTCGCCGAATCGGACGTGCGCCTGGACTTCCTCGAACGCGAATTCGTGCGCCGCATTGGCGAGCGGCTGTATGGCGCAGGAGGCAAGCACCGTGGCTGAGTGGACCAAGGAGGACGTGGCGGCCCGTTTCGAGGATGCGGCCAACACGGGACGGCGCCTGCCGCCGATCCGCGTGCAGGGCTACATCAACACGTGGCCGACCATCGTGCGCCGTGAGTGGGAGGCGTTCGCGGCGGATGAGAAGGTGTATCGACCGTTCCCGCCCAGCCCTCAGGCCATCGACAGGATGCTGGAGACGATGCGCTGGGTGCAGTGGCTAGAGGCCGAGCAACGCCACCTCGTGTGGATGCGGGCCAAGGGCTACGGCTGGCGCGAGATCACGCTGCGCTTTGCCTGCGACCGGACGACGGCGTGGCGGCGCTGGCAACGGGCACTGGCGACGGTGGCAGGCAAGCTCAACGAGGGTGCTGTGTCTACCTCGCCCAAAATCCTGGGCAACGTAGGGTAATGCGTCCAGCAAGAGTCCCGGAATTTGGGATTTGTCCCTTTTGCGATGGCGGGGCGGTGCAACAAATCGGGCGATCTGGAGGTAGTATTCGATCTACCCTCCGGATAGCAGCGCACATCGCCGGTGCGGCCCCGAGCGAAAGGGGTCCTTCCTGCCCAAAGCGCAATACGGGAGGCGCGAGCGCAACGCTTCTTTAGCGACAGGGTGCGAACCGAGGTTCGCACGGTTCGCGGTTCGCACTCCCGGTCCGTTTCGCATTACCCCCATTCCACGCCCGCCCACGGCTTGACCGTCGGCGGGCGTTTTCATTTCCATGTGGCTCGCGCCGGGACACGTTCCCCGCGAGCCGTTTCCATTTGGGAACCCGAAACAGAACATGCTCAACGTCGAGTACCGCAAGGTCACGGCGCTGATTCCCTACGCCCGCAATCCCCGGACCCACAGCGAGGAGCAGGTGGCCCGGATCGCCGCCAGCATCGTCGAGTACGGCTGGACCAACCCAATCCTGGTCGACGGCGAGAATGGCGTGATTGCGGGCCACGGGCGCTTGGCCGCCGCGCGCAAGCTTGGCATGGAGGTTGTGCCGGTGATCGAACTGGCCCACCTGTCGCCAACACAAAAGCGCGCGTTGATCCTGGCAGACAACCGCATCGCACTTGATGCGGGCTGGGATGAGGAACTGCTGGCGCTGGAGTTTGCGGAACTGGTCGATGCCGGCTACGACCTGGCGCTGACCGGGTTCGATGAGGCAGAGATCGACGCCCTGCTGGCTGAAGACGTGAGCGACGACGAGGATGCCGCCTGCTCAGAAGAAAGCGAGCCCGATGCAGCGGACGACGTGCCTGCCGCATCGGCAGTGCCGGTGTCCCGTCCTGGCGACGTATGGGCGCTCGGTGGGCACCGCCTCATTTGCGGCGATGCCACCGATGCCAGCGTCATTGACGCCTTAATGGCTGGTCAGCAAGCCGACCTGTGCTTCACGTCGCCGCCCTACGCCAACCAGCGCAACTACACCACAGGCGGCATCGCCGATTGGGACGTATTGATGCGCGGCGTGTTCGGCAATGTGCCGATGGCGGCCGACGGCCAGATTCTCGTCAATCTCGGGTTGGTCCACCGCGACAGCGAGGTCGTGCCGTATTGGGATGCATGGCTTGGCTGGATGCGCACGCAAGGTTGGCGGCGCTTCGGCTGGTACGTCTGGGACCAGGGGCCGGGCATGCCGGGCGACTGGCAAGGCCGTTTAGCGCCTTCCTTCGAATTCGTCTTCCACTTCAACCGGGAGGCCCGCCGACCGAACAAAACCGTGCCGTGCAAGTACGCCGGCCAGGACGAACACTTGCGCGCTGACGGCACGTCGACCTCGATGCGCGGCAAGGACGGCGCCGTCGGGGGCTGGACGCACAAGGGGCGGGTGACGCAGGACACCCGGATTCCTGACTCGGTGATCCGCGTGATGCGGCACAAGGGCAAGATCGGCCGCGACATCGACCACCCGGCTGTGTTCCCCGTTGCGCTGCCGGCATTCCTGATCGAGGCGTACTCGGATGCCGGCGACATCGTGTTCGAGCCCTTCGGCGGCAGCGGCACCACCATGCTGGCCGCCCAGCGCACCGGTCGCCTGTGCCGCAGCGTCGAGATCGCGCCTGAATACGTCGACGTCGCCATCAAGCGTTTCGAGCAGAACTTCCCCGAGGTGCCGGTGACGCTGTGCTCGACCGGACAGACCTTCGCGGCTGTTGCGGCCGAACGCCTGGCGGGCGTGGAGGTGACGCAATGACGGCGTCGTGGCTTGCGGGCAGGATCGAGCACTGGCCGATTCAGCGGCTGGTGCCCTACGCGGCAAACGCCCGGACGCATTCCGACGAACAGGTCGCGCAGATTGCCGCCAGCATGGTGGAGTTTGGATTCACGAACCCCATCCTGGCGGGCGCCGACGGCATCATTGTCGCCGGCCACGGGCGGCTCGCTGCTGCCACGAAGTTGGGGCTGGCGACGGTGCCGGTGGTCGTGCTCGACCACCTGAGCCCCACGCAACGGCGCGCCCTGGTGATCGCGGACAATCGCATCGCCGAGAACGCCGGCTGGGACGAAGCGGTGCTGCGCGCCGAACTGGCAGCGCTCGATGCGGCGGACTTCGATCTGGCGCTGACAGGCTTCGATGCCGATGCACTGGCCGATCTGATGGCTGGTGACGAAGCCGATGGGGACGATCAGGGAAAGGATGACACGGAGCTGCCGGCGCCCGAGGTGCCGGTGTCCCGGCCGGGTGACGTATGGGTGTTGGGCGAGCACCGGCTGCTCTGCGGCGATGCCACCGTGGCCGAGAGCTACGAGCGGCTGCTGCAGGGTGAGCTAGCGGACATGGTCTTCACGGACCCGCCGTACAACGTGAACTACGCCAACACGGCCAAGGACCGGCAGCGCGGTAGGAGCCGCGCCATCCTGAACGACAACCTGGGGGGCGGCTTCTACGATTTCCTGCTGGCGGCGCTCACGCCGATGGTTGCCAACTGCCGAGGGGCCCTCTACGTGGCGATGTCCTCCAGCGAACTGGACGTGCTGCAGGCAGCGTTCCGCGAGGCCGGCGGCCACTGGTCCACGTTCATCATCTGGGCCAAGAACACCTTCACGCTGGGACGCGCGGACTACCAGCGGCAATACGAGCCGATCCTGTACGGCTGGCCCGAGGGTGCGCAGCGTCACTGGTGCGGTGCTCGCGACCAGGGGGACGTTTGGCAGATCAAGAAGCCGGCCCGGAACGACCTGCACCCGACAATGAAGCCGGTGGAATTGGTCGAGCGTGCCATTCGCAATTCGAGCCGTCCTGGTGACGTGGTGCTCGATGCGTTCGGTGGTTCGGGGACGACACTGATTGCGGCGCAGAAGACGGGACGTGTGGCGCGGCTGATCGAACTCGATCCCAAGTATGTCGACGTCATCGTGCGTCGCTGGCAGGAATGGACGGGCGAGCGGGCTACGCGTGAGAGTGACGGTGCCGGTTTCGTTTCAACCGCAACGTGACAGCCAATGAGGGGGACATATTGGCCGCATAATGAGCGGTCGCGTTCGACCCGAGTCCTGCCTTTCTTGGAGCCACGATATGTCGGCACGCATCTTTCGCTACGTTGTCCGGGTGGATTGCGGCTCTGCTCCACGCCCATATGGGGGCTTCTGCACGCTCGCTATCTGTAAGCCGAAGATTCGAAAAGCAGCGGCCATCGGAGACTGGATCGTCGGTTTTCGCAGCCACGCATCGGATCAGGTCGTGTATGCAATGCAAGTGGCTGAGAAGCTGTCCTTTCAGCAGTACTGGACCGATGCACGGTTTCAGGATCGTCGGCCCCTCGCTTCTCCTGTACCAGACAACATTTACTGTCAGCGGGAGAGTGGCGAATTTCAGCAAGTGCCCAATCCCGTTCACGACGAGGGGAATATCGCCGGTGATTTGAGCGGGTACAACGTTCTGATAGGAACACGCTTCTGGTATTTCGGCGCCGCAAGCGTAGCGTTACCCACGGAACTGATTCATCTAGTGCCTTACCCGAGAGGGCACACGGTTTATAAGAATCGGCGAGCCGATGACATCGTACAAATGCAGCGCTGGCTTGCCGCATGGCCATGCGGCGTTTATGGCGAACCACGGGACGCGTGGCCGGAGACATTGACTTGGCTCGCGGGTGGGATGCCTGATCGATCAGCGCCGGTGTCGAAAACAGCTTCAGGACGTTGCAGCCGTAGCAGCGAGCGCTCGTTTAACGGCTGCGGGACGCAAGGGCCAAGCCGGGCTTGCTAGCTTAGCGGGAGATGGAATCCCATCTCCCGCATGGCTTTCCGTGCCGTTGCAGTCAAGCAGTCAGGCACGCCTCTTCAATCTCGCAGGCCGCTACGAACCCGGTCAGGTGAGGCAGGCCGCGTGGAATGCCGTAGGTATGACTGGTCCGGCTTCCGATCCTGCGCGCCATCCACCGGCTGGTGATGGCATCGATGGCGGCGCTAAGCGTCTGGTTGACGAGCAGGGCGTCCAGCACCTCGTCGGCAAAGTGGCGTCCGAACGCGCTGTCCAGAAAAAGCCGCACCGATTCGAGCGACGCGCCGGTAGCGTTCGACACCGCAGTCATCGCCAACGGCCAGGCTTCGGCGGCGTGCTCGCGCATGGTGTCGTGGAAGCCCCACCTCTCGTTTCGGGTGGCGGGAATCGGGTGCGTGGTGTTCATGGTGTGCTCCGCATCAAGCGTCGTTGTGATGGCACCAGTAACGCGCTGTTCAAGCGGGAAGCCAAGCTATGACGGGCTTCCCTGCCTGGCCGTCGGGATCAGTCGGCGCGCGCCACGTACCGGGCGTAATCGCCGCCCTCCGGATTGACATACAGGGTGGGGCGACCGGGTGCCATGACCTCGATGCAGAGGTAGCCGTTGCGCGTACCGCCGCCCTTGCCGCGCAGCCAGTCGCGGGACATCAGCAGGCTGCGTGTAAAGGCATCGAATTCTGCAGCGGTGAGTGGCTTGGTCTCGGTAACGTAGACCGTGGCGTATTCCTTGCCGTGCACCTCGCTCAGATCGGCAGGCTTGCGGGCAAAGGGCAGGCGGCGGGCGAGTTCTTCGACCTGGATCGCGGTGTTGCCGATCAGCAGGGTGCGGGACGTGCGGTCGAGGGTGGTGCTCATGGCGTTCTCCTTGGGATTGGCGTCGTCAATCATGACGAGGACATGAACGCGCTGTTCCGGGTACAAGCCAAGCGGTGTTTCCATCTTCATGTGGGGCCGCCGCCATCGGAGTCGGCCCCGTGCGCGCGTCATGCGATCCGGTAGACACGCTCGCCGTCGGCTGTCTTCTCGGACGTGATGGTCAATCCGAGTTTCTTCTTCAGCGCCCCGGCAAACATGCCGCGCACCGTGTGAGCCTGCCAGTCGGTCTCCTGGCAGATCTGGTTCACCGTTGCCCCCTCGGGACGGCGCAGCATCTCGATCACCTTGGCTTGCTTGCTGTTCTCGCGGGTGCGAGGGCGCTTGTCGCCGCTTTGCTGCACCCATGTCGGTTCCGCGGCGGTCACGGCGGCTTCGACGGCGGGGTCTTCTGCTAGCGGGACGGGCACCGGGCGCGGGCGCCCCAAGGCTTCGTAGCCTTCGCCGGATACAAACGAGTCGTCTCCCCGCAAGGTGATCAGCGCGCGTTTTGCGAGGCCGTCGAGCACCTTCTTGCGCGCGCCGCCTTTGATGTTGTCGGGGAACCAGTCGATCTTCCCGCCGGTGCGCTCGATGGCGTGGGCGAGGATCGCGTGTTGTGCCGGGGTCAGTTGCTGCTTGGTCATGGGTTGCTCCTTCGAGGTGGTTTGAACGTGGCGTGATGAACGCGCTGTTCCGCATGGAAGCCAAGCCGATTCCGACGGCACGGCAACCAAGGGTGGAAAGGGACCAACAGCTTCCAAATGGGAATTTCGATTCGCGCCTATGCGCGCCACCGGGGCGTGTCCGACGCCGCCGTGCGCAAGGCGATTGCCGCCGGACGCATCACACCGGAGTCGGACGGCACGCTTGATCCGGATCGCGTTGATAGTGAATGGGCGCGCAACACCGAAGCGCCGCGCAACGGTACGCGCACCAAACCAGTCAGGGTGGCAGTGCCACAGGAAAGCGGCCAGTCCCCGGATGGCCCGGCACCGTTGCCCGCGGGCGGCACGTCGTTGCTGCAGGCCCGCACCGTCAACGAGGTCGTCAAGGCACAGACCAACAAGGTGCGCCTGGCCCGGCTCAAGGGCGAACTGGTGGACCGCTCGCAAGCCATCGCGCACGTCTTCAAGCTGGCACGTGCCGAGCGCGACGCTTGGCTGAACTGGCCGGCGCGGGTGTCCGCGCAGATGGCCGCGTCTCTGGGCGTCGACCCTCACGCCGTCCATGTCGCACTGGAGTCGGCCGTGCGTGAACACCTACAGGAGTTGGGCGAACTGCGCCCACGCGTGGATTGATGCGGGTCGCGGATTACGAGGGCGCCGCCGAGATCGAGCGCGCCTGGGGTGAGGGACTCACGCCCGATCCGCTCTTGACCGTCTCCGAATGGTCGGACCGCCACCGCGTGCTCTCCAGCAAGGCGTCGGCCGAGCCGGGGCGTTGGCGCACCAGCCGCACGCCGTACCTCAAGGCGATCATGGATTGCCTGTCGCCGACCTCGCCCATCGAGCGGGTGGTCTTCATGAAGGCCGCGCAGCTGGGCGCGACCGAGATGGGCTCGAACTGGATCGGCTACGTGATCCACCACGCCCCGGGCCCCATGATGGCCGTGTGGCCAACCGTGGAGATGGCCAAGCGTAACTCCAAACAGCGGATCGATCCGCTGATCGAGGAGTCACCGGTGCTGGCCGAGCGGATCGCCCCGGCGCGCTCGCGCGATTCGGGCAACACCATCCTCGCCAAGGAGTTCCGGGGCGGCGTGCTGGTCATGACCGGTGCCAACAGCGCCGTGGGCCTGCGCTCGATGCCGGTGCGATACCTGTTTCTCGACGAGGTGGACGGCTACCCGCTCGACGTGGAGGGGGAGGGCGACGCAATCTCGCTCGCTGAAGCGCGCACGCGCACCTTTGCGCGCCGCAAGATTTTCATTGTGTCGACGCCGACCATCTCCGGTGCCAGCAGCATTGAACGCGAATATGACGCTTCCGACCAGCGCCGCTACTTCGTGCCGTGCCCGCACTGCGCGCATCACCAGTGGCTGCGCTTCGAGCAATTGCGGTGGGAGAAAGGTCAGCCGGAGACGGCGGCCTACATCTGCGAAGCCTGCGACGAGCCGATCCTGGAGCACCACAAGACGTGGATGCTGGAGCACGGCGAATGGCGGGCGATGACGCAAGCTGGTGGCCGCACGGCCGGCTTTCATCTGTCGTCACTGTACAGCCCTGTGGGCTGGCGTAGCTGGCGCGACATCGCCGCTGCCTGGGAGAACGCGGTGAGCAAGGAGTCCGGTTCGGCGGCGGCAATCAAGACCTTCCGCAACACCGAACTTGGCGAAACCTGGGTCGAGGAGGGCGAGGCGCCCGACTGGCAACGCCTGCTGGAGCGCCGCGAGGACTATCCCATCGGCACCGTGCCGGCTGGCGGGCTGCTGCTGACGGCCGGAGCCGATGTGCAGAAGGATCGCATCGAGGTCTCGGTCTGGGCGTTTGGGCGCGGCAAGGAGGCGTGGCTGGTGGAGCACCGCGTGCTGATGGGGGATACCGCTCGTGACGCTGTGTGGAAACGCCTGGCCGAACTGGTCGACGAGCAGTGGACGCATGCCGGCGGCGCGTCGATGCCGCTGGCGCGCCTCGCGCTCGATACCGGCTTCGCCACCCAGGAAGCCTACGCTTTCGTGCGCGCCTGCGGCGACGCGCGCGTGATGGCGGTCAAGGGCGTCGCACGCGGCGCCGCCCTGATCGGCACGCCGACGGCGGTGGACGTCTCGCGCAACGGCCGCAAATTGCGCCGGGGCATCAAGGTGTACTCGGTGGCGGTCGGCATCGCCAAGCTGGAGTTCTACAACAACCTGCGTAAGTCGGCAGACGTGACCGAAGACGGCCTGACCGTCGTGTTCCCTTCGGGCTTCGTACACCTGCCCAGGATCGATGCGGAGTTCCTACAGCAGCTGTGTGCGGAGCAACTAATCACCCGCCGCGACCGCAACGGCTTTCCAATCCGCGAGTGGCAAAAGATGCGCGAGCGCAATGAGGCGCTCGACTGCTACGTGTACGCCCGGGCCGCCGCCAGCGCGGCCGGCCTGGACCGCTTCGAGGAGCGCCACTGGCGCGAACTGGAGCGACAACTCGGGCTGGCGCCGCCACCGGATACGCCACCCGCAACTGAATCGCTGTCCCTCACAGATGCCACCGCTCGCGGTGGCATCGCCGTTTCTGCGGGCCGTAAAACCAGCCGGCGCGTGATCAAGAGCCGCTGGCTGTCGTCGTGAGCGCCCTGGTGCTCTTCTCTTTGATTCCACTGATGGCATACACCGAAGCGCAATTGCTGGCGCTGGAGAACGCACTCGCCAAGGGCGAGCACCGCGTCACCTTCCAGGACAAGACCGTCGAGTACCGTTCGGTCGATGAGATCAAGGCCGCAATCCGCGAGATCAAGCGCGGCCTATCAGCGCAGTCTGCTGCCACGGGCCAGGGGCCGGGCGCACCACGCCAGATCCGCGTGACGACCTCCAAAGGGTTCTGATGGCTCGCGCTGTCCCCCGACAACCTAGCGGGTGGTTCGGCCGCATTCGCAGCCTGTTCGGTCAGGCGCCGGTCCACGAGGCTGCCGGTCGAGGCCGGCGCTCGCTCGCCTGGATGCCGGGCAATCCGGGTGCGGTGGCGGCACTGCTCGCCAGCGGCACGGACCTGCGCATCAAGAGCCGCGACCTCGTCCGGCGCAACGCCTGGGCGCAGGCCGGCATCGAGGCGTTCGTCGCCAACGCGGTTGGCACCGGCATCAAGCCACAGAGTCTGGCCGCTGACGACGCCTTCAAGGCCGACGTGCAG
This sequence comes from uncultured Ralstonia sp., assembly GCA_966433195.1. Classification (GTDB taxonomy): domain Bacteria; phylum Pseudomonadota; class Gammaproteobacteria; order Burkholderiales; family Burkholderiaceae; genus Ralstonia. Next base: position 39,319 of record CBJMVH010000021.1, read on the forward strand.
GCGCTGTGGCGGGACTGGACCGAAGAAGCGGACGCGGCCGGTCAGACCGACTTCTATGGCCTGCAGGCGCTGGCCTGCCGGGCGATGCTCGAAGGCGGCGAATGCCTGATCCGATTGCGAGCGCGCCGCCCCGAGGATGGCCTGGTCGTGCCTCTGCAGCTTCAATTGCTGGAGGCCGAGCACCTGCCGATGAACCTGAACACCGATCTGCCGTCGGGCAACGTGGTGCGTGCGGGGATCGAGTTCGATGGCCTGGGCAGGCGCGTCGCTTACCACCTGTACCGCTCGCATCCGGACGACGGGTTGCTGGCGCCGATGTCGGGGCAGGGTGGCATGGACACCGTACGCGTTGACGCCAGCGAGGTCATCCACCTGTACCGCGTGCTGCGGCCGGGCCAGATCCGGGGCGAGCCCTGGCTCTCGCGCGCACTGGTCAAGCTCAACGAACTCGACCAGTACGACGACGCGGAACTGGTGCGCAAAAAGACGGCCGCCATGTTCGCCGGCTTCGTCACGCGCCAGAACCCCGAAGACAACCTGATGGGCGAAGGGTTGCCGGACGAAGCCAGCATCTCGCTGGTCGGGCTGGAACCGGGGACGCTGCAAATTCTGGAGCCCGGCGAGGACATCAAGTTCTCCGATCCGGCCGATGTCGGTGGCTCGTACGGTGAGTTCCTGCGCACGCAGTTCCGCGCGGTGGCGGCGGCGCTCGGCATCACCTACGAGCAATTGACCGGGGATCTCGCCGGCGTCAACTACTCGTCCATCCGCGCGGGACTGCTGGAGTTCCGCCGCCGCTGCGAGATGGTGCAGCACAGCGTGCTGGTGCATCAAATGTGCCGCCCGGTGTGGGCCGCGTGGATGAAACAGGCGGTGCTCGCAGGCAGCCTTGCAGCCCCGGGCTTCGCACGCGGCGGAGTCGCTCGCCGCCGCCAGTACCTGCAGGTGAAGTGGATTCCGCAAGGCTGGCAGTGGGTGGACCCCGAGAAGGAGTTCAAGGCGATGCTGCTGGCCATCCGCGCCGGCCTCATGAGCCGCTCGGAAGCCATCTCGACCTTCGGCTATGACGCCGAGGACATCGACCGGGAAATCGCCGCCGACAACGCCCGCGCTGACGCGCTCGGGTTGGTCTTCGATTCCGACCCACGCCATACCGCCAAGGATGGTGCCCCCGCAGCGTCGCGTGCAAACACCGGCGAATCCGTCGCCGCTGCCTGAAGGACTTTCATGACCCTGTTGCCTCATCTGGCGACACGCCTCTTCGGCGTGCCGCTGGCGATCTATCGCCCCAAACTCGCCGTGATCCTGTCGGTGCTGGGCCCGCGCGTGGGCCTGGCCGACCGGGCACCGCCGGCCGACTACACGCCTGTCGAGCACGCCCCCGTATGCGACCCATTGGGCGGCGATGCCCGCATCGCCGTGATCCCGATCCACGGCACGCTGGTGCGGCGCACCGTGGGACTGGAAGCCGAGTCGGGGCTGGCGAGCTACACCGCCATCGGCGACAAACTGGACGCGGCGCTGGCCGATCCGAACGTCGCCGCCATCCTGCTCGATGTCGACAGCCCCGGCGGCGAGTCGGGCGGTGTCTTCGATCTGGCCGACCGTATCCGCGCTGCCACCGCCGTGAAGCCGGTGTGGGCGGTGGCCAACGACATGGCGTTCTCGGCGGCCTACGCGCTGGCCTGTGCTGCGTCGCGGGTGTTTGTGTCGCGCACGGGCGGCGTCGGCTCGATCGGCGTGATCGCCATGCACGTCGACCAGTCCGCCAAGGACGCCCGTGACGGCATCCGCTACACAGCGGTGTTCGCCGGTGCCCGCAAGAACGACCTCAACCCGCACGAGCCGATCACTGACGAAGCGCAGGCGCAGCTGCAAGCGGAGGTGAGCCGCATCTACGGGCTCTTCGTAGCGACCGTGGCCACGTGTCGCGGCATCACGCCCGAGGCTGTGGCGGCCACCGAGGCAGGCCTCTTCTTCGGCCAGGACGCGGTTGCCGCAGGACTGGCTGACGCTGTCGGCACGTTCGACGACGCACTCGTCCAGCTCACCCAATCCCTTGCTGTGCCCGCGCCGGCCACAAGCGTGCGCAACCCTTCTCTCAACCTCCAAATGGACGTTTCCATGAACGCTCAACCAGATCCCGCCGCGCTTGGCGCCACCGTGCAATCACCGGCCGACACCTCGCCATCAGCGCCGCCGGCACCTGCCGCCGCCAGCCACGCCGACGCCGTGGAGATCGCCCAGCTGTGTTCGCTGGCCGGTCGCACGGACCTGATCGCGGGCTTCCTCGAAACCCGTGCCACGCCCGAGCGTGTGCGCAGCCAATTGCTTGCTGCACGGGCCGAGGCCTCGCCCGAGATCGCCAGCCGCGTCGATCCGCAACTGCCGACCTTGTCCGCTGACGCCGGTCATCCGGCGTCTCCCCGCAACCCCTTGGTCCAGGCCGTCAAGCGCCGCCTGGGCATCCAGTAACCGAGACCCATGGCTGTTCTACAAGAACCCCTCAATCTTGGCGACCTCCTCAAGTACGAGGCGCCCAACCTGTACTCGCGCGAGCGCGTCACCGTGGCCGCCGGCCAGAGCCTGCCGCTGGGTGCCGTGGTCGGCATGGTGACGGCCACGGGCAAGGTCAAGCAGATCGACCCGTCCGCGACCGACGGCAGCCAGTACGCCGCTGGCGTGCTGATGCAGGCGTGCGACGCCCACCTGGCTGATCGTGATGACGGCCTGATGGTGGCGCGCCACGCCATCGTTGCTTCTCACGCGCTGCATTGGCCGGCCGGCATCGCCGCCGTCGAGCAGCAGGCCGCGATGGCGCAACTCAAGGCACTGGGTGTCCTGGTCCGCGTCGGTGCGTAACCATTGGGGCCTGATCGATCATGCAGAATCCCTTCACCAATCCTGCCTTCTCGATGGCGTCGATGACGGCGGCCATCAACCTGATCCCGAACCGGTACGGGAAGCTTGAGGCGATGAACCTCTTTGCGCCCAAGCCGGTGCGCATGCGCCAGATCATTGTGGAGCAGCGCGAGGGCGTGCTCACCCTGTTGCCCACGTTGCCTCCGGGCTCGCCCGGCACGGTCGGCACCCGAGGCCGGCGCAACGTACGCTCGTTCGTCATCCCTCACATCCCACACGATGACGTGGTGCTGCCCGAAGCCGTGCAGGGCTTGCGCGCGTTCGGCTCGGAGACTGAACTGGAATCCGTGTCCAACGTAATGGCCGAACGCCTGGAGACGATGCGCAACAAGCATGCCATCACCCTGGAGCACTTGCGCATGGGGGCGCTCAAGGGCGAGATCCTCGATGCGGATGGCTCCACCCTCTACAACCTGTTCGAAGAGTTCGGCATGGAGCCGAAGGTGGTGAATTTCGAGTTGGGCGCCGACAAGACCGAAGTCCGCAACAAATGCACGGACGTGCTCGGCATGATCGAGGATTCCCTGCTCGGCGAGGTCATGACCGGCGCACACTGCCTGTGCTCTACCGACTTCTTCAAGGCACTGGTCAGCCACAAGACGGTCAAGGAAGCCTATTCGCGCTGGAAAGAAGGCGTGGTGCTGATCAACGACATGCGTCGTGGTTTCGAGTTCGGCGGCGTCACTTTCGAGGAGTACCGGGGCAAGGCGTCTGATGCGGCTGGCCGCGTGCGCAGCTTCATTGCGCCGGGCGAGGCGCATGTGTTCCCCCTGGGCACCCTCGACACCTTCGCCACCTACTTCGCGCCGGCCGACTTCAACGAGACGGTCAACACCCTAGGCCAGCCGCTGTACGCCAAGCAGGAGCCGCGCAAGTTCGAGCGGGGCACCGACGTGCACACCCAGTCCAACCCGCTGCCGATGTGCTTGCGCCCCGGCGTGCTGGTCAAGCTGACGATGGGGTGACCATGGACATCGTGACCACCCTCTATGAAGCCGCCGCCAACGCAGGGCTGTTGAAGGCGTGCGTCTGGCGGCCGTCCGACGGCAGCCCGGCGCGCACCAACATGGTGGGCTTCGCCGCACCCGACGAGACGCTGCTCGATGGCCTGACGGTCAGCACCGAGTATGTAATGTCCTATCCCGCCACGATTCTTACGGGGCTTGGTCCCCGCGAGACGGTCGAGATCGCTGGTGCGCTCTTCCAGGTGCGGGATCTGCGGGCTGTGGGCGACGGCTCCGAGATCCGTGCCAGGCTCACCCGCCTGTAATGCCGCTGGCAGTCACCTCGGTCCGCGAGCGGATTTTGCTCGCGGTGTTGTCGGCCGTCCGCGCCCCGGCGCAGGCGCTTGGCGCCACGCTGCACCGTACGCCTGCCATCGCCATCGCGCGGGAGCAGTGTCCGGCGCTGGTGGTGCACCCCGAGAGCGATGGGATCGCCAGCCGGGCCAATGACCGGGTCACGCGCGAGCTGACCATCCGCATGACGGCGCTGGCCCGTGCGGTGCCACCCGCCTCGCCGGAAACGGCGGCGGATGCACTGCTGACCGCCGCCCACGCTGCGCTGATGACCGACGTGAATCTCGGCGGCTTGGCGCTCGGCATTCACGAACTGGACTGCGAGTGGGACGTGGAGGACGCCGACGCCGTGGCGGCGGCCATGCCGGCGCGCTACCGCATCACCTACCGGACCTTGGTCGCCGATCTGGCGACCGTTGCCTGAAGCGTTTCCGGCCCCGGATGTATCCGCCAACCCTGGCGCTGCAGCAGCACTTCGAGCACCCCGTTCGGGCCGCGCTCACCCCCGTACCCAATTCTGCGTAACGCAAAAAAATCCCCTCAATCATGAGTACCTATGCCTCCTTCCAAGGGCGCGTTTTTCTCGGCAAGCGAGATGCCGCGGGCGTCCCCTACGAGGTGCGCTCACCTGGCAACGTGGCCGAGCTGAAGCTGTCCCTCAAGACCGACGTGCTGGAGCACTATGAAAGTCAGACCGGCCAGCGCACGCTGGATCACCGAATGGTCAAGCAGAAGTCGGCCACGCTCAATCTGACCATCGAGGAGTTCACCAAGGACAACCTCGCGCTGGCGCTGTACGGCAATCACGTCACCGGCACGGGCGGCGCCGTCAATGACGAGCCGGTCGGCGGCGCGACGCCGCAGGTGGGCGATCGCTACTTCCTTGCCCACCCCAAGGTGTCGAATCTGATCGTCAAGGACAGCAGCGCCCAGCCCGTGGTGCTGGTGGCCGGCGTCGACTACACCGCCGATCTGGACTTCGGCTCGATCCAGTTCTTGCGTCTGGATGATGGCGAATCGCCGCCGCAGCCATATGTGAAGCCGTTCAAGGCGAGCTATGCCTACGGTGTGACCACCGAGATCGGCATCTTTACGCAGCCGTTGCCCGAGCGCTATCTGCGCCTGGAAGGGCTCAACACCGCCCAGGGCAACGCCCGCGTGCTGGTCGAACTGTATCGGGTGGCGTTCGATCCGCTCAAGGAGCTTTCCCTCATCTCGGACGAATACAACAAGTTCGAGATGGAGGGCTCGCTGCTGGCCGACGCGACCAAGCCGTTTGACGCGGTGCTTGGTCAGTTCGGCCGCATCGTGCAGCTGTGAGGCCGGCCGTGGAGGATCTGGACAAGTTGATCCCGCAGCCGGCCGACCTCGCCGTGGGCGGGGAGACACTCGCCATCCGGCCGCTCAGGGTGGGGCAACTGCCCGCCTTCCTGCGCGCGGTCTTGCCGACGCTGCAACAATTGAAGGCCCCGCAGATCGACTGGCTCTCGCTCTTCATCGAGCGTGGCGACGACCTGTTGCAGGCCGTCGCCATTGCGGTGGACAAGCCGCGTGCGTGGGTCGACACGCTCGCGGCCGACGAGGCGATCCTGTTGGCCGCCAAGGTGATCGAGGTGAACGCGGATTTTTTTACCCGGACGGTGCTGCCGAGGCTCGAAGGACTGTTCGCGCAGGTCACGCAGGCGACGGCGTCTGGTTCGACGCCATCCAGCGTTTGATCGATCACGGTCACCGTCTGCCTGACATCCTCGACTACACGCTGGCACAGATGCGCGACTTCGTTGCGGCTACCGTGCGATCTGATGCGACGCGCGATGCGCGACTGCTGTCGCTGATTGCCATCGGCTCTCGCGGAGATGCCCGCAATCTGGACCAGACGCTTGATCGCCTCACCAGCCAAGCCACAGACCATGCGCATGTCCGTTCGAGTCGATAGCGCCGCAGCGCAGGCGCAGCTGCGCCGCTGGGGCGGGGACTTCCGAGCCAAGGCCCGGAAGGCGGCGGCGCGTGCCATGGCTGGCGAGGCGGCCGAACTCAAGCAGGCGGTGCGCGACCATGTCGCTGGTCAGATGCGGGTGGTCAAGCGCTCGTTTCTCAAGGGCTTCACCGCCAAGGTACTAGATCGCGACCCGAAGCGTTTGCCGGCGCTCTATGTGGGTTCACGCATCCCGTGGTCGGGCGTGCACGAGCGAGGCGGTGTGATTGCGGGCCGGCTGCTGATTCCGCTGTACGGGCGGATGGGCCGAAAGCGCTTCAAGGCGCAGATCGCCGAGCTGATGCGCGGAGGCAATGCGTACTTCATCAAGAACGACAAGGGGAACGTCGTGCTAATGGCCGAGAACATCCGGGAGCACGATCGACCGCTGGCCGGTTTCAAGCGTCGCTATCGCAAGGCCGAAGGTGTCCAGCGCATCAAGCGCGGCGCGGATATTCCGATTGCGGTACTGGTGCCGCGCGTCGTACTGAGGAAGCGGTTGGACATTGAACAACTGGTGGCGCGACGCATTCCGCGTCTGGCCGCCGCCGTGGAGGCGCAGATCCGGCAGGTGAACTGACCGGTGTGCGCCTCCCGGTGGGTAATAGGGCAATCAGGCGATCAGGAATTTGTCGCGGTTCTTGCCGATCCAGGCGGGTGCGCGGCCACGGCCAGTCCACGTGGCGCCGGTCTTGGGGTCGCGGTATTTGGGGGCGACCGGAGCCTTGGTGGCACGCTTGCCGCGCTTCGAGGCAAAGCCGATGTCTTCGGCGGTGAGGCCGTATTCCAGGACGATCTGGCGCACTTGCGCCGTGACCTCGGCCAGTTCCTTCTGGCGGGCGGCTTCAAGTTGTTCTTCGAGTTTTGCTTTCTGGGCGAGAAGATCTTTGTAAGTTGCCATGAGATTTCCCCGAGAGGGTTGTTGTAGTCAGAAATAGCTAGGCTTCTGATTATTGCTGTCGCCTGCAATCAAGCAGCGACAGCGACTCGCACATTCTAAATTCGAAGCGTGGCATTTGTGCAGTTTCAGAAGTGTTTAATGTCCGATTCGTAAGGTGCGATACTTCGGCCCGTGCTGCCGTAAGTGGACGGCCGGGACGTACGCTCGCAGGCTACTTGGGCAAGCCGACGAACTTGAAGCCATCGCCGTTCGGTTCGAACGTAACGAGCTTGAAGCCAAGTTCCTTGCAGCGCTCCTGGCGAGCCTGATACTTCGTCGAACTAGGCAAAACAAGGAACTTACGAACGGAGTATGACTGGAACTCCCCTTCCAGCGATCTTCCATTGAATACAAGCTGCCCGATTGCGGTGTAAATGCTTTGGCTTCCGGACGCCGGCTTTACCTCAAAGAGATCAATGGTGCGACGGCGGCGGACTATGAGGTCGGCTGCCTGACATTTCAACGCTTCCCCGCAACCGTCTAGCGCCTTGCGTAGAGCCTTCACGACACGCCCATGCGTCCAATCCATAACGATCTCTCCTTTTCGCTTAACGACGCGAGTGCCAGCAAATTCGTCTCGATATTCAGACAAGGCCAAGTCCAAACGCGTCTTGGCATGCGCTCCGCTTTTTCGTTTCGCATTGGGTTTGTCATCGGGGCGACGGGCAGGCATTTCCTGGTCCGCGGCAAGCGTTGCGGCGTCGCGCATTGCCCCCGCGAATCGATGAATCTTCGCAACCAGTCGATCGTCGTCCAGTGCTGCGACTACCTGCAAATCCACCTTGTACGGCTTGACGGCAGAATCGGCGGACACTGTCTTGCGCCAATTCAGGTGCCTCAACACCTCGCTCTTTTGAACTCGAGACGTTCCCCTGGTGACAATGCCCCGGTGCGCTAGGAATGCTCGCCCATTGCGATCTTTGACGAATGCTCCGCCTTTCCGACGGCTGAATCGACCATTAGGGAAATTAAACTGAAGATCGATCAAAAGCGGATCGCGACGGTCTGGAACGTGACGCCCAACGAGCGTTATGAAGTCCCCTGTCTTCTTGTTTTTTCCACTATAAACCCAAAGCTCCTCGCGAACTGTCGCGGGTGCGAGGCGCACCTTGGCTTCAAAGTGACCAGCGGGGGTTCCAATGCGAAATAGCCCTCCTTCACGTGTACTTTCTTGCAGTCTTTTTTTGAGCTGCTGGTTAAAACGTGCAATTTCTGCCGGCTCTGTCACCTCACTCCAGTTCCCCATGGTCTTCTCTCCTAACGTTTTCGCGACATTGTAATTGTCCATAGTGACTTCGTTCCGGTTCCTGCCTCCTGTGAATGCGATAGCTGCCGAGGCCTTCTGTTTATAGATTTCATGGGGTTGCTTCCGGAGTAGTGAAAGGAAACTATGTCGCGTGTATCTCATCACAATGCTGAACGTGCTCTCGTCCCAGTAGGCCGCCCTTTGATTTCAGGGCTAGCGCTTGGAGATTTGTTTGGCACGGGCAATCAGTGCCGCCATTTCTTCTAGATCCAGCGCGCTCTGGTCGGACATAAAACCTCCGGAACAGATCTTCACCATTGGCAAACAATCGTATCAGTATCCTTGTCGCGCTCGACGGCGCCGACGAGGGGCTCAAACGCGCCATTACGTCGGCCGAGCGCAGCCTCGGCGAACTTGCCGCCACCGCCAAGACTGCAGGCGACAAAGCCACCACAGGTCTCGCTCAGATCAAGGCCGGCGTCGCCGCCTTCAGCGAGCAGGTCGCCACGGCCAGGACGCAGGTGCTGGCCTTCCTGTCGATCAACTGGGTCGTCGGCAAAGCCCAGGAGATCATTCAGGTCGCCGACGCCTGGAACATGATGACCGCGCGCCTGAAGCTGGCCACCGCCGGCCAGCGCGAGTTCACCGCCGCGCAGACGGCACTGTTCGACACCGCCCAGCGCGTTGGCGTACCGCTTCAGGAGACCGCCACGCTGTACGGCAAGCTGCAGCAGGCGGTGCGCATGCTGGGTGGCGAGCAGAAGGAGGCGCTCACCCTTACTGAGAGCATCTCGCAGGCGCTGCGCATCTCCGGCGCCTCGGCCAACGAGACGCAATCGGCGCTGCTGCAATTCGGTCAAGCCCTGTCGGCGGGGGTGTTGCGCGGCGAGGAGTTCAACTCGGTCGTCGACAACAGCCCGAGGCTGGCGCAGGCCCTTGCCGATGGACTCAACGTACCCATCGGGCGCCTGCGCAAGATGGCGGAAGAGGGCAGGCTGACCGCCGATGTCGTCGTCAATGCGCTGCTGTCCCAGAAGGACAAGCTTGCCGCCGAGTACGCGCAGATGCCGGCCACCGTCAGCCAGTCCTTCGAGCGGCTGCGCAACGCCTTCGGGCAGACCATCAACCGGATCGATCAGGCCACCGGCTTGACGGCCAAGCTGACCACAGCGTTGACTTGGCTCGCGCAGAACCTCGACGTGGTGATGCAGTGGCTCAAGCGCATCGCCGAAGTCGGCCTAGCCGTGCTCGTCTACCGGCTGATCCCAGCGTTGATTACCGCATGGCAGACCGCAGGCGCTGCCGCCGTCACGGCCGCCAGTACCACTTCGGCGGCCTGGGCCACGGCCAACCTGTCGGTGTCGGCCGCCATCGCGAACGTCGGGCTGCTGCGGACCAGCTTCGCCACGCTGGGGGCCTTCTTGGTCGGCTGGGAGATCGGCACGTGGCTGTCGGAGCAGTTCGAGATCGTGCGCCGCGCCGGTATTTTCATGGTTCAGGTGCTGATCCGCTCCGTCGAGGAACTGCGTTTTCGCTGGGAGGCGTTCGCCGCCATCTTCACCTCTGACACCATTGCTGAGGCGACCAGGCGGCACCAGGCGCGGCTCTCCGAGATGAACGCGATCTTCACGCAGATGTACGCCGACGCCAGCCGGGGCGCCGATGCGGCCAAGGGCGCCATGGATACCGCTGCCGGCGCCGCCGAGGAGATTGCCCGCCGCCTGGAGGCGGTTCGCCAGGGCACACAGGAAGCGGTCGGGCGTGGCGTTGAGGCGGTCCACACGGCGCTGGAGAAACTCAAATCCCGGCTCGGCGAGGTCGAGTCGGCGGTTTCCAAGGCCAGCCAGACCGTGAGCGACTCGACTGCCAAGATGGCTGAGGCGTACAAGGGACTCACTTCCATCGCGGAGGGTCACCTGCAGCGTCAGATCGAGGCGGTCAAGGCGCGCTATCAGCAGGAACAGGCGGCGCTCGACGTCTCGGCCCAAGCGCAGGCCGCGCAGATTGCCAAGTCGACGCAGTTGCTGACCGATGCCTTGACCCGGCAGACCGCGCTACGTCGGCAGGCCACGACTGATACGCTGAAGCTGGTCGACGACGAGTCCCGCGCCCGCGTCGACGCCGCAGCGCGCGACGGCAAGACCGATGCCGAACGCGCGGCCAACGTCCAGCGCGTCGAGAACGAGATCCTGGCCACCCGGCGCCAGACGCTGACGCAGGCAGCATCCGAATATCGCCAGCATATCGACGCACTCAACGCCGAAGCCAACCGGCACTTGGTCGAGATCCGGCGCATCGAGGACGAGAAGCGTCAGTTGTCGATGACGACGGAAGAGCGCATCCGCGACATCCGCCGTCAGGGAATGACGGACTTCGAGGCGCTGGAGGACCGCAAGCGCCAGATCGCTGAATACCAATCGAGTGCCCGCGCTGCGCTGGCCGATGGTGAATTCGATCAGGCCCGTCAACGTGCCACCAAGGCGATGGACCTGGCCGCACAGGTGGCGAGTGCGCAATCCAGCGAAGCCAAGCGCGTGGAGGATGCACGCCGGCAGTCAGAGCAAGCGGCGTCTCAGGTTGCCGAGATCGAGGCGCAGGCGCGTGAGGCCAGGGGCCGGCAGGAATATGCGCAGGCCGAGGCGCTCACGCGCCAGGCGGACGAACTGCGCGCGCAATCGGCACAAAGGTCGGCGGACGCCGACGCGCAGGCCCTGCAGGGCAAGGCCGCCGTCAATGAGGCCATCGGCCGCATCCGCGAGTCGGAGGCAATTCTCAACCAGACGCTGGATGCACAAGCTCAGGCGCACCAGCGTGCCGCGCAGTCGGCGGTATCGGCCCGGCAGGGTATCCAGCAGACGCTGGCCCAGACCGACAACCAGATCGACCAGATCACGGCCAAACTGCAGGAGGGCCTGAAGGTCACCATCGATGCCGACACCCAGCGTTTCGACAAGGCCATCGCCGATCTGGACAAGGCCTTGGCCGAGCGGGAACGGCTGGTGGTCATCAAGGCCGATCTGGAGCAGGCCGAGAAGACGCTGCAGGACTATGAGCAGCGGTTGAAGGACGGCAGGACCCTGCCGGTCGATGCCGACGTGTCGAAGGCCACTGCTGCCCTGGATAGGCTCAACGCCTATGCCATGGAAACCTCGCAGCTTGAACTGAAGGTGGCCACCGAGAAGGCTCAGGCCGCGATTTCCAACGTCAGCAACCAGATCGCGGCCCTGGATCGCGTCCAGACCGAGTCGCGGCACCTGGTCGCCAGCAACGTCGACGCCGTGCGTGCCGAAGTGCAGAGCTTGAACGGCATGAATACCTCAAGCACACACACCATTGCTGTACGCAGGGTGGAGGCGAATGCTACGGGCGGGCTGGTCGGTGGAGGCGTGCGGCAGTTCGCCGATGGCGGACCGGTCTCGCCTGCCTTCCCGCGTATGCGTGGCGGCTCGGTGCCGGGTACGGGCGATCAGGACACGGTGCCGCGCACGCTCGATGCCGGCGCCTTCGTGATCCGCAAGGCCGCCGTGCGCAAGTACGGCGCAGGCACACTCGCACAGATCGCCAACGAGGTCGCCCGCTTCGCCACGGGCGGGACGGTGCAGTTCGGTGGACGTGGTAGCAGCCAGTCGAGTGGATCGAAACGCAACCGCGATGTGGTCGAGGCTCGCAAGATGATCGAACTCGGCTTGCAAGGCATGAGCGACTACACCTCGTGGGCGCAGCACAACGGCGGTGCCTGGGTCAGTTCGGACATGCGCTCGCGCACGATGACGAACTATGGCCGGCAGGCCGAACGCGACCGGCAGGCGCTCGATGCTCTGGCTGAGCGCAAGCAGCTGACCGCCGCCGAGCGGCAGACCATCGAGCGCGTCAAGCAGAACTGGCGCCAAGCGATGGCGCAGCCCATGCTGTGGGGCAAGGATCTGGAACGCGACCTGCTCGACTACATGGAGCAGCACCAGGGCGAGTTCTACCGCGATGGTGGTGTGGCGCCGTCCGACACGGTGCCCGCCATGCTGACGCCCGGCGAGTACGTAGTGAACCGGCAGGCGGTCGCACGCCACGGCGTGGCGTTCTTCGATGCCATCAACAACCTCGCATTGCCGGCCCGCGCGCTGGCAAGCAAGGTCCGGGGCTACGCCACGGGCGGGCTCGTGCAGCCGCTGGCGGGCATGGCGGCAAGGGCGTCGCAAGCCGCTCAGCGCTGGCCGACCGCCGACTTGGGCGCGGCGGTCACACAAGCCCTAGCCACCGCGATGCGTGTGCCGGCACCGGCCTACGCGGCGGATGTTGCGCCTGCCCGCACGATCCGCGTGGAGCTTGCCTCCGGCGGTCGGACGGTCGCCGCCACCATCGACGCCCGCGACGAAGCGCGCCTGCTCGAACTCCTGAAGGACGCCCAATCCCGGGCGCTGTGATCCCGATGCAATTGAAGAACCTGGCGGACAACGCGGTCCTCGCGCTGCCCGACGACCTGCTTTGGTCTGACGAACACGCCTGGACACCTGCCGTGGCGGCGGTGTCGTACCTGCTGACCGGCGCGCTGCTCGTCGAGTCTGCCTCCCGCCAAAAAGGGCGCCCGATCACCCTGGTGGGCGCCGCCGACATGGCCTGGGTGACTCGGGCGACAGTGAACACGCTGTACGCCTGGGCGGCGACGCCCGGCCGCCGGTTCGACCTGACGCACACCGATGGCCGCGTCTTCACCGTCGCCTTCCGGCATCACGAGACCGCCATTGAGGCCGAGCCGGTGGCGGGCTTTCCGGCACGGCGCGAGGGCGACTTCTATCGGTTGACCGTTCGCTTCATGGAAGTGTGAAGGTGATTGCCTTCTTTGGGTCGTCCGTCCAGCAACTGCTGATGTTTTTGGCTTTGCAGCGCTCATAGGCTTTCTGGCCAAGCAGCTCGCGCGTCTTGAGCAGATTCTTCTCGGTCACGTTGTCGCCGCGCACAGTGTTGTCGCGCCAGCCGCAGAAGTACACCTTGGACGCTTCCTCCACATCGCGCCGGAACCGCACGACATCCTGCGGACGCACCGAATGGTTGGCGGGAACCGAAGCCGGGATGTGTCCGGAGAACGTTTCGAAGAACGCCTTGGGCGAGAACGGATGCTCGGGGTCGTACTCGAGACCGAGGGCGGCGCACAGCGCCTTGTAGTCGTCGCCGCTCATGCGTGGGTTGATCTCGAAGCCTCGTTCGACCGTCACCTCGAACGCCACGTTGTAGCCCCGCGCGCCGAACAGCAGCAGATACGGCGACCCGTCGACGAAGAAATACACATCAAAGCTGACGCGCCCGTGCCGGTAGTCGAACCGGATGCGCTCCAACTGTTTTGCCCGCATGTCTTTGTACAGCGGCACCAGCCCGTCCAACTTCATTGTTACCTCCAGAGGGAAATGCAACCAGAATGGCAATTCTGAAAGGGGATATCAAACTTCTCGCTGCCGAACGCCTGCTCGACACGCCCGATGGCGGCGGCCGGATGACGGGCCATGTCGTGGTGGACGGCCAGTCGAACAATTTGTTCCCCGACATCTCGGAACTCGACCGTACTTACGGCCGCGTGTTGCTGCGCAAGTCCTTTGTCGGTGTCCTGACCGATTCGACCGACGCCTACTACGGGGCACACGCCATCCTCGCCGATACACCTGCCGACCCCCGTGTGTCGGTCACGCTGTTCACCACCAAGTCGTGGACCGACCGGCGCGATGCCGCGAAGGACCGCATCGAGCGATACCTGGCGCGCGGCGTCAAATGGCCCGGCCAGTTGCTGGAGCGACAACTCACCGGCCAGCGCGCTGTGACCTTGATGCTCAAGCCCGCCGATCCGCTGCCGCGTGTGGGTCAGGCGCTCGTGCTGGTCCAGGACGAGGCCAAGCCCACCGAGATCGAGCAGTACGTGCGCATCACCCGGATCACCACAACAGAGCGTGAATTCACGGTGAGCGAGGGCGGTGGCACCGTCAAGTTTGTCGGCGTGGTGGCGACCTGCGAGATCTCCGATCCGCTGCGCCATGACTTCGAAGGGCCGGCGCCTTCCAACCGCGACGATGTCTCAGCCAGAGCCGTCGTGCGGGACACCGTGGTCGCCAACGCGGCCGTCTACTATGGCATCGCCCCGACCGTGGCCGAGGCCCGGGTGGGCGACGTGCGTGTGCAGGTGCCGGGCCTCTTCGGGCAGCTTGTGCCCTCGGCGCAATCGGAGACGCCCCTGGTGGACCTGAACGCCGCAGGCCAGTCGGTGCCATTGCTGGAAAGCGGCAACGGTGTGCTGACCACCACCGTCAACGGCCAGGTCGCCAGCGGCCGGAACCTGTACCTGGGCAATCCACTGATGCCCGGCAGCCTGCGCATCAACGGCGCCGGCTACGAATTCACCGACACTGCGGGGCAGCTTAAATCCGGCGCCACCGTGATCGGCACGGTCGACTACGCACGAGGGGTGGTGGCCTTCACGGACGGCACGCCGGGGTATGGAGGCACCTTCCAGGTCAGCTTTCGGCCGGCGGGCGCACCTCTGCGCGTGGCCGACACCGCCGCCATCGCCGTCGCCCAGGAGAACCGGGGCTACGCCTACACCATCACCCTGTCGCCGCCACCCAAACCGGGGGCGCTCGTCGTCTCCTACATGGCACAGGGTAAGTGGTACGACCTGCGCGACCAGGGCGACGGTGCGATCCGGGGAACCGATTCCTCCTTCGGAGCGGGCACGCTCGACTATGTGAGCGGCTCGGTGATCCTCACGACCGGAGCGCTACCGGATGCCAACACGGCGATCCTGTTCTCCTGGGGCAGCGGGGCGAGCTACTTCAATCGTGTCGCGGCACCGGTGGAACCCCCAACCGTGCGGCACACGGTACAACATCCCGGCATCGCGCCAGGCTCGCTGTGCATCACGTGGACAGACGGCGATCGCAAGCGCCAGGCCATCGACGACGGACACGGCAGGATTACGGGGGATGGGTCGGGAACCGTGCGCTATGCGCGCGGCGAACTGGTGTTCCGTCCCGGCACACTGCCCGCCGGTGGCGCGGAACTGATCATCGACTACGAATGGGGGCCGCCGCAGGAGGCCAGCTTTGCGCATCCGCTGCGCAACGCCGATGGCACCGTCACGGTCAGGCTGCCACAGACTGACATCCACCCGAACACGGTCGAACTCGAATTCAACCTGCTGATCGAGAACTACGCGGCGATCTCGGGCACGCCCGCCGAGATGCAGGTGGTGCAGCGCGTCGATCCGATTAAGATCGCCCGCGATACCGGCGCCGGGGCGTTCGACAGCGCGGTGGCCGGGCAGATCGACTATGCCACGGGCGCCATTACCTTCCGGCCCGATACCACGGTCAGCATTCCTTTCGCACGATACAGGGTGCAGCAGCTTGGCTGGACCGTGGAGGGCAACGAGCGCCGTCCGGTCTACCGCAATACCTTCAGCCATTGGGAGTACAAGCCGGCCGGAGCATCGATGCCCATCGACGAGTCGGGGCGCGTCTTGGTGCGCTACCGCGCCGCCGACACGGCGAACGCGGCTACCGAGACGGTGACGCTCGCCCAATTGGAGGTGGATCTCACCGACCGCTACGCCGAGAACATTGTGCCCGGCAGCGTGCGCTTCGCGCTGGGCGGCAAGCTCTACGTGGACCGGCTCGGAACGCTGGTCACCGACATCAATGCCAACACCGGGGCGGGCACGCTGGCGGGCACCATCGACTACGCCTCGGGCCGGGCGCTGATCTCCGTCTGGCAGCCGGGCGCAGGTAACGTGGTGTCGGTGCAGTCGCTGCTGACCGAACTGGGTGGCCAGCCGGTCGACGAGGTGACCTTTCGCGTGCCGGCAGCGCCGGTCCGGCCCGGCAGCCTGCAGATCCGTGCCGTGCCGCTCACGGGCGGCCAGGTCACGGCGACGGCCAACGCGGATGGCACCATCGCCGCCGCCGGCGTACTCGGCACGGTGGACTTTCAGACCGGCGTGGTGCGCGTGCGGTTCGGACGCCTTGTGCCCGCAGCCGGGCGGGAGAACGAGATCTGGTACAGCGCCGACGCCGTGCGCAACGGCCAGATCTTCCAGCCGCTGCCGGTGCTGGCCGACACGCTGCGCTTCAATGCGGTGGCCTATACGTACCTACCGCTGTCGGCGGACGTGCTCGGGCTCGATCCCGTGCGCTTGCCGCTCGACGGGCGGGTGCCGATTTTTCGGCCGGGGGACGTGGCCGTGGTGCACCACACCGCGACCACACCGTTTCCCGACAATGCCCGCGCGGGCGACACGCTGGACGTCGGCCGTGTACGCCTGTCCGCGCTTCGCGTACTCGATGCCGATGGCAAGACGGTGCCCGCCGATATGTACGTCACGGACCTCGACGCAGGCACGGTGGCGCTTAAGCGAATGCCGGACGGCCTCGCGCTGCCGCTGGTGGCCGAGCACCGCATCGAGGACATGGGCCTGGTCTCGGACACGCAGATCAACGGCGTGCTGACGCTCACACGGCCGCTCACACACGACTATCCCGCGCGCACCTCGCGGGTGTCGTCGGCGCTGATCATCGGCGATCTGCAGGCGCGCGCCCACACGCTGTTCGCGCAGCAGACCTGGACGGGCGAGTGGCGCGACACCCGGATCGGCGCCAACACCATCGCGCAGTACAACGAGACGGTGTACCCGGTCGAGGTCACCAATCGCGGTGCGATCGAGGAGCGCTGGGCGCTGATTTTTACCAACACCAACGAGTTCCGCGTGATCGGCGAGTCGGTCGGCCAGATCGCCATCGGCAACACCGCCGCTGACCTGGCGCCCGTCAATCCCGATACGCACGCTCCGTATTTCACCTTGCGCGCGGGTGGCTGGGGCTCGGGCTGGGCTGCCGGCAACGTGCTTCGTTTTGCCACGGCGGCGGCCAATTTCCCCGTCTGGATTGCGCGCACCGTGCTGCAGGGGCCGGCAACCCAGGCGAGCGATTCCTTCCAGATTCAGATTCGCGGCGATATCGACAGATAGATGACCATCAAGTTGTTCCAATCCAATCAGACAGGCGCGCCGCAATTGAGCGGCCAGCCCGGCACCAGCCCCCTGATCGCCGTGCTCAACGCGTGCCTTGTCAATGGCTTCAACCTGCGCACACTCACCTCGATCACGCGCGAGGGGACGGTCGCCACCGCCACGGCGGACGCCGGCCACGGCCTGCGCGAGTACGACATCGTGCTGATCGCCGGAGCGAACGAGGCCGCCTACAACGGCGAGCATCGCATTCGCAACGTCACGACCAATACGTTCCAGTTTGACGTGACCGGTGAGCCGGCCACGCCCGCGACAGGGACCATCACGGCCAAGGTCGCCCCGCTTGGCTGGGAGTCGCCCTTCACGGGCGAGAACAAGGCTGCCTATCGGTCTCGCGATGTGACCGGCAACCGCCTGTTCCTGCGCATCGACGAGACGCCGCTGGCCGGCGACGGCAACTACGGGCGCGGTTCGCGTACGGTCTTGGCGCAGATGTGGGAAGTGCTCAACGACATCGACAACGGGACAGGCAAGTCCGAGACGTGGTGGCGCAAGGCGCAGAACGACAACGCGACGACGCGGCCCTGGGTATTGGTGGGTGACAGCAAACGCTTCTGGCTGGCGGTGAACTGGAGTGAGAGTTACCCGAACCGCTACGTGCCATATTTCTTTGGAGACTTCCCGTCGTTCAAGGCGGGAGACGCCTATGGTGCGTTGATCGCCGGCTACTACGATCTTGGCTACAACTGGAACGAGCCTGCCTACAACGAGGTGACCGACAACGTGTACTCCGTTGGCTCCGGTGTGGGCTATACAGGCATCTGGTTGGCGCGTGGCTACTCGCAACTGGGTGGGCGCATTAACGCGCAATGGGTCAGTGCGCCAGCGCCCGCTGGGAGCACGGGCCTTGGGGCGACTGCGGTTCCCTATCCGAACCCCGCCGACAACGGCATCTATGTGATGCCGCTGATGATCCAGGAACAAACCGGCCCATCGTTACGTGGACGCCTGCCGGGATTGCTGTGTCCTCTGCAGACAATTCCGGCGCCAGAGCCGTGGCGTTTTCCAGGTTTTGTCATCGATGGGACGCAGCGGGAACTGCTCGTTGTTGGAGGCTGTGCCAGTGGCGGCAACGCGCGCCTGGCCTTCGACCTGACCGGTCCGTGGGACTGATCCATGGCCGGCGAAATCCCGAAGGTGGTCGGCGCCCCCAGTCGGGTTGCCCCGGGCGCTGTCGCGGGCGTGCCGTCCCGGTACGTTCTCTATAACGCGGTGCTCTATCAGGCCGGGACCGACGCAGGGCCGTTGAGTCCGCAAGTGCGGGAAGGCCCGGCTTCCAGCGTGTCTGCCCCGCATGAGGGCGTCTCGCCGACCCGCCACGGCGAACTGCCGTCCTCGCGTCCCCGCGACTTCTGGGGCAATGGTCGTGTCCAGGGCAAGGTCAGCATCGAAGGTACGCCCGCCGCGCGCAAGGTGCGCCTGTTCGACGTGCTGACCGGGCTGCTGATCGCCGAGGCCTGGTCGCGCAAGGATGGCTTCTATCGGTTCGATTTCCTCGACACCGACCGCGACTACTTCGTGCTGGCACACGACCACGTGCGGCAATTCAACGCCGTCATCGCCGACTGGGTGCGGGCCGAACCCACCGTCTACCCATGATCACGTTGTCCATTCCGGTCCGCAACCGCCGGCTGGCGGTGATCGGCAATGCGCTAGATGCGGGCACGGTCGGCGGCATGCTGCGGGTCTATTCTGGCCCGCGCCCGGTGATCGGGCAGGCACTGAGCGAGCAGATCGTGCTGGTCGAACTGCGTCTGCCCAAGCCGTGCGTACTGAGCTTGGATAGTGGGCGACTGGTCTTTGCGCCGATCGGCGAGGCGTTGTGCCGGCGCTCAGGGATTGCCGTGTGGTCGCGGCTCGCCGATAGCGATGGGCGCTGGGTAGCGGATCTGGACGTGGGGCTTGCCGGCAGCGGTGCGGAGGTCGAGTTGTCAGCGCTGCAGCTGTTTGCTGGGGGCTCTGTGAACGTGAATCTGGCGGAAATCATCGAGTAGCGCGGTGACGGTCGATCTCGATTTCGAGGGGACGTGGACGGCCCCGATCGGCAACGCCACCGATCTCGACTTCGGCCTGCAGCAGGAGGCGGCTCCCGAGGCCATCAGCGCCGCGCTACGTATCCGGCTCGGGGCGCCCACCGTGCGCATCCGCGCCGGATACACCAACCAAGTGAGCCGCAAGCTCGAAGGCGGTGGCAAGGTGCCCTGGCAACGGCCGCGCTGGCAGACCAGTGTGCTGCAGGACGGCTGGAGCGAGACGGGGCGTGACCGGGCGGCGGTGGCTTCCTTGTGGAAGCCGACGGTCCCGTCTGCCGAGACCACCCGCTCGGCCAGTGGCGACAACGCCCGCAGCCGCGACGCCAGCCGGATTCCGTGGCAGGACGCCGAGAAGGTAGCGGGGGCCGCGACCGAGCGTTTCGATCCGTTGTCGCCCCGGCACGAACGGCTCGGTCTGCCCTGGGGCGAGAGCAGCGGCTTCCCAGCAGATGTTGCCAGCGGCTTCGTCTGGCTGGTGCAGCACCCACGTCGCCTGTCACAGGACTGGCAACTGGGGGTACCCCAGGCGCGGCGCTGGTGGTTCGGCTTTGCCCCCGGTGTCTGGCGATCCGGGCGCTGGACGCTGCCGTGGCAGGTTGCGCGCCAGCCGCGCTTCGGCGAGTCACATCTGCCGGACGAGCCACCCGTGGTGCCGCCTGTCCCCAAGCACAACCCAGATCTCGATTTCCTCTGCCGCGCACGCATGCAGGGCTTGGCGTGGCGGCCGTCACTGCTGCTCGACTTCGGCACGCACCCGTGCCCGCAACCCGGTGAGGGCGGTTTCAGTGTTCCGATTCTCAAGGTCTATTTTGTGAGCAACGCCGTTGACGTTGTGCGGCTGCCGGGGCGTGAGCCGATTCCTGTCCGGAGCCTTCAACTCTCCATCGATACCGATTCCTGGGCATGGGGGTTCTCAGCCAGCCTGCCATACCCGGCGCTGGAGCTAGTCGAGCCGACCGCGTCCGGGCCGGTGGAGATCGAGATCACCATCAACGGCGTGACCTGGGTGATGGTGGTCGAGGGCTTCGATGTACGACGCGAGTTTGGGCAGGCCAGCCTCAACATCCGGGGCCGTTCGTCGGCCGCCTATCTGGCCGAACCCTATGCGTCTAAGCGCTCCTTCATGCCGGGAGCGCCCTTTACCGCGCGGCAACTGGCCGAGCAGGAACTCTCACGCGCGGGGCTGGTGACCGGCTTCCATCTCGATTGGCAACTGCCCGACTGGCTGGTGCCGGCGGGGAGCTGGGGCTATCAATCCCTGAGCCCAATCGGGGTGATCGGCCGTATCACCGAAGCCGTAGGTGGTTACGTCAACGCCCATCCGCGCCTGCGCACGCTGGTGGCCAAGTCCCGCTATCCGGTGCTGCCGTGGAATTGGGCGAAGGAGGCGCCTGACCGGACTCTGCCCATCGATGTGGTCAAGACCCTGAACCTGCGTTGGCAAGAAAAGCCGACTTTCAACGCGGTGTACGTCTGCGGCGAGCGCGAAGGCGTCACCGGGCACGTCGTCCGGACCGGCACGGCGGGTGACGCCCTTGCAACGACCGTTGTCGACGGGCTGATCACCCACGCCGATGCCGCCCGTGAGCGCGGGCGGGCGATCCTGGCCGACGTCAGCCGGCAAGCGGTGGTCACGCTGGAATTACCCATGCTGGAGACGCTCGGGTTGCTGCATCCGGGGTTGCTGATCGCCGTCGGCGAAGGTGCTTCGAACTGGCGGGGCCTCGTGCGTGGTACCCGCATCGCCGCCGAGTGGAACGAATCCCTGACCGTGCGCCAGACCATCGAGGTCGAGCGCCACTACCTGTAGGAGAACCCGATGCCCAACCTGTGGCGGCAGTTCCAGGACTTGCTGCCGGATGCCCCCTTGCTGGTCGGCACGGTGGTGACCCGTCACGGTGATGGCACCGTCACGGTCGAACTGCTCGGCGGCGGATTGCTTCGCGTGATCGGGGAGGGCGCCCAAGGCGACCGGCTGTTCGTGCGCGGGACCGAGGTCATCGGTCCTGCTCCCACGCTCCCGACCGTCGAGATCGAAATCTAAACCCGAATGCTTTGCAACCTGAAACCCGCCCTCGTGGCGGGTTTCATCATTTTGGAGAACGTCAATGAATGCACCGATGGTGGCCGATGGCATGGTGACCATGCCGCGCGCCGAATTCGAGGAACTGCTGGAGCGCGTTGCCGAGCGCGGCGCGCGTGCTGCACTGGCCGAGGTCGGCCTTGACGGTGATGACGCCGCTACCGACGTCCGCGAGCTGCGCAGCTTGCTGGAAGCCTTCAATGCAGCCAAGCGCACCGCTTGGCAGACCACGGTGCGGATGATCACCACCGGCCTCGTGTTGGCGCTGGTCGCGGGGGCGGTAATCAAGCTCGAAGTATTCGGGGGTGCCCGATGATCGAGACCCTTCTGGGCGGCCTACTGGGCGGTGCGTTCCGCCTAGCCCCGGAAATCCTGAAGTGGCTCGATCGCAAGGGCGAGCGCGGTCATGAGCTGGCGATGCAGGACAAGGCGCTGGAGTTCGAGAAGCTGCGCGGTGCGCAGCGGATGACCGAGATTGGCGCGAGTGCCGATGCAGCGTGGAACACCGGCGCCATCGAAGCGTTGCGCGATTCCATCACCGCGCAAGGGCAGACCTCCGGGGTGCCGTGGGTCGATGCGTTGGCGATCACTGTGCGGCCTGTGATCACCTACTGGTTCATGGCCTTGTACTGCGCGGCCAAGACCGCAGCGTTCGCAGGCGCGGTCACCGCCGGGGCAGGGTGGGGCGCGGCCACGGTTCACGCCTGGACCGAGGCAGATCAAGCGCTATGGGCCGGTGTGCTGAATTTCTGGTTCCTGGGGCGTGTGTTCGACCGGGTGCGGCCGTGACCACCGTACCGCTGGCGGCCATCGAACTGGCTAAGCACTTCGAGGGATTCCACCGTGTCCCGAAGGCCGATCCTGGCCGGGCCTACCCGTATGTGTGCCCAGCAGGGTACTGGACGATCGGGTACGGCCATCTCTGCGATCAAGCCCATCCGCCCATCACGCTGGCGCAGGCGGAAGCCTATCTGGCTGCGGACCTCGTGACGGCGCTCAATGCCACGCTGCGTTGCTGCCCCGTGCTTGCCACCGAGCCGGAGGGACGGCTCGCAGCCATCGTGGATTTCACCTTCAACCTTGGGGCAGGGAGGCTGCAGACCTCGACGCTGCGGCGGCGGATCAATCAGCGGGATTGGCCTGCAGTTGCCAATGAACTGAGGCGCTGGGTCCATGGTGGCGGAAAGGTGCTGCCCGGGCTGGTCGCGCGGCGCGAGGCCGAAGCGGCGCTCTTGATATAGACAGCGTGACGTTTCGCGTTGGAGTGCCCCCCAATGCCACAGCTACCCGCTGAGCGATTCCACCAGTGCGATGACCTTGGTGCGGTCGCTTTTTGGCAGGCGATGGAATTTGAGCAGCAGCGCCGCTTCCTCGTCGTGGATTGCGTAGAAGTATGCCGCCGGCACCTTGAGCACCGCCGCGATGCGTTCGACAAGGTCCGGATCCGGCACACGCTTGCCGAGTTCGTAGCGGTTCATACGGGTGCTGGCCGACATCGGATCGAGGCCAGCCTCGATGCCAAGTTTTTCTTGCGAGAGTCCGGCGCGCTGTCGCGCCTCCTTGAGCCGTCGGGCAAGTACGGACATCTTCGTAGGCCAGAGGAATAAAGACGAAGATGGTCCGGGTCCGGACTCCACAACGTACTACCATTTTGGTAGGATAGGCGCAGTGATCCATTTGGCAATCATGAACGACACGAAACGGCACGATGCGCCTCTCGCCAGCGACACTTCATCTGGAACGTCAATCGACGATCTGTCAACGCAAAGCCGTGCCGCCGGCATCCTGCTGGTCATCTTCGCGGGAATCATGGCGCTTGCCATGGTGCTCAAACGGGATGCCGGCGCGCTTTGCGGTTTGACCAAGGGGGTGGTGTCGGTGATCGTGGACTGGCGAACCTGGGTGGTTGTAGCGCTTCTTGCGCTGATCGCCGGCTTGGCAGCGGTGTTGCTCGCGCGGCGCAGTTGATCTGTCGCGCAATCGTTTTGCTGAGAAAGCAAGGAGATACGCATCAGAATGCGCGCCTCCAACTGCGAGAATGCCAGGCGATTGTGTCAGGCACTGGTACACCGTCGCAAGCCGCTATCCGTGGCCGTTTGATGGCCGTTGCATCCTGCTGCAGTGCCATTTTCGTCGAACCTTACGCAGTCCCCCTTGGACACAACTCGACGCCGCCGCGTTATCGAACGTTAATAACCAGATAATTAAAGAATGATAATAATTGGCGGGCAATCCTAGCATTGGGCTACTGCAGTTCGTTTATCGATACGCTTGGCGGCGCGTGCATTTGATGGAATATCTGATTTAAATAAATTTCATTCCGAAAGCGGTCAGAATTGCACGGGTTTCCCGCTAGCATCCCGCACCGCAGCCCACCCCCACCTTGCAAGGATGACCTCGAACCGCCAGCCCCGACAGCCGCAGCCGGATTGGTCCGCTCTCTGGCAGCGCGGCAAGTGGATCACGGCCGACCTACCGCTGGGCGGCTGGAGTCGCGTACCCGCGCCACACCAGGAAGGCAGCGGAGGTTTTTGCCAGCGGTGCTGCGCCAGCATTCGCGGAGCCGCACAGTTGCTGCGCCACCCGAGCTACGACGGCGTTTTGCGTGTTGATGCGTTGTGTGCGAAGCAATTGCTCCAGGCCTCGCCCACATCGTCCTCCTACCAGCGACTGCCGCCGCGCAGCCGTGCGGCGAAACGGCTGTCTTGGATGGAGCGCCCCTGGAGGCGGGATAAGGCCGGCTATGCTTGCCTGCAGGCCGATGGTTATCTGGTGTTGAGCTACGCCCACGAAGACGCTTGGCGGTTCGAGGTCCGCAGGATCGGGGCGCAGCGGGCTGCTGCCCGCAAGGGCGATGGGTATCCCACCGACGAGGCGGCACGCTTCGCCGCCTTTGATGCGATCACCGAGTTGCTGCTGGCGGAAGCTAGGCGATCTGCACGCACGCGGTACATTTCGCGGGAGGCCGCCTGATCATGAGCGGCATCTTCAAGCAGACCGACGCCAACGGGCGAGTTACCTATTCCGATCTCCCGCCGAGCGCGTCCGGCAAGGTCGATGTCCTGTCGTCTTCCGGCAATCGCAATGCCGATGAAGAAGCGCGTAAAGCGCACAAGGACGCCGTCACGTACATTAAGGAGGCACAGAAACGCGGGCCCAAGATCAAGGACTACCTGGACTATCTGGAGTTCCTACGTAACTACCGCCCCCTGCAGTTCGAGCAGGTGATGCGTGACTTGCAGCGCGAAGACCTGCAGACATGGATGAAGCTGCAGAAGTACCCCCAATTCCGTCCCCTGCGCGACACCGCGATCGGGCTCAAGGCCGCTGAGAAAAGCATCACGGCCGGCATTGGCCTGCTGACCGGCAAAGCGACGGGCAGCATCGAGAAATGGCTTGAAACCACAGTCAAGGACATGATGAAGCGAGACCGCTGGGGGCCTTACGCCGACGTTCTCGGTGCCAAATCCAGCACCTTGCTAGAACCGGTGCCGACCACCTATTCCAATTCCCGGTGGGGACAGTACGCCAAGGTCGAAGACCCGAAGGCGCTGCAGGCGGCCAAGGATGCAGCCAAGGCGATGGAAACGTCGCGGGCGGCGGTGCGGGCGTCAAGAGCGGCCGCTGTGACGCGCACACTTAGCCCTCTGCTGGACCTCGGGATTGGTGCGCTCGATACCGATTTCTTCAAAGGTATTTCCGCCATTGAAGGCATGCGACTAGGAAAAAAACTTGTCGAGAAAGGCATCTTGACGCCCGAAGAAGCGTTGGAGTTACGCGGCATGATGGCCCGCTCGGAATTCGACCAGGCACGTGCGTTGATTGAGTCGGGTGCGGAACGCGCCTCGGGAGGTCGGTGATGCGTAAAACAATCATCCTTCTCGGTCTGCTTGCGGCGACGATCGGTACGGAGTCTGTCATGGCGGGTCAGACAGCGCCCGTCCGAGCGTCCTGCCAACTGATGCCGGTCAAAGCCTTCGTGCCGTCGCGCGCGCCCAGGATGCCCGACGATGAGTTCATGCGTCTGGTGCTCACGACCGACGACGGAAATACCCTTCGGCAAATGCTGCCGGGAAGCCACATCGATGAGTTGCGGGGGAAGACCAGGACGACCCTGCTGGCGCTGGCAGCATCGGTGGGCAATGTCAATGCGATACAGGTTCTACTGGAGAAAGGGGCTCAGCGTGACAAGCCGGCCGGCAACGGTGAAACACCTCTTGAGGCTTCCGTTCTGAACGGACAAGCAACGGCAGCCTGCTTCTTGATGCAACGCGGTGCCAAACTGCCTCGCCCTGCACAGAAGCCCTATCTCGTGCCTGCCGCCGCGCTCACGGAAGATTTCGCGTCTGCGGTCACACTCGTCACCCTGCTAAGTGACCACGATTTCGATCTCAACGCTCGCATGAACGGAGATACGGCGCTCCATATCGCTGCCGAGCTGGGCAATGTCGAGTTGGTGAAATTGCTGCTCGCCCGGGGCGCTGATTCTCAGTTGAAAAATACAAAGGGTGAGACCGCGCTGTCCATCGCCCAGCGAGCCGGCCAATCCCAAATTGCACAACTGCTCCGCACAGCGCAGCGAGCCAAATGAAAGTCGTCATGAGCATAGCTCTCGTATCGACCTCCGCCGCACTCTTCTCGGCCACCCCGGTTTCTGTCGCTGCGGGTTCATGCCTGCCTGGAACGAGTGCCGAGGCCATTAACGCCATTGGCCATGGCGATATAGCGCGTCTGGTTCGGTGTGGGCTGGACCCAAATCAGGTGCTGATGCTCGACGGGATGGCAATCACACCGCTCGCCTTTGCTGCGGCATTGGGCAGACCAGAGACTGTGGAGCAGGTAGTTCAAGCCGGAGCTGACCCCAACTATTCTGGTCCAGGGGACACATCAATGCCGCCCCTGGAAATCGCGATCTCGCTTAGCAGGTATGCCGCAGCCAAGATTCTTCTGAAGAACGGGGCGCGCGGGGACTACGCCTTACCGGGCACTAGCATCACCGCGCTGATGTCGCTGGCCATCAATCAGGAAACGGAAGGAGGAGCGGCGGACGACATGGTTCATACGCTCATCGCGCATGGTGCGAAGCTGGATGCACAAGACTCCAAAGGCAACACAGCGTTGCACTGGGCGGCTCGTGCGGGCAATGGCTCGGCGCTGCGCAGTCTGCTTGGTAGCGGCGCCGACCGCTGCATTCAGAACGCCAAGGGCCTGTATCCGAGGGATGTCGTCAAAGCCCCCGATGGGCAGGGACTTTCCGTCGAGCTATCGCAGCCGTGCCCGAACGATCCAACGACGGCACAACGGCAAGTGCCCAGTGGCAAGCAGTGATCTGCCACCACGCACCGCGAGCCACCTGATACAAGACCCTGGAGAACCCATATGACCAACATGCTCGAAGCAGCCAAGGCGCTGCAAGCGCTGATAAGCGGTCAGCGCCAGAACCAACGTTTGCTGCGGCTATCGTTTCCGCACAACGATGCGCCGGCCGGTGCCCTGATGGTGGCGAATCGGCTCGAAGCTTATGAAGGGCTCTCGCGCGATTTCCATTTCACTGTCGAGGTGCTCTCCGACAACCCAGACATCGCGCTGAAGGATGTCATGGGCAAGATGGTGACAGTCGAGCTGGTGCGTGAAGATGGCGGCCAACGCTACTTCAACGGCTACGTGTTCGACTTCCGCTTCGTCAAGAACGACGCCGGTTTCTCGTACTACGACATGGTGTTGCTGCCGTGGCTTGCGTTCCTGCGCTACCGCCGCGACAACTACCTGTTCCACGGCAAGAGCGTCGAGGACCAGACCGACAGCATCTTCGGCGACTACGACGTGCAGGACTGGAAGACCAAGGCCCTGGGCGACGACGCGCCGATGACCGACGCCTGTCAGTACGACGAGAGCGACTACAACTACCTGCACCGTCGCTGGGAAGCCAAAGGCTGGCTCTACTGGTACGAGCATCGCAAGGACGGCCACACGCTGGTGCTGTGTGGCGACAGCACGCAGGCGAGCCCGATTGATGGCGACGGCCAGATGGTCTGGCAGGGCAAGAGTGGTGTCACCGAAAGCGGGTTGACCTCGTTCTCTGCCGTGCGCACGGTCGCTCCTACCGCCTATGCGGCATCAAGCTTCGATTTCAAAAGCCCGCGCCCGGTGCGTGCTG
>CBJMVH010000022.1:0-66647 GCA_966433195.1 uncultured Ralstonia sp.
CCCGAAGCGTCAGCACCGCTCGAACCATCGGCGCCACCCGAAGCGTCAGCACCGCTCGAACCATCGGCGCCACCCGAAGCGTCAGCACCGCCCGAAGCGTTGGCACCGCCCGAAGCGTCGGCACCGCCCGAAGCGTCGGCACCGCCTGAAGCGTCGGCACCGCCCGAAGCATCGGCGCCACCCGAAGCATCGGCGCCACCCGAACCGTCAGCACCGCCGGCCCCGCCTGCACCGGCGCCACCGTCAGCACCGCCTGCGCCGCCAGCACCACCGAAGGCATTCGACATCATCTGTTGCTGCATCAGTTGCAGCGCGTCGTCGAGCATCTGCAGCATGTCGTCCATGTTGAGGCCCTTGCCGCCGCCGGCACCGCTTGCACCGTCGACGCCCTTTGGACCTTCGCCCGTGTCGAGCTTGTGCTGCATCTGCTCGCTGAGCTTCATGAACTTCAGCAGGTCTTCCAGCAGCTTCATGAGCGCTTGCATCGGGTCTTGACTGCTGGAGTCGTCGCCGTTGTCGTCGCCCACTTGCTGGCCCTTGTTGGTACCCTGCGCGCCCT
Organism: uncultured Ralstonia sp.; assembly: GCA_966433195.1. Taxonomy (GTDB): domain Bacteria; phylum Pseudomonadota; class Gammaproteobacteria; order Burkholderiales; family Burkholderiaceae; genus Ralstonia. The sequence continues at coordinate 560 of CBJMVH010000022.1, forward strand.
GGGAGCCTTGTGAGCCCTGGGCACCTTGGTTGGCGGCCGGGCCATGCGCACCGCCGGCACCTTGGGCGCCGCCCCCGGCGGGAGCACCCGAGCCACCACCGGCACCCGCATTGGCGCCGCCTTGCGCAGTGGCATTGCGCAGCATCGCTTCGATCACCTTCAGGATGTCTTGCACGAGATGCTGCAGCGGGCTTTCTGCCTGGTTCGGCTGCTTGTTGGCTTGGTCCAACTGCAGCTGGGTCGAGATATTGAGTGAAGCGTTGTCTTGGACTTTCATGTTCATGGGTCACCTCAGTGGGCAGGCGTAATGCTTGGCGCTGGCCAGGCCGCTGGCTGGACACTGCCAATACAGAGAGGACAGAAACGCCACCTGACCGACGCCTCCAGAGAAACGCCGGCACGGCAATCGCTTCCGATTCCGGTTCGGGTCGCGGGGCCGGGATGGCCCAGCGCGTTCTGCCCGTGCCGGGCCGCGCAGCCCAGGGCAGCCGCGTGCCGACAAGCCACTCGCAAGGCGAAATGGCAGGTCGGGCGACTTTGGTGGAACGTTAGTGAATGTCCTCTGTCATGCGACCCGGAAGGGCCGAAGCGCTGATCGCTGGGGCGAAATGAAGGACATCGGGAATGCCGCTGCTGTGCGGGTTGAGCGCAATCGGGCGCGCGCGCTTCGTGCCGGTCGTCATCTCTTCGTGCGGGCGTACGGGGGGCAGTGATGGGCTGCCTAGCATGCAAGCGTCATTGATCCCGCGCTACCCGTCATGCCATTGCCATCGAAGATCAGTGGACCGAGTGTCCAGACCCATATCGGCCGCACCGACACGCCCGGCACGTCGCCGGCAAAAACACCGCAGGCGCCGCAGCGTACGGCGCGTCATGCGCAAGGGGAACTGGGTGCGTTGTCGGGGCGCGGCAAGCGGCCTATGCGGAAATCCGGCGACGATCTCCCCGCGCAACCCCAGGCAAAACGCGCTCGCGCAAACCTGCCCAGCACGCAAGCGGATGCAGATTCGCGCATGGAGCGCATCATGCAGATGCAGGCAGACACCATGATCCGCAGTGCGGAGATGCAGAACGTGCTCAACCGCGCCAACATGCAGGCCAAGCTCATGGAAGAGGGCAGCAAGGCCGCCAAGGACCTGATCAACTAACCCGCTGCGCGTGGGCTCAGAAATCGTGCGCCACGCGCAGCGCCAGCGTGCGGCCAGACAGGATCGGAATGAAGTTGCCCGTGAGCGTGTTTTCGTACGCGCGTACGTTGAAGACATTGCGCGCGAACAGATCCACCCGCCATGCCTTCTGGTGCCAGAACAGGCTGCCATCAAAGCGTACGGCGCCTGGCAGGCGGTAGGGCGTTGGGGCATAGGAATCGACACCGCTCTGCGCGTTGATGCCCAGGCCTGCTCCCATGCCTGCGAGTGCGCCGCTTTGCACGGTGTACGTGGTCCACAATGAACCGCCGCGCGTGGGCGTCCTCGGCAGAACGCCGCCCGGCAGCGCGCCCGACACGCGAGATAGCGCCAGCCACAACGCAGTCTCCCAACCGGGAGCCACCGTGCCTTGCGTGGATAGCTCCAGCCCCTGGCTGGTCTGGTCGGTGATCTGGGTGTAGTAGCCCGGATGCGAGACATCGGCCAAGCTGACATTGCTGGCGTTGATGCGATAGAGCGCCGCCTGTGCCGTCAACGTGCGCGCGGTGTTCTCCCAGCGCAGGCCGGTTTCCAGTTGGCGGCTTCGCTCGGGGTCCATGGCGCTGCCGTTGTAGAAGTAACCCGTGTTGATCTGGAACCCGCGTGAGTAATTGGCAAACCATGCCGTGTGCGGTGTCAGCTTGTAGAGCACGCCTGCGGCCGGCGTCCATGCCACCCCTTGCAGATGAGCGTGCGGCAGTTTGGCGACGTAGTCGTTCGCGCGAACCGAAGCTGACACCTCCCAGCGATCGCCAATGGCGATGCGGTCACGCACGCGGAAGATCGATTGCCGCACCGTTTGCGACAGCGGCATGCCCGGAATGAAGACCGCTGGCGGCAGCGGTACGGGCGCAAATGGGTCTTGCGCAGCCACCGAATAGCCACCGGGCGTGAGCATATCCTGGCGCTCGTGAAGCTCGTCCCACCCGAGTGTGAGCGTATGGCGCAGCGGGCCTTGCGAGAAGGCCCCGGTCAATTCGTTGGAAAGCGCCCAGAGGTGGCTGTCCGTGCGATAGCCCAAGCCCAACATGGTGTTCGGCACGGTGTTGGCCGGCGCTGACCCGAGGCGCCATTGCACCGACTCTTGCGACACGGATTCATAGCTGGCGCGCGAGTGTACGGCCCAGTCATCCGACAGATTGTGCGAGACCGTGTAGTACACACGCGAGCCGTTGCCCACGATGCGGTCGTCCGCATTGCCGAGCGGACTCTGCGCGGGAATGCGTGCCGGAGCGCCGTTCAACGCAAACGTGGACGGCTGAATCGGCTGCCGGCTGGACAGGCTTTCCGCCCCCACGGTGATGTCCGTGGCGCTGTCGTGCCAGCCGAGCGCGCCGTGCCCGTAGCTGACGCGGTGGCCGGCGTAGCCGCCTTCACTGTTGGCCGTGGTGTCGTTGAGCGCCACCACGCGGTAGGACAAGCCGTTGGAACCGATGGCCCCCGCCAGGTCCGCCACGACTTTGCGTTCTGCGTGCGAGCCCACCTCCACGGTGATGCTGCGCTGCGTGGTTTTTGTTGGCGCTTTCAGGTTGGCGTTGATGGCGCCCCCTGCCATGGTGACGCCCGCCACATCGGCGTTCGGCCCCTTGACCACGTTGATGTCTTCTACTGCTTCCATGGGGCGCAGGGAAGCGAGCTTGTCGGGCAGCCCATCCACCGAGATCGTATCGGTCATGAAGCCACGGATGGCGTAGAGCGGCGGCGCGGTTGGCGCGGTCAGCACCGAGGTGACGCCGGTTTGCGCCAGGGCGGCTGTGAGCGATGGTGGCCGTTGGCTGCTCAGCAGGCCGTTGGTGATGGTGTTGATGGCTTGCGGCATGCTGGTCATGGGCATTTCGATGCGCGTGATGGCACTCGTGGAGAACACCGCGAACCCTTGATCGGCGGCCCCATGCACCACAGCAGGCGGCAGCGTGCCGATGTTGGGCGGGGGCTCGGTGCCTGCTGCGCCCGCTGTTGTGGGGACTACGGTCAGCGTGCCGTCAGACAACGCGGCCAGAGCCAGCCCGCTGTCCTGCAGGGCGCGCCGGGCGGCCTCTGCCGCTGTCATGGTGCCTTCAATGGGGCCAGCCATGCGGTCCTTGACGAGGTTGGATGCGAACGAGACCTGGTGCCCGCTCACCCGCGTGATCTCCATCAGCACGTGCTCGAGCGACGCGCGTTCGATACGGAATCGGTACGGATCGTCCTCTGTCAGGCCGTAAGCATGCCGCGTGATGGACAGGGCGATGAGCAGGGCGGTGAGCGGGGCGCTGATGGGGGAACGGCGACGAACGGCGAAGGCCACGGATGTCAGGGAGGGCAAAGCGGGCATCGTGCAGTCGGATGTTCGAAAACGATCTGGAATGGCATGCGTTGCCGAGCCTCGCCGTAGGGTCTGTGTTGTGTGGACGCTCGCTCCCCGTGGGCAGGGTCATGGGGTGCGATCAGTGACTTCGGCTGACGCGATCGCTCTTCGGCTGTGGCGACGTGCCTCATGGTGGGCAAGGCTAGCATGGCCCACAACGCCGTGTGCCAACCGAGCGCTCTGAATGGCGGTTTTCAACCTGCAAACGACACATCATGGGCAACTATCGGATCGGGCTCCAACCTGCCATCGGACCGCATCGCCGCAGCACGGCCGACAAAGAGAACGTAGCGCCACAACAGCAGCCGAACGGACGCGCTGCCCGGTCGCGCCAAGGTACGTTGGCCGAGCTGGGCGCCAGTCCGCGCAGCGTGGGCAAGGCGCCGTTGCGCACAGCGCAGGTCAGTGTGGCCGCGCGGCAGCCGGCACCGGCTGCCACTGCCGCCAAGCCGCATTCGGTACGCACGCCCGGACACGGCATGCAGGGCAGCCCGATCTCCATTCAGCATCATCGCAATCGGGTGCTGAGCCAAATCGAACATCTGCCTACCGAGGGCGGAAAGCGTGCGTGGCGCAAGCCGATCGAAACCATGGAGCTGCTCGACCGCCATGTCGCGCAGCTGCCGCCCGCGCAGACGATCAAGCTGCTGCAGCAGATGCAGGTGATCCTGAGCATCAAGGACACCCGCACGCGTGACGCCAATCTGCAGCAGTTTGCGGCAGGCCTCCAGCCCAGCGTGCAGAGACCGCGCCAGCAACCGCTCATGCACAAGCAGCAACCGGTGGCGCAAAGACAACAGCCGCCCATGCAGAAGCAGCAACCGCTGGCGCAGCGACAGCAGCCGCTCATGCAGAGGCAGCAACCGCTCACGCAAAGACAGCAACCGCTGGCGCAGAGGCAGCAACCGCTCATGCAGAGACAGCAGCCGCTCGCGCAGAGACAGCAGCCGCTCGTGCAGGGACAGCAGCCGCTCGCACAGAAGCAGCCGCCGCAGCCGGCCAAGCTGTCTTTCAAGGATTTCGAGGGGTTGGCGGCGCTCCGTCCTCGCCAATCGGCACCCGCGCAAGCGGCTCATACGCACGCGCCGCAGTACGCTCGTCCGGCTGCCGCTAAGCCGCAGCCCGTGCGTATGCAAGCGGAACCCGAACTGACACTGCAAGACTTCGAGCACGATGCTGAGAAGGAAGCGGCGTACCACGGCCACGCACACGCCGACTACGGTCAGGCGCGGGCGGACTACGCCAGCTACTTGGCGCGCCGCAATCCGTCGCCCCCGCGCGCGGCATCGGCCCCGCCGCGCATGCAGCGCGTCGAGGTGCCCGTGCTGAGTCACCACGAGCGTGAGCAGATCCGTCGTGCAGAAGATGACCGCGCCCGTTATCACGGTGAGATGCCGAACTATCAGCAGGCCTACGCCGACCACCTGGCGCAACGCCCGACGGCACAGCCCAACGCCACCCGTCGTGCATCGCAGGCCGTGCGCGTGCAGCCGCGTGCATTGACTGCGCAGGAGCTGCACATGATCCACCAGGCTGAAGACGATCGCGCGCGCTATCACAACGAAATGCCCGACTACGCCAGTGCCGAAGCGAGCTACCGGTCGCAGCTCGGTCGCTAGGGCTTGGTCGCCCGTGCTGTACTTCGCCGGGTGATGGCTGGCTTCGTATGTGGGCTCTGCGGCCCGGAGCGCAGCCGTTATGGTGAATGCTAGGCGGCGTACGTCGCTTTTTCTCTCGACTCTCGATTGGCCCATGTCTTCGTCCGCATCGACTTCTGCAGACGCGCTGATTGCGCGCATTGACCAGTGCATTCACCAGGCCGCCGAGGTAGCTGAGCTCGCGGCCCGGCACGAGGCTCTCTACGCGGTCGTGCAGACGCTGAAATCCGAGATTCTGCAGTTTGCCGCCAAAGAGCTGGACGACGAGGCTGTCATGCGCTGCGTGCGCGCGCTGCACGAGCAGGTTGCCGTGTTCAAGCGTACGCACGCGATTGCACGGTTGCCGTATTCGCCCGAGGTGGACATGCGCTATCCGTTTCGGGATGCGGCCGGCGAGCCGATCGTCATCCATACGCTTGCCGAAGCCGGTCATCCGGCCGGCAGCCAGCGCAGCTACCCGGCCGATGCGGTCTGGCCCTATCTGCAGGCCGATGCCGCGCCAGACGCTCGTGGCGCGCTCTACCACCGTAAGCTGCTGTGCCGGCCTATGTGCACTGAAGACCTGCGCGACGCGCGCGAACGCGCCCTCGTGGGCGAGCGCGGCATGTTTGCCGTGCGGGATATTGCAGCGGGCGAATGCGTGGGCGTGTACGGCGGTCGCCTGATGACGCCGGCCACGTACTACACGTGCACCGAAGACGCGTTCGTGCTGTCCACCACGGCGGACGGCATCGAATCGTGGGTGGATGGCGAGAACATCCTGGCGATGGCCAATACGGTGTTCGACTACACGGGCGACGCACCGGATCGGCAGGCCGAGGCGGGCTACAACATGGAAGCTGCCGTGTTCGGAGCCACGTCACGCTGCGGGCGGCGTTTCTCCATCCGCGCGTTTTTCACCACCGAGCCCGTGGCGGCCGGCACAGAACTGCGCTGGAACTACCGTTACCCATCGGCCTTGATCCGGCAGCGGTTTGGCCCCCAGCCTGCCGCGTCAGCGTGGTGATGGCCCCGGCTTACTGCGGCATTTGCGCACGCTGTTTCAGCGCGGCAATCAGCAGGTTGACCTCGTGGAGCAGCGCTTCTTCGTAGACGCCCGGTACGGGCTCGTCGCTCGTCAACGACATGGCGTTGTTGATCTCACGCCGGAAGGCCTGCTCAATGGCGGCGCATTCGCTGGCCGGTATGTGTGGAAAGGCGGCGGCAATGAAGCGGCTCAATACGACAACGCGTGCACCCAGTTTTGAGACATTGGCCAGGTTGGTGTTGATCGAGACGTTCAACGCCTCAAGCTCGTTTGGATCGATCATCAGCGGTTCAGAGGGGCTGCAACATGTCGCGCCCACGCCGCCAAGCGGGACGCTGCATCGATTGTGGGGCCGCCGCCACCTCAAAAGCTCAACAATTCTCGCTGCGCCGGGCAAGCCCGTGGCACGCAAAAGCACGCACCAATGCCATTGGCTCGCCTTCTGCGGCTTCCATTCGCAATGCCATTTCAGAAAGGCGTATCGAGCGCAGTTTGGGTGCGCGCCCAGCCATGCGCGCCGGTTGCACGCTTAGCCGGTGGCGCTACCCACGGTCCCCGCTGTCAATCCGCCGCATTCAGCCCATGCTCCACGGCATAGACGGCCACCTGCACCCGGCTGGTCAGGTTGAGCTTCTTGAGCACGTTCTGCACGTGGATCTTGACGGTGCTCTCCGCAACATCCAGCGTGCGGGCGATTTCCTTGTTGCTCTCGCCGCGCGCCAGACCCTGAACGATCTCGCGCTCGCGCGGGGTGAGCCGGTCGGGGGCTGGCGTGGTTGCGGCCGGCGCCTTCTCGGGCGCGCGGAAATGGGCGACCAGCTTGGCCGTCATGCTGTCTGAGATGACCGGCTCGCCCGCTGCGGCGCGGCGCACGCCGGCCACCAGGGTTTCCGCCTCAATGTTCTTGAGCAGGTAGCCGCGGGCACCATCGCGCAATGCGGCTTTCAACTCGTCGGCTTCTTCCGACACCGTCAGTACGACGACGGCGGCATCGGGCAAGTCCTGCACCAGCAGCTGAAGCGTTTCCAACCCGGACAGCCCCGGCATATTCAGGTCGAGCAGGATCACGTCAGGCTGATGCCGCTTGGCCAGTTTGATGCCCTCCAGCCCGTCGGCGGCTTCGTCTACCACCTCGAAGTCTGGCTGGCGCTGTAAAAGCAATCGAATGCCGGAGCGGAACAGCGTGTGGTCGTCGATGAGCAGGATGCGAATGGGCATGGTGATGGGGCGCGGTGGCGTGATTGGGTGCGGCGGGATCAGGCGGCTTGGCGCTGCGGTTCGCGCAGCCTCAGCGTGACGGAGGCGCCGTGGCCGGGGCGGCTTTGCAATTCCAGCTGCGCCTGCAGGTAGGCAGCGCGCTCGCGCATGATGTTCAGGCCGACGTGGGCCTGATTGCGTTCGGCAACTTCACGGGCGTCATAGCCACGCCCATCGTCTTGCACGCGCAGTTCAAAGTCGCGGCCGTTGGTGATGGTCACATCCACCCGGCTGGCCATGGCGTGCTTGCGCACGTTCGAGAGCGCCTCTTGCAAGATGAAGAGAACTTGCAACTGCTGGTCCGCCGGCAAGGGTGCCCCCCCGTCTTCCTGATAGCGCAGCGATGGCACGATGCCGGTCTGCCGGGCAAAGCGCGCGAGGGTTTGCTCCACTTCGGGACGCAGCTCGCCGCTCTCCAGCTTGGAGCGGAAGTTCACCAGCAACTCGCGCACATCCTGATAACTCTCTTCCACGCCGCAGCGCAGCAGTGGCACGATCTCGCGCGCTTCTGCCAGGTTGGCGTCGCGCACGGCGGCGTCGAGCATCTGCACTTGCAGGTTCAGGAAGTTGAGCCCCTGCGCAATGCTGTCATGCAGCCCCTGCGCGACAAGGTTGCGTTCTTCCACCACGGCCAGCTGCGTGGCCTTGGCCTGCAGGCGCAGGTTCTCCAGCGCAATGCCCAGGTGCTGGCCCAGCGTTTCGAGCACGCGGAGGTCATTGGCCGGAAGCTGCCGGCCCTCACGCAGGTGCAGCGAGAACGTACCCAGCACGGCCTGCTGCGTCATGATGCGGAACACGGCGACGGTGGTGTAGCCCTCACGCTGGCAAGGTAGGGCGGTTTGCGTGCCGCCGTCACGCGGCGTGCGGCGGAAGTCGTGCACCAGCACCACCTCTTGCTGCGTGGCTTGCCCGCACAGGCAGGTATCGGTGCGTATGCATTGCTCGGCCTCTTCCAGATGGGCGGGCAGGCCCACGGTGGCAACCAGGTGCAAGCGTTCGCCATCTGGATCCATGACGCGGATGCTGCCGCCCGCCGCGCCAAACTGCTCGACCACGCGACGCAGAAAGCCCTGGCACAGCGCATCGATGTCGGACGAGACATTGAGAAATGCGGTGATGTCATACAACGCGGCCAGCTCGCGGTTCTGTGCAGCCAGCTGTTCGGTTTTCTGCGCCACGCGCGATGCGAGGTCGGCGTACAGCCCTTGCAGCTCTTCGGCCATGCGGTTGTAACCGCCCGCCAGCAGCCCGAATTCATCACGGGTTTCCACCGTCAGGCGCGTGGTGAATTCATGCGCCGCCACGCGCTGCAACCCCTCCTGTAGGCGCATCACCGGCAGGATGATCCAGAGATACAGCAGATAGATCATCGCCAGCGTGCCCACGCAGGCCATCACCGCCAGTGCAAATTGCGACAGCCGCAGCAGGGTGGTCTTATGCGCATTGCTCTGCTCGATCATGCGCACGAGCTGGTCGGCCTGGGTAATGAAATCGGGCAGATGGGACAGGTAGACCGACGGCGCGCCGGGCGGCAGTGTCATATCGGCGGCAATGCTCGGCTTCAACTGCGTGCGCCAGGCGACGCCAACGGCATTGAATTGATTGCGGATGTCCGTATCGGACGGCAGAAAGAGCGGGCGTTGTGCGTCGCCTTTGTGGAGCGCCTCCAGCGTGGCGTCCAAGTGGTCGACTTGCGGCTGGAGCATGTCGGCATGGCCATTGCGCGCTTCCATGATGGCCACGCCGATCTGGCTGGCGCGCATGCGCAGGCTGCCAGTGTCGTTGATGGCTGCGCCGGCGCCCTCGAGCTGCCACGATAACCACAGTGTGCCGCCGATCATGGCCAGCACCAGCATCAGCGCTGCAAGCGACACCGAGACAATGCGTGTCGAAAGCCGATGCCGCATGGGCGGCATGGCCGGAAGCGAGGCAGGAAGCGCGTTCATGGTCGGGGGCGTGAAGGAGACCGGGGAGCCCAGGGAGCCCAGGGAGCCCGACCATCCTCCGCTCGCTCGGTGTCGAGTCGGGGTGGCGCTGGGGTGGGCTACGTTGGCTGCAATTCAACTTCGAGTATCTGGCAGATGAAGTCCGCCACGCCTTGCGGCCGATCAAGAAACAGGCGCGTCCGGTCCAAATCCAGCGGCTGGTCGGTCGCAACGGCGAGGATGCTGTCGTCTCCTGGGTACATCGGCGGCTTGCCGAGTGCGGGGCGGTGCACCTCGATACGCGGGATCGGCTCGCGGCGGAAGCCCTCCACCAGCGTGATGTCGGCCGGGCTCATGCGTGCCAGCAGTTCCGCAAGCGTGGGCTCGGGCGTGTCGTGCAGGGTGTGGACGATGGCGTAGTGGTAGGGCGAGGCCACCATGACTTCGCTGGCCCCGGCTGCGCGCACGCGGGCGCTGTCTTTGCCTGGGGGTTCCAGCGCGAGCACGTGGTGGCTGTGCTTGATTACGTTGACGCGCAGCCCCCGCGCACGCAGAAGCGGCAGCAGCGCTTCAATCAGCGTCGTCTTGCCGCTGCCCGATCTGCCCGTGATACCGAAGACGGCGGGCTCGTGAGTTCGCATCAGCATGTCAGCGGCTCCGCACCAGTTGCCAGGCACGGCTCACATAGGTGACGGACGCCAGCCCGCTCCACACATGCACCAGCCGCGTGAACGGGAAGATCAGGAACAGCGTCATCCCCATGAACAGATGCAGCTTGAAGATGAGCGGCACGTCAGCCACGTAGCCAGAGGCGTCGGCTTGCAGGGTGACGATGTGCTGGGCCCAGGTCATCAGCAGCACCATCACATGGCCGTCCAGGTGACCGGCCGAAGTGAAGATGGTCGTCAGTCCCAGCAGCAGCGTGACGAGCAGCCAGGTGAGCAGCAGCTTGTCGCCACGGCGCGTGACGGCGCGGACGCGCGGGTTCGACAGGCGTCGATAGATCAGCAGCAGCAACCCGATCAGGCACAGGCTGCCCAGAATGCCGCCAGCCGTCATGGCCACCAGTTGCTTGACGCTGTGCGGCACGCCCAGGGCGTCCCACACCGCAACCGGGGTCAGCAAGCCGGCAAGGTGCCCGAAAAACAGGCCAAGAATGCCCACGTGGAACAGCAGGTTGCCCAGGCGCAGTGTGCCGGTGTGCAGCAGCTGCGAGCTGTCGCTCTTCCAGGTGTATTGCTCGCGCTCGAAGCGCAGCAGGCTGCCCAGCAGGAAGATCGTGCCGGCCATATACGGGTAGATGCCGAAGAGCAGGGTGTTGAGCATCGTCATGTCAGGCTCCCATGAGAGGAAGGTTGTGCGGGTGTCGGCCTGCGCGGGTGAAACTGCACCGGCTGCTCGGCAGACAGCGACGGACGCAGCAGCGGCTCGACGCCATCCGCGCCGGGGCCGAAGTGCTCCATGGCTTCATCCATGTCGCGGACGGGCGGTTCGGTCAGCGGCTGTGGTTGCACGTCGGAGAGCGTCAACAAGACATCGAAGATGCCGGCGTAGGCCGTACCGTCGCGCGTGAGCCGCTCGCCAATGGCCGCCAGGACGTGGATGGCGTCGCCCAGCAGGACGGCGGCTTCGGCGCCATGTCCGGTTTGCTCCATGTGCCCAAGGACCTCCAGGAACAGCGGCACGTAGTCGGGCAGTTCATTGTCTGCGGGTTCGACGCCGTATTTCCGGTACTCCTCGATCAGGTCGACCATGGCTTGGCCACGGTCGCGGCTCTCGCCGTGCACGTGCTCGAACAAGTGCAATGCGTGCGAGGGGTTGCGGTCGAACGTGGCAACGTAGTGTTCCTGCAGCGTGATCAGGTCGGTATCGCGCAGCGTGTTCAGTAGCGGTGTCAATCGCTTGCGGGTGGCGGGCGTGGCACGCAATGCCTGATCGAGTTCGGGCAGGGCGTCCAGCAACTCCGGCTCGGGGTAGGTGAGCAGGGCGGAGAGCACGTGGTACATCGAGGGCGTGGTCATCAGGTTCTCCTGTGTCATGGCATCAGGCCGCGCTCTTCTTGCGCGAGACCGGCATGCTGATGGTCGATACGCTGGCCTTCTTGCGGCCGAAGAATGTGCCTTCGGACACGCCGCCCGAGCAGCCGTTGCCGAAGCTGAAGCCGCATGCGCCTTTCTCGTCAAAGCTGTCCTGCGTCATCTCCTTGTGCGAAGCGGGGATGACGAAGCGGTCTTCATAGTTGGCGATGGCCATGATTTGGTACATGTCTTCCACCTGCTCGGGCGTGAGGCCAACTTGGCGGAGCACATCGAGGTCTTGCACGTTGTGTACGGTCTGCGCGCGCTTGTAGGCACGCATGGCCAGCATGCGCTCCAGCGCGCTGACGACCGGCGCTTCGTTGCCGGCGGTGAGCAGATTGGCGAGGTATTGCACGGGAATACGCAGACTCTTCACATCGGGGATCACGCCATCCATGCCCATCACGCCGGATTCCGCCGCCGACTGGATCGGCGAGAGCGGCGGGATGTACCAGACCATCGGCAGCGTGCGGTACTCCGGGTGCAGCGGAAAGGCGACTTTCCACTCGCAGGCCATCTTGTAGACCGGCGATTTGATGGCGGCATCCAGCCAGCTCTGCGCGATACCCTGCCGCTGCGCTTCGGCTTGAATGGCCGGATCATGCGGGTCAAGAAACACGTCAAGCTGGGCGTTGTAGAGATCCTTGGTGTCCTCCATGCTGGCGGCCGCTTCGATGCGGTCTGCGTCATACAGCATCACGCCCAGATAGCGGATGCGGCCCACGCAGGTTTCCGAGCACACGGTCGGCTGACCGGATTCAATGCGCGGGAAGCAGAAGGTGCACTTCTCGGCCTTGCCGCTCTGCCAGTTGAAATAGATCTTCTTGTATGGGCAGCCCGACACGCACATGCGCCAGCCGCGGCACTTGTCCTGATCGACCAGCACGATGCCGTCTTCTTCCCGCTTGTACACCGAGCCCGAGGGGCACGAAGCCACGCAGGTCGGGTTCAGGCAGTGCTCGCACAGGCGCGGCAAGTACATCATGAAGGTGTTCTCGAAGGTCGAGTACATCTCCTTCTGAATGTTTTCAAACAGTTGATCCCGGCCGCGCGATTCAAACTCGCCACCCAGGTCGTCCTCCCAGTTCGGGCCCCATTCGATCTTCTCCATGGTCTTGCCGGTGATGGCCGAGACCGGCCGCGCGGTGGGCGGCGTTTGCGACAGCGGCGCATTTTGCAGATGCGCGTAGTCGTAGGTGAAGGGCTCGTAGTAGTCGTCGATCTGCGGCAGGTTCGGGTTGGCGAACAGGTTGGCGAGGATCTTCAGCTTGCCGCCCTGGCGCGGCGTGAGCTTGCCGTCGGGGTGGCGCTGCCAGCCGCCTTGCCATTTGTCCTGGTTTTCCCACTGCTTGGGGTAGCCGACACCGGGCTTGGTTTCGACATTGTTGAACCAGGCGTATTCCACGCCGTCGCGCGAGGTCCAGACGTTCTTGCACGTCACGGAGCAGGTATGGCAGCCAATGCACTTGTCCAGATTCAGGACCATGGCCACCTGGGCACGGATTTTCATTGCGAGGCTCCCGGAAGGGTTTCGGCCAGGGGTTCTTCCATCCAATCGACGCGCTGCATCTTGCGCACGATCACGTATTCATCACGGTTGCTGCCCACGGTGCCGTAGTAGTTGAAGCCGTAAGCCTGCTGCGCGTAGCCGCCAATCATGTGCGTCGGCTTGGTGACGGTGCGCGTGACGGAGTTGTGGATGCCGCCGCGCATGCCGCTGGTCTCGGCGCCCGGTACGTTCACGATCTTTTCCTGTGCGTGGTACATCAGACACATGCCGCGCGGCACGCGTTGGCTCACCACCAGCCGTGCGGTCAGCGTGCCGTTGACGTTGAAGACTTCCACCCAGTCGTTGTCGCGCAGGCCGGCGGCCTTGGCCTCGGCTTCGGACACCCACACGTGCGGGCCACCGCGCGAGAGCGTCAGCATGCGCAGGTTGTCGGAATACGTGGAGTGGATGCCCCACTTCTGATGCGGCGTGATCCAGTTCAGCACGAGCTCCGGGTTGCCATTGCTGTGCTTGCCGAGCATTGGCGCCACGGTCTTGGTGTCGATGGGCGGTTTGTACAGACATGCGCCTTCGCCAAAGTCGAGCATCCAGCGGTGGTCTTGGTAGAACTGCTGGCGGCCCGTGAGCGTGCGCCAGGGAATCAGCTCGTGCACGTTGGTGTAGCCGGCGTTGTAGCTGACCTCTTCAGACTCCAGCCCCGACCACGTCGGCGCGGAGATGATCTTGCGCGGCTGTGCCTGCACGTCTCGGAAGCGGATCTTGTCGTGCTCGCGGCCCACGGCCAGGTGCGTGTGGTCGCGCCCGGTGATCTTGGACAGCGCATCCCACGCCTTCACAGCAACGTGGCCGTTGGTTTCCGGCGCAAAGGTGAGGATCATCTCTGCCGCATCGGTGGCGGTTTCCAGGCGCGGACGGCCCTGGCTCACGCCGGGCGCCGTGACCTTGTGGGTCAGGCCAGCCAGCTCGTGCACCTCGTGTTCGGTGTTCCAGTTGATGCCCTTGCCGCCGTTGCCCAGCTTATCCAGCAGCGGGCCGACCGACGTGAACTTGCGATAGATGTCGGCGTAGTTGCGCTCGACCACGGTCATGGCCGGCGCTGTCTTGCCCGGGATCAGGTCGCACTCGCCGTGCTTCCAATCCTTCGGCTCGAACGGCTGGCCGAGTTCGCCCGGGGTGTCGTGCATCAGCGGCGTGCACACCAGGTCGTGACGCGTGCCGAGCAGCGGGCCGGCAATCTCCGTGAACTTCTTCGCGATGGCCTTGTAGATCTCCCAGTCGGTCTTGGACTCCCACAGCGGGTGCACCGCTTCCGACAGCGGATGGATGAACGGGTGCATGTCGGACGTGTTCAGGTCGTCCTTCTCGTACCACGTGGCAGTCGGTAGCACGATGTCGCCGTACAGGCACGTCGTACTCATGCGGAAGTCCAGCACCGTCAACAGATCGAGCTTGCCTTCTGCGGCCTCGCGTACTTCCACTTCGGTCGGCTTGATGGCGGCGGCTTCATCGCTGAACAGCGCGTTCTGCGTGCCGAGCAGGTACTTCAGGAAGTACTCATGCCCCTTGCCCGAGCTGCCGAGAATGTTCGAGCGCCAGACAAACATGTTGCGCGGGAAGTTGTCCGGGTGGTCCGGGTCTTCGCAGGCGAAGCGCAGGTTGCCGCGCTTGAGCTGATCGACGGTGTAGGCGATGGGTTCTTGACCGGCGGCCTTCGCCGCGTCCGTCACATCCAGCGGATTGGCGTTGAGCTGCGGCGCAGAAGGCAGCCAGCCCATGCGCTCGCTCTTGGCGTTCAGGTCCACCAATGATTGGCCGGCATAGCGTGCGTGGTCTGCGGTGGGGGAGAGGATTTCGTCCACCGACAACTTCTCGTGGCGCCATTGGCTGGTGTGGCTGTAGAAGAACGAGGTGCCGTTCATCTGGCGCGGCGGCCGCGACCAGTCCAGCCCGAAGGCCAGCGGAGCCCAACCGAACTGCGGCCGCAGCTTCTCTTGCCCCACGTAGTGCGCCCAGCCGCCGCCGCTTTGGCCAATGCAGCCGCACATCATCAGCAGGTTGATGATGCCGCGGTAGATCATGTCGTTGTGGTACCAGTGGTTCAGCGCGGCCCCAACGATGACCATGCTCTTGCCATGCGTGCGATCCGCGTTGTCGGCAAACTCGCGCGCGACCTGGATCACCTGCTTGCGTGGCACACCGGTGTGCTTCTCTTGCCAGGCCGGGGTGTAGGGCACATCGTCGTCAAAGCTGGCGGCCACGTTCGGGCCGCCCAGGCCTTGGTCGACGCCGTAGTTGGCCAGTTGCAGGTCGTACACGGTGGCGACGTACGCCGTGGTGCCGTCAGCCAGCGTGACACGCTTGGCCGGTACGCGGCGCTTGAGCATCGCGTCGTGCTCGCCGCCAAAGTAAGGGAAGCTGACGTCTACCACCTCGTCATGCGTGCCCACGAGCGAAAGCAGCGGGTCGATCGCCGATCCGTCGGCGGCATCCTTGAGTTCGAGGTTCCAGCGGCCGACCTGGGCGCCATCGTTGTGCTGCGCTTCGTTCCAGCGCAGGCCGATCGCGCCGTTGGGCACCACAAGGCGGCCCGTCGGCTCGTCGATCAGCAGTGTCTTCCATTCGGGGTTGTTCGCCTCACCGTGGTTGCCCGCGAGGTGCGAGGCGCGCAGGAAGTGGTCTGCAGCGTAACTGCCGCCGTCGGTGGCGCGCAGCATCACCAGCATCGGCATGTCGGTGTACTGCTTGACGTAATCGCGGAAGTAGGCGGACTTGCCTGTGGTGTGGAATTCCTTGAGCACCACGTGGCCCATCGCCATGGCAAGCGCCGCGTCGGTGCCCTGCTTGGGCGCGAGCCAGATGTCGCCAAACTTGACCATCTCGCCGTAGTCGGACGAAATAGCCACGGTCTTGGTGCCCTTGTAGCGGACCTCGGTGTAGAAGTGCGCATCCGGCGTGCGTGTTTGCGGCACGTTGGAGCCCCACACCATCAGGTAGGTCGAGTTGTACCAGTCGGCCGATTCGGGCACGTCGGTCTGTTCGCCCCACACCTGCGGGCTGGCGGGCGGCAGGTCGCAGTACCAGTCATAGAACGACAGGCATACGCCGCCGATCAGGCTCAGGTAGCGCGCGCCGGCGGCGTAGCTGACCATCGACATGGCCGGGATGGGCGAAAAGCCCACCACGCGGTCCGGGCCATAGCGCTTGATGGTGTAGGCGTTGGCGGCGGCGATGATCTCGGTGGCGGTATCCCAGTCGGCACGCACGAAGCCGCCCTGGCCGCGCACGCTCTTGTAGCGCTGGGCTTTCTCAGGGTTCTGGCTGATGGATTCCCACGCGGCGACGGGGTCCATGGTCTTGCGTGCCTCACGCCACATCGCCATCAACCGGCCGCGGATAAGCGGCGTCTTCACGCGCTGGGCGGAATAGACGTACCAGCTGTACGACGCGCCGCGCGGGCAGCCGCGTGGTTCGTGGTTGGGCAGGTCCGGGCGGGTGCGGGGGTAGTCGGTCTGCTGGGTTTCCCACGTGATCAGGCCGTTCTTCACATAGACCTTCCACGAGCAGGAACCGGTGCAGTTCACGCCATGCGTGGAGCGCACGATCTTGTCGTGCTGCCAGCGGCTGCGGTAACCGTCTTCCCAGCGGCGGTCTTCATTGACGACGGCGCCGTGCCCGTCGGCAAAGGTCGACCGGACGTGGGTGAGGAATTTCAGGCGATCGAGAAAGTGGCTCATGGCGGAATGACGTGCACGCCAGTCAGCCAGGCGTGCAGCGATTGCAGGGATGCCACCACTGTATGGATTGCCACCGGCCGCGCCCATTCATCAGCCGACCTGCCTGCGCACGGCAATGGAGGGAGGCCGGCGCCCCGCGCCTCCGCCGGAAGAACTATGCCGACCAGATGCGGCGCTCGCGCAACGTGCCCGGTTGTTTGACCTGCGCTTGGCCTGGATCAAGGAAGCCGGTGGTGGACTGGCGCCATAGTCAGCGCCGTGTCAACGGTATCCGCAAGGCGCCTCTCATGAACGCCCCCGACAAGCTGTCCACCCCTGCACGGCATAGCCCGCTTGAAGACGTGCTGGCCATCGTCACCGGCACGCTGTTCGTGTCGCTTGGCATCACGCTGTTCAAGCAGGGCGGGTTGATCTCCGGCGGCACGGCCGGCGTGGCTTTTTTGATCCACTACGCCACGGCGCTACCGTTCGGCGTGGTGTTCTTCACCATCAACCTGCCGTTCTACTACCTGGCGGTGCGCCGCATGGGCTGGCGCTTTACGTGCAAGACGTTCTGCGCGGTGGCGCTTGTGTCGTGGTTGAGCGAGCTGCACGCGCACTTCGTGCATCTGGATACGCTGAACCCGCTGTACGCCGGCGCCATCGGCGGTACGTTGATGGGCGTGGGGCTGATCGTGCTGTTCCGCCACCAAGCCAGCCTGGGCGGCGTCAATATCGTCGCGCTGTACTTGCAGGACCGATATGGCGTGCGGGCCGGTAAGTTTCAGATGGCGGTGGATGTGGGGATCGTGCTGGCGTCGCTGTTTGTGGTCAGCCCGACAGCGTTGGCGGCTTCGTTGGTGGGAGCGGTGACGCTGAACCTCAGCATTGCGCTGAACCACCGGCCCGGCCGTTACCTGGCTGCGCAAACCACCGTCGCCGCCGAGCCTATCGACGGCAACGGTTCACCGGATTCTTCAGTGGCCTAGCACGGCATCGGCGCATTCCGACGGGCATACACTGCCCACGTCACCAGCAGGCACAGCACATAAAACGCTATGAAGCAGTACAGCGCAGCGTTGACCGAGCCCGTCAGCTCCAGTGAAGTACCGAAGCTTTTCGGAATGAAGAACCCGCCGTAGGCCCCGATCGCACCGGTAAAGCCGAGCACGGCGGCTGATTCCTTGCCGGCATCCTGCACGGCCTGGCGTTGCGCGGCTTCATCCTTGCCTTTGGCCGCACGCTGGTGCTGCGTCAGGAAGATGATCGGGATCATGCGGAAAGTCGATCCGTTGCCGATACCAGCCAGCGCAAACAGCACGATGAACATGGCGAGAAAGCCGGCAAAGCTGCCCGGGATGCCTTCCGCAGGCAGGCACGTCAACACGCCCACCACGGCGGCGATCATGCCGGCGAACGTCCACAGCGTGACGCGTGCACCGCCCACCTTGTCGGAGATCCACCCACCCAGGGGCCGTGTCAGCGCGCCGGCCAGCGGCCCGAGAAAGACGTAGGTCGTGGGATTGACGTTCGGAAACTGCGACTTGGTCAGCAGCGCCAGCCCGGCCGAGAAGCCGATGAACGAGCCGAAGGTGCCCACATACAGCAGGCACATCAGCCAGTTGTGCGTGCGCTTGAAGATCACGGCCTGATCGGCAAACGAAGCCTTGGCATCGGCAATGTCGTGCATGCCGAACCATGCCGCCAGCGTGGCCACCACGATGAACGGCACCCACAGGAAGCCAGCATTCTGCAACCACAGGCTGCGTTCGACACCGCCTGCCGTGTAGGTTTGCGCGTCGCCGCCCAGCGCCCCGAACATGCCGACAGAGATCACCAGCGGGGTGACGAACTGCACCACCGATACCCCGAGGTTGCCGATGCCTGCGTTGAGCCCGGTCGCCAAGCCCTTCTTCTGCTTTGGGAAGAAAAAGCTGATGTTGGCCATCGACGAGCTGAAGTTGCCGCCGCCCAGGCCGCACAGCAGCGCCAGCACCAGCAGTGTGGGGTAGCTCGTCTGCGGATCACGCAGTGCAAAGCCCATGCCCAGTGCGGGAATTAGCAGACTGGCCGTGGACAGCGCCGTCCATCGCCGCCCGCCGAAGATGGGCACCAGGAACGAGTAGAAGATGCGCAGGGTGGCGCCCGACAGTGCAGGTAGCGCCGTCAGCCAGAACATCTGGTTCTTGCTCAGGGCAAAGCCGGCCTTGTCGAGGTTGACCACCACCACGCTCCACAAGGACCAGACCGCGAACGCGATCATCAGGGCGGGAATCGAGATCCACAGGTTGCGGTAGGCCACGGATTGGCCCGTGGCGCGCCAGAACGAAGGGTTCTCCGGCTCCCAGTGGGTAAGGACGTTTGAAGTCATGATGAGCTCCAGCAAACAGGGATCAGGCGCGCTGTGAGAGCGCGGCATCGGCATTGGTGGTGTTGGCGGCAGCGGCCCGGCCCTCGGCGCGGAAGCTGAAGTGCATCCACACCAGGCTCACGCATACGGTGCCGTACAGCAACATGAAGCAGGTCGAATGGATGCCGGTCAGATCCACCAGCAGCCCGAACAGGATCGGCAACACAAAGCCCGCCAGGCCGCCCGCCAGGCCTACCGCGCCCGAGACCGCACCGATGTTGTCGGTGAAATCATTCGAGATGAACTTGAAGACCGAGGCCTTGCCGATGGCCATGGCCACGCCCACCACTGCCATCAGCCCGGTGAAGACCACCGGCGACAGCCCGAGATGAAAGCCCAGCGGACCATGCGTGGTATTGACGGTGAATTGCGTGGGCGGATAGCTCAGCAGGAAGAACGCCACCCAGCACACCCACATCACCGCCCAGGTGGTGCGGTATGCGCCGTAGCGATCTGACAGCCAACCGCCCACCGCGCGCAGCACACCGCCCGGCAGTGAGAAGCAGGCAGCCAGAAAGGCGGCGGTCTTGATGGAGAAACCGTATTCCGACACGTAATAGCGCGTGAGCCACAACGACAGCCCGACATAACCGCCGAATACCACGGAGTAGTACTGTGCGTAGCGCCAGACGCGTGGGTCGCGCATCTCGCGCAACTGCGCGCGCAGCGACACCGATTTGCCCGTGGCATGGGCCGGGTTGGTGGCGGATCCAAACCAGAACAGCAGCGCGGTCAGGAGCATGGCCACGGCATACACGCGCGGCACCACCGTCCACGAACCGGCCGCCACGATCAGCATGGGTGCCACGAACTTGTTGAGCGCCGCGCCCGCGTTGCCGGCCCCGAAGATGCCCATCGCAAAGCCCTGGCGACGCTTGGGAAACCAGCGCGCCACATACGGCGTGCCCACCGAGAACGAACCGCCGGCCAGGCCCACGAGCATGCCGAGCGCGAGGAACTGCCAGAGCTGCGAGGCATCGGCAACAAACCAGATGGGCACCACGGTGGCTAGCATCAGCAGGAAGAACACGATGCGCCCGCCAAATCGGTCGGTCCACATGCCCAGGGGCACGCGCACAAGCGAGCCCGTCAGCACGGGCATGGAGGCAATCAACCCGAATTCGGTTTCCGAAAGCCCAAGCTGCTTCTGCAGCGGAATCCCGAGAATGGCGAACATCGTCCACACCGCAAAGCAGATGGTGAAGGCGAAGGTGCTGGACGCCAGCACCGCGTAAGCGCGCGGTGCAACAGCGGTTTGCGGTAAGGCGGCAGGTGTGGCGGCGGTAGCGGAGGACATGGCTGACCCTAGGCTTAATCTCAACTCGAATAGGCAAGGCCAGGGTAGGCGGGCCATGGGAAGGCGTCTATTCGCCGCTGGAGGAGGACGGTGTTGCGCGATGCGGGTCGATCGGGCTAGTTCGTTCGACAGGGCTGTGTTGCTGTTCACGCCTTAACGCACATCAAGCTCGTGCCCGTACGCTTGGGCTAGGGTCGAGGCTCTTGTCCTGAACGTGCATGCCCACCACTGCCCCAACGCTTTTCTACGAACGCATGCCCTCGCCCGGCGTGGTGTTCGGTTGCCTGTTGCCCGTGCCGTGGGCAGGTATGGCCGTCGGCTTGCTCCTGGCGTTCGGGCCGCTCGACGGCGTGCCGGATCGCTTTGCGCCGCTTTCGCTCGCGCTGGTGCATCTCTTGGCGGTGGGGACGTTGCTGCCGGCCATGTTGGGTGCGCTGTTTCAGTTGTTTCCCGTCGTGGCCGGCGTGCCGGTGCCGGGGGCGCGCTGGGTGTCTCCGTGCGTGGCTGCAACTTGTGCGGCGACGGCGGTGGCGTTGGCGACGGGTTTCCTGAGTGGCGGGCGCATTGCCTTTGCGCTGGCGGCGTGGTTTGGCGCGCCGTTGTTGGCCATTCCGGCGGTACTGTTGGTGCTGGCGGGTTTGCAGGTCCGCAAGGCCGACGCCACGCACGGCACCGTACGCACGTTGCGTCGGATTGGTTGGCCGCTGCTGGTGACGCTGGCCAGTGGCGCCGCCCTCGGCACGGTGCTGGGGCTGGGGATGTTCGCACCGCCGCGGGCGCTGTTGGACTTGCACGTGGGCTGGGGGCTCGGCGGTTGGCTGGCGACGTTGCTGGCCGGTGTGGCCTCGACCGTGCTGCCGATGTTCTGGCAATCCCGGCGGCTGCCGGAACGCTGGCATCGGCTGATGCCGGGGTGGTTGTGGGTGCCGTTGCTGTTCGGGAGCGTGATCGGCTGGGTAGGTGACGCTGTGTTCTGGCAGACGTTGGCGTGGCTGGCGTTGGGCGTGCTCTCGGCGGCGGAGGTGAGCGCGGTCTGTCACGCGCGCCGCCGGCACGATCCGGGCTGGCCCCTGTGGCTGGGGGCAACGGGCGCGTGGTTGCTGGTGGCTGTGCTCGGCCTGACCGCACGTTGGCTGCCGGCGGATTGGCCTGTTGCCTGGTGGATGGGCGTGCTCGCCCTGGTGGGCGGTGGTGTGCTGCCCATCAACGCCATGTTGGGCAAGATCATCCCCTTTATGGTGTGGATGCATTTGCGCCGGCGCGTGCCCCGGCATATCCGGCTGCCAGCCATGCAGACCTTGATTGGCGAGCGGCAGCAGCACTGGCATGCCCGCGTGCTGCTGCTGGCGTGGCTGGTGTTGCTGCTCGTGCCCGTGCAGCCAGGGGCGATGGCCATGCCGGCGGGCCTGCTGTTTGCCGTGTCGCAAGGCTGGCTGGGCCTCCAGCTGGGCTGCGCGCTCTGGACGTTCCGTCGTGTGCGCCGGCTGTTTGCGCGTGATTGACCGAACGCAAAACCCCACTGGCGGACAAGTCGCAGACTCCCGCCATGACACAGACCTCTCCCACCATCGAACTGGTGGCTCCGGCCGGTAGCCTGGCAGCACTCAAGGCCGCCGTGGATGCCGGGGCCGATACCGTCTACCTCGGCCTGAAGAACGCCACCAACGCACGCAACTTTGCGGGGCTGAACTTTACCGAGGCGGACATCCGCACCGGCGTTGAACTCGCGCACCAGAAAGGGCGCCAGGTGCTGTTTGCCATCAACACGTTTCCGCAGGCGGGCCGTGGCATTGAATGGCGCATGGCCATCGATGCCGCCTACATGCTCGGCGCCGACGCCGTGATCCTGGCCGACCCGGGTTTGATGGCCTATGCGCGAGACCGGTACCCCGACTTGCGGCTGCATCTGTCCGTGCAGGGCTCGGCCACGCATGCCGATGCCATTGAGTTGATGCGCGAGCAGTTCGGCATTCACCGGGCGGTGCTGCCGCGCGTGCTGACCCTCACGGAAATCGAACGCGTGATCCGGCAGACCTCGGTGCAGATCGAGGTGTTCGGCTTTGGCAGCCTATGCGTGATGGCCGAGGGGCGTTGCCTGCTGTCGTCGTATGCCACGGGCGATTCGCCCAACAACAAGGGCGTGTGTTCACCCGCGCATGCGGTGCGCTGGATGGAGCGCGACGGCAAGCTCGACGCACGCCTGAACAACATCATGATCGACCAGTACGCGCCGGGTGAAGCGGCGGGGTATCCAACGCTGTGCAAAGGCCGCTTTCTGGTCGATGGGGAAGTCGACCACGTGCTGGAAGAGCCCACCAGCCTCAACGCGCTGAGCCTGTTGCCACGGCTGTTGAGCATGGGTGTGTCGGCCATCAAGATCGAAGGGCGCCAGCGTAGCCCCGCCTACGTGGCGCAAGTGGTCGGTACGCTGCGCGCCGCGCTGGACGCCGCGCAGGCGGACCCGACGCGCTTCTCGGCCCGCCCCGATTGGCAAGCCGCGCTGGTGCGGCACGCGGAGGGTGCACACGTCACGCAGGGCGCCTTTGATCGTCCCTGGAAATAGGCTTCCGGCTTTTTCTCTTCCGCACATCATGTCCTACCAAATTTCGCTGGGGCCGCTGCTGTACTACTGGCCTCGTCAACACACATTCGATTTCTACGCCGACGTGGCAGCCAGCCCAGTCGATATCGTCTACCTGGGCGAGACCGTTTGCAGCCGCCGCCATGAGCTGCGCACCGAAGACTGGCTGGCACTGGCTGCCATGCTGCGCGACGCCGGCAAAACAGTGGCGCTATCCACACGCACGCTCATTGAAACCAGTGCCGAGGCTCAAGCCCTGCGCAAGCTCTGCCAGCAAGACGACTGGTTGGTGGAGGCCGGCGAACTGGGCGCGGTGCGGCTGTTGGGTGGGCGCGCGTTTGTGGCCGGCCCGCACTGCAATGGCTACCACGGTGCCACGCTTGCATGGCTCGCGGGCCTGGGGGCGATCCGTGCGGTGATGCCGCTGGAAATGAGCCAGGCCACGCTGGCCGAGCTGATGCGCGAAAAGCCCGATGCCCTGGAGATCGAAACCATGGTGTGGGGCCGTCTGCCCCTGGCATTCTCCGCACGCTGTTTTACGGCACGGCATTTCCGCCTCAACAAGGACGACTGCGGCTTTCGCTGTATCGAGCACCCCGATGGCTTGGCCGTGCGCACGCGTGAAGGGCAGGAGTTTTTGGCCATCAACGGCATCCAGACGCAGTCGGGACAGTGCCTCGACATGCTGGATCAGGCGCCTGCATTGTCGGCGCTGGGTGTGAAGGTCCTGCGCGTGAGTCCGCAATCGAGCGGTACGCTGGAAGCCGTGGCCGCGTTGGATGCGCAGCGCCAGGGTTTGCCCGCTGCAGCGGTGCAACCGCCAGAGGGCATCGGCCGCTGCAACGGGTATTGGCATGGCCGATCCGGCATTGACTGGATGGAGACCCCGCAATGACGCTGCGCCCACCAGCCTTGCTTGTGCGCCTTGCACGCCAGTTGCCGGAACCGGTGACCTCGCTGCCATTTGTGATGGGGCTCGATCTTGCGCGGCGCCTGTCATGGCTGACGCCACCGCCCGAGCTTGAGGGCCGGCGCTTCGCCATCACGGTGGACGACCTGGGGTTGCGTGCGTGCTTCCGTTGCCACGGCGGGGCATTCCACATGCTGTCGGGGCCAGCGCCCGAACTGGAACTGCGTGCGGGCGTGGGTGATTTTGTGGCGCTCATTCGTGGCACGGCCGATGCGGATACGTTGTTCTTCCAGCGCCGCCTCAAGATTGCGGGCGATACCGAGCTGGGCCTCATCGTCAAGAACTGGCTGGATGCGGCGGCGCGGCCCGCGTGGCTGGCACGTTGGCAATCACGCTAAGGAGGCGGCCATGTCTTCACGCGTGTTGCCGCTGGTTTATGCATGCTCGGGGTGTTCGAGCGTGGCACAGGCTGCCAACCGTCTGGCGGTGGATCTCGACCGTGCCGGCAGGGCGGAGATGTCATGCATTAGTGGGGTGGGCGGTGGAGTGCGCGCGCTCGTCAAGACCGCGCGCAGCGGGCGGCCGATCCTTGCACTCGATGGCTGCGCGCTGGCATGTGTGAAGGCATGCCTGGCGACGGCTGGCGTGACCGCCGATGTGCATCTGGTCCTCAACCAACTGGGCGCCAAAAAGCGCTATCACGCCGACTGTGGCGACGAGGAATTGGCCGTTGCCACCGCGCTTGTGGACGAAGCCGTGGTGGCCCTGCAGCAGAAGATCGATGCGGACAGTGCCACCGCTGCGCTGGCTGCCGTTTCCGTCCCCTCAGATTGAACTGCGGCGACCCTGCTTCATTCCTGCTTGACGCAGCGTCGCCTTTCCCCCCGTCTCACCCGACATGCAACTGCCGTTGCAGCGCCATGGCGCTGGGGATGACGACTTCACGCCCTTCCACCCGGATCAGCCCTTCCCGAATCAGCTGCCGCAGCACGCGCGAGAGCGTGGCCGGTGCCAGCCCGAGCTTGGATGCAACAAGGCTCTTGCTGCACGGAAAGCGCGTGCGATCAAACTTGCGTGGCAGCGACAGCAGATAGCTGATCAGCCGTTCATTTGCGCTTTGCAGCTTGACGGTTTCGATGTCGCACATCAGCGTGTGCAGGCGCGCAGACAGGCCCGACAACATCTGCCGTGCCAGATGCGGATGCACGTCCAGCGCAGCGTCGATGGCGGATTTGCCAATGTGAATCAGCAGGCTGTCTTCCATGGCCTGGGCATCCGCTGCGTACGGCCGGTTGATGAACATGAAGGGCTCGCCAAAGCACTGGCCGGGCCCAAAGAATTCGATCACCTTGCGATGGCCATGCGGGCCGGGCAGTACGAGTTTGACGGCGCCGACGACCACCACATAGAAGCCATCGGCGTGATCGCCCCGGTTAAAGACGAACGCGTGTCGCGCAACGCGTTGCGCCTGACAATCGCGTGCGAGCACGGCGAGGTCGTCGGCGTCAAAGTCCTGGAACAGCGGAGCGTGCTTGAGCAGGCTGCCGATATCGAGGGTTTCTTGCATGGTGTGTCACCGGCACGAAAAAGAAGTAAAGCAGGCGGCCAACGCCCGTTGCGTGTGTTCGCTGGGCAACGTGGTGGCCAGGGTTCCGGGGGCACTTCGATAGGCTTGTAGTGCGTAGTGTTTCACGCCGCGCCTGCTGAGGTTTTGCGCGAGCGCAAGGAGTTCAGGTTCGGGCAGCCAATCCGGATGCCATGTGGTGCGGCACTCGAATGCACAGC
The DNA here is from genome assembly GCA_966433195.1 of uncultured Ralstonia sp. Taxonomy (GTDB): domain Bacteria; phylum Pseudomonadota; class Gammaproteobacteria; order Burkholderiales; family Burkholderiaceae; genus Ralstonia. The sequence continues at coordinate 26,245 of CBJMVH010000022.1, forward strand.
CGTGTTGCAACAGCAGATCAAGGCAGGCATCAACGGGTGCAGCGCTGCCGCGCCGGCCGGTGAGTGCGTCATAGCGCGGCGCGGTGGTCTTGATGTCGAGGCCCACCCAGTCCACCAGGGGCAGCACCTCGGCCATGCGGGCCGGATAGATGCCGCCGGTATGGAGCCCAATCTTGAAGCCGAGTGCGCGCGCTTCCTGCATCAACTGCGGAAGACGCGGTTCGCTCAACGGCTCGCCGCCGGAAAACACCACCGCATCGAGCAGACCCGCACGCTGCTGCAGAAACATGTGGACATCGCGCCACTCCAGCGCGCGTGCGCGCGTCTGCAGGTGCGGGTTATGGCAGTAGTGGCAGCGCCACGGGCAACCCGCCACGAACACGACCGCTGCGAGTTGCCCCGGCCAATCGACGCTGGAAAACGGCGTCAGGCCGCCAATGGCCGGGGGCAGGCAGGATGCCGGGTCAGTGGGCGCGTTCTTCAACAAAGAAGCGGCGTTCACGGAATTCCCCTTGCTTGCCGATGTTGAACGAGCTGACCGGCCGGTGATAACCCATCACGCGGGTCCAGACTTCACAGCGGGTGCGTTGGCTGTCGTCGAGTTGCATGACGGAAGCGGCAGGTGCAGCGGATGCAGCGGCTTGGGTGAGTGTGCTCATACAGGTGCTCCTTCGTGATGAAGCGGGGTGGAAGAATCGGAGGTGCCGGCCGTGGTGTTTGGCGTGGCGCAACCACACTTGCCTTGCGGCTGCTTGGCCAGCAATTCGGCATCGCACTTCGGGCAAAAGGCGTGGTGGCCAGACAGGTAGCCGTGCTTCGGGCAGATCGAAAACGTGGGGGTGATGGTGATGTACGGCAAGCGGAAGTTCGCCAGCGCACGCCGCACGAGTTGCTTGCAGGCCTGCGGCGACGAGATCGCCTCGTTCATGTACAGATGCAGCACCGTGCCGCCGGTGTATTTGCTTTGCAGCGTTTCCTGGCGGGCCAACGCCTCGAATGGGTCGTCGGTGTAGCCGACGGGCAACTGGCTGGAGTTGGTGTAGTACGGCTGATCGGTGGTGCCGGCCTGCAGGATGCCAGGCCAGCGCTTGCGGTCTTCCCGCGCAAAGCGGTAGGTCGTGCCCTCGGCGGGTGTGGCTTCGAGGTTGTACAGGTGGCCCGTCGCCTCCTGGAACTCGGTGATGCGCTGGCGTACATGGTCGAGCAGGCGCACTGCCATGGCGTGGCCGGCGGGCGTGGTGATGTCCTCCGCATCGCGCGTGAAGTTGCGCACCATCTCGTTGATGCCGTTCACGCCCAGCGTGCTGAAGTGGTTGCGCAGCGTGCCCAGGTAGCGGCGCGTGTAGGGGTACAACCCCTGGTCGATCAACCGCTGTACGAATTTACGCTTGACCTCCAGCACATCACGACCCAGTGCCAGCAGCGTGTCGAGCCGCGCCAGCAGCGCCGCTTCATCGCCGGCATGCAGGTAGCCCAGGCGCGCGCAGTTGATGGTCACCACGCCAATCGACCCCGTCTGCTCGGCCGAGCCAAACAACCCGTTGCCGCGCTTGAGCAGTTCGCGCAGGTCGAGCTGCAAGCGGCAGCACATCGAGCGCACCATGTGCGGCTCCAGATCGGAGTTGAGGAAGTTCTGGAAATACGGCAGCCCGTATTTGGCCGTCATCTCGAACAGCAGCGTGGTGTTCGGGTGATCCCATTCGAAGTCGGGCGTGATGTTGTACGTGGGAATCGGAAACGTAAACGCGCGGCCCTTGGCGTCGCCCGCCATCATGACTTCGATGTACGCGCGGTTGATCATGTCCATCTCGGGTTGGAGATCGCCGTAGGTGAAGGGCATCTCTTCGCCGCCGATGTAGGGAATCTGCTCGCGCAGGTCGGCCGGACACATCCAGTCGAACGTGAGGTTGGTGAACGGCGTTTGCGTGCCCCAGCGGCTTGGCACGTTCAGGTTGTAGATCAGCTCCTGCATGGCTTGCTTGACCGCGGCGTATGACATGGCGTCACGGCGCACGAACGGGGCCATGTACGTATCGAACGAGCTGAACGCCTGCGCGCCGGCCCACTCGTTTTGCAGCGTGCCAAGAAAGTTCACGATCTGCCCGATGGCTGCCGACATATGACGCGGCGGCGTGGCTTCCACCTTGCCCGGCACACCGTTGAAACCCTCGGTCAGCAACTGCCGTAGCGACCACCCTGCGCAGTAGCCCGACAGCATGTCGAGATCGTGGATGTGGATGTCGCCTTCGCGGTGCGCAGTGCCGGCCTCCGCGCTGTACACGTGCGAGAGCCAGTAGTTGGCCGTCACCTTGCCCGCCACGTTCAGGATCAGCCCGCCCAGGCTGTAGCCCTGGTTGGCGTTGGCATTGACGCGCCAGTCGCGCTGTTGCAGGTATTCGTCCATCGTGCTTTCCACGTCGACCAGCGTGTGCTTGAGCGCGCGCAGGCGTGCGTGTTGTTCGCGGTAGACGATGTAGGCGCGTGCCGTGCGCCAGTACCCCGCATCGACCAGGGTCTCTTCCACACGGTTCTGGATGGCCTCAATGCCCGGGCAGTCCAGGCCGCCCAGCTGATCGACCACATGCAGGCTTAGCCGCTGCGCTTCCTGCGTGTCGAATTCGCCGGTGGCCTGGCCGGCCGCCGCAATGGCCCGATAGATCTTCTGCCCATCAAAGGCCACCCGCGATCCGTCGCGTTTGGTGATCTGCATGCATGCCATAAAAACCCCTACATATAGTGGTATGTAGGTAAGGCTAGCACTAGATATTGTGGTTGCAAGGAGTGGTGTGCGCGGATTTTTGAATCCATTGACCGCCGTCAATCGCGGCTGTGGGCGGGGCACAGCGGGGCACCAAAGGCCATTTCACCAGCATGGACGACCGCGCCAACAATCACGCCGATTGACCGGTCAAAACGCAATTCGCTACCGTGCAGTGCGGCGTGAACGGTAGCATCGTCTGCGCCGCTGCTTCTAAGCTTGATGCCATGCAGCGGGTGGCTTGCCACGCGCGTTCACCTTGGCCTCCAACCACTCAGGAGCAGGCGTATGGCCCTTCGGGATTTCAAAGTACTGACCTTCGACGTCGTCGGGACGTTGATCGACTTCGAGGGCGGCATGCTCGCCTACCTGCGCCGTGCCGTGCCTGGCAGCAAGGTCACGGACGAGGACTTTCTGGCGGCCTACCGCGCAGCACGCAAGCGCGGCCAGACCGAGTGGTATCCGGATGATCTCGTGCCGTGCTGGCACTTCGTGGCGCAACGGCTTGGCCTGCCCGATAGCGATGCACTGGCGCGCGGCTTTCGCGATTCCGTGGCCGAATGGCCGGCGTTTCCGGATTCAGCTGAGGCGCTGCAGCGGTTGAGCAAGCACTTCAAACTCGTCACTATGACGAACGCGCAGTCGTGGGCGCTGGAACATTTTCAGCGCACGCTGGGCTCGCCGTTTGACATGCTGATCAGCTGCGACGATGCCCTGTGCGAAAAGCCCGATGCGCGCTACTTCGCCTACGCACGTGGCCGCTATGAAGGCGCCTGGGGCTTCAAACAAGCCGACAACCTGCACGTGGCGCAGAGCCAGTACCACGACATCGGCATTGCCAAGCGCCTGGGTATCACCACCTGCTGGATCGAGCGCCGCCACGGCATGAAAGATTCGGGCGGCACCATCGAATCCGAACATACCGTGCCCGACTACCACTTCCACACCCTGGCGCAACTGGCCGATGCGGTGGAGGCCGGCAAGTGAAGCCGAATGCGATTGCCGAACCGGTAGCCGATCTGCTGCCGGACCTCGTCGCGCTGCGCCGTGACTTGCATGCGAACCCAGAGTTGGCCTACGAGGAACACCGCACGGCCAGCATCGTGGCGCAGTCGCTGCGTGTGCTGGGCTTGGTGGTGGAGGGGGGTATTGGCGGCACCGGCGTGGTGGGCACGTTACGCGGTGGGCAGAGCACCCGCAGCGTTGCGCTGCGCGCCGACATGGATGCGTTGCCGATGGTGGAGCTGGGCCGGTCTTCGCACGCGAGCCGCGTGCAGGGCAAGCATCATGGCTGCGGGCATGACGGGCACACCAGCATGCTGATTGGCGCCGCGCGCCAGCTTGCGCGCACGGGTGTTGAGGGCACGGTGCACTTCATCTTCCAGCCTGCGGAAGAGGGCCAGGCCGGTGCACGCCGCATGATCGAAGACGGCCTGTTCGAGCGCTTCCCATGCGACAGCGTCTATGCGCTGCATAACTGGCCGGACTTGCCACTGGGGCACGCACAAACGCGCCCAGGCCCGATCATGGCGGCGGCGGACCGGTTCGACATCACCCTGCGCGGGCGCGGCGGGCATGCCGCGCAGCCGCATCACACGCCAGATGCCATCCTCGCGGCCAGTCAGTTGGTGGCGCAGTTGCACACCATCGTGTCGCGCCGCATTGATCCGAGCGAATCGGCGGTGCTGTCCGTCACCCGCATCGAGGGTGGGCACAGTCATAACGTGCTGCCGGCCGAGGTGCGCATCACCGGCACGGTACGCAGCTTCGATGCCGCATCGCAAGACCGCATCGAGGCCGCGTTGCGCGATACGGCCAACGGCGTTGCGCTCGCCAGCGGCACGCAGGTGGAGGTGAACTACCGCCGCTATTACCCCGCCACCATCAACACGCCAGCCGAAGCGGCGCTCGCGTTGGAGGCGGCCCAAGCGATCGGCCTGCAGGCGCAGATGGCGCCTCGCGCGGCGTTCACTTCGGAAGATTTCGCCTTCATGCTGCAGCAGAAGCCGGGTGCCTATCTCTGGCTCGGCCAAGGTCGTGCGGATGCTGGCCCCGATGGCGAGTATCCGTTGCACCACCCCTGCTACGACTTCAACGACGATGCGCTGCCGCTCGGTGTCCGCTGGTTCTGCGAAGTTGCGCGCCTCGCGCTGGCTGCCGTTCCATCAGGCTCTTGAACGGCAGCCATGTTCATCCGTTAGAAATCCGCCACCTTGCCCCAGGCCGACTGCTTGAAGCGCGCGGGGTGATAGGGCGCAGGGTCGAAGATCGGCTTGTCGCCCGTCACCAGATCGGCAATCAGATGGCCCGCGCCGGGGCCAATACCGAACCCGTGGCCCGAGAAGCCTGCGGCCAGGATGAACCCGGGGACTTCCGGCACTTCGCCGATGCCAGGCACGCCGTCCGGCGTGTTGTCCACAAAACCAGCCCACGCATTGGCGATGCCCGCCTGGCCGAGCACCGGCAGCAGTTCGACGGCGCGGTTATAGGTTTGCCGAACGGCCGCCGCATCGGGCCGTGGGTCGAGGATGCGCATGCGCTCCATGGGCGTGGGTGCATCGAGCCGCCACCGCGCGAGGGTTTCGTGCCCAGCACGAATGCCTTCCAATCCGCCCGGGAACACATTGCGCCAGCGCTTGGCGAACATCGGCAGAAACTGCGGCGAGAAGCGCAGCAACTGCGCCGTCGGGTCTACGCGCCCGCGTCCGCTGATGGCGAGGTTGTAGCTGCCGTCGCTGCGGCGGGTGATGGACACGCGCGCCGTATGCAGGGCGTCGGGCACCGGCTCAGCCACCCCGGTCACGCGCACGATGGACTGGCGCACAGTCGCTTGCGGAAAGCGAATGCCCAATTGGCGGCAGAACGACGATGCCCACGCGCCACCGGCAAACACCGCGGTGCGGGTCTTGATGGTGCCGGCCTCCGTGACAACACCGCTGACGCGCCCGCCCGCGACTTCAATGCCGCGCGCGGCGCAGTTCTGGTGCACGGTGCCGCCGAGTTTCATCAGCGCAGCGGCCACAGCGGGTGCCGCCTTGGCCGGGTCCGCCGTGCCGTCGCTAGGGGAGAACACGCCGCCCTTCCACGGGCGACCGGTCAGCCGGCCCCGCTCGGAGGCTTCATCGCTGCTGAGCATGTGCGTGGTCACCCCGGCCGTTCTCGCGAAATCGCGCCACTTTGCCCAGCGCGCGATCTCGTCTTCATCGTTGCTGAGATAGAGCAGGCCGCAGCGGCGGAAACCCGTGTCCTCACCGGTGTCGGCGGCAAACTGTTCCCACAGCTCGAGGCTTTTGGTGGCCATCGGCAACTCGCGCGCATCGCGGTTCTGCTGGCGGCACCAGCCCCAGTTGCGGCTCGACTGTTCGGCCCCGATGCGGCCCTTCTCGACCACGGCAACCGACATGCCGCGCCGGGCCAGGTAGTACGCGGCAAAGACGCCGATGATCCCGCCGCCGATCACGACGACATCGGCTTGCGCGGGCAGGGAAGAGGCGCCCTCGATCAGGCGCAACGGCTGAGACATAAATCGCTTTCCTCGCTCTCTTTTTCTGGGGCCTAGGCCTGCGCGTTTTGCACCACGTAGAACTTGGCGACGCGCGCCGTGCTCTCCCACCCGATGGCGGCGCCTTGCGGCACGAAGATGGCATCGCCCGTGCGCACGGACAGCGCGCTGCCGTCTGCGTCATCGGGGCTGGCGAATCGCACACCGCCATCCAGCACAACCATGAACTCGTTGACCGGATGTGGGCGAACGACACGGTGGTAGGGCGTTGAGTCCCAGGTGCCTGCACGGTATTGCGTTGTCTCGTCGGTGAAGACGTTGTCGCTGCGGCACTGCGGGGCTGGCCCAATCAACACTTCTGGAGCGGGGCCGCCAGACGGCTTGAAGTCCGCATCCGCGTGCAGCGGGATGAGTGCCGGCGTTGTGGCTGTATTGCCCGCTTGGGCGCAGAACACGAATCGAACGCCGGCAGCGGCCTCGATGCGCACGGCGGTTCCAGATGCGATCACCGCGCCGGAACCGGCTCCGCTCACGTGCGGCGCCGAGCCCGGCGCGGTCAGTGTGAGCTCGCCCTCCACAACAACAAGCGTCTCCGTATGCGGAAAACTTGCGACATCCCGTTCGCCAACAAAGCTGACGCGCCCGGCGCTCATGGCGCGCGGGCCCTCCCAGGCAATCTCGCGTTCTGGCGCGAAGGGGTCGTTCGGGCTCAGGGCAGCTTGCCGGAACGCGGTTGAGAGGGGGGCGCCATCGGCGCGGTGCAGCATCAGGGCGGTTGTCATGCGGGTGGGTTCGACGGACGTCAGCGTTGATTGGGGAACAACCGTTCGATCGGGCAGTGCGTTTTGATGAACGGCGATTTGATAACGATGTAGCTGAAGTACTTGGCAATGCCGATGTTGCGTTCCAGCAGGCCTTCGATCACTTCCTGGTAGTGATTGACGCCCCGCGTGATGAAGCGCAGCAGGTAGTCGTAGCCGCCCGAGAGCAGATGGCATTCGAGCACCTCGTCCACCTCGCGGATGGCGGCTTCAAAGCGCACGAAGGTCTCGCGGTGGTGATCCGACAGCGTGACTTCGGTAAACACCGTGAGCGTGTCGCCCAGCTTTTCCAGCCGGATGTGTGCGCCATAGCCGGAGATGTAGCCGGCCTGCTCCAGGCGCTTGACGCGGATCAGGCATGGGCTGGGCGACAGGCCCACGGCATCGGCCAGGTCCACGTTGGTCATGCGCCCGTTTTTCTGCAGTTGGGCGAGGATGCGCAGGTCTAGACGATCGATCTTGAGGGCTTCGGTCATGGCGGTGGCGCGTGCGTGGAAGATGGATCGATTCTGCGGCAGCCAGCGTCTCTTGTGTCAGGTTGTTGCGTCGTTGTGGCGTCAGCTGAGGGCCGCGCGTACGGCCGGCATGGCCAGCACGTCGTCGAGCGTGGTCTTCAGGCGTGCAAACAGCTGCGCGAATTCGTCTTCGGTAAAGGTCAGTGCCGGTGCAAAGCCCAGGATGTTGTCGCCAAACGCCCGGAACACCAGGCCGTTGCGATACGCAGCCGAGGCAATCAGGTTGGGCAGGCCAAGTGCCGTATCAAAGCCACGCTTGGTGGCCTTGTCACTCACGAGTTCGAGCGCGCCGAGCAGGCCGCGGTGGCGCGAATCGCCCACCAGCGGATGGGCCAACAGCGCATCCAACCCTGCGCCAAAGCTGGCCGCGCCGCGTTGGCCGTTGGCGAGGATGCCGCCCTCTTCGTACAGGCGCAGGACTTCCAGTGCCACGGCGGCACTCACGGGGTGCGCCGAATAGGTGGCACCGTGGCCGATGGGTGCGCCTGCGGGCGCGCCGTCGGCAATGCCGGCGTAGATGGCGTCGGAGATCAACGTCGCGCCCATCGGCACATAGCCGGCGGTCAGGCCCTTGGCCATGGTCATGATGTCGGGTTCGACGCCTTCGGCTTCGCACGCGAACATCGGGCCGGTGCGGCCAAAGCCCGTGATGACTTCATCCACGACAAACAGAATGCCGAGCTCGCGCGTGGCGTCGCGCATGGCCTTGAGCCAACCTTTGGGCGGCACGATCACGCCGCCCGAGCCCTGGATGGGTTCGCAGAAGAACGCGGCGACGTTGTCGGCGCCCAGCTCGGCCACCTTGGCGCGCAGTGCCGCCACCGAGGCCGCGATGATGCCTTGCGCATCCGTCGGGTCGGCCGCACGGTAGGGGTTGGGTGACGGAATGTAATGCTGCGTCGGCAGCGGCAGGTCAAAGCCACGGTGGAACGCCGGCAGCGCCGTCAGCCCCGCACCGGTCGACGAACTGCCGTGATACCCGCGCTCCAGCGAAATGAAATGCTTCTTCGAGGGTTTCCCGATGGCATTGAAGTACTGGACGATGAAGCGCACCGCCGCATCCACCGCCTCGGACCCGCCAAGCGTGAGGTACACATGATTGAGCGAGCGCGGCGTGATCTGCACGAGCTTGTCGGCGAGGCGGATGGCGGGTTCACTGCTGAAGTGGAAGTAGCCCGTGGCGTAGGGCAGGCGGCGCATCTGCTCGGCTGCGGCTTGCACCACGCTCTCCTGGCCGTAGCCCACGTTGACGCACCAGAGGCCGGCGAAGGCGTCGAGCAGTTCATGCCCTTGTGCATCGGTCAGCCACGCACCGCGGCCGGAGGCGAGCACGGTCGGCCCGCGCTGCTCGTGCGTGCGCCACGAGGCCACCGGATGGATCAGGTGCGCGCGGTCAGTGGCGTCAAGCGATGCAAGCTGGGGCAGATCGGTGAGCTGGGTCATGTCAGAGTCCGTTCGTGCTGGGAAGGCAATCGATGGACTCAAGAGTAGGCCGAGCCGCGCACGGAGTGATGCTGCTTTGCGGGTGTGGAACGAAGCAGGCTGCTGTTGTGTAGGCTGTCGCAGCAGATCGTGCGGTGCTCTGAGATGCAGCAGCGGAGGTTGGACCTCCATGGGCGCACCTCGGAGCGTCAACACCGGACCTTCCGAGGTCCAATGTCGGAGGTCAAAGGTGCATTGATGGACCTCAGAGGTCCAACGTCGGAGGTCAAAGGTGCGTTGACGGACCTCAAAGGTCCAACGGCGGAGCAGCAGAGATCCGACGCTGCACCTGAAAGGGGCGCTTCCGGAGCTTGAGAGGTCCGACGGCGGAGCAGAAAGGTCGGAGGGTGAGGCTCAAAGCTTCGACATCGGACGTCAAAGGTCCGAGGTCGCGGAGCACCGAGGCGCATTGTCGGAGGGGAGAGGTCCGACGCCGGAGCCTGGAGGCCCTGCATCGGTGGTCCGCGCTGGGGCGATGCGTCTTGCGGGTCGGGTGTCGGCGTTCAGTAGCCGCGCGACCGATCCACCAGCCCGACCATCGGCTCGCCCGCGCTGAAGCGGCGCAGGTTGTCGATCACCACCACTGCAGCGGAGCGCGGCTGCGTCATGCTGGCAATGTGCGGTGTGATGTGGACGCGCGGATGGCGCCACAGCGCGTGGCCGGCGGCCAGCGGCTCGGGGTCGGTCACATCGAGCATGGCTTCGCTGAGGTGGCCGCTGTCGAGCGTCGCGATCAGGTCGTCGCTCACAAGCTGCGGGCCGCGGCCCACATGCACGAGCGCGGCGCCCTGCGGCAGTTGCGCGAACAGCGCCGCGTTGAGCACGCCGCGCGTAGCGTCGGTCAACGGCAGCAGGCAGATCAGGATGTCGGTGCGCGCGAGAAACGCGCCCAACTCTTCCTGACCGGCAAAGCACTGCACGCCGTCTATGGCATGGCGCGATCGGCTCCAGCCGGCGCAGTCGAAACCGAAGCCCAGCAATTGCGCAAGCACGGCTTGCCCGAGCGAGCCCAGCCCGAGCACGCCAATGCGGCGTTCACTGGCCGGCCGCACCGGCAGCGGTCGCCATTGTTCGGCCTGCTGCTGGCGGCGGTAGGCGGGAATGTCACGGTGCAGGCTCAGCACGGCATGCGTGACGTACTCCACCATGCCGCGCACGATGCCCGGCTCGACCATGCGCACGACAGGCAGCGTGGGCGGCAGCGCCGCAAAGTTGAACTGATCGACGCCAGCACCGGATGAGAACAGCACCTCCAGGTGCGGGAACTGCGTGGCGATATCAGCCGGCGGTTCCCACGCTGCAAGAAAGCGCACGCGCAGCGGATCACCAATATCGGGCCAGATGCGGAAGTCGATGTCTGGCGCGTGCTGGCGGAACACCTCGGCCCATTGCTGGCCGCGAACAGGGTCGGACTTGTAGAGGAAGGTGGTGGTCACGGTGGAGCAGCTCTGCAATGTGATGCGCTTCAGCCCATCGCCTGGGTCACGATGGCGTACAACTTGGGGGCGCCGGGCGGTGTCGTCAGTGGTGCGCCGCGCACCATGGTGGTGGGTGCATCCACGCGCAGCAGGCCGATGCTCTCCAGCCACTCGGCCAGGCCGCTCTCGAAGTCGATGTCGATGCGGGTGAAGTGGCCCGCGTTGATGCCGGCTAGATGCGCAATCAGCGCGCGGGCGCCCTCGGCGTCCGGGGCGACCACGGGGCCGATAACGTGCCCGCGACCAAAGCGGCGCAGCATGGCAAAGCCGCGCGGTTCGCCGTCGTCGTCCAGTACGACGCAGGCATCGGCGCTGGCGAGCAGATCGTCGACCAACGCATCGCGCGGCATGCCGCGTGCCTCGGCATCCAGGCGGCGCAAATCCGCGGCTTCATTGAGGCCGGCCGGGCGTAGGCGGCAGCCGGGGGGCAGGGCGATCAGCGGGGTGGGTTGGGCAATGCCCTGGTGCTGGCGGATCTCGCCGGTGCGCACGAAGCCCAGTCGCTCGTATAGGCCGCGTCCTTCGGCGGTGGCGTGCAGCAGTACGGTGTGGTCATCCAGGCCATCGAGCAGCGCGGTCATGAGGCGGTGCCCGATGCGCCGGCCCTGGCACGCGGCGGTGACGATCACCAACCCGATGGTGGCGTGGCGCGGGCCCCAGCGCCAGCGCTGCGCGGTGGCGACGATCTCGCCGTCACGCTCAGCGACGATGCCCTCGGCATGCGCAAAGCTCTGCGCCCAGTCGGCCGGGCGGTGCGGCCAGCGTTGTTCTTCCGACAGGGCATGTGCCTGGGCCAGGTCATCGGCGGTCATCGGGCGCAGCACCACGCCATCGTCGGCGGGACTGTTCTGGGCGGGGACGGATGAAGAAGGCATGGCGGGGTCCTTCTAACGAAGGAGAAGGGTGGCACTGCCACTCATCTTGTACGACATCGCCCCGCTGAGCCAGACCGAATTGGGGTTTGCCCGCAATTTGCAAGCATCGTCTGCCGAGGGTGCCCGTTTCGCAATTCGATGCGGTGGCGCCCTCGGTTACGAACACAAATGCCGAGCCTTCCTGCCTAGCATCAATGACCTCATTTCGATATGGGCGCCGGGCTTCGGTGCCCCTCCCTTTGGTGTCCACTCTTGTGCTGACTTCCGTGCCCACTTTCGACCCTCGAACCATTCCCTCGCCGTCGGGCCATTTCATCGGCGGCACGCTCGTGCCTGCGAGTTTGTCCACTGAGGGGCGCCTCACCGTGCGGCGCCCGTCTGACAACGCCGTGCATGCCGAACTGCCGCTGGCTGATGCCGCCACGGTGGATGTCGCCGTGCAGGATGCGTGGCGAGCGTGGCGCACGAGCGACTGGGCTCGCCGCGCCCCGCGTGACCGTGCGCGTGTGCTGCGCCGCTGGGCGGATTTGATTGATGCAGACGTGGCCCACATGGCGCCGTTGGAGGCGGTGTGCTCCACCCGCCCGGTGCGCGATGCCGCAGCCTGGGACGTACCGTTCACCGCCGAAGGGCTGCGCTTCTTTGCCGAATACGCCGACAAGCTCGGCGGCGACGTGGCTGCCACGCGGCACGACAACCTGGGCATGGTGGTCGCCGAGCCCTACGGGGTGGTCGGCGCGATCACGCCGTGGAATTTTCCGCTGGTGATGGTCTCCTGGAAGGTGGGTGCGGCGCTAGCGGCCGGCAACGCGGTGGTGCTCAAACCGTCGGAGCTGACGCCGTATTCCGCCATCCGTTTGGCCGAGTTGGCCATTGAAGCGGGCGTACCACCGGGCCTGTTCAACGTGGTGCAGGGCGATGGCCGCACCACGGGCGATGCGCTCACGCGCCATCCGCTCATCTCCAAGATGACCTTCACTGGCTCGACCCGCACGGGCGCGGCCATCATGGCCACCTGTGCGTCGCACGGCCCCAAGCCCGTCACGCTGGAGCTGGGCGGCAAGAGCCCGCAACTCGTGTTTGATGACGCGCCGGATATCGACCGGCTGGCTGGCATCATTGCGGGCGCCATCACCGGTAACGCGGGGCAGGTGTGTGTGGCGGGCTCGCGCCTGATCGTGCAGCGGGGCATTGCCCAGGCATTGATCGAGCGCATCGTTGCGCGCTTTGCGGCATTGCAACCGGGCGCAACGTGGGACAACGCGGCCACGCTGCCGCCCATCATTTCGCAAGCGCAGGCGGGGCGCATTCTCGACATCGTGGAGCGTGCGCGCGATGCCGGTGCGCAGGTGCGCTGCGGTGGCGGCCTGTTTGGCGATGGCCCAGGCGGCGCGTACTTTCAGCCCACGCTGCTTGAAGGCGTGCGCGCGGATAACCCGGCCGTGCAGGAAGAGATCTTCGGCCCCGTGCTGACCGTGCAGACCTTCGATGACGAAGAGGAGGGCCTGGCCTTGGCCGCGCACGAACACTACGGATTGGCCGCCGGTGTGCACACCGCCGACATCGGACGCGCGCTGCGCGCCATGCGCGGCATTGCGGCGGGCACGGTGTGGATCAATCGCTATGGGCGCAGCGCCGATTTCGTCATCCCCACCGGCGGCTATCACCAGTCGGGTATCGGCAAAGACCTGGGGCGGCAAGCCGTGGAAGCCAACCTACGCTTCAAAAGCGTGCTGATCGACTTTGCTGCGGCGCATTAGCGGTGCAGGCGGCACGCCACCGGTGCAGACCGCATGGCATGCCGGGAGTGCCCTCCGAAACAGCAGCTTTCTCACGTGGGACCGTGCATTTCCCTATAACGACTGCGAGCCTGCGTGCTTCAATGATTTCGTCATCACCGTGCTGCGAAGACTGCATAAACGCAGCCCCATCCAGAACCTTAGGACCCGACGCCATGACCTTCCGCCCGAAGTACATCACCTTTGACTGCTACGGCACGCTCACGCGCTTTCGCATGGGCGAGATGACGCGCGAGCTGTTTGCCGATCGCATTCCGGCCGAGCAGATGGAGGCGTTCATTGCGGACTTCACCGCCTACCGCTTCGACGAGGTGCTGGGCGACTGGAAGCCGTACGAGGTGGTGCTGAAGAACGCCGTGCGCCGCTTGTGCAAGAAATGGAAGATCCAGTACTTCGACACCGACGGCCAGGCCTACTACGACGCTGTGCCCACGTGGGACCCGCATGCCGACGTGCCGGCAGGGCTGGCGAAGGTCGCCAAGGAGATTCCGCTGGTGATCCTGTCCAACGCAGACGACGCGCAAATCCAGAAGAACGTGGCCATGCTGGGCGCACCGTTTCACCGGGTGTACACCGCGCAGCAGGCCCAAGCCTACAAGCCGCGCCTGAAGGCCTTCGAATACATGTTCGATTCGCTCGGCTGCAACCCGGAAGACGTGCTGCATGTTTCGTCCAGCCTGCGCTATGACTTGATGTCGGCCGATGATCTGGGCATCGTCAACAAGGTGTTCGTCAACCGTGGCCATGGCCCGGGCAACCCGGCGTACCGCTATACCGAGATTCAGGACATCGGCGGGCTGCCCGGTGTTGTGGGTCTGTAAGCAGAGTCTTGACGGCCACTCCACATGAGCGCCATGAAACTCGACTCCTACTGGAACGACTCGGTGCCCGCGCTGGCGCTGGATGCGCATGATCTGCCGGCGCAGGCCGATGTGGTCATCGTCGGCGGCGGCTTCACCGGGTTGTCGGCGGCGCTGGCGCTGGCCCGGCGTGGCGCCAGCGTGGTCGTGCTGGAGGCCGGGGATCGGGTGGCGCCCGAGGCGTCGGGCCGCAATGGCGGACACGTGAACAATGGCCTCGCCGTCGACTACGCAGACGTGGCCGCCAAGGTGGGCGTGGAGCGCGCCCGCGCCTGGTATCACGCCTACGACGCGGCCGTGGATACGGTAGAGCGCATCGTGCGCGACGAAGGCATCGCCTGCGACTTCCAACGCAACGGCAAGCTCAAGCTCGCCACCAAGCCGTATCAGATGGATGCGTTGCAACGCAGTGCAGACCGGTTGATTGCCGATGGTGTGGATGCCGATGTCGAAATTCTCGATGCCGCCCGCGTGCGCGCGGAAGTGCAGAGCGAGCGTTTCCACGGTGGCCTGCTCTACAAGCGCAGCGGGCAGATGCACATGGGCCGTTTTGCGCAGGGGCTCGCGTTGGCTGCGCAACGTCAGGGCGCGCAAATACATACCCGCACCTGTGTGCAGCGCATCGAGCGCGTAGGTGGGAGTGGGGGGCAGATGCATCGCGTTCACACCTCGCGCGGCACGGTGTTGGGCAAGCAGGTGCTGCTGGCCACCGGTGCATCGCGGCATGGCGGGTATGGCACGTTCGGCTGGCTGCGCCGGCGCATCGTGCCGATCGGCAGCTTCATCGTCACCACGGAGCCGCTGGGCGCCGAGCGCGCACACGCATTGCTGGCCGCGCGCCGCACGTATGTGACGGTGGCCAACATTCACCATTACTTCCGCCTCACGCCAGACCACCGGTTGGTGTTCGGCGGGCGGGCACGCTTTGCGGTATCCAGCCCGCAGCAGGATGCGGTGAGCGGCGAGATCCTGCGCGCCGGGTTGACGGAGACCTTCCCGCAGCTGCGTGACGTGCGCCTCGACTACTGCTGGGGTGGCCTGGTCGACATGACGCAAGACCGCCTGCCGCATGCGGGCGAGCGTGACGGCCTGTTCTATTCCATGGGCTACAGCGGCCACGGCACGCAGATGTCCGTGCACATGGGCGAACGCATGGCCGCCGTGATGGCCGGCGACGCTGCCGCCAACCCGTGGCGCGATCGCGCGTGGAGCGCGATTCCCGGTCACTTTGGCCCGCCGTGGTTTTTGCCGGCAGTGGGCATGTATTACCAGCTCAAAGACAGATTTGCCTAGGTGCTCGGCAACCGAGTTTTCCACGGTTTTACCCTTGTAACGCTTTCCATTCAGATCCACCAGGAGCCCCACCATGAGCGACAGCCGTAATGAGTTCGAGAACCTTGTCGGCCCGAGCGAGAGCCTGCGCGTGATGGAGTCGCTAAAGCGCGGTGCCTCGCGCCGCGACGTATTGAAGATGCTGATGGCGGGCGGTATGCAGGCCACGCTGGCGGGCAGTCTGGCGGGTACTGCGGTGTCTGTCTACGCGCAAACGCCGCGCCGTGGCGGGCGCATCCGCGTGGCGGCGGCCACGGCGGCGGCCACCGATACGCTGGACCCGGCCAAGCAATCGAACCAGAACGACTACGTGCGCTGCAACATGGTCTACAACAGCCTGTTCGTGCTGGACGGTAGCCTGACGCCGCGCCCGGCGCTGGCCGAGTCGTACCACACGGCGGATGCGAAGACCTGGGTGCTGACGCTGCGCAAGGGCGTGACCTTCCACGATGGCAAGGCGCTGTCCCCGGCCGACGTGGTGTATTCCGTCATGCGCCACAAAGACCCGGCCACCGCCTCCAAGGCCAAGGTGCTGGCCGACCAGATCGAGAGCGTCAAGGCCACGGGCCCGAACGAGGTGACCGTGGTGCTGACGGCTCCGAATGCCGATTTGCCCGTGATCCTGGGCACGTTCCACTTCCACATCGTCAAGGACGGCACGACCGATTTCAACGCCGGCATTGGCACCGGGCCGTACAAGCTCAAGGAGTTCAAGCCCGGGGTACGCACGGTGGTGGTACGCAACGAGGGGTACTGGAAGCCGGGCAAGCCGTATCTGGACGAAATCGAGTTCGTCGGCATCGGCGACGAGAGCGCGCGCGTCAACGCGCTGCTCTCCGGCGGGATGGACCTGGTTGCCTCCGTCAACCCGCGAGCCGTGGCGCGCGTGAAGAGCACGCCCGGCTATGCGATCTTCGCAACGCAATCGGGCCAGTACTCCGACCTGATCCTGCGCCGCGACACGGGCCCGGGTGCGAACCCCGATTTCGTGATGGCCATGAAATACCTGTTCGACCGCGAGCAGATGAAGAAGACCATCGCGCTGGACTACGCGGTGGTCGCCAACGATCAGCCGATCGACCCGACCAACCGCTTCTACTTCAAAGACCTGCCGCAGCGCCCGTTCGACATTGAAAAGGCGAAGTTCCACTTCCAGAAGTCCGGTGTGACGGGGAAGATCCCGGTGGTGGCCTCGCCGGCGGCACAGTATTCGGTGGAGATTGCGCTGGTGATGCAGCAGACCGCGCAGCGCATCGGGCTGGACCTGGATATCAAGCGCATGCCGGCCGATGGCTACTGGTCCAACCACTGGCTCAACAGCCCGGTGGGCTTCGGCAACGTCAACCCGCGCCCGAGTGCCGATACGATTCTCACGCAGTTCTTCAAGTCCGATGCCGCGTGGAATGAGTCGCGCTGGAAGAGCCCGAAGTTCGACCAACTGCTTACCGCTGCGCGTGCTGAGACGGACGTTGCCAAGCGCAAGCAGATGTATGCCGACATGCAGACCATGATCCACAGCGAGGCGGGGATCGGCATTCCGCTGTTCCTGGCCAGCATCGATGGGCACACGACCAAGCTCAAGGGTCTGGCGCCGATCCCGTTGGGTGGCCTGATGGGCTATTCGTTTGCCGAAAACGTCTGGCTTGAAGCCTGACGGCGCGGCTGTGGCGTTCCTGCGTAAGGTCATGAAGGGGCTGTCATGAATCGAGTCATCCTGAAGCTGTTGGCACGGCGTGTGGCGCTGGCGCTGCTGTCGCTGCTGGCGGTGTCGGTGATTGTGTTTGCGATCACCGCCGTGCTGCCGGGCGACGCCGCGCAGGAGCAACTGGGGCAGGACGCTACGCCTGAGGCCCTGGCCGCACTGCGCGCGCAGATGGGGCTGAATGTGCCGGCGCCGCAGCGCTACGCGCACTGGTTGGCCGGCATTGCGCGTGGTGATCTCGGGCAATCCACCACCACGCAGATGCCGGTGACAGAACTGGTGGCGAGCCGCTTGCCCAATTCGCTGCTGCTCGCGGCGGTGACGGCGCTGTTTTCGGTACCGATTGCGCTGAGCCTGGGGATTGCCTCGGCGGTGTGGCGGGGGTCGTGGTTCGACAGGCTGGCCTCCACGGCATCGGTGGCGGTGGTGTCGGTGCCGGAGTTTCTGGTGGCGACGCTGGCGGTACTGGTGTTTGCCGTCAAGCTGCGCTGGCTGCCGGCGCTGTCGTACGTCAATGACATCGAATCGCTCGGCCAACTGCTGCAGGCGTTTGCCATGCCGGTGCTCAGCCTGTGCTGTGTGATCGTCGCGCAGATGATGCGGATGAGCCGCGCGGCTGTCATCGACCAGCTTGAAGCGCCATACATTGAAATGGTGCGCCTCAAAGGCGCGTCGCCCATGCGCGTGGTGCTGGCGCATGCCTTGCCCAATGCGGTCGGGCCGATTGCCAATGCGGTGGCACTGTCGCTGTCGTACCTGTTGGGCGGCGTGATCATCATCGAGACGATCTTCAACTACCCCGGCATCGCCAAGCTGATGGTCGATGGCGTGTCCCAGCGCGACATGCCGCTGGTGCAGGCCTGCGCCATGATCTTCTGCGCAGGCTATCTGCTGCTGGTGACCACAGCAGATGTGCTGGGCATCGTCGCCAACCCGCGTCTGCGTCATCGCTGAGACACCATGAACAAGAGCCTGACGATGGAAACCACACCCACTTCCCCAACGTTGCCGGCCACCACGCCGCCGCCCGCGCCGCGCCATCGCATTCGGCGCCTGCTGGGCAGCTTCGGCACAACGGGCCTTATCGGCCTGGCGGTGCTGCTGTTCTGGCTGCTGGCAGCGGTGATTGGGCCAGCGCTGTTGCCGGCGCATCTGATCACCAGTGGTGACGGCAACGGCGAGGTGTTCGGCCCCATCAGCGCCGCCCACTGGTTCGGCACCGATTACCTGGGCCGCGACATGTTCGTCCGCGTGGTGGAAGGCGCGCGCTACACCGTGGGGGTGGCGCTGGTGGCGACCGTGCTGGCGAGCGGCACCGGCACGGTACTGGCACTGTTTGCCGCCGCCATGGGCGGATGGGTCGACGCCACGTTGAGCCGCGTGCTGGATACGCTCACGGCCATCCCGAGCAAGATGTTCGCGCTGCTCATGGTGGCGGGCTTCGGTTCATCGGTGACGATGCTGGTGCTGACGGCGGCCATCATCTACGTGCCGGGCGCGTATCGCATTGCGCGGTCCCTGGCAGTCAACATCAACGCGCTCGACTACGTGGTCGTGGCGCGCACGCGTGGTGAAGGCACGTTGTACATCATGCTGCGCGAGATCCTACCCAACATCATCGGGCCCATGCTGGCCGATCTGGGCTTGCGCTTTGTCTATGTCGTGCTGCTGCTGGCGAGCCTGAGCTTTCTGGGCCTGGGCATCCAGCCGCCGTCAGCCGACTGGGGCTCGCTCGTGCGCGAGAACATCGGCGCACTGCCGGATGCTGGCGCTTCTGTCATCGTGCCGGCGCTGGCCATCGCGAGCCTGACCATCGCGGTCAATCTCGTGATCGACAATCTGCCGAGCCCGGGTCGTCCCGGGGCTCGCGAACGCGGAGGGCGTTGAACATGGGCGCGTCCGTTGTCGTAGAGGGCCTGCACATCACCGCAGGCGAACAGACCCTGGTGGATCACCTGAGCTTTGCCATCCAGCCTGGCGAGGTGCTGGCGCTGATTGGCGAATCCGGCTCCGGCAAGACCACCACCGCACTGGCGCTGATGGGCTACGCCCGCCGTGGATGCGAGATCGCATCGGGCAGCGTGCGCATTGGCGAAATCGATGTCCTGCACCTGCCGCCTGCCGAGCAGCGCGCCTTGCGCGGCCGCACCGTGGCCTATATCGCGCAAAGTGCGGCGGCGTCGTTCAACCCGTCGCGCACGATCCTGGATCAGGTGGTGGAGCCCGCACGCATTCACGGCACGATGTCGCGCGTAGAAGCCGAGGCCAAGGCGATTGAGCTGTTCCGCGAGCTTGCGCTGCCTGATCCTGAAACCATCGGCGAGCGCTATCCGCATCAGGTGTCGGGCGGCCAGCTGCAGCGGCTCATGGCGGCGATGGCGCTCATCATCGAT
Organism: uncultured Ralstonia sp.; assembly: GCA_966433195.1. GTDB lineage: Bacteria > Pseudomonadota > Gammaproteobacteria > Burkholderiales > Burkholderiaceae > Ralstonia. The sequence continues at coordinate 45,762 of CBJMVH010000022.1, forward strand.
CCAGACCTCGTGATTCTGGATGAGCCCACCACCGCGCTGGACGTGACCACGCAGATCGAAGTGTTGCGTGCCTTCCGCCGCGTGGTGCGCGAGCGCCGTGCGACGGCGGTCTACGTGAGCCATGACCTGGCGGTGGTCGCACAGATGGCCGATCACATTCTGGTGCTGCGCGGCGGGCAGATGCAGGAGATTAACCCGACGGCGCACATTCTGGACACGCCCGATCACGACTACACCAAGAGCCTGCTGGCAGCCGCCCGCCCCCAAGCGCGGCCCGCCGAGCACTGCCTGGGCGAGGGCGAATTGCTGCTCGACGTACACGAACTGGGCGCCGGATACGGGCCGGTCGATGCCCAGGGCCAGCCTGCCACGCGCATCCTCGACGACATCAACTTCAAGCTCTATCGCGGGCAGGCCATCGGCGTGATTGGCGAATCGGGCTCGGGCAAGACCACGCTGGCGCGCGCCATTGCCGGGCTGATTGCGCCGTGCCAGGGCAACATGACGTTCGCCGGCCGGGAGCTCAAACCGCTGCTTGCCAATCGGACCCACGAGGAGCTTCGCCGCATCCAGATCGTCTTCCAGATGGCGGATACGGCGCTCAACCCGTCGCATACCATCGAGCGCATCCTCGCGCGGCCGCTGCAGTTCTATAAAGGCCTCAAGGGCGAAGCCTTGCAGCGGCGCATTCGCGAGCTGCTCGATCTGGTGCGCCTGCCGCACAACGTGGCCCACCGCTTGCCGGGCGGGCTGTCAGGCGGCCAGAAGCAGCGGGTGAACCTGGCCCGTGCCCTGGCTGCGGAGCCCGACCTGATCCTGTGCGATGAGGTGACATCCGCACTCGACACCGTGGTCGGCGCGGCTGTGCTCAACCTGATGGCCGACCTGCGGCGTGATCTGGGCGTGTCGTACCTCTTCATCAGCCATGATCTGCACACCGTGCGTGCCGTGTGCGATGAGATCATCGTCATGCAACATGGGCGCAAACTCACGCAGGTGGCGCGCGCCGATTTCGATCGCGGCCCACATCACCCGTACTATGAGCAACTTGCCAACTCGGTGCCCGAACTGCGCCAGGGCTGGCTTGACGAGCGGGACCACGTGATGCCTCATCCGGCTCCGGCGGCCCTCTCAGCCTAACAAGACAAAAGGAGCAACATGAACCCCGCCTTCCGCATTGCGATCATCCCCGGAGACGGCATCGGCAAGGAAGTCATGCCCGAGGGCCTGCGCGTCATCCAGGCTGCGGCCGAGCGCTTTGGCTTCGAGCTGGAGTGCCACCACATCGAGTGGGCTAGCTGCGATTACTACCAGGAACACGGCCAGATGATGCCGGACGACTGGAGGGCTCAGCTCAAGGGCATGGACGCCATCTTCTTTGGCGCGGTCGGCTGGCCCGCCACCGTGCCGGACCACATCTCGCTCTGGGGCTCGCTGCTCAAGTTCCGCCGTGAATTTGACCAGTACATCAACCTGCGCCCGGTGCGCCTGTTTGAAGGCGTGCCGTGTCCGCTCGCCAACCGTAAGCCGGGCGATATCGACTACTACGTCGTGCGCGAGAACACCGAAGGCGAGTACACGTCCCTCGGCGGCATCATGTACGAAGGCACCGACCGCGAGATCGTGATCCAGGAGTCGGTCTACTCCCGCAAGGGTGCCGAGCGCCTGCTGAAGTTCGCGTTCGACCTCGCCCAGAGCCGCCCGCGCAAGCACGTGACGCTCGCCACCAAGAGCAACGGCATCGCCATCAGCATGCCGTGGTGGGACAAGCGCGCGGATGAAGTCGCGCAGAACTACCCCGACGTCACGCTCGACAAGCAGCACATCGACATCCTGACCGCGCGCTTTGTGCTGCAGCCGGGCCGGTTTGATGTGGTGGCCGCGACCAACCTGTTCGGCGACATCTTGTCCGATCTTGGCCCCGCGACCACCGGCACGATCGGCCTGGCACCGTCGGCCAACCTGAACCCGGAGCGCACCTTCCCGTCGCTGTTCGAGCCCGTGCATGGCTCCGCGCCCGACATCTACGGCAAGAACATCGCCAACCCGATCGCCATGATCTGGTCGGGCGCACTGATGCTGGATTTCCTCACGCAAGGGCAGGGCGCAGGGCGGGCAGCGCACGATGCCATCTTGGGCGCCATCGAGACGGTGCTCAAAGCCGGTCCGCACACACCGGACCTGGGCGGCACGGCCAGTACCACGCAGATTGGCGAGGCGATTGCCGCGCTGGTTGCCGTCGCTTGATCGTTGATGTCTTGCCGAACTGAATCGAACCATGTCTCTCACGCTCAGCCGCACCAACCTGATCCGCAACGCCAACTACATTGCCGGCGAATGGGTGGCCGCCGCAGGCCCGTTGCTGGAGGTGACTGACCCTGCCACTGGCAACGTCATTGCCCGCGTGCCCGATTCCGGCGCAACCGAGGCCCGCGCGGCGCTGGATGCCGCACATGCGGCGTTTCCGGCTTGGCGCAAGGTGCCTGCCAAGCAGCGCGCGCAGATCATCAAGCGGTGGAACGATCTCGTGCTCGCGCATCAGGACGATCTGGGCAAGCTCATCTCGCTGGAGCAAGGCAAGCCGCTGGCAGAAGGCAAGGGTGAAGTGGCCTACGCCGCCAGCTACATCGAATGGTTTGGCGAAGAGGCCACGCGCATGAACGGGGAGGTCATCCCCGCGCCCGTGCCGGGCAGACGCATGTTCGCGCTCAAGGAGCCCGTGGGGGTGGTGGCGGCCATTACGCCGTGGAATTTTCCGGCCGCGATGATTGCGCGCAAGATTGCGCCGGCGCTGGCTGTGGGCTGCACCGTGGTCTGCAAGCCCGCCGAAGACACGCCGCTGACATCGCTGGCGCTTGTCCGCCTGGCCGAGGAAGCGGGCGTGCCGCCCGGCGTGCTCAATATCGTCACCGCCTCGCGCGAACGCACACCCGAGGTGGTGGACGTCTGGCTGGACGACGCGCGCGTGCGCAAGATCACCTTCACGGGGTCCACGCCGGTGGGTAAGCACCTCGCGCGCCGCAGTGCCGATACGCTCAAGAAGCTATCGCTCGAACTGGGCGGCAACGCGCCTTTCATCGTGTTTGAAGACGCTGATATCGATGCTGCAGTCGATGGGTTCATGGCCGCCAAATTCCGCAACGGCGGGCAGACCTGCGTGTGCCCGAATCGTGTGTTCGTGCACGACACCGTCCACGACGCGTTTGCAAGCAAGCTGGCGGCACGCGTTGCCGCGCTCAACGTCGGGCCGGCCAGCGACCCCACCTCGCAGATCGGCCCCATGATCAACGCGCGCGCCGTCGAGAAGATTGACCGCCACGTGCAGGATGCGGTCGCCAAGGGCGCCAAGGTCTTGACCGGCGGCGCGCGCCTGACCCAGCTCGGCCCCAACTACTACGCGCCCACGGTGCTGATCAACGCCGATGCCACCATGGCCTGCGCGTGCGAAGAAACCTTCGGCCCCGTGGCGCCGCTCACGCGCTTCACCACCGAAGACGAGGTGATTGCCGCCGCCAATGACACGCCGTTCGGGTTGGCCGCGTATTTCTACAGCCAGGACGTGCGCCGTATCTGGCGTGTCGCCGATGCGCTGGAGAGCGGCATCGTCGGCATCAACGAGGGTGCGCTGGCTGCTGAAGCTGCACCGTTCGGCGGGGTCAAGGAATCGGGCTACGGCCGCGAAGGCTCCGTTCACGGGCTGGACGATTACCTCCACACCAAGTACGTCTGCCAAGGACAGCTCGGGTAAGGCGCGCGAAGCCCGTGCTCCCAGTGTCGCCATAGCCGGGGATCTCCAGCCTGGACTGTGCGCGAGCCTGCCGCGCGCCGCAATGCCCGCGTCAACGCCGTGTTGAAGGAGCTCGATGCGCGTGCACAGGCGATCAAGGCCGATGCAGCGTTCGCCGCCGTGCAGGACGCCACCGACTACACCGTGCGCCGCATGCTGGTGCAACTGGCCCCCGCCATTCCATTGAGCTGGGTCATGACCGCCATGGACAATCCCGAAACCAGCCCGTATTCCTTGGGCATGCTGAATCTTTTCCAAGAGCTGTATCCGCGGGTATCGCCAGACCGGCCCACAGGCGCCTTTGCACAGTCGATGCGCCAGCACGCTTGGTTTGACTTCGTGGTCACCGTACAGGCCTGCGCGGGTGGCCCTGCCGCGCCCGACGCCGCCACTTGCGACAGCGAACACGCCCACGCCCTCGCGCGCTTGCAGGAGACCAAGGACAACGCTTGGTTGCTCGCAGCGCTCATGACGGCTCGCCAGCCGTCAGCAGCCGATCTGCCGGCGGCAGATGCGGCGCGCGCCATGCCGGCGGATCGCCCCGAATGGGCCAGCCTGCAGTTTTACGCGGCGCGCGTGCTACGCACCCAGGGCCGGGGTGCGGACGCACGTGCCGCTGTGGAGGCGCTGGCCGCATCGCCCGTGGTGCACAAGCGCGATCGCCCGCTCCTGCAGGCAGAGCGGTGAGCATTGCATAGGTAAACAGACCCTAGATTTGCTATGCTTCTGCGCAACGTATCGCAGCCGCGATACGCTGAACCTGGAAGCTCCATTCACCTCACTCTGATTTCAACTATGGCGACCAAAGCGAAGACCACAGCAAAGAAGGCTGCCCCGAAGAAGGCCGCGCCGGCAAAGAAAGCCGCGCCGGCGAAGAAGGCCGCCGCCGCACCAGCGACGGTGAAGCCGCTGAAGGACACGTTCACCAAATCCAGCCTCGTGACCCACCTGGCCGAACAGGCACAGGTTGAGGCCAAGGCCGTGAAGGCCGTGCTGGCGCATCTTGAGCAGACCATCGTGAGCGCGCTGCACAAGAAGGGCGCTGGCGAATTCACGCTGCCGGGCCTGTTCAAGGTGACGTCGGTCAAGGTACCGGCCACCAAGCGTCGCTTCGGCAAGAACCCGTTCACCGGCCTGGAGCAATGGTTTGAAGCCAAGCCGGCCACGGTGCGCGTGAAGGTCCGTGCTCTGAAGAAGGTCAAGGACGCAGCCCTGAACGGCTAATCCGCCAGATGGGAAAAAAAGGGGCTTCGGCCCCTTTTTTCATGCGCGTGCGGCGTGTCTGCCCGGCCGACCCATCAACCTAGAACAGCTTGGCCAATGCCCGCTGCCGCACACAGCGCCACCACCACCAGGGGTGGAATCTTCCAGCGCACCAGCAGCAGGAACGCGATGGCCGCGGCGGCGAAATCGCGCGCAGAATGCACCGCGCTCGTCCACACCGGCGAATACAACGCCGTGGCCAGCAACCCCACCACCGCTGCATTCACACCCGCCAGCACCGATGCCATGGCAGGGCGGGCGCGCATGGCCTGCCAGTAGGGCAGTGCCGCAACCACCAGCAACAACCCCGGCAGAAAGATGCCGGCGGTAGCAAGCGCCGCTCCCGCCCAGTGGTTCGGGCCCGGGGCAATGTTCCAACCGAGAAATGCGGCAAACGTAAACAGCGGCCCCGGAACCGCCTGGGCGGCGCCATAACCGGCCAGAAAATCGGTCGAAGCCACCCAGCCCGTGGCCACCGTTTGCTGCTCAAGAAGTGGCAGCACGACATGCCCGCCGCCAAACACCAGTGCACCGGAGCGATAAAACGCGTCGACCACCCTCAGCGACGGTGATGCATCCAGCCCCGCCAGAACCGGCAGCCCAAACAGCAAGATGCAGAACAGCGCCAGCGCGACCATGCCAGCGGCATGCGTGACACGGAACCCGTGCTCGGGCTCACCCGCCCGCGCCACTGGCTGCGCGGCAGACGTCCGACACAGCAACAACCCGAGCACGGCGCCCAGAATAATCACCATGAGCTGCGCATACACAGTGCTCAGTACGCTCAGCAAGGCAATGGCCGCCAGCGCAATCGCCGCGCGCCGGTGGTCAGGGCACAGCCGGCGGGCCATGTCCCACACCGCCTGCGCAACCACCGCAACGGCGACCAGCTTTAAACCGTGGACGAGCCCACTGCCCAGCGCGCCGGTCAGGCTGGGCGCTATGGCGGCAAAGGCGAGCAGCAGGAACACCGAGGGCAGCGTGAATCCGCACCACGCAGCCAATCCGCCCAGCCAGCCTGCACGCAGCAAGCCGATGGAAAACCCCACCTGGCTGCTGGCCGGCCCCGGCAGAAACTGGCAAAGCGCCACAAGGTCGGTGAAGGCCGCGTCATCGAGCCAGCGGCGCCGTTCCACAAAGGCGTGGCGGAAATAGCCGAGATGGGCGATGGGGCCGCCAAAGCTTGTCAGGCCCAATTTGAGAAAGACGCCCAATACCTCGAATGCGGAGCCGCTGCGTTCCGGCTGAGACACGGTCATGCTGGTTGTCATCTGAAGGGATGAAGGATTCTACGGTACGGGGGAACAACGGATTGCGCGCGCGCCGCAGGCCGACTGAAATGGGAGCGTCGGCGGTTGCAGCCGTATCGTGCCGGTCCCGTTTGTATGGCAATCGGCACTGTCGCGCGGCGGCAATCCGTCCTATACCGATGCATGTTTCGCGCGTTTGGCTTTGGCAGTCTCGCAGTTTCGCAGTCTCGTAACAATGGAATGCTTCACACGCAACACCAATAACAGGGAGACCGTATGGAAACGATGCAAGGAAAGGGCCGTGGCCGTCGATTGCGCGGCACGCTGCTGATGGTGATGGCCACGTCCGCCCTGCCCGTGGTGGCGGGCTGCGGCGGCAGTAACGACAACACCCCCGCTGCGGGCAACGTCAAACCGTCCTTTGTGGGCGCGGTGACGGTGACGCATTTTGATGGGGCGAGCGACGATTTGCTGACGGCGGGGCTGGGCGCTTCGGGCCTCGCGTCGGCTACGGCACCCACGGTCGCCAACCCCACCGCACCGACGGCGACAGAACTGCGGCGCCTGGCCATCTACAACAACTACCGTGCACTGGTCGATACCAACGCCAAGGGCGGTTACGGCACGCTGTACGGTCCCAATGTCGATGCCAGCGGAAACGTCACGTCGGGCAGCGGCATGGTGCCGGGCACGGAATACATCGCCTATTCGGATGATGGGTCGGGCCAGCAGAACGTGGTGCTGCTGGTACAGATTCCGGATGCCTTCGATGCGGCCAACCCGTGCATCATCACCGCCACCTCCTCGGGTTCGCGCGGGGTGTACGGCGCGATCTCGACGGGCGAGTGGGGGCTCAAGCGCAAGTGTGCCGTCGCCTATACCGACAAGGGCACGGGCGCCGGCCCGCATGATCTGGCCACCGATACTGTCCCTCTACAAGACGGCACGCGCACCACGCGCGCGGCCGCAGGCAGCAAGGCGCAGTTTGCCGCGCCGCTTGCCGACAGCCAGCTTGCCGCATTCAACACGGCCACGCCGAACCGGCTGGCGTTCAAGCATGCACACTCGCAGCGCAACCCAGAGAAGGACTGGGGCCGTTTCACGCTGCAGGCGGTGCAGTTTGCGTTCTGGGCCATCAACGACAAGCTGAGCGGCTCCAGTGCAGTCAGCACGAGCACGCTGCCGGTGCGGCCTGACAACACCATTGTGATTGCCTCCAGCGTGTCCAACGGCGGCGGTGCGGCCATTGCGGCAGCCGAGCAGGATACGGGCAACCTGATCGACGGCGTGGCGGTGGGCGAACCGGGGCTCAACCTTCCGGCCACCGCCAGCGTGCAGGTGCAGCGCGGCGGCGTGACGTTGCCCATCAGCGGTAAGCCGCTGTTCGATTACGTGAGCTATGCCAACGAGTTTCGCCTGTGTGCGGCGGCGTCGAGCAGCGTCTCGGCGGCGCCCGCCCAGTCGTTCTTTGCCGGCAACGTCGGCTGGCCGGCCAGCGTGCAGGCCAACCGTTGTGCCGCGCTGCATGCCAACGGCTTGCTGTCGGCATCCACCACAGCCGCGCAGGCGGACGAAGCGCTGCAGAAGCTGCACACCTACGGCTGGGAGCCCGAATCCGACCTCGTACACGCCTCCATGGCGTATTTCGAGATCGATCCGTCGGTGGCCACCACGTTCGGCAACGCGTTGTCGCGCTCCAGTGTGTTCGACAACCTGTGCAACTTCAGCTTTGCGGCCGTCGATGCGTCTTTCCATCCGACTGCCGTCAACGCCACGGTGCTGGCGCAACTGGCCGGCACCGGCAACGGTATTCCGCCGACCACGGGCGTGCAGCTGATCAACAACCTCGCGCAGGGCGGCCCCACGCAGAGCAAGCAGTCGGTCGATTCATCCGGCACGCAGGCGGCCAACCTGGACGGCGCGCTGTGCCTGCGCAATCTGCTCACGGGCAGCGATGCCGCCTCGCAGGCGCTGCAGCTCGGCATCTCGCAGACATTGCGTACCGGCAACCTGGGCGGCAGGCCAGCCCTGATCGTGCAGGGGCGCAACGATGCGCTGCTGCCGGTCAATCATGGCGCCCGGCCGTACCTGGGGCTGAACGCGCAGGTGGAGGCGAACAGCAAGCTGTCGTATATCGAGGTGACCAACGCCCAGCACTTCGACGGATTCATCGACGTGGTGCCAGGTTACGACACGCTGTTTGTGCCGTTGGTGCTGTATGAACAGCGCGCGCTGGATGCGGTGTACGCAAACCTGAAGAACGGCACGCCGCTGCCGCCGTCGCAGGTAGTGCGTACCACGCCGCGCGGGGGTACGGCGGGTGCCGCACCGGCCATCAGCGCGGCCAACGTGCCGAGCTTTACGAATACACCGGCCGCTGCGGACCGCATCTCGGTGACCGTGTCGGGCGGTGTGGCCACCGTGTCGGTACCCAACTGATGGCATCGCCGGCGCCATAGAAAGCGGGGCCGCCTCGTGTGCGTTCGCCCATGGCGGAACGGACGCAGAGGTGGCCCCACATCGCGCTTCTGATTGAGGGGCCGTGCCTTGCCAATGCATATGACACGACCCTAGACGAGAATTAAAATAATTTCATATCAGAAGATTTCACGCCGTCCAGATTCAAAAAAGCTCACCTCTGGTGCGCGCAGATTCTCTCCATTGCGATCGCATGTGCCCTTCTGACCTGTATTGGCGCCATGCGAGCCCATCATCGGGCAAACGTACCCCGCGGTATGCCCTGATTTGAAGCGCATCGCGGCCGTTGCCACGTGCTCAAGATTCCCTTGCCGATGCCGACATCCTCGGTGGAAGCGGCCTGGGCAATCTTGGGCGCGACGGCTTTGAAGATCGGTCAACGACAGCCGCGTTTCTCCCTGAGTTTCTCCAGCTTCCACGCATGCACCTGAATGCATTGCCGAATCGTTTGGCAAGGCATGGCTCGGGTCATGACGTCTCTCTTTGAAGCCGTTGAAACAGGAATGAAGCAAATGAGAATCTCGGACATGAAGATCGGGGTACGACTCGGTGCCGCGTTTGCGCTGGTCGTGGCGTTGCTGATCGGTACGGCGTCGGTCGGCATCCAACGGCTGGATGACAACAACACGAAGATGGGCCGGATCGTCAGCGAACGCTATTCGCTGATCGCGCTCTCCAACCAGATCAAGAACAACGGCTACAAGGCCAATGGCATTCTCAGCAATCTGCTGCTGGCCACGTCGGCGGATCAGAAAGCGAAGTACATGAGCGACTACGCGGCAATCCGCCAAGCCAATGGGCAGGCCTATGGCCGCCTGGAAAAGCTGCTGACGACCGATCAGGGCAAGGGGCTTTTCAAAGAGCAGTTCGATGCGCGCTCGGCATACGGTGCCAGCGTGCGCAAGTTCTTTGAGCTGGTCGACGCCAACAAGCCCGAAGATGCGCGCGTGCTTTACCAAGGTGACATGAGCCGGCTGCAAGACCAGTACTACGTGCTGGTCGACAAGATGGTGGACTACCAGGCTGGCGAGATGGAACGCGATGTGAGCGAAGCTGCCGCGCAAGGCGTCAACGCGAAGATCCAGATGATCGTGCTGGCCGTGCTGGCTACGCTGCTGGCCATTGCCACGGGCGGCTTCATCACCCGCACGATCACGCGCCCGATCCACCATGCGCTGCATCTGGCCGAGGCGGTTGCCCAAGGCGACCTGACGCACCGCCTGGAGGCGGATACGCACGACGAGATTGGCCGCCTGCTGGCCGCGCTCAAGCGCATGACGGAGAGCCTGCACGGCATCGTCGGCCGCGTGCGGGATGGCACGGACACCATCACCCGCGCATCACGCGAGGTGGCCAGTGGCAATATGGATCTCTCCAACCGTACCGAGCAGCAGGCCAGCTCGCTGGAAGAAACGGCAGCGGCCATGGAGCAGCTGACCTCCACCGTCAAGCAGAACGCCGACAACGCGCAAGAGGCCAGCCGCCTAGCCTCCAATGCATCGCTGGTGGCCACCAAGGGCGGGGATGCCGTGGGCGAGGCGATCGAGACCATGAGCACCATCAATGCGTCGTCGCGCAAGATCGTCGACATCATCGGCGTGATCGACAGCATTGCCTTCCAGACCAACATCCTGGCGCTCAACGCAGCGGTGGAAGCCGCCCGCGCCGGTGAACAGGGCCGCGGCTTTGCCGTGGTGGCCGGCGAGGTGCGCAGCCTCGCGCAGCGCAGTGCCGCAGCGGCCAAGGAGATCAAGGCGCTGATCGAGGATTCCGTCAGCCACGTCGGCACCGGCACCGCCAAGGTGGAAGAGGCGGGCCAGATCATCCGCGACGTGGTGGCCGGTATCCAGAACGTGACGAACATCGTCTCCGAGATCAGCGCATCGAGCCGCGAGCAGAGCGACGGTATCGAGCAGATCAACCAGGCCATCACCCAGATGGACAAGGCCACGCAGGAAAACGCCTCGCTGGTGGAGGAAAGCGCCACGGCGGCGCAGTCCCTGCAGGATCAGGCCGATCAACTGGCCGACATGGTCAGCACCTTCAAGCTGCATGCCGAGGCCTCGGGCCGCGAGCCTGCCGCGCAGGGTGGCACAGCCCTCATGGCGCGTGCCGCCTGGAGCTGAGTCCAAACTCCAGACGCTTTTGCAGTACGCAGTTGCAGTGCTATTGCCGCAGCGATGTTGCTGTAAGCAGTCCAACGGAGGAGGCACGGGCCGCTGCCAGGTGGCCCGTAAAAGAAGGAATCGACGTAGCGCCCGGGTGTCTTGCCCGGTTTGGCGTTTCGAACGGTCCCGCCGTCTGCCGAGCACGTGCTTGCTACGCAACCGCTGCGTTGTTCAGAGGGGTGTGCGCGTGAGAACGCCGGCGTGCCGATGGCGGGGTCAACCCACGGTGTCTCATTTCTCCTGAACAATCATGTCTTCGCATGCTCCTCAATTTGCCGGCCCAGGTGTGTCTGCAACGTTTGACGCGCATCCTGTGCCTCCGGGCGCCGCAGTGGCGGCTCCACCATCTACCCCTGTCACCCACCTGATCGACGCCTACCGGGAGCTCGGCTATCGGCGCGCGCGGCTGGACCCGCTCGCCCGCGTGCCGCTGCCCGAGGTGCCGGAACTCCGCCTGGCATTCCACGGCCTGGACCCTACACACAAGCGCGAGCCGGGCGATGTGCTACCCACCGCCACGACGCTGCAAGAGCTGGAGTGGCAGCTCAAGCATGTGTATTGCGGCGCCATTGGCCTTGATTGCAGCGGCGTGCGCAAGCGTCAGCGCCGCATGTGGCTGTACGAACGGATGGAGGCCGAACTGCAGGCCCCACCGCTAGCGCCAAACCAGAAACGGTGGCTGCTGAACCGGCTGGTGGCTGCGGAGATGTGGGAGCGCCTGGTTGGCGGCACGTTTGCGCATGCCAAGCGGTTCTCGCTGGAGGGCTGCGAGAGCCTGGTGCCGCTGCTCGATACGCTGGTCGACGAGGCCGGCGGCTGCGGCGTACGGCAGGTCTTCCTGGGTTTGCCGCATCGCGGGCGGCTGAACGCGCTGGTCAACGTAATGGGGTTTGGCGCGCAAGGCATGCTGGATCGGCTTGATCCCGATTCCGATGTCGCCATCGCCCAGCGGGATTTGCCGTATCACCTCGGCGGTCTCGCTCGGCGCTCGGTTGCCGGCAGGGAAGTCACGCTGGTGGTGGCGCCCAACCCCTCGCATCTGCAGAGCGTGTATCCGGTGGTCTGCGGCATGGCGCGCGCGCATGTGGATGAGCATCCAGACATGCCCTGTCTGCCGATCATGGTGCATGGCGATGCGGCGTTCGCAGGGCAGGGCGTTGTCATGGAAACCCTGAACCTGACCCGCCGCACCGGCTACACGGCGGGCGGCGTCGTGCACGTGATCGTCAACAACCAGATTGGTTTCACCACGCCCAATGTGATGGACGTGCGCGCCAACGATTACTGCACCGATGTGACGCGCATGGTCGACGCGCCGGTACTGCACGTCAACGCAGACGACCCGGAGGCCGTGCTGCGCGCCGCCCGCATCGCCATTGCCTACCGCATGGAGCACGGCGCTGACATCGTCATCGACCTGATCGGCTATCGGCGCCTGGGGCATTCGGAGCACGACACGCCGGCTCTGACGCAGCCGTTGCTGCACGCAGCCATTGCCTCGCACCCGACGGTCACTGAGCAGTATCACGCTGCCAGTGCGGAGGAGACGCGCCTGGCGGATCTGCGCGAAGCGGCCCTGCGTGACTTGCAGACAGGACGGGCCCCAGCTGCACTTCCAATTGACGAATCAATCGCACACACCGTGGCGCGTCGCGCGCTTCAGCCGCTGTCGCTGCGGCACCTGCAGGCGCTAACGCACACGCTCACCACGCCCCCCGATGGCGTACTGCTGCACGATGTCGTGCGTGGCCTGTGCGAGCGCTGGCGTACGGCGGTGTCGAGCGGTGAACATCGGGCGGACTGGTGCATGGCCGAAAACCTGGCCCATGCCACGTTGCTGGAAGCGGGACACAGCGTACGCCTGTCCGGTATGGACGTTGGGCGTGGCACGTTCATGCATCGGCATGCGGTGTGGCATTCGCAAGCTGCGGTATCGGGCGAGGGTGGTCAGTACATCCCGCTGCAGCATGTGGCCGAGCGCCAGGGTGCGTTCGACATTGTCAACTCGCCGTTGATGGAGGAGGCCGCGCTTGGCTTTGAATACGGCTACAGCGTGCAGACCCGCACGCGTCTGACGCTGTGGGAGGCGCAGTTTGGCGATTTCGTCAACGGCGCGCAGGTCTTCATCGACCAGTACATCGCATCGGGCGAGTACAAGTGGGGCAACCAATCGGCACTGGTGGTGCTGCTTCCGCACGGTCACGAAGGTGTCGGGCCGGAGCACTCCAACGGTTTTCTGGGGCGCTTTCTGCAGCTCTGCGCAGAAGACAACCTGCGCGTGGTCATGCCGTCGACCTCAGGCCAGTGGTTTCATCTGCTGCGCGAACAGGCCACGCTGTTGGCACCGAAGCCACTCGTTGTCATGTCGCCCAAGGCGGAGCTGTATGGCAACGGGCGCTCGCACTCACGTGTGCAGGAGTTGGTCGACGGCGGGTTCGCGCCGGTGCTGGCGGATGCGGGCGTCAATGACGCGCGAGCGGTTACGCGGGTGGTGCTGTGCAGCGGCAAGTTTTTCTATGAACTGCAGGCGCAGCGTGAGCAGGATGCCCGTGCGGATGTGGCGTTGATCCGCGTCGAGCAGCTCTATCCGTTTCCGCAGGCAGCGCTCGCGGATGCGCTGGCGGTATTCCCGAACCTGCAGGAAATCGTCTGGGCCCAGGAGGAAGACGCCAACCAGGGCGCATGGCGCTTTGTGCGTGAGGCACTGGAGGCCTGCTTACCAACAGAGCGCCGGCTGACTGCTGTCTGCCGTCGCGCTACGCCGTCGGGGGCGCATGCATCCGTGCGGGCGCATCGGGTGGAGCAGCGCCGGTTGGTCACAGCCGCGCTGGGCACGTTGCGTTGATCGGACGACGATGCGGCTGGCATCGACGCGCTTTGCGTCGGTGCCTACCGCATCGTCATGCCTTGTGGCCGGCAATAGGGAATGGGCTGGTGCTGATCAGCCGTTGCGCTGTGCGGCCAGCAGATTCCGCAGCATTCCCGCCCGGTTCCCACTGCGGCAATACGCCAGGATCGGTTTCGGCAACGTGTTGACTAGCGCGCCGAACGCCTGCACTTCCGCATCACCAATGCCATCAGGAGTAACCGGCAGATAGCGCGCATCGAGGCCCAGTTCGCGGGCGGTTGCGGCGATGTCGTCGAATGCAGGTTGGTCTGCGGATTCCCCGTCGGGCCGGTTGCAGATGACGGAGCGGAAACCCGCATCGCGAATCGCCTTGAGGTCCGCCTGCGTGATCTGTCGGGACGTGGCGACCCCGTCGGATGCCGTGGCCCGACATTGCGCAATGGCTTGCTGGAAGCACGCGATGGCCGCATCGATGTCTGCGTCGGTGGTAAAGCGCCCCAGGCTGACGCGCACGGTGCGGCCAGCCGCATCGGCCTCTAGACCAATGGCCGTCAGCACGTGGGACGGTGTGCCGGCAGCGGAGTTGCACGCAGAGGTGGACGACACGGCCAGCGCATCGCCGAGCATGAAGGGGAAGAAGCCCGGTGCGTTGACCGTCAAGCTCAAGGTGTGCGGAATGCGCCGTGTGGACTCCGCGTTCTGCACCACGTCGCCGAGGGCAACAACCGCCGTTTTCAACCGTCCGCTGAGCGCCGAAATCCGCTGCGTTTCGTGTTCAAGATCTTCTGCCGCCAAGGCACACGCGGTACCCATGCCTACGATCTGGTGCGTGGCCAGCGTGCCCGAGCGCAACCCGCGCTCATGTCCACCACCGTGCATTTGCGGGGCGATTTGCGCGGCAATGTCGCGACGCACGAACAGCGCGCCAATGCCCTTCGGGCCATAGACCTTGTGTGCGGACATCGACAGCATGTCAACGCCGAGTGCGCGCACATCAATCGGCGTCTTGCCCAGCGCCTGTGCTGCATCGACATGCAGCAGCGCACCGGCCGCGTGCACGACGTCGGCAATCGGGCGAATGTCCGTCAGCGTGCCGAGTTCGTTGTTCACGAGCATGAGCGACACCAGGCCGGTATCCGGGCGGATGGCCGCAGCGACAGCATCAACGGTGATTTCCCCCGCAGGCGTCGGCGACAGATAGGTCACCGAGCAGCCGCGCGTGGACAGATTGGCCATCGTATCCAGCACGGCTTTGTGTTCGATGCGGCTGGTGATGAGGTGGCGCTTCTCGGTGGCGGCGTCGGCGTAGCCCTTCAGCGCGAGGTTGTTGGATTCGGTGGCGCCCGATGTCCAGATGATCTCGTCGGCGTCGGCACCTATAAGCGCGGCCACTTGTTCGCGTGCCTGCTCGACCTTGTTCCGAGCCGCGCGGCCGGTCGCATGGGAGCTCGAAGCCGGGTTGCCGAATGCGCCTTCCATGCCCAGGCAGGCCATCATCGATTCAATGACCCGCGGGTCCGCAGGCGTGGTGGCGGCGTAGTCGAGGTAATGGGGCGTGTTGCTTTCGCTCATATCGCTGTCTTGCACGGTGGAATGCAGAAATGATACGTACGAAGTCGGGAAAAAATGATCCAAAATGCACTGCGTACGCCGGGTATTTGGGGAAAAATAATCTCCATATGTCGTTATATGAAGATGTTTATACTCTCTCGATCAGATGGGCATTTTCCCGGGCTTCCCGACACGCACAGACGGGCTCCCGGTTCAACACAGGAGCTGAAGCATGGATGCGATTGACCGCGAGCTACTGAGGCTGCTGCAGGCCGATGTGACGTTGCCGATTGCCGAGCTCGCACAGCGGGTCAACCTTTCGCAAACGCCGTGCTGGAAGCGCGTGCAGCGGCTCAAGGAGACGGGCGTTATTCGCGCGCAGGTGGCGCTGTGCGATGCACGCAAGCTGGGTGTCGGTACGACGGTATTCGTTGCCGTGCGTACTGATCAGCATACGGAGAAGTGGGCGCAGCGCTTTACCCAGGTGGTGCGCGAGATTCCGGAGGTGGTCGAGGTCTACCGCATGAGCGGCGACATGGACTATCTGCTGCGCGTTGCCGTGTCCGGCATTGATGACTACGACCGTGTGTACAAGCAGCTCATCCGTGCCGTACCGCTGTCGGACGTGAGCTCGTCGTTTGCGATGGAAGAGATCAAGTATTCGACAGCGCTACCTGTGCGGGACGCAGGCCAGCAGGGGTAAGGTGGAGGGGTGACGCGGTATTGGCCCGCCCCGCTCAGGGCTGCGGGCCGAACAACTGCTGAAGCAGCCCGCGCATCCACGCCAGGGCGGGATCGGCGGCGCGGCTGTCCGCCCAGAACAGGTCGATATCGAATGGCGGGATGGGGGCCGGCACCTCGGCCATCGCAAACGGGCCTGTGGCGACGCACTGTTCCGCCAGCCGCGCGGGAATGACGACCATCAGGTCCGAGCTTTCCACAATGCGCGAGACCACCAGAAAGCTGGGCAAACGCAGGACGATGCGCGCGCCCATCTTGGTCAACATGCCCTCGATGACTTCGTGGCCTGTCGTGCAGACCAGGGCGTGCCCGAATGCAGCGAAATCCTTGCGCGACAGCGCCTTGCCCGCCAGCGCGTGCGTTGCGCGCATCAGCACCACATAGCGGTCCTTGAACAGCGTGTAGCGGGCCATGCCTTGCCTGACAACTTTCGGCAAGCGTCCGAAGGCAAAGTCGAGACGCCCGTCGTCCAGGGCAGGGGGCACGCTGTCGGCGGCAAGCGCATCCACCTTGATGACGACATTGGGCGCCTGCACGTGCAGTTGCGCGAGCAAGCTTGGCAGGAATGCCACCTGCGCGAAGTCGGTCAGGTGCATGCGGAACTCCCGGTCGCTGGTGGCGGGGTCGAAGTGCTTGCTCAACTCCAGCGCCTGCCCCACCTCACGCAGCGCGCGCTCGATGGGGACGGCAAGCTGCTCGGCATAGGGCGTCGGTCGCATGCCATAGGGGCCGGGCACAAACAAGGGATCGTCAAACACTTCGCGCAGCCGCGCCAGCGCATTACTCATCGCCGGCTGGGTCACGCTGTATTGCCTGGCTGCCGCCGTGACGTTGCGCGTCTGATAGATCGCCTGGAACACGCTGAGCAGGTTCAGATCGAGCCGTTTCGGCAGCATGGCTGATATTCGTGCAATGAATTCTGGCCATCATAACAATAAATTTGATGTATCCAGACCCTGATATCAGACTGATAAAAACAAGGCCAGCCGATGGCCCTCAGAACGAGACTTCAAGGAGACGCACGCATGTTCCTCAAGAACGCGTGGTATGTGGCTTGTACCCCCAACGAAATCGCGGACAAACCGCTCGGCCGCCGCATCTGCGGAGAACGCATGGTCTTCTATCGTGGCGAGGGCGGAAAAGTCGTTGCGCTGGAAGACTTCTGCCCGCATCGTGGCGCGCCGCTGTCGCTCGGCTTTGTGCGGGATGGGCAACTGGTCTGCGGCTACCACGGTTTGACGATGCAGGCCGATGGCAAGTGCGCCAGCATGCCCGGCCAGCGCGTGGGCGGCTTTCCGTGCATCCGTCACTTCCCGGTGGTGGAGCGCTACGGCTTCATCTGGGTGTGGCCCGGCGATGCTGCGCAGGCCGACCCTGCGTTGATCCATCACCTGGAATGGGCGGAGAGCCCGGCGTGGGCATACGGCGGTGGCCTGTATCACATCCAGTGCGATTACCGGCTGATGATCGACAACCTGATGGACCTCACGCACGAGACCTACGTGCACGCCAGCAGCATCGGCCAGCCAGAAATCGAAGAGGCGGCTCCGCAAACCAAAGCCGACGGCGACAGCGTGGTCACCAGCCGCTTCATGGAGAACATCCTGCCGCCGCCGTTCTGGGCCACCGCGCTGCGCGGCGCGGGCCTGGCCGACAACGTGCCGTGCGATCGCTGGCAGATCTGCCGCTTTACCCCGCCCAGCCACGTGATGATCGAAGTGGGGGTGGCGCACGCCGGCAAGGGTGGCTACCACGCTGATGCACAGCACAAGGTCAGCAGCATCGTGGTGGACTTCATCACGCCGGAAACTGAAACCTCCATCTGGTATTTCTGGGGCATGGCGCGCAACTTCTGCGTGGACGATGCCGCGTTGACCGAGACCATCCGCGCCGGGCAGGGCAAGATCTTCAGCGAGGATCTCGACATGCTCGAACAGCAGCAGCGCAACCTGCTGGCCTATCCGGAGCGCAAGCTGCTCAAGCTCAACATCGACGCCGGGGGCGTGCAATCGCGCCGCGTGCTGGAGCGCCTGATCGAGCGTGAACAGCAGGCGCAGCAGGAGGCCATGCCATGCAAGTGATCGTCCTCAGTAAGGCAGAGACCGCCCAGGACATCATGACGTTCGAGCTGGCGGCGGCCGACGGACGTGCGTTACCGCCGTTCAGCGCCGGCGCCCACATCGACGTGCAGGTTGGCGGCCTGGTGCGGCAGTACTCGCTCTGCAACCGGCCGGGAGACACCCACCGCTATCAGATTGGCGTGCTGCGTGAGGCGAACTCGCGTGGCGGCTCGTTGGCCATGCATGCGCTGGCCGTGGGGGACACGCTGGAGATCGGTGCGCCAAAGAACCATTTCCCGCTGGTGCCCGATGCGCGGCATTCGATTCTGCTGGCAGGCGGGATCGGCGTGACGCCGCTGCTGGCGATGGCGGAGCAGCTCGCCGCGAATGGCGCTTCGTTCGCGTTGCATTACGCCACGCGCTCGCGCGAGCGCACCGCCTTCCGCGATCGTTTGGCGGCCTCGCACCTGGCGCCGCATACGCGATGCTATGTCGATGACGCTCCGCAGAATCAACGGCTCGATCTGGCCACGGTGCTGTCACAGCCGGACGATGGAACCCACGTGTATGTATGCGGCCCGGCCGGCTTCATTGACGCGGTATTGCAGCAAGCACAGGCGCTGGGTTGGCAAAGCGCCAACCTGCATCGCGAGTATTTCGGTGCCGCCCAGCCAGCGCCCGAAGCCTCAGAGACGGGCGCCTTCGAGGTCCGCCTCGCGCACAGCGGCAAGACGATGACAGTCGGCGCTGAAGAAACGGTGATCGACGCCTTGCGCCGCTGCGGCATGGATTGGCCGACATCGTGCGAGCAGGGCGTGTGCGGTACGTGCCTGACGAAGGTGCTGCAGGGCGAAGTGCAGCACCACGACAACTACCTGACGGACGAGGAGCGCGCCGAAGGCTGCTTCCTGCCCTGCGTATCGCGGGCGAGTGGGCTGCTGGTGCTGGATATCTAGATCTAGGCGTTGGGCTAGTCCGCGTCCACGCTCAGCATCCGGACAAGGGAGCGCAACTGGTGATGGAACTGCGTGCGCGTGCTGTCATCCATGTCGGCCAGCATGGACGCTTCTACCTGCGCGACAACGACGTCGCATTGGCGCAGTAGGTCTTGTCCCTCTGCCG
Source organism: uncultured Ralstonia sp. (assembly GCA_966433195.1). GTDB lineage: Bacteria > Pseudomonadota > Gammaproteobacteria > Burkholderiales > Burkholderiaceae > Ralstonia. The sequence continues at coordinate 65,030 of CBJMVH010000022.1, forward strand.
TCAGCATGATGTGGATGATGCGGCCGTGGTTGGGGTCGGGCTCGCGCAGGATCCATCCGCGGCTCTCCATCATCTTGACCATCTCGTTGGCGGACTGCGGGGAGATCAACGAGCGTTCGGCCAGTTGCGCATTGGAGAGCTGGCCGTGGGTGCTCAGGAACGACAGCGTGGTGTATTGCGGCACGGTCAGCCCGAGCGGTAGCAAGTTGTCTCGTAGCCGGCGGTTCAGTACGTGATCGAGGCGGCCGACCAGGTAGGCGATCCCCATGGGTTTGCCTGCTGCACGCGGCGTCGATCGAGATGTTTTTCGCATGGTGTGATGAAGAGGGCTGTGTAAGCCAGCGTCTTTTGTCTTGCGCAGAGGATATCAGCAGACCTGATATTGGCGGCAAGCCATTCCACACCTATGTGCCAGTCAATACGTTTTTACAGGCGGGCAATTTGCCCAGCATTCGCGGTATATATCAGGATTCCTGATAAAAATTCGATAGAGGAGGCACCACCATGACGCAGTACACAGGCCGTTGGAACACCGTACAGGTTGATGTAGAAGACGGCATCGCCTGGGTGACGTTGAATCGCCCGGAAAAGCGCAACGCGATGAGCCCCACGCTCAATCGCGAAATGATCGATGTGCTGGAAACGCTTGAACTCGATGCCGATGCGAAAGTGCTGGTGCTGACCGGCGCAGGCGAATCCTGGTCGGCCGGCATGGACTTGAAGGAGTACTTTCGGGAGACCGACGGCCAGCCCGAGATCATGCAGGAACGCGCCCGGCGCGATTGCTCGCAATGGCAGTGGAAGCTGCTGCGCTTCTACTCGAAGCCGACCATCGCCATGGTGAATGGCTGGTGCTTTGGCGGTGCGTTTTCGCCGCTGGTGGCATGCGATCTGGCGATTGCGGCGGATGACGCCGTGTTTGGCTTGTCGGAGATCAACTGGGGCATTCCGCCCGGCAACCTGGTCAGCAAGGCTGTGGCCGACACCATGGGCCATCGCGCCGCGCTGCACTACATCATGACCGGCGAGACCTTCACCGGCAAAGAAGCGGCCGAGATGGGGCTCATCAACCGCAGCGTGCCGCGCGCCCAATTGCGGGAGACCGTTGCCGAGCTGGCTGCCAAGCTGCTCGAGAAGAACCCCGTGGTGTTGCGCTATGCCAAGCACGGCTTCAAGCGTTGCCGCGAGCTGACGTGGGAGCAGAACGAGGACTACCTGTACGCCAAGGTGGATCAATCCAGCCACCGTGATCCGGAGAAGGGCCGGCAGCACGGCCTGAAGCAGTTTCTCGACGACAAGAGCATCAAGCCGGGCCTGCAGACCTATAAGCGCGCCTGAGCCGCACGCGCCCCCACACAACAAGAACGGAGCGGCCGCGGCTGGCGATGTGGTGCCGGCACGCGAGCGCCCGTCATGGAAGGAGACAGCCATGTTGAAGCAAGCGGAGGCGCCCCCGCGTGCGCCACGTTATCGCCCCGTGTCGATTGGTGGAGCGCCGGTGGAGGTGCGCCGGACAGAGGACGGCACGTGGTACCTGCGCTCGACCGAAGCCATCGGCGCATACCCCGCACGATTGACCGATTGCCTGGTGCGCGGTGCCCGCGAGTATCCGGATCGC
>CBJMVH010000023.1:0-61864 GCA_966433195.1 uncultured Ralstonia sp.
TGTGGCGCAGCGGCCTCCGCCACGAGCCCGCGCCGGCCACTGAACCGCCGGCCACATCCGTCGCGCATTGAGGGCGAACGGGCTCAGGCCCGCGTCTCCAGTTCTGCGCCCGGCGTGTCGAGAAAAAAGCTCCACGGTCCGAGTTCTGAACTCGACGTGCCGAGAAAAAAGCTCGACGTTCCGAGTTCTGAACCGGACGTGCCGACGAAAAAGCTCCGCGCTCCGAGTTCTGAACTCGACGTGCCGAGAAAAAAACTCCACGCTCCGAGTTCTGAACCCGACGTGCCGAGAAAAAAGCTCGACGCTCCGAGTTCTGAACTCGGCCTTCGGCGCTCAGACGCTCGCGCTTGAGGTTTTAGTGGGAGGGAGAAGGCGCAGCAGAGCGTCGCGCAGCACGCCGATCCACATACGGCAGCGCAAACAAATACAGCCCCGAGATCAGCAAAAGCGCCAGCGGCAGTAGCGGCGCATAGGTGATCCACGCGGGCGGCGTGCCACGTGTCATGGCGGCAAAGTTGGCGATGACGGTAAGCGTGAACGCCATCGACACCCAGCGGTGCGCCTGTCGAATCCAGGTGCGGCCGTTCATTTCGCGCCCTCCTGAATCATCTTCCAGCCGTTGCCGGCCGGGTCCCGAAAACCGGCGTCGACGCTGCCGAAACGGTCGATGGGTTCCTGCGTGAACTCCACGCCGCGCTCGCGCAGTTGCGCATAGGTGGCGCGGCAGTCAGCGACGGTCAACACCAGCGGCGGCATGGCGCCCTTGGCGACCATGGCGCGCAACGTCTGCGCGGTGGCTTCGTCATGGATGGGCGGGCCAGGCTCGAACAGGCCCAACTGAAACGACGGCTGTTGCGGATGCTGCACCGTCAGCCACCGGTACGGACCGTTGCGCACATCGGTGTGCACCCGGAAGCCCAGCTTGTCGACATAGAACGCCAGCGCTGCGTCCTGATCGTCCACATACAGCCCGACGACATTGATCCCTTGGCTCATCACCGCTCCTGGTTGTGGGTAGGTGACGGATTTGTACCGTCCGCCAGCTGGCGGCGCTTCTCCGAAACTGCTGTGATGAGGTCGGGCCGCTGCGCCGCCTTGAGCACGCAGGCGGGCACGCGGTCGAGTTGTTGCAGAGCAGCATCGGCCTGGGCCTGGCGGCGCAGGGCGCCAGGGCTGTGCCCGGTGATGTCCCGAAAGATGCGGCCAAAGGTGCCCAGGCTTTCCCAGCCGGTGGCGAACGCGATGTCGGTGATGGGCAGGTCGGTATCGCGCAGCAGGGTGGCGGCCTGCTCGATGCGGCGCGTGAGCAGGTAGCGGTGCGGCGGAATGCCGAACGCCTGCTTGAAGGAGCGCGCGAAGTGCGCCTCCGACACGCCGCTCACTTCGGCCAGCCGCTTGACGGGCCATGCCTCGTGCGAAGCGGCGTCCATGCGGTCTTTGGCGCGCAGCAGGCGGCGCAGCAGCGCCGGGTCTTGCTGCGCGCCGGCGGGTGCCTTGGCCACCGCTGACTGCGCCGGCAATCAGCCGCGCGGAAACTCGCCGATGGCGCCGGCGAGCTTGCGTACGCCCTCTTCCACCTGCGCGAGCGATGAGGTGGCATACGACAGCCGCAGCGTGGACCGGTCCGGGTCCACCGGGTAGAACGCCGCGCCCGGCACGAAGGCCACGCCGCGCTCGATGGCCACCTTGGCCACATCACCGGCATTGCGGCCCGGCAGCGCGCCCCACAGGAACATGCCGCCGCGCGGGCGGTTGAAGGTCAGTTCGCTCTCGGGCAGCAGCGCACGCAGGCCATTGGCCATGGCGTGGGCGCGCTCGGCGTAAGCAGCACGCGTGCGCGGCAGCACGGCGTCGAGGCGGTTGCTGCGCAGGTACGCAGCGGCCGTGGCCTGCGCAAACGTGGAGGTGTGCGCATCGGCAAACTGCTTGACCATGACGGCGTTACCCAGCACCGGCTGCGCGGCAATCATCCAGCCCACGCGCAGGCCAGGCGCCATCACCTTCGACAGGCTGCCCAGATAGATCACGCGGCCCTGTGCGCCATCGGTTTGCTGGCTGAGCGCGTAGAGCGACGGCGGCGGCGGTGCGTCGAAATACAGTTCGCCGTAGGGGTCGTCCTCGACGATCAGCAGGTTGTGGCGCACGGCCACGTCCAGCAGGCGCTTGCGGCGCTCCAGGCTCATCAACGCGCCGCTCGGATTGCCGAAGTTGGGGATGACGTAGAGGAACTTTGGGCGCGATGTGGCCACCCCGGTAGCAAGCGTCTTCTCCAGCGCATCGACATCGAGACCGTCTTCATCGGTCGGCACGCCGGCCACCTTGGCGCCGTACAGCTTGAACGCCTGAATGGCGGCCAGGAAGGTGGGCGCTTCGGTCAACACCGTGTCGCCCTCGCCAATCAGCACCTTGCCCAGCAGATCCAGCCCCTGCTGCGAACCCGTGGTGACGAGGATGTCGGTGTTGGCGACGGTGGCACCACGCGCCTTCATCACATCGACGATGGCCTCACGCAGCGGCTCGAAGCCTTCGGTGGCGCCGTATTGCAGCGCGCGGGCGGCGTCGGTGGCGAGGGCGTGGTCGGCTGCGGCTTGCAGGCCTTCCACGTCGAACAGCGCGGAATCCGGAAAGCCGCCGGCAAACGAGATCAAGCCCGGCTTGCCGAGCACCTTGAAGAGTTCGCGGATGGCGGAGGTTTCAACGTTTTGCAGGCGCGGGGCCAGCAGCGATTGCAGGAAATCCATGGCGTGCGTGTCTGAAGTCGTTTGAGTGCCCGCCACTTTACGTGATGTGCGCCGCGCGCGCATGCGAACAGGCCGTCACTGGCCTGCCTACAATCCAGTCACCGAATCGAAATCGATCCACAGGAGCACCGCATGGCCGTCCGACGCATCGTTCCGAACTTGCATGCCGCCGACCCGGCACGCGCCCGCGCCTTCTATGCCGAACTACTGGGGCTGGAAGTGGTGATGGATCATGGCTGGCTCGTCACCTTTGCCGCCCCGGGCAGCACGATGATGCCGCAGGTGAGCATTGCCAGCGAAGGCGGCGGGGGCACGCCGGTGCCGGCGTTGTCGGTGGAAGTGGACGACGTGGATGCGGTGCACGCGCGTGCGGTATCGCTTGGGCTGGAGATCGTCTATCCGCTCGTCGACGAGCCCTGGGGCGTGCGGCGTTTCTACGTGCGCGATCCGTTCGGTAACGTGGTCAACATCCTCGCGCATATCTGGCACACGTAGAGCGCGTCCATACCGCGTCAACGCAGAAAAACGCCCGCATGCCGCTTGGACATGCGGGCGATGTTGCCGATGCGGGCGTGGCGCTTAGCGGTTGCCGCCGTTCGTGCGCTTGTCGTGGTGCGGGCGGTTGTCGGTGTCCTTGTCCTTGTCGACCACGCGCGTGATACCACCCGTGGCGGGCGGATCGCTGGCCGGGAACGTGTCTTCCACTGCCTTTTCCACCAACTCCTCACGCTTCTGGGCGTGCGGATGCTTCTCTTTCTTGCCCTTTTCCATGCAACCTCCTGTTTCAAGCGGGGGTTCACCACACGCACGCGAACAACGTGCCTGCGCGTCAGTACTCCTCCCAGTACGGGCGCGAGCCGTAGTACTCGTGGATGGACTCAGCCCACGTCGGGTCGGCCATCGTGGGCCAGTGATCCTTGTCGAAGCCGGGGGCCGTGTCCAAGCGCTCCTTGTTGGCATCGAGCACAAAGCACTTGCGTTCCACATCGAGCGACATGGCGCTCCAAGGCACGGCAAAGAGCTTGTCGCCGATGCCGAGGAAGCCACCCACCGACATCACCGCATACGCAATGCGCCCGCGCTGCACGTCGAGCATCACGTCGGTGATCTTGCCGAGGTCCTCCCCGGTCAGGTTGACGACGCGGTTGCCCTCCAGCGTGTCGGCGGCCATCAGCTCCGGCCCGGGGCCGGGCGAGGTGGGATCAGCGCGCCCGATGATGCGCATGCGCACACCAGCCGTGCTGCTCGTGCCGGCGCCCAGGCCCGTTGCGGATGTTGTGTAGTCCATAGCCATAGCAATACCTCCCATGAGTTGAGGTGAAGAACAATGCGCGGCGCTCGCGCATGTCGTGCACGAGCCCGTGAGCAATCACTGCCCTCAGCACAAAGCCTGCCTGCAAACGGAAACCACGCAGGCGGCCTCCTCAGCAGTCATGCACGGCATGGCGCTTGCTCGACGGTACGTCGTCGATCCATACCGATCACACCCCCACACACACCGGAGAGCCCCATGAACAAAGCCGACATTCCCGTCGCACAACGCGCCGTGCTGGCGATGCTGCTGGACGATCATCGTGAAGTGAAAAAGCTGTTCAAGACATTCCAGCAAGAGAAGGACAAGGGCGCTTCCGAGCAGATCGTGCGCGAGGCGTGTGAAAAGTTGACCGTCCACACGCAGCTGGAAGAAGAACTGTTCTACCCGTTCGTGCGCGACAACGGCGGCGAAGCATTCCAAGACCTCGTCGACGAAGCCGTTGTCGAGCACGCCACCGCCAAGGACTTGATCCAGCAACTGGCCGGCATGCAGCCCGGCGACGATCTGTTTGCAGCGAAGTTCACCGTGCTGGCGGAGTACGTCTCGCACCACGTGGAAGAAGAGGAAACGGAGCTGTTTCCCAAACTGATCCACCAGCACGTCGACCTGGCGCCGTTGCAAGAGCCCATGACGGCGCGCAAGGAAGCCCTGCTGGCCGAGCACGCCACTCCCTGACCGAGGAGCCCCACCATGCAAGCCACCGTGAGCGACTTTCTTGTCGCACGCCTGTATGAATGGGGGGTACGCCGCATCTATGGCTACCCCGGCGACGGCATCAACGGCATGTTCGGCGCGCTGCAGCGTGCCGGCGGCAAGATCGAATTCGTGCAGGCGCGGCATGAAGAGATGGCGGCGTTCATGGCCTCGGCGCATGCCAAGTTCACGGGCGAACTGGGTGTGTGCATGGCCACCTCGGGGCCTGGTGCGGCCCACCTCGTAACGGGTCTGTACGACGCACGGCTGGACCACATGCCCGTGCTGGCGATTGCCGGTCAGCAGGCACGCACCGCAGTCGGCGGGCACTACCAGCAGGAGGTCGACCTCGTGGCGATGTTCCGGGACGTGGCCGGCGCGTTCGTCCACCAGGCCAGCGTGCCGGCGCAGGTGCGGCATCTGCTGGACCGCGCCGTGCGCATCGCCATCGGGCAACGCCGCGTGACGGCGCTCGTGCTGCCAAACGATCTGCAGGAAATGCCCTACACCGCACCGCCGCATGCACATGGCACCGTGCATTCGGGTGTGGGCTACAGTGCGCCGACCGTGGTGCCGCAGGCGGTCGATCTGGAGCGCGCAGCCGACGTGCTGAACCGGGGCCGCCGCGTTGCGATGCTGGTGGGCGCGGGCGCACTGGGTGCCAGCGCCGAAGTGGCGGCCGTGGCGGAAACGCTGGGCGCAGGCGTGGCAAAAGCCTTGCTCGGCAAGGCCGTGCTGCCCGACGACGCCCCCAACGTAACGGGCGCGATCGGCCTGCTCGGCACCGAGCCCAGTTGGGAGCTGATGAACCACTGCGACACACTGTTGATGGTCGGCTCGGGCTTCCCCTACGCAGAATTTCTGCCCAAGGAAGGCCAAGCCCGCGGCGTGCAGATCGACCTGGACCCCGGCATGCTGGGCCTGCGCTACCCGATGGAGGTCAACCTCGTCGGCGATAGCGCGCAGACGCTGCGCGCGCTGCTGCCGCTGCTGCAGCGCAAGACCGACACGTACTGGCCCGAGCGCATCGCCCGCTGGAATGCGGATTGGTGGAAAACACTGGAGCAGCGCGCGTTGCAACCGGCCTATCCCGTCAATCCGCAACGCGTATTCTGGGAGCTGTCCCCCAGGCTGCCGAGCAACGTGATCGTGACCAGCGATTCCGGCACATGCGCCAACTGGTATGCGCGCGACCTCAAGTTCAAGCCCGGCATGATGGGCTCGCTCTCGGGCGGGTTGGCGTCGATGGGGGCGGCGGTGCCGTATGCGATTGCGGCCAAGTTTGCGCACCCTGAGCGCCCCGTCATTGCCTTGGTGGGCGACGGCGCCATGCAGATGAACAACATGGCAGAGCTCATCACCGTGGCGAAGTACTGGAAGCGCTGGTCGTCGCCCAAATGGATCTGCATGGTGCTCAATAACCAGGACTTGAACGAAGTCACTTGGGAGCAGCGCGTGATGGAGGGGGACCCGAAGTTCCCCGCCTCGCAGGACATCCCCGACGTGCCGTACCACCGGTTTGCCGAATTGATCGGCTTGAAGGGACTGTATGTCGACAACCCGGAGCAACTGGCCGGCGCGTGGGACGAAGCCCTCGGCGCAGATTGCCCCGTTGTGCTGGAGGTGAAGACCGACCCCGACGTGCCACCGCTGCCGCCGCACGTCACGCTGCAGCAGGCGCGCAACTTTGCGACGGCACTGGCCTATGGCGACCCGGATGCCAGCGGCGTGCTGCGTGGAACGGCACGGCAGGTGCTCTCGGCGCTGTTTCCGGTGCACAAGGACAAGGCGTGAACCGGAAACGCGACAGGCTCATCGCACCTCGACGTGGACGGCGCCCGATGCCAGCGGGCGCACTTCCACCTCTACCGGCAGAAACTTCTCGATCACGCCGATGTTGGTCAGGAGATGCGAGGACGCTGCCACCGTCGTGAAGCTGCCGGCACCCGCCAGTGCCATGGGCAACACGAGTTGATCGGCCAAGTACTCATCCACCGCCGCCGTGCTGTTCAGGTAGCGCAGGGCTGCGTGAGCAACTTGGTGGCCGATGGTCTCTGCCGTCACGCCGCGCTCGCCAAAGCCGGTGAAGACCTCCGTGACGTGCTCATGGACGACATCCAGCACCAACGCATTGCCAGGGCCTTCTGCCTGACCGAGGTCACGCACCGTGCCGTCGACGCCGGGGACCAGTCGGCCTAGCGTATCGAGCTCGCGCCGTGCCACGCTGCCGCGCACACCGGCGACGATGCCTTCGGCGCGCAGCGCCTGCTGCTCGCCACGCTCCGTCAAATGCAGTGCGCTCAACGCACCAGCACACGGCGCGACCGTCGCTACCACCTCACCACCGCCAGCCGGGTAAAAGCCGTGGCGCTTGAGCGTGAGCGTCTGCGTCACACCCATGCGCGCCATCAGAGGCGACCATGCGCGGATGAGGAAGTCGACCGGCGGCGCCGCGCGGTTGTGCGTGCCGCCGCTCACCGATACGGTGCTCGAGGCATCGGCAAACCACAGCGCAGGCAGAGTCGTCTGCAGCACCAGCGTCCAGCTGCCGGCCGTGCCGATGGCGAAGCGGTAGTCCCCGCCACGGATGGTGCCGGGCGTGAAACGCAACGTCTGCGAGCCCGCTTCTGCGCCCTCAACCGTCGCGCCACTGATCTCCACCGCCGCCTGCACGGCGGTCAAGTGCTGGCGCAGCAGGCCCGGCTTGGAACGCTTGGCGCGGATGTTCTCGATCTGAAACGGCGTGCCCGTCAGCATGGACAGCGTGAGCGCCGTGCGCAGGATCTGTCCGCCGCCTTCGCCTTGCGCGCCATCCAGCTCAATGCAGCCGACGGGCTGCGCTTCTCGTTGTTCTTCTTGTAGTGCGGTGTTCATGGTTCTTCTTCTTGTTGATTCGCGCACCCGTAAGTTGGAATGCGCGTCAGGTTATACAGGGTTCTCGCGTTAGTACGGTGTCGTAAAGGAAAGCATCCAACGCTGCTGGATTGCCTGTCGCCTGGCGGAAATCTGCGGGCACGTCTTCCTGCGCCAGCGCCTGTTCGACAAACGCGTGGATGCGCGGAAAACGTGCGCCGTATTCAGCCTCGCCAGATTCCATCTTGATCGCCAGCAACTGGTTGATCTCGTCGCGCAGTGCGGCGTCTCTGACCATTACGTCCGCCAGATCGGCAAAGCGCATCGGTGGGATGCCGCGGCCTTCATCGATCCACTGCGCGGCCAGCAGCGGGCGCAGCACGTACAGGTACTTCTTCATGCGCACGGTCTCGCCCTGCAGGTAGCCGCGAAAGTTCTTCGCTGCCATCGACACGTAATGCCAGCGCCCCTTGCGCTCGGAGAAGAACGTCGGTGCCAGCGTGCGCATGCGCTCGGCCAGTGCCGCGTCCTGGCGATACACCACGGGCGACGCGAGCCACTCCAGCAACGTCGGGTTGGAGCGATGCATGAGCTGCAGCGCCTTGCGCAGCTCCCAGCCGGAGATGTCCAACTCGTCGCTGATTGGCAGCTCGATCACATCGCGCTGCGGCTCGACTCGCAGGTACCACTCGGGCTGATGCACGTAGACGAAGCGCACGTCGTAGTCGCTGTCTGGCGAGGCGAAGCCCCAGCCGCGGCTGCCGGATTCGCAGGCAAAGAGCACGCGCACGCCGTGCTGCTGCTCGATCTGCGCCAGTTCTGCAAGCACGCGCTCGCGGACTTCGTCGGAGACGGGGTGGGAATACAGAAACGTCATGGTGTTCACTTGTTGTTTTTGTTGCGTGAAGCGCTACCGGGCACGGCAGAAACCCGCCGCGCCCGTGACAGCCAAATCAACGAAGGAGGCAGGGTGACCCTACCCCTTCACACACACTACCTGCCGCAGCGTATGCACGACCTCAACCAGATCCGCCTGCGCAGCCATCACATGGTCGATGTCCTTGTACGCCATCGGGATCTCGTCGATCACGTCAGCGTCCTTGCGGCATTCCACGTGGGCCGTGGCGCGAATCTGGTCATCGACCGTGAAACGCTTCTTGGCCTGCGTGCGGCTCATCGTACGGCCCGCGCCGTGGCTGCAGGAGCAGAAGGCCTCTTCGTTACCCAGCCCGCGCACGATGAAGCTCTTCGCCCCCATCGACCCCGGAATGATCCCAAGCTGCCCCTTCTGCGCAGACACCGCGCCCTTACGCGTCACCAGCACCTCGCGCCCGAAGTGGGTTTCACGTTGGACGTAGTTGTGGTGACAGTTCACGGCTTCCACGTCCGCCGCGAACGGCTTGGTGATGACCTTGCGCGCGGCTGCGATCACGTTCTGCATCATCGTGGCGCGGTTGCGGCGCGCGTAGTCCTGCGCCCAACCGACGGCTTCAACGTAATCGTCAAAGTGCTGGCTGCCTTCTTCAAAGTAGGCCAGGTCGCGGTCCGGCAGGTTGGCGATGTGCTGTCGCATATCGGCCTGCGCCAGTTCAATGAACAGGTTGCCGATCGCGTTACCCACCCCGCGCGAACCCGAGTGCAGCATGAACCAGACGCGCTGCTCTTCATCCAGGCAGACCTCGATGAAGTGGTTACCGGTACCGAGTGTTCCCAGGTGCTTGTAATTGTTGGTGTTCTTCAGCTTCGGGTACTTGTCGGTGATGCGTTTGAAGCCCTCGGCCAGCTCACCCCACATCGCGTCAACGGTTTCCGGCGGCGTGTTCCAGGCGCCCTTGTCGCGCGGACCCGGCGTACGGCCGTGCGGCACCGCCGCTTCAATGGCGCTGCGCAGGCCGTGCAGGTTATCCGGCAGGTCAGCGGCCGTCAGCGTCGTGCGCGCGGCCATCATTCCACACCCGATATCCACGCCCACGGCCGCCGGGATGATCGCGCCCTGCGTCGGGATCACACTACCGATGGTCGAACCCTTACCCAGGTGGACGTCCGGCATCACCGCCAGGTGCTTGAAGATGAACGGCATCTTGGCCGTGTTCATCAACTGCTTGCGGGCGTCGTCTTCCACCGGCACGCCGTTGGTCCAGAGCTTGATATCGGCGCCGTTATCGACGTGGAGGGTGTTGTAGGTATTCATGATGCGTTGATTCCTTTGTTGTTGTCGTTGTTCTTCTTGGTAATCGTGCGCCCGCTGCGTCGTATCACGCGACACGGCTTGCAGCGGATGGCGATCGAATCGATATAGCCCTTGGCGGTTTCATACCACCATTTCTGCTGCGCGGCGGTCCAGATCTCATGCTTTCCGCACTCGACGCAGGCGTACCACTGATCGACGTAGTAGCCGTGTTGTGCGAAGCGGGGCAGGCCTGAGCCGTAGCTGTTGTTTGGTGCCAGTTGCGATACATCCACCGGCAAGCTGCCGCGCGGTGGAGGCGGCACTGCAGATGGTGGTCGCAGGCGAGCAACCTTTGCCAGCTCTCGCCGCTCTTGGCGTCGCGCCATGATGGCGGCGCGCTTCTGCTTCCCGCTGGTCATAGCAAGGCTCCTCGTTAGCTGGACATGCTCTCTAGTGCAATGGGTGTACCAGGTCACATCCCGCTGCCCAAGACTGAAACCATCTATTTGATTTCATTGGGTTTTCGGCACACGAACGCAGATGTAGGGACGCTAAACTCCCTGACATTCCGATCTCTTGATATACTGATTTATCTTTTTGGATAAGCACCCCAAGGATGCGCAAAACCGTCGCCATCGGCTTCGTCGGCACCACGCTCGACTACGTGGGCAAGGGCGCCCAGCGCTGGGAACGCTGGCGGCCGACCGTCGGCCTCTGTCAGCAGGACGACCTCGTCATCCACCGGCTGGAGCTGCTGCACGATGCACGCAGCCGCAGCCTGTTCGAACGCCTGCGCAGCGACATTGCCGCTGTATCGCCCGAAACCGAAGTCCGCAGCGTTGAAGTCTCGTTGCGTGATCCGTGGGATTTCGAAGAGGTCTACAGCACGCTGCACGACTTCACGCGCGGCTACACCTTCGACACCGAGGCTGAGGATTACCTCATCCACATCACCACCGGCACGCACGTCGCGCAGATCTGCTGGTTCCTGCTGGCCGAGGCGCGCTACCTGCCGGCGCAACTGATCCAGACGGCGCCGCCGCGCAAGAAGGAACTCGGCAACACGACCGGCAGCTACAGCGTCATCGATCTGGACCTGTCGCGCTACGACAAGATCGCCACGCGCTTTGCACGCGAGCGAGAAGACACGGTTTCGCTGCTGAAGTCGGGTATTGCCACGCGCAACCCGGCGTTCAACCGCATGATCGAGCAGATCGAGCGTGTGGCTTCGCGCTCGAAGGCGCCGATGCTGCTGTTCGGGCCAACGGGCGCGGGCAAGTCGTTCCTGGCGCGCCGCGTGTACGAGATGAAGAAGGCGCGCCATCAACTGGCCGGCCGCTTTGTCGAGGTGAACTGCGCCACGCTGCGTGGCGACAGCGCCATGTCCGCACTCTTCGGGCACGTGAAGGGCGCCTTTACCGGCGCGCAAACCGAACGCGCCGGCCTCTTGCGCAGCGCCGATGGCGGCCTGCTGTTCTTGGACGAGATCGGCGAACTCGGTCTGGACGAACAGGCCATGCTGCTCAAGGCCATCGAAGAAAAACGCTTCCTGCCCTTTGGCAGCGACCGGGAGGTCGAGAGCGATTTCCAGCTCATCGCCGGCACCGTGCGCGATTTGCGGCAGTGGGTGGCCGAGGGCCGTTTTCGCGAAGACTTATACGCGCGGATCAACCTGTGGACGTTCGACCTGCCCGGCCTGGCCGACCGCCCGGAAGATCTGGAGCCCAATCTCGATTTCGAACTCGCGCGCTTTGCACGGGAGCATGGCGAGCAGGTGCGTTTCCACACCGAGGCGAGACGCATCTATCTGAAGTTCGTCACCTCGCCGCAGGCACGCTGGACGGGCAACTTCCGCGAGTTGTCGGCCTCCGTTACGCGGCTGGCGACGCTGGCCGAAGGCGGCCGCATCACCGAAGCGGATGTGACGGACGAGATCGCGCGCCTGCAACGCACGTGGGCTGAGCCCGATTCGGCACGCCAGCAAAGCAGCCTTGCCGATTTGCTCGGTGACGACATCGGCTCGATTGACCTATTCGACCGAATGCAGCTGGAAAACGTGGTTGCCGTATGCCGCCAGTCGGCGTCGCTGTCTGACGCGGGGCGGCGGCTCTTCGATGTGTCGCGCACGGAAAAAGCGAAGGTGAATGACGCGGACCGGCTGCGCAAGTATCTCGCGCGCTTTGGATTGGATTGGGCGCGCGTGCGGGCTGGCGGCTAGTCACGGGGCGGCGCATCGGCCGGCTGGCACGGTGGTGGCATCACACCTCGGCAGTGCAGCTGGGATGGGTGGCATCGTGATGGTGTTCACGCAACGCGCCCGGAATACCCGTGGCGGCAAGACCACCGGCCGCCAGCCATGCGGCGGTCGCACTGGCAGCGCGGTCGATCAACTCCGCGCAGCGCGTGTAGTCATACGGCGAGATGTCGAGCGGACACAGCGGCGGCACCACGGTAATCGGCACCTGCCCCGCCCAGCGCTCCAGGTCTTGCACGAGCTGGCGAGCAACGAGCAGCGACAGCGCATTGAGCGCGTGCTCGATGGCGCTGCGCGGGGCGCGCCGGTCTGCGCAGGCAAACCCCGCCGGCAGCACGACCACGCGCGTGGCGCCAAGCCGAATCGCGGCGGAGATGGGCGTGTTGTTGGCTACACCGCCATCAATAAGCAACTGATTGCCAATGCGCACCGGTGGAAACACACCAGGGATGGCCGCACTGGCCAGCACAGCCTGCACGATCTGGCCGGACGACAGCACCACTTCTGCACCGGTGCGCATGTCGGTGGCAATGACATGCAGCGGTAGCGCAGCGGTCTCAAGCAGGGTCTGCGCAAAATGCCGCGTGAGCAGGCGCTGCAGGCCAGAGGCGTCCACGAGATGCGCCCGCCTGCCACCCAACATGCCGAACATCGCGCGCCACGACCACGGCATCACATCGGCACGCCTGACGCTGCGCCAGAGCGCCTCCAACTGGGCGGTGCCGGCTACGTGCGGATTGCACGCAAAGAACGCCGCATTGATGGCACCGGCCGAGGCTCCGATCACCATATCCGGCAGCACACCGGATGCCACCAACTCGCGCAGCATGCCAGCCTCGATGGCGCCCAGGCTGCCACCGCCGGCAAAAACGAATGCCGTTTTCTCCGCCCTGTCCATCACCTATGCTGTGCCGCAGCACAAGAGCCCGCCAATGTTGGCTGAAACTAGAGTAGGCCTCCGCGGCGACTGCGGCTAGGCGCGCATCGACCCACGTGCCGCATCGGCCAGGGGCTTCCAATGCAGAAAGCCGAACAGCAGGGTCAGCAGCACGCTGCCCAGCAGCGACCCCTTGTACAGCGCGACCGTCTTGAAGCAGAAAACCACCTCCAGCAGATGCACGGCCACCAGCACCCCGGCCGCGATGCGCACCCAAGCGATGGCATCTGGCAACAGTGGCAGCGCTGTCAGATAACTAGCCAGTGCCACGCCATAGACTGCGAGCAGGACGATCCTGCCGAGAAAGTTGAACATGCCGCGGGCTCCAGGAATGTTGATCAGAACGGCGCGAGCAAGCTTAGCCGCTAGCACCCACGCCGCATCCGCTTCAAACACCGGGGTAGATCACCCCCTCGATTTTTTTGCACGCACCTCGCAACAGCAGATGAAAGCCGCCTGCCAATTAACATTTTGGTGAATTGAGCAGGTCACGCGAACCCCTCCAATATCCCCGGCCCTGTCGTCATTGCCGGCGTGCACGAGCGTGCGCCGACCGCCACGACGCGGAAGCACCCGATGTCGCCATCCTCGGCGGATCGAACGGGTGCGCGTTCGCGAGGAGCGCCTGGCAAATACGGACGAAAGCGCTGGCCACACTAGAAATCATCGAGGCCGGGCTGACGTCGTCGACAGGGTCCAAATCGTGACCGCCCATTGAGACACGGCGGCACGAATTCCCGCGCTTGCCGGCGTGAGCCGGTTCTTTTTTAGGTGATAACAAGAATGAAGATGAAACGCTTTGCCATGCTGGGGGCTGTGGCAACCGTATTCCTGTCGGCCCAGGCCGTCGCCGAGGTTGTCACGGTGGCCCAGGTGCTACCGCTGGAGGGGTCCGTGGAGCCGTCAACGCGCGCCACCGCGGAGGCAGCGGAGCTGTACCTGCGCAAGGTCAACGAAGCGGGCGGCGTGAATGGGCACACCATCAAGGTAGTGACGGTCAACGGGTCGAGCAACCTCGACACCGCGGCGCAACGCACGGGGGACGTGATACGGCAGCATCATCCGGCTGCCCTGCTGAACTACTACGGGTCTGCCCGCACGGCCACGCTCATCAAGAGCGGCGTTCTGGAGACCAGCCGGACGCCTGTGCTCGGCGCCATCGTGTCGTCAACGCAGGTGCGCCAGAGCCCGGACAACCGGTGGGTCTTCTACGTACGCGCGGGCCTGAAGACCGAGGCGGAACAAATGGTGCGGCAGAGCGTATTGCTGGGCGGCAAGCGCATTGCCGTGCTGCACCAAGGGGATGCCTTTGGCGAGGATGGGCTGAACAAGAGCACGGCCGCCATGCACACCCTGGGGCTCAAGCCCGTGCTGACGGTGCCCCTGGCAACCAAGACGATGGATACGGCGACGCTGAACAAGCTTGCAGAAACCGTGCTGAAAGCTGACATCGATGTCGTGCTGATGTTCTCTGACAGCGTGAACATCGGCGGCTTCCTGCGGGCCTACCGCGAGCGCGGCGGCAACGCGGTGGTGACGACCGACTCCACCCCATCGGCTGACGAACTGGTGCGCGCATCGAGCGCGGAACTGGCACGGGGCGTCTGCATTGCAGAGGTGATGCCGGCGCTGGCCAAGCGCAATACCAAGCTGGCACGCGCCTTTGTCGCCGACATGACGGCGGCTGGCCGGCCCGATCTGGCGAAATCTTCAACGGCGCTGGAGGGCTATGCGTCGGCCAAGCTGTTCGTAGAGGCGCTGCGCAAGGTCAACGGCCCCGTGACAGGGGAAGCCATTCGAACGGCCCTGCAGACGCGCGGGCCGTTCGATCTGGGCGACTTCGACTTGCAGTACGGGCCCTCGCAGTTCGAAGGCTCGCGCTACGTCGACATCGGCATCATTGGGCGGGACGGGCGCGTGCTGAATTGATGAGTTGCAATTATGTCTGCCCTACGAAATGCAGCGGAATCAATGCGTTACGCTGGACACCATAATTACGCAAGTTTGTCCTGAAGCATCAGTTTCGATCCAGTCCACGGTGGGGCGTTACAAACATGTTTGCCCCACCTCTGGCCAGATGGCCACGACAACCGAGCGCCATCAAGTTGCGCTAATCGTCGATCAGTTGCTTGTCCACCCTCTAAGCCATTGGTCACCTGCGCCGATTCTATCCACCTCATCCAGTCCCAGGATTGGTACCGCTGAGTCGCCAAGGTCGGGTATCCCAACTGACGAATGGTTGCCCTGACGCGCTTGCCGAGCTTGATGTAGAGCTCGACCGCGCGAATCCTGTCCTCGTACGAATACATGAACTCTACCTCCAGGTAGTCCAAGATTTTGTCCGCACCTCCCCTGAGTCAAGATTCCGTGCAAATCAACATTCGCTTGGCCTGTCCGGCCGAATGCGCGCCATTTCTCGCCATACCTTGAACTCGTACGGACAGACGGCGACCGCTAGTCAACTTTGAATTGCCCAATCGCCGAGACCAACGCAGCAGCCTGGCCTTGCAATGCGCTCGCTGCAGCGGCGGATTCCTCCACAAGTGCAGCATTCTGCTGCACCATCCCATCGAGCTGGGCGACAGCCCGGTTGACCTCCTGAATGCCTGCCATCTGCCCACTTGCTGAACGAGCGATATCGGAGACGATGGATTGGACATGGGCGACATTGGTCACAATCTCGCTCATCGTGGCGCCCGCCTGGCGCACCTGGGCAGCGCCCGCCGCGACGCTTGCAACAGTAGACTCCACCAACTGCTTGATTTCGCGAGCTGCTTGAGCGCTACGATGCGCAAGGCTACGGACCTCCTGTGCAACGACGGCAAAGCCGCGACCTTGCTCGCCGGCGCGCGCTGCCTCCACAGCGGCGTTTAGGGCGAGGATATTCGTCTGGAAGGCGATGCCATCGATCACGCCGATGATCGTGCCGATTCTGTCGGATGCTTCCTCGATCGTTGTCATTGTGCCAACCACGTTCGACATCGCTTCGCCCCCTTGCAAGGCGATCTGTGTCGCGGTCGCTGATCGGTCATCGGCCTCGCGCGCGGCTGCTCCCGACTGAACGACCGTGCCCGATATCTCGTCCATCGACGCGGCCGTCTGTTGCAGGTTCGCGGCAGCCGATTCCGTTCGGCAAGATAGATCATAGCTTGCCGCTGCGATCTCGTTTGCTGCGGCACGTACTAGTTCGCTCGTTCCACGAATCCCTAATATCACCGTCTGAAGTTTGGCGACGAACTGGTTGAAAGAGCGTGCAATGTTCGCCACTTCATCCTTGCCACCTTCTGGCAAACGCTGTGTCAAGTCGCCCGTGCCCGAACCGATCGCCGCCATTGCATGACAGACCTCTGCAAGGCGGCGAAATACCGTCGTTGTAATGGCGAAGCAGACGACGGTCGCGATACCTACGATGATGACCAGCGATATCAATGAAGCGGTCAATAGCGAACGGATTCCAGCAGTCGCCTCCGACTTGTCAAGGCTGACCACAACGTGCCAGTCCGTGCCCGCGACGGCCTGAGCGCGCACGAGCTTGGCCTTTCCGTCTACCGTTAGCTGCAGCGGCACCTTGCCTGTACTGCCCGATGTCGTGGTGACCTTGGCAAGATCGGGCGCAATGTCGGAAACGGGTTTAAATCGCAGTTTTGGGTCGGGATGCGCGATCACGCGGCCGCTTTGGTCCACCAGTACACCAAAACTCGCCGGCGTCGGATGAATCGACTTGACGCTTTCAACGACGCTGTCCAGTGCCACATCGCCTACCAACACCGCCTTCAATATGCCATCGCGAATCACCGGAACGGCCAACGCGACTAGCAACTGCCCGCTGGTGCTCACGTACGGAATGGCTACAGATTTACCGGCCTGCGCGGCTCCCTTGTACCAGGGGCGGCTGGTTGGATCGTAGCTCGCCGGAATGTTTGGCCAGTCAGTGAATTTTGCTGTGCGATCAGGGTAGCCGACGCCTACGTCAAAGAACCCACCTGCGACGGCGATCTGCTTGAGCATGGGGTCGGGGTTCGTTGTCAGTGCAGCGTCCTGCAGCGATGACACCATCAGTGTCTTTGCGGCGATCCAATCGCCGATCGCTTTGGCATGGTCGTCGGCGTAGGTGGTGAGATCGTGCGCGATTGCAGCCTCGTCGTTCGCCTTCGCAGTCGTGTAGTTCGCTACGGTGGTTGAGACGACGGAGAACGCTACAAGCGAAACGCAAGCGCAGACGACCCGTGCGCGGATGGATGACAGCATCGTATTGCCTATGCGGTGTGTGTGGCGGGCATTCGAGTCCACCTCAGAATGCAGCGAACCGGTTCCGGGTGAGGAGTACGGTCGCGCATGTAGAAGCGTTATCCAAAGTCCGCGCTGGGGCACCGACCTTCACGGGACGGCCGCGTCATTGGATCGCTTTGCGAGATTGCGCTGCTGTTGCAAAAAAAAGGGCCCCACCAAATCAGGGCCAACCCTCTTCTTATCGGCGCACCTTCACCGGACGCCCGCATCGTTGCGTCATGCCACCGCCCCTGCTCCGCCGGTGAGCGGGTCGGAGCCGTCAACACGGTGCGTTAGCACGTGGCGCAGAAACTCCCGCGTCCGCGCCTCGCGTGGGGCACTGAGGACCTCCTTCGCACAGCCCTCCTCGATGATGCGTCCCGCATGCAAGAAGCACACTCGATCTGCGACTTCACGGGCAAAGCCCATCTCATGCGTGACGACCAGCATCGTCATGCCTTCGCGCGCAAGCGTGCGCATCACGCTCAGCACCTCGCCCACGAGTTCGGGATCGAGTGCCGAAGTTGGCTCATCGAACAGAATGGCTTTCGGCTTCATTGCCAACGAACGAGCAATCGCGACTCGCTGTTGCTGCCCGCCCGAAAGCTGGTGCGGATATGCATGCGTCTTTTCGCCGAGTCCGACCTTATGGAGCAGGGCAATAGCCTCGGTGCGTGCCTGATCGGGCGGCTCTCGCTTGACGTGCACGGGGCCTTCCATGACGTTTTCCAGAGCCGTCCGGTGCGGGAAAAGATTGAAACGCTGAAACACCATGCCGACCTGGGTACGAAGCTGATTGATGTTTCGGCACCGCTGTTCCACGAGCTGATCCAGCAGCTTGATCTCCCCCGCATCGTAGGACTCGAGAGCGTTGATACATCGCAGAAGCGTGGACTTTCCCGAGCCAGAGGCGCCAATCAGGCACACCACTTCGCCTTGCTGAACATTCAGCGAAATACCGTTGAGCACGCGCACACCGCCAAAGCTCTTATGCAGATCTTTAATTTCGATCATGACAACCTCACTTCACCTTGTGTTTTCCAAAGCGTCTCTCGAGATGCCTCGTCAATCCCATCAATGGGAGACTCAATGCCAGATAGCCAATGGCCACAAGCGTGTAGACGGTCAGATTCTGGAAAGTCGCGGCGGCAATGAGTGAACCTTCGCGCGTCATTTCCGCAACGGTAATGGTGGACGCAAGAGAGGAATCCTTAAGCATGGAAACCAACGTGTTGCTATACGGTGGCAATGCAACCTTGATGGCCTGGGGCAGGATGACGCGCGTCATCGTCTTGACCTTTCCCATTCCGAGCGATTGCGCCGCCTCGTATTGACCTGGGTCGACAGACTCGATGCCCGATCGAATGATCTCGGCAACGTATGTCGAATAGCCGAACGCGAGGCCCACGATGCTCGCCTCGAGGGCGTCCAGCCGCAGGTGAATATCCGGGAAAACAAAATAGATATAGAAGAGAAGCACGATCATCGGCAAGCCGCGTACAACGTTGATCAACGTTGCGACAGCACGCCGGACCGCAGCAAACCGCGACATCTTCAGAAGCGCCCACACGAGGCCCAGCGCCGTACTCAGCAGCAAACAGCTGATCGTGATGAAAACGCTAATCCCTGCTCCTTTGAGCAATATCGGGACAAATTCAACTACGTCACTCCAACGCATGATCTACCTTCTAATAATAGTTCTATTCATGGCGGCTCAAAACATGCGCCGGAGTGACCGGGATCGACCACCTCGCTCCCTCGCCCGCACGTTCTGCAACTCGCCTGCCTCCAAAGCTCCCACGTACTAACCTGCGCGCCTCCCCTGCGGGGCCACCGACTCAAGACGGCCCGCACTCATCAAGAAAAAAAGTGCCTGCGATACATTACGTGGCACTCCCGTTCAATCCCCGAAGTTCCACTTTTTGAGTATCTTGTCGAGCGTGCCGTCAGCCTTGATCTTGCCTAGTCCGCTGTTAATCTTGGACAGCAAGGCGGTGTTCCCTTTCTTCACACCGAATGCAATCGGCACCCTTCGCAGCGGCTGAAAACCGTCCACGACGCGAACACCATCCAATCGTCCTGCGGCCTCCTGAGCCTTTAGGACCGGGTAGTCGTTGAACGCTGCCGTAATGCGGCCCAGTGCAACGTCGCGAGCCATATCCGCGCCGTTGTTGTAGAGCTTGACTTCCTTGAAGATGCCGAGCTTGACGAGTTCGTCCGAGGTCTCTTCGCCAGCGCCCGCACCCACGATGGTGCCCTTCAGATCGTCGATCGTCCGATAGGCGTTCTTGTCGGTTGCGTTGACGATGATCCCTTTTCCGAACTGCGCCACGGGTTGGGAGAAGTCAATCACTTCTGCCCGCTTGGGTGTGGGTGTCATGCCGGCCACGATAAGGTCGATCTTGTCCGAGACCACTGACTGGATCAGTGCCGAGAATGGGATGACGTTAAAAGAAACGTCGAACCCTTCGCGCTTGCCGATTTCCCGGATCACATCAGGCATGACGCCCTGTATTTCGTGCGTCTTCAGATCAAGAAATGCATTCGGGATACTGGAAGGCGTCGTTCCCGCAGAAATCTTGACGGTGTCTGCCCGTACATGGCTCGCGCCAAGAGCCATTGAGATAGCAACGGCAGCAGTGACAAGAATGCTCCTAGCGAAACCTTCATGCGTACCGGCACCCCGTTGCGACGTATAGAGATACATGACAGATCCTTAACGAAAGTTCTTCAGACAATCGCGGGAAAAGGCACACAGGCGATGCTTGATCAGCCCCAACCGCGATGGGAATCAGCAGGCAACAGCAGCCCTGCTCAACAACAAAACAAGTGCAAACCGGATCAGTTGTAGAAAGCGGCGAAACACATCGCCGGAAGTCGACGGTAGTTCGCATCATGACGACAGCCCTGCCCGAAGACCCACGACGATCACAACTTCGTCGACACCGCAAAGCTCTCATCATCTTTACTCCGCCTGCAATGCCCTCCACCAGACTCGAACGCAACGAAGTCGCATAACCTCATGCGGCAAACTATAGAGAAGAATGTTTTTTTGGTGCTTAACATCCAATAAATTGTTCGTTAAATTCTGGTTAATGCTCAGGCTATCAATGCAATGGAGTCCGCATGGTGAGCGCTCTTGCCGATAGCAAGAGCGCCTGCGGCGGCAATCCGGGAGCAGCTTTGAGCCCGGCGAACCCATAACGACAGCATCAGCTACATACGGTCTGACTTGGCGCGGCGTCGGTGCATTCGTCCTTACCGGCCAGGTACTCAAGGGCGTTACCCATGAAGTTGCCCAGGCATTCGATAGTGCTTAACGATCAATTTATCGGCCATTAAGCACAAGTTCGCGGCTCACTCCTATAGTGGCGCTTCCTCAAGCGCAAGAACGGTACAAAAGGCCGGTCGCGCAAAGTGCCGCAAGGAGCCGCAGATGAATTTGGAGTCGTTGAACACGCCGGCCGCATTAATCGATGTCGCCCGCATGAACCGCAACATTGATCGGATGCAGCGCCGCATGAACGCGCTTGGCGTCACGTTTCGGCCGCACGTCAAGACAACGAAATGCCAACAAGTGGTGAAGGCGCAGGTTGCCGCAGGCGCTCGCGGTATCACGGTCTCTACGCTGAAGGAAGCCGAGCAGTTCTTCGCAAGCGGAACCCGTGACATCGTCTATGCGGTCGGCATGGCTCCGGCCAAGCTGCCGCAGGCACTTGCGCTCAGGCGACAAGGCTGCGACCTCAAGATCGTCGCCGACAGCATCGCCTGCGCCGAAGCCATCGTTGCCTTTGGCAACGAACACCAGGAACGATTCGAGGTTTGGATCGAGATCGACGTGGACGGGCATCGCTCGGGCATCGCGCCTGACGACAACGTGCTGCTGGATGTTGGAAGAACGCTGGCTGACGGCGGCATGCATCTGGGCGGCGTGCTCGCGCATGCAGGCTCCAGTTACGACTACGACACACACGATGCATTGGTCCGTGTGGCCGAACAGGAGCGCTCTGGCTGCGTACGTGCGGCCGAACGCCTGCGCTCCACTGGGCTTCCGTGTGAGACCGTAAGCATCGGGTCAACGCCGACTGCGCTGACCGCCGAGCACCTGGAAGGCATCACGGAAGTTCGCGCGGGCGTCTACGCCATGTTCGATCTCGTCATGCACAACGTGGGCGTCAATGACATCTCGGAGATCGCGTTGAGCGTACTGACAACCGTGATCGGACACCAGAGAGAGAAAGGCTGGGCCATTGTCGACGCGGGCTGGATGGCAATGAGCCGCGACCGCGGCACACAGAACCAAAAACACGATTTCGGCTACGGCATCGTCTGCCGCGAGAGCGGCGAGGTTCTGAACGGGTACGTGATGAGTGCAGCAAACCAGGAGCACGGCATCATTTCACGGTCAGGCGCACCGGACCACGAGATCGAGCAACGGCTTCCTATCGGAACGCGTCTGCGAATCCTGCCTAACCATGCGTGTGCAACAGGAGCGCAGCATCCCGCCTATCAAGCTGTCGACGCTGACGGCACCGTACAGACCTGGCCTCGCTTCTACGGCTGGTAAGGCGTTCCGAGCACTGGGCGTAGCAAACCGGAACGCTAAAGAAGCCATTCATGATTGTGGGATGCATACGCCAGAAAGAATCATGAACGACCAAAATGAACTCGATGCTGGGAACCTCACTGGGATCATCCGCCAACGCCTACTGCGCGGCGAGGTCGAGCGAAACCCGCATCGTAGTACGCGAGCGTCCGTCAATGGCATTCCTGTTTAAGTCTGACACTCGCCGGGGCGAGGTTTGGCGCAAGCGCCTGCGGAGCGAGTTCCCGAGCCTTGATTTCCGTGTTTGGCCAGACGTAGGCGATCCGTCGGACATCAAATACATCGCCTGCTGGGTTCCGCCCCCGGATCTGGGGGAAGCTTTCCCAAACCTTGAATTGGTGTTCTCCGTCGGCGCAGGTGTAGATCAGATCGACCTTAACCTTCTTCCGCCAGGCGTGAAGTTATTGCGCATGACCGAACCAGGCCTGGCGGCCGGGATGAACGAATACGCTACGCTGGCTGTATTGGCGGCACACCGGAATTTGCCTGCTTACCTCGATCTTCAGCGTGCTGGCGCTTGGAAGCAGTTGCCCACCGTTGCGGCGAAGCATCGGAGGGTTGGAGTCATGGGCCTTGGCGTCTTGGGAACAGGACTGCTCGAGAGTCTGAAGCCCTTCGGCTTCAAGCTTCACGGATGGAGCCGCTCTTCGAAGCAGATTGAAGGCGTCACAACATTTACCGGGTCTGATGAACTAGCGCGGTTTCTCTCTCAGACCGACATCCTCGTTTGCCTCCTCCCACTAACTGAAGATACTCGCGGCATCCTCAATACGAGGACATTCGACGCACTGCCCAACGACTCCTGCTTGATCAACGTTGGCCGCGGAGGCCATCTGGTTGAGAAAGATCTCCTTGGAGCCCTGGCATCGAACAAGCTGCGTTGCGCCATCCTGGACGTCACGTCTACCGAACCGCTGCCCGCTAATCACCCGTTTTGGTCGCACCCGAAGATCATTCTGACGCCCCACGTCGCGAGCGTTACGGATGCCGAAGGCAGTGCGGACTTCGTGGCGACCAGCCTTCGAAGGCATTTCGCCAAAGAAGCATTGGTGGGCGTCGTCGATACGTCCCGCGGTTATTAAGTCTGTCTTGGTTGTTTTCCGAGCCAACAATGGAAGTTTGAAATGCTCAGAGTTGAAGAGGTATACGACACGCCGGGATTTGTGGGTGAAGCGGATGTTGTCGTGATTGGGGCGGGAATCATCGGGACATCCGCGGCCTATGAATTAGCACGGCGCGGTGTATCTGTGGCTCTGCTCGACAAAGGCATTGTTGGCGCGGAGCAGTCCGGGCGCAATTGGGGCTGGGTCCGCCAGCAGAACCGCGACATCTTCGAACTGCCGCTTGCCATGCGCAGCGTTCGACGTTGGAGCGAATTGCGCGATGAACTCCAGATCGACCTGGGCTTTCGCCGTGACGGCATTCTGTATGCCTCCAATGACGCGAAGAGCATCGCCCGGTGGGAGGCGTGGTGCAAGCGTGCTCGCGACATCGGATTCATCAGCCACGTGCTCACTTCAGCGGAGGTGAACAGTCGTGTCCCTGCTGGGGGTCCCCAATATGCTGGGGGCGTCTGGTCTCCTGACGATGGGTGCGCTGAGCCTTCGCGCGCAGCACCTGCCTTGGCGGAGGGCGCGAAGCGCCGTGGCGCCCTGCTCTACCAGAACTGCGCTGTACGTGGCCTCGAGTTCAGCGCTGGACGCGTGAGTGGTGTGTGGACTGAGCGCGGCCTGATCAAAGCGAGCACAGTGGTCTGCGCCGGCGGCGCGTGGAGTTCACGTTTTTGCAACCGTCACGGCATTGACCTCCCGGCGGTCAATGTCGTAGGCACCGTGATGCGTACGTCCGTCGCTCCTGCCGCCATCAACGGCTGCTTCAGCGGCCCCGGGTTCGCGCTTCGCCGCCGCCTGGATGGTGCATACACGCTGGCGGTGCCTGGTTTCGGGCGTATCGACCTAGCGCCGCTCGGTGTGAAGCACGCCTTGAGGTACTACCGCAATTATCGAAACGATATCGGAAAGAAACTCAAGTACCGATTCTCAACGCCCTGGTTTGAAGGTCCAGAGGCCGGGGCAAGCTGGCAATTCGATCAGGTGTCGCCATTCGAACGGTGCCGTGTGCTCGACCCGCGCCCCGATCTCGACTTCGTCAAAGTTGCCCTCGAGAACGTCAAACGAGCGATTCCGCAGTTGGCCGATCTGCAGGTGGTGCACGCGTGGGCCGGCGCAATCGACACGACGCCGGACCTCATTCCCATCATCTCTGATGTCGCCCAAGTTCCCGGGTTCTACGTCGCGACTGGATTCAGCGGCCACGGCTTTGCGTTGGGCCCGGCGGCCGGCGAGCTTGTCGCAGACATGGTGACGGGCGCGAAGCCCATGATGGACATATCGCCTTACCGTCTGAGCCGTTTCAGCGACGGCACCACCATCAAGGTGCCGGAAATGATGTGACAGCAAAGTTGGCGTGCGTGGTCTGAGCGAAAGCTTGCGCCACGCGTCCGCTGCGTAACGGCGAGGTTCGCCATCACGCGTACGGCTCTCGAAGGAACCGCGTCGCTCCCCGCACCGCCGAAGCGGACGGGATGGCGCCGCTCAACCGATTGACTATGGTGTTCCGCAGTGACCGGTTCCCACCTTATTCAAAGTCATGAGCAGGAGTGTTGTTATGAGGTATGTCTCGACCCGGGGCGGCAGCGTTAACCGTCGGTTCTCAGAGATTTTGCTGGAAGGACTCGCGCCCGACGGTGGTCTGTATATGCCCACCGCCTATCCCAAGATCGATGACGCTACGCTACGTCGCTGGCGCGGCCTATCGTACGCCGAGCTCGCGTTCGAGATTCTCTCGCTGTATATCGACGACATTCCTGCCGATGCGCTTCGCACCATCATTGCGAACACCTACACACCGGAAATCTTCGGATCGACGCAGATTACCCCACTAAGAAAGCTCGACGATTCGATCAGTTTGCTCAACCTGTCCGATGGCCCCACATTCGCCTTCAAGGACATGGCCATGCAGCTCCTGGGCAATCTGTTCGAAGTGGAGTTGGAGCGGCGGGGATTACAGCTCAATATCCTTGGCGCCACATCGGGCGATACCGGCAGTGCGGCAGAGTACGCCATGCGAGGCAAGCGGAATGTCCAGGTCTTCATGTTGAGCCCGCATGGCCGCATGAGTCCATTCCAGCAGGCGCAGATGTTCAGCCTGCAGGACGAAAACATCCACAACCTTGCCGTTGAAGGCAGCTTTGACACGTGTCAGGACATCGTCAAGGCTGTCTCCGCTGACCTGGGTTTCAAGCGGCAATACAGCATCGGCACGGTCAACTCCATCAACTGGGCACGTTTGCTGGCCCAGGTGGTTTATTACTTCGCTGGCTACTTCCAAGCGACGACTGACAATAGCGAGCGGGTCTCGTTCTGCGTTCCGTCGGGCAACTTCGGCAACATCTGCGCCGGCCATGTCGCCCGCATGATGGGGCTGCCGATCGAGAACCTGGTACTGGCAACCAATGAGAACGATGTTCTCAATGAGTTCTTCAAGACGGGGCGGTACCGTGTGCGCACCAGCCGCGAGACCATGATTACCTCCAGCCCGTCGATGGATATCTCGAAGGCATCGAACTTCGAGCGTTTTGTATTCGACCTGCTTGGCCGCGATGCGCAGCGCGTGGCGCAGATGTTTGGTACGGAGCTTCCACGGTACGGCCAGTTCACGCTTGAAGAACACGCGTTCGCCCAGATCGCCAGCTATGGCTTTGTCTCAGGCAAGAGCACACACGCAGACCGGTTGCAGACGATTTCCGACACGTGGGAACGTCATCGCATGATGATCGATCCGCACACCGCGGATGGCGTCAAGGTGGCGCGCGAACACCTGCGCCCCGGCACGCGCACCATCGTGCTGGAGACTGCGCTGCCGCTAAAGTTTGACGAGATCGTGCGCCAGGCGACGGGTCAAGACGCCCCGCGCCCTCCTTCAGTGGCCGACCTGGAACAGCGCCCGCGGCGTTGCCATGTGATTGAGCCCTCCGCTGACAAGGTGATGGCATATATCGCACAGCACTGCAATTGCTGAGCTTGCCGGGGGACTCAACATGGCTGTGTTCACGCCTGTCTCCGAGGAACAAGCGGCCGGCTTCATCGCGTCGCTGACACCGGGAAAGCTGACCTCACTGCGCGGCATACCAAGCGGAATCGAAAACACCAACTATTTCGTTACCACCACCGCTGGCGAATTCGTGCTGACCCTCTTCGAGCGGCTGCGCGAAGATGAACTGTCGTTCTACCTGAAGCTAATGCTCCACCTAGCTGGAAAGGGAATACCCGTTCCGGAGCCCAAAACCGATCGCAATGGGCAGATTGTCTTCAGACTGAACGGGAAACCGGCTTGCCTTGTGACGAGGCTGGAGGGACAGCATTGCCCGGCACCGACGCCGCACCATTGCGCGCAAGTCGGAGCAATGCTTGCACGCATGCACTTGGCTGGTCGGGATTTTGGGCTGGAGCAGTTCCCAACGCGCGGCTACGGTTGGTGGTTTCACGCCGCAGATCAGATCCTGCCGTTTCTCGACGGCAGCAAACGCGAAACGCTCCTTGACGAGTTGCGGTTCCAGCAGACCCTGGCCAACGATCACCTGTACCAGAACTTGCCTCGTGGCCCAGTCCACGGCGACTTGTTTCGCGACAACGTGTTGTTCGCCGATGGATCTAAGTCGAACGACAAAGCTGGCGCACAGACGCTGTCGGGTTTCTTTGATTTCTACTTTGCTGGAACCGACACATTCATCTTCGACGTAGCAGTGTGTCTAAACGACTGGTGCATCGATCATCCATCTGGAGCACTGCTGCCGGCGGCGGCCAACGCCTTCGTCAAGGCTTACGAAGTGGTTCGGCCGTTGACTCCACAGGAGCATCGCCACTTGCCTGCCGTGCTCCGAGCGGCAGCCTTGCGATTCTGGCTTTCGCGCCTAATGGATCTGCATTTCCCCCGCGAATCGACACTACTCCACGCACACAATCCGGAGCATTTCTTCCGTGTGTTGTGTCTTCACCGCTGTTCATCTCCTTTTTTGACACGAAACCAACGTTGATCCCATGACAAAATCATATTCACTGCGCGATCTGATTCGTGCCGATAATTTCATCGACGGCCAGTGGGTTCCTGCAGCGAGCGGCAAGCGCTTTCCCGTGACCGATCCCGCAACGGGCAAGGTCATCACAGAAGTCGCGGACAGCGGCCCCGATGATGCCCGCGCCGCAACTGACGCCGCCGCGCGCGCCTTCCCTGGCTGGCGAGATACCTTGCCGAAGGACCGTGCCACTGTTTTGCGTCGCTGGTACGCCCTCATCCTCGAGCACACTGATTCGCTGGCTCGGCTCATCTCGCTAGAGCAGGGTAAACCGCTCGCAGAAGGTCGCGGTGAGGTCATGTACGGTGCATCCTACGTCGCTTGGTTCGCTGATGAGGCCACGCGCATCTACGGCGATGTCATCCCCCAGCAGCAGCGCGGCAAACGCATGACAGCCATCAAGGAGCCGGTGGGGATTGTCGCGGCAATCACGCCGTGGAACTTTCCGCTCGCGATGATCGCGCGCAAGATCGCGCCGGCACTCGCGGCCGGCTGCACCGTGGTCGGCAAGCCCGCGGAAGACACTCCCCTCACTGCGCTGGCGTTGGTGCTCCTGGCGCACGAAGCCGGCGTTCCTGCTGGTGTGTTGAATCTCATCAGCGCGTCGCGCGACAACGCAGTCGGCTCGGTCAAAGCGTGGTTGGACGACGGCCGCGTACGCAAGATCACGTTCACCGGCTCGACGCCGGTGGGCAAATATCTCGCGCAGGAGTCAGCTGGCACGTTAAAAAAGCTGTCGCTCGAGCTGGGAGGCAATGCACCTTTTATCGTGTTCGAGGATGCCGACCTCGAAGCTGCGGTGACGGGGCTCATGGCGGCCAAGTTCCGCAACGGCGGTCAGACATGCGTATCGCCGAATCGCGTCTATGTACAAGCGCCGGTCTACGAGAAGTTTGCCGACCTCCTCGCAACGCGCGTTGCCGCGCTGAAGGTTGCGCCAGCAACCGATCCGAATGCACTCATCGGGCCCATGATCAATGCGCGCGCCGTCGAGAAGATCGAAAGTCATGTCAAGGACGCAATAGACCACGGCGCCCGGGTACTCACTGGTGGCAAGCGGTTACCAGAGCTTGGCAAGAACTACTACGCGCCCACCGTGCTAGCAGACGCCACGCCCAATATGCGGTTGAGCTGCGAGGAAACCTTCGGCCCGGTGGTTCCGCTGTTCCGCTTCGATGACGAAGCGCAGGCAATCCACGCCGCCAACGACACACCGTTCGGGCTGGCAACCTATTTCTACAGCCAGGATCTCCGCCGTATAGAGCGTATTGCTCGTCTGCTGGAAGCGGGGCTGGTCGGCATCAACGAAGGTGTGCTTTCGAGCGAAGCGGCACCCTTCGGCGGTGTGAAAGAGTCCGGCTACGGGCGTGAAGGGTCGAAGTACGGCCTCGATGATTACCTGTCGATCAAGTACCTGTGCCAGGGCAATCTCGAATGAAGAGCCGGGTGTGCTCATCGCGGCCGACGTCTGAGGGGTGCAACTCCCTGGATGCACGCCTCGAGCACGTCCAGCGACTGCGTCAGTGCCTGGCTATCCATATGCCCGTATCCAAGCAGAAAGCCGCCGGGGTCTGACCTACGCGCGGTGAAATCCCGAACATCATTGAAGACGACGCCATGGGAGCGCAATGCGGCTCGCAAGACCTGATCCCACGCAGGGTTTCGGCCCGAGATGACCACGTGCAGCCCGCCCTCGTCGCCAGCCAATGTCACCACGTCGGCGTAGGGCGCCAGCCGCTCGCGTATGGCATTCCGCATATCCCCATAGTGCCGCCGCACCCTGCGTAGGTGTCGATCTAGCTCTCCAGACACCAGCAGGGTTTCAACGACCTTCTGCACCGGCCACGACACATGTGCACGCTCCCGTTCGACAAGCCCAGCCAGCGCTGCGGCGGCGGCGGGAGGCGCGACGATGAAGCCCAGCCGTAGCGAGGGGCTGACAGCCTTGGCGAATGTGTTCAGCAACAGCGTGCTTTCCGGCGCGTGGCTGAAAATCGGTGGATGGTTCGTTCCTGCGTAATGGAACTCGCAGTCGTATTCGTTCTCCAGGATGAGCATCCGGTGCGCACGCGCAAGTTCGACGAGCGCTCTGCGCCTCGGCCCCGACAGCCGCCCTCCCATCGGGTACTGATGCGCCGGTGTTACGTGGGCAAGGACAGGCACGGCGCCGTCTCCCGCAATCCTCTCAACCAGAACGCCTTCAGCATCCACTTGCACGTAGCGCAGCGATGCACCGCAGCGAAGGAAGGCCGACGTCGAACCGGCGTAACCTGGATCCTCAGTCGCGCACAGGTCACCCGGCTTGAGAAGTGCATGCGCCGCAAGCTGCAGGGCATGACCTGTGCCATGCGTCACGACAATCTGTTCCGCCCCAACGTTGACGGATCGGTGTTCGCCCAGCCATTCCGCGATCGCGCGTCTAAGCCCCGGTTCTCCGCGCGGATCGCCATAGCTCTGGGGCGGCAAATGGCGCCCGGCTTCACGGCAGGCGTTGCGCCATACCTCAAGCGGCAGGGTCCGCGCGTTGGCCTGTCCAGGCCGCCAGTCATGCCCGGAACCCTCCGGCGGTTCAGGCTCCCTCCGCAGGACCTCGCCTATTCGTGCCAGCAGTAAGGGAGTCGAAGCCGGCTGTACCGCCGTGGCAGGGACAGAAGACACGCTTGTGGCAACGAAGGTGCCGTGACGTCCGCGCCCCTCCAGGATGCCCTCGGCGATTAGTTCGTCGTATGCATCGACAACGCAGTTGCGGGCCACCGTCAGCTGGGTCGCGAGGTCGCGGCTCGGGGGTAGCCGGGTGCCTGCCGGCACCACATGGCTGGCGATCTTTTCGCGCAATTGCCGTGCAATCTGGCGGGAAACCGGCCCACCTGAAACCCGGTCCAGTTCGAGGGCGACGAGCGCAGGCAGCGGCTGCCTCGACGAGTGATTTGCAACCATAAACGCGCCAAATTGCTCCGATTTTGGTTCTTAAAAATTCTGTACAAATCGTCAGAATTGATGAACCAAAGATAACACGGGATCGCCATGCGCATCCGCATCATTACTGACGATTTCACCAGCGCGCTGGACGGAACAGCTTGCTTTGCCGAGCGGGGCTGGAACACCGCAGTCCTCGTCCGACCCGACGGCTGCGATAGTGCGGAGGTCGTCAGCCTTGACACCGATTCGCGCGAATCACCTCTTTCGAGCGACCACGACGGCGTCACGCGCGCAGCAACGGCATGGCGCGATGCCGAGGTGCTGACGCTGCAATTCGACTCGACGCTGCGGGGTCGCGTGGCACATGACTGCGTGCGCGCGCTTGCCGCTTCCGGCAGGCGCAAGCTTCTGCTCGCGCCCGCCTTCCCCTCCGCTGGACGCACGCTCGAAGCAGGACGGGTGCTGGTGGACGGCGTGCCCGTCCACGAAACCGCATTCGGGCGTGACCCCACGCTGCCGGTGCGCGAGTCCAGCATCCCCGTGCTGTTCCAGGCGCACGGCGTCAACGTACAGATCGCAAATGACGCAGCGCATGCTCGGGCGCTGCTGGACGTGCATGACGCTGTGGTCGTGGATGCACGTACTGAAGCGGAACTGGATGCGATCGTTGCTCGATTCGCGGGAGCACCTGATGTGCTCCTCGCCGGTTCAACAGGCTTGCTGCGCGGGCTTGCCCGCGTCCTCCCCAACTCGCGATGGACACCGGCCGATCGCCGCAACAGCGGCAGCTCCGCAGGAGCGTCAGATGTGCCGTCGGCACGCCATCCGTGGCTCGTCGTCGGAAGCATGAATCCGCGGTCACGCAGGCAACTCGCCGTCGCGCGAACAGCGTGCAAAGTCCACGTGCTTACAACTAGCGAAGCCCGTCTGCCTATCGGCACTCCGCCACAGGCTGCATTGCGTGAGCTGGTACAGCAAGTTGCGGATGGCATTACCAGCGGTCAATGCGACGGGCTCGTCGTAACCGGCGGCGAGACCGCGCGCCGCATTATCGATGCGTTGCCGGCCGTATCGTTGCACGTGTGCCGCGAGGTCATGCCTGGGGTGCCCCTAGCCGTGGTCCAAACCGCTGACCGCACATTCCCCATGATCACAAAGGCAGGGGGCTTCGGAGACGACGAAGCCCTGCTGACCTGCATCCACTTACTGGCCGGGACAAAGTCATGAAGCAGAAACTGATCGCCGTCACGATGGGCGATGCGGCCGGCATCGGGCCGGAAATCATCGTCAAGACGTTTGCCAATGCGGCGCTCTGCGTTGAGCAGCCCTCATTCGTGATCGGCGATGCAGGTGTGTTACGCCGACAGGCCGCCGCACTTGACGTCCAACTCACCATACGCGAGGTCAATTCGGTAGCAGAGGTCGCACCAGAGCCCGGCGTGCTGGAAGTCTTGCAGGTGCCTGGCGCGGCCGCACTGCCAGAGGACCTTGCCGTTGGCGCTGTCAGTGCCGCTGCAGGAGAGGCCGCGTTCAATGCAATCCGTATGGCCATCGAGCTCGCGGTCGGGGGCGACATCGCAGGCATCTGTACGGCCCCAATTCACAAGGAAGCACTTGGGGCGGCACACGTGCCGTATCCCGGACACACCGAAATGCTGGCGGACCTGTCGGGCACCCGCGATTACGCAATGATGCTCGTCAATCCGACGCTGCGCACGATTCTCGTGACGGTCCACTGCTCAATGCTGGACGCCATCGCAAAACTCTCGGTCGAGAGTGAACTACGCATCATCCGCCTCGCACACCGAGCCATGCGCGATCTCGGTATCGAACGCCCACGCGTGGCGGTCGCCGGATTGAATCCGCATGCGGGCGAAGGCGGCCTGTTCGGCCGCGAAGACCTCGACATCATCGCCCCCGCGATCCGGCTCGCGCAAGCCGAAGGCATTGATGCCAGCGGGCCGTGGCCCGGCGACACCGTATTCATGAACGCCAGCCGTGGGCGCTTCGACATCGTGGTTGCGCAGTATCACGACCAGGGTCTGATTCCCGTCAAGCTTGCAGGTGTCGAGGACGGCGTGAACATCACTGTCGGTCTGCCCTTCGTGCGCACGAGCCCAGACCATGGCACCGCTTTCGATATAGCAGGAAAGGGCATTGCCGACCCGGCCAGCCTGCAACTTGCCTTGCGCACCGCTCACCAGTTCGTTCGCCCGCAAGCGGGCCACACTTTTTCTACCGGAGCCTGATGTGTCCCACTTCATCCTGATGCTGACCGAAAACGACGCTACCGTCAGCGACGCGATTGCCACTTACGACAACCTGCGCGACAGCCCCCTACACTACGTCGGCTTCAAGGACGTCGGCTTGCCCATCACCGCGCTGAAGGAACTCGCGCAGCGAATCCGCGCGGATGGCCGCAAAGTCATGCTGGAAGTCGTCGCAACCAGCCGCGCGGCGGAGCTGGAATCGATCACTGCCGCACTCGAGATCGGCGTGGACTACCTGCTGGGTGGGCGGCACGTCGAAGACGGGCTGTCGCTGCTGCGCGGGTCGGCAATTCAGTACTTTCCGTTCGCCGGCCACACGGTTGGCCATCCCACTGTGCTCCAGGGCACGATGGACGAGATCGTCGAGGACGCTCGCCGCATTGCATCAATGCCCGGCGTACACGGCCTGGACCTGCTCGCATATCGCTTTGCTGGTGAAGGCGATCCGGCCGAACTGACCAAGCGTGTTGTTCAGGCGGTCGGCGTACCGGTCATTGCCGCAGGCAGTATCGACCGCGAAGCCCGCGTGAAGGCCATGATCCAAGCAAACACGTGGGGTTTCACTGTGGGCAGCGCACTGTTCCAGGAAGCGTTTGTCGATCGCCGTCTGTCAGCCCAGATCAATACGATCTTCAATATCGAAGGTGTGACTGCGTGATGCCGATGTGTCGGTCAAGCATCGACCATCGGTTGCCCGGCAGATACGGGGCGGACTCATCACGCAACGTCACGTACCTACGCTAAACGCCCTCGCCCATCCGCCGGTGGCTGAAGCCATGCCGGCGGACGTTGCCGGTAAGCAAGCAGCACATCAGCTTTCGGCTGATTTCAATCAGCCGCGACCCTGCATTTCGTTCTCCTCGAGGTTGTGTGTCTCCATGCCCGGGCGACATCCCGGCCAGCACGCACCCTGAAATCAGAGCCTCCACAAAAAGGGGCCACGCTTTCCAGTTGTATTCCACAACTATTAAGGGCCACAAAATGAGAATCACGCAGTGTGCAATTGCATCGACGCTGCTTTGCGCCGCCGGGAGCAGCCTGGCGCAGAGCTCCGTCACGCTTTATGGGGTCATCGACACTTCCATTCGTTACACGACCAACCAGCCTAGCGCGAACGGGCCAAGGAGCCAGATCGCGCTGAGCGACGGCGCCTTCAATGGACCGCGATGGGGCCTGCGCGGCGCCGAAGACCTCGGCTCCGGAAACAAGGCCATTTTCACGCTCGAAAGCGGCTTCGCCAGCGATACGGGCAAGAGCGGTCAACAAGGTCAGTTGTTCGGCCGACAGGCCTGGGTTGGTCTTTCCAACGGCACCGTGGGCACCCTCAAGCTCGGGCGGCAATACGGCGCGACCTACTCGTTCGTCAGCGATGTGGACCCGATCGGCGTTGGCAACTATTCGGAAGATAGCTGGGAGAGCGGACTGACCGGTCTGCGTTATGACAACACGCTGGACTACTCGAACCAGTGGGGTGGCTTCAAGGTGAATGGGCAATACTCGCTTGGGGAGCAAGCGGGCAACGCGAGTCGCGGCCGGACGATGCAGTTGGCGGCAACGTACGACGTTGGCGGTCTGAAGATCGGTGGCGCTGGCCAACAGTCTCGTGACGCGAACGGCAATGACCTGGTGCTCTGGACAGCCGGTGCGAAGTATACGTTCGGCAACATCACGCTGCACGGTTACTACATCGACTCGCGCCGTGATGCCGGCTTTGCCATCGGTGCGGGCGGAACCTCAACGCCGCTTGCCAACACCAGCATTGGCAGCAATGCCAATACCGTCTTGGGTGCCAACACGCAAACGTCGCGTCGGCACGATCGGCTCGGTGCGGTGGGCGTGACGTATCAGGCAACACCTGCGATGCGGTTCATCGCCACGTACATGCGTGACAACGTTGAGGGCGTGGCGCAGGGCAATTCGGGCATCGTGCAGACGGGTTACCTGGTGGCGATGTACAGCTTGTCCAAACGCACGGATGTGTATGTTGAGGCGGACTACAGCCGGCTGAGCGCTGCGTCCATTACCGATCCGAACAGTCCTCTGGGAACGTTTGGCGGGGCAAACAACCGGACAGGTGTAGGAGTGGGGATGCGCACGCGCTTCTGACAGCCACGCATCGGCATGATCGTTGCGCCGCCCTCTCGCACAAAGGCCGAGAGGGCGGCGCTTCCTTTTTGTATTCGCAGGCAAGCGGATGCGGTGCTCTGCTCCAATTGAGAAGATGCCTGGCTCCATCGGTTTATTTCCGATGGAACCATGTTGGTGACGCAATCAGAACGATGCAGTCGCCTTGATAGCGCGCTCGACATCTGCGCTGCTCACATCGAGGTGTGTGACCCAGCGGATGCGGCGCATGGCGCCTTCTTCACCACGATAGACACCGCTTTTCACCTTGATGTCGCTCGCTTCAAGATGAGCAAAAAAGTCGTCAGCGATAGTCGGATCGATGTCGGTGAACAGGATATTGGTTTGCGCCGGATGCGCCCTGAAGCGGCCGCGCAATCGAGCATTGCCCTCTGCAGCTTCGGCCAGCCCGCGCGACAGCATGGCCGCATTGGCATGGTCGTCGGCCAAGCGATGCACGTGGTGCTGCAGCGCGTGCAAGCCAGCCGCGGCGAGCAATCCGGCCTGACGCATGGAGCCGCCCAGCATCTTGCGAACGCGCGTCGCCTGGCGGACGAAATCGTGCGAGCCCAGCAGCAGCGATCCCACCGGCGCACCGAGTCCCTTTGAGAGGCACAGCGATACCGAGTCGAAACCTTCGCAGAGTTCACGCGCACGCTGCAGCGGATCGCCGCCATCGGCGAGCGCCACCGCGGCGTTGCAGAGACGTGCCCCATCGATGTGCGAACGCAATCCGTGACGCTTCGCCAAGGCAGCGACGTCGTGCATGTACTGCATGGGCAGTACTCTGCCGCCAAACGTGTTTTCAACCACGACGAGGCGCGTGCGAGCGAAATGCGGGTCGTCAGGCTTGATGGCGGCTTCGATGTCGTGCAGGGCGATGGTGCCGTCGGGCTGGTGCTCCAGTGGCTGCGGCTGAATGGAGCCGAGCACCGCCATACCGCCGGCTTCCCAGCGATTGGTATGCCACTGCTGGCCTACGATGGCTTCGTCGCCGCGTTGGCAATGCGTCATCATCGCGATCAGGTTAGTTTGCGTGCCGCTGGGCGCGAACAGTGCCGCTTCGAAGCCAAGCATCGCAGCAGCAGTTTCCTGTAGGAGGTTGACAGTCGGATCCTCCCCTACTACGTCGTCACCGAGCGGCGCTTCCATCATTGCCTGCTTCATAGCAGGAGTGGGCAGGGTGACGGTGTCACTGCGAAAATCGCTCATGGGTTCCTCAACAGTCAATCGTGAACTTGCCTCTCATCGGCGAAGGAACGACGGGTCGCCAGCCCCCCCGCACATCCTGCCGCTAACTGGAGGCGTCAACGGTGAGGGAGAAAGCTCACCGTTGGGTACCTTTATTGCGGAATGACGCCTGCGCTCAATGCGCAAGCATCGCTTAGAAATCGGCGACCTTTCCCCAAGCGGATTTACCGAATCTGGAGGGCTGATACGGCCGCGGGTCGACGATCGGATTCGCACCGGTGGCAAGATCGGCAACCAAGTGACCCGCGCCAGGACCGATGCCAAAACCGTGACCGGAGAATCCGGCTGCCAAAATCAAGCCCGGGATACCGGGGACTTCACCAATGCCTGGAACACCATCGGGCGTGCTATCGACGAAACCGGCCCAGGCATGAGTGACCTTCGCATCGCGGAGCTGGGGTAGCAGCTTGACAGCGCGCCGGTGCGTTTCCCGGATCGTGGCCGGATCGGGCTTCGGATCAAGAATCCGCACCTGCTCCATGGGTGTCGGCGCATCAAGCCGCCATCGCTTCAGCGTCTCATGCCCGCCGCGGACGCCTTCCAGCCCACCGGGCAGGAGGCTCCGCCACCGCTTGGCAAACATCGGCACGAACTGGGGTGCAAACCGCAAAAACTGCGGCGTCACGTCCACGCGCGCGCGGCCGCTGATGGCGAGGGCATAGCGGCCATCGTTCCTGCGTGTAACGGATATCCCCGCTGTAAACAGCGCGTCCGGCAAGGGATCGTCCACAGGAGATACGCTCAGGATGGACTGGCGAATCGATGCCTGAGGGAAACGGACACCGAGTTGCCGGCAGAACGCCGACGCCCAGGCGCCACCTGCAAGCACAACGGTTTTGGTCTTGATGACCCCCGCTTCCGTAACCACCCCGCTAACGTGCCCGCCCTGCAGTTCGATGCCACGGGCCGCACACTGCTGATTGACGCTGCCGCCGAGCTTCATAAGTGCCGTTGCCACAGCGGGCGCAGCCTTCCCCGGGTCGGCTGTTCCGTCGGTAGGCGAGAAGACCCCGCCTTTCCAGGACTTGCCGGTCGCTCGACCCCTTTCAGCAGCCTGCCGGCCGTCGAGCATGTATGTTGTCACGCCTGCGGTCTTTGCAAACTCACCCCAACTCGCCCAACGTGCCAACTCTTCGTCATCGTTGCTGAGATACAGGAGCCCGCAGCGATGAAACCCGGCGTCTTCGCCAGACTCGATGGAGAACTGTTCCCACAGATCAAGGCTCTTGCTTGCCAGAGGCAACTCGCGAGCATCGCGGTTTTGTTGCCGGCACCAGCCCCAGTTGCGACTCGACTGCTCGGCGCCGATGCGTCCCTTTTCGACCAAGGCGACTGAGACTCCTCGCTTGGCCATGTAGTAGGCAGCAAATACGCCGATGATGCCCCCGCCGATCACGACCACATCTGCGGCTGTCGGCAGCGTAGGGGAAGACTCTATGAAGAGCAGCGGAGGGGACATGATTATGCTCGCTCGATTAAGGCCTGGACGTTCTGTGTCACGTAGAACTTGGCCACGCGATCGCTGCTTTCCCACCCGATCGCTGCACCTTGCGGCACGAACAGCGCGTCGCCAGCGCTCAGCGACAGAACGCTGCCGTCAGGCGAGGCGAACCGCACACCACCGGCAAGAAGTTGCATGAACTCGTTCTGACGATGTGGACGAATGATCCGATGGTACGGCGTCGAATCCCACGTACCCGCACGGTACTCCATACCCTCATCGGTGAAGACGTTGTCGCTGCGGCATTGCGGCGCCGGACCGAGAAGCACCTCCGCTGGTAGTGACGATGACGGCTTGAAATCCGCATCGACGCGAAGCGGAAAAAGACCCGGCAGCGCTGGCCCCTTGCTGGCGGCCGCACAGAATACGAACTGCGCAGGCGACTGCGCCTTGACGCGCAGCGCCGTACCTGCGCCGATGACCGCCCCGCCTTGCGGACCGAGTACCAGCGAGGTACCACCAGCCACTTCAAGCGTCAGCTCCCCCTCTACGACAACAATCGTTTCAATGTGAGGAAAGCTATGTACATCCAGCTCGCCCACAAAGCTGATACGGCCAGCGGCCATCGAATCGGCACCGCTCCACGCGATTTCGCGCTGCTGCGCGAAAGGGTCATTTTCGCCAAAGGCTGCCTTGCTGAAGGACGTGGAAAAAGGCTCGCCTCCGGCACGGTGCAGCACGATTGCTCTGGTCATGTTGTTCCTCCTATGTGGTGTATTGGTTTTGCAAATACCCCGCTGGGACCTGCCGGAAACGCAGGCCCCTTCACGGGCAAATGTGACACCGAGCGCCTGGGCTCCAGTGCATGGCAGTCCAGTCGCGAACGGACGTTTTCCTTCGCTATTCCTCGCGCAGTCCTTGGTGCCCCGGCGTGCCGAAGTAACGCTGCGCCAGAGCAACCCAATACAGCACACCGGCAGGAATGATGTCGTCGTTGAAGTCGTATTGCGGGTGGTGTAGGCCCGGCGCAGCGCATCCCCTCGAGGCGTTGCCGATCAGCACGTATGTGCCCGGTCGCTCCTCGAGCATGAAACCGAAGTCTTCGGACGTCATGTTGGGCGGCACGTCGCGGTGCAGGCGTGCCCCGCCAAACGTCTCGCGTATGACCGCCTCGCAAAGCGCCGTCTCGTCCGGCGTATTAATGGTGGCGGGGTAGTACTGGAAGAATGTGACTTCGACCTGCGCGCCATAGGCAGCGGCCAGCCCATTGCACATCTGCTCGATGTCACTTTGCAGCCGTTGCAGCAAGTCCGACGACAGCGTGCGGATCGTGCCCCGCAACTCGGCGCGGCTGGGTATGACGTTGTCCGTGTCGCCCGCGTTGAACATGCAGACCGAGATGACGGCCGGATCTGCAGGATCCTTCTGCCGCGCAGCGATGGTCTGACATTGCAGCACCATGGAACACGCCAGCGGTATCGGGTCGAGGCCCAGGTGCGGCTGTGCGGCGTGGGCGCCCTTGCCCGTGACGGTGATCCTGAATCGCGAGCCAGCGGCCATGATGGGGCCCGTGCGCAATCCGAATTGCCCGGCCGGCAAGCCAGGCCAATTGTGCATGCCGAAGACCGCTTCCGTCGGGCATCGCTCAAACAGCCCATCGTCGATCATCTTCCGCGCGCCTGCGCCGCCTTCTTCTCCGGGCTGAAACACAAAATGAACCGTGCCGGGCAGTTGTGGCATTTCCTTCAGGATACGAGCCGCCCCCAGCAACATCACGGTATGGCCGTCATGCCCGCAGGCATGCATGACACCTTCCTGGACGGATGCATGAGCAAAGGCATTGGCCTCGCGAATGGGCAACGCATCCAGATCTGCCCGCAGGACGATTCCTCGCTCCGGTGTAGCGCCCGGCAGGCTCGCTACCACGCCCGTGCCACCCAGGCCCCGCACAACCTTATAGCCGATATCCTCAAGCTCACGCGCGACGACATCCGCCGTTCGGTGCTCTTCAAAGCGCAGCTCGGGATGGGCATGCAGGTCGCGTCGCAGTTTCGCCCAGTGCGAATGATGCTGTCGTAGTAACGGCTCAAGGGTTGTAGGGGTTTCCAATCTCAACACCTGTGTCATGCAAGCTGCTTCACGTCTGCGCCGTCACAGCGTCAGGCGTGGCCGCTGTTCTAATCGTAGAAGCCGAGGATCGACTTGACTTCCATGTACTCTTCCATGCCCTCGACGCCATACTCGCGGCCGTTGCCCGATTGCTTGTAGCCGCCGAACGGCGCCTGCGGATCCCACGCCGGATAGTTCAGATGCACCTGCCCCGACCGGATGCGCGCGGCTACTGCACGCATCACCTCCTTGTCCGTGCCTTGCACATGCGCACCCAGTCCGTAGACCGTGTCGTTCGCAATGGTGATGGCTTCTTCGACCGTGTCGTAAGGAAGGATGGCAAGAACGGGCCCAAAGATCTCCTGCTGGGCGATCGTCATATCGGTGCGAACTTCGGAGAAGATCGTCGGTCGCGCATAGAAGCCCGCGCCGAATCCCGATGGCCTGCCCGGGCCGCCCGTGAGTAGCTTTGCCTGCTCGTCGATGCCCGCTTCGATCATGTGCTGCACCCGGTCAAACTGGGCACGATTGGCGAGCGGACCATGCGTCGTGGTTTGGGTGAACGGGTCTCCGACAACCATCTGCTCCGTTGCTGCAACG
The DNA here is from genome assembly GCA_966433195.1 of uncultured Ralstonia sp. GTDB lineage: Bacteria > Pseudomonadota > Gammaproteobacteria > Burkholderiales > Burkholderiaceae > Ralstonia. The sequence goes on from CBJMVH010000023.1 coordinate 39,687, forward strand.
GCCAGCGCCTCCACCTCGTGCAAGGCCGCGCGCGGCACGATCATGCGGGTCGGCGCACTGCAAGACTGACCCATGTTCCGGAACGCCCCGGCCACGCCCATTGAGACGGCACGCGGCAGATCGGCATCAGGCAGCACAATATTGGGTGATTTGCCGCCCAACTCCTGCGCCACTCGCTTGACGGTCGGCGCGGCGGCCTGTGCGACCAGCACGCCAGCGCGCGTCGAACCTGTGATCGACACCATGTCGACTTCAGGGTGCGAAGCGAGTGATGCGCCGACTTCCGCGCCGCTGCCACTCACGAGGTTAAAAACGCCGGCAGGAATGCCAGCATCCGCGATGACCTCTGCGAAAAGCAAGGCGCTCAGTGGCGACAGCTCACTCGGCTTCAGGACGACGGTACAGCCGGCGGCCAATGCTGGGCCGACCTTCGCCGTGATCTGATAGATCGGCCAGTTCCAGGGCGTAATAAGTCCGCACACGCCAATGGGTTCGCGCGTGATCGCTGTGGTTCCGCGCTGGGTCCGGAACGGATAACTCGCGAGGTTGTCGCGCGCCACCCTGATATGTTCCGCCGCCAACGGCACGTGCGCGGCGCGCGCGTAGCTGATCGGTGCACCCATTTCCGCTGCGAGCGCTGTGGCGAACAGTTCGGCCCGCTCCAGCAGCAAGGCATGAACGTTGTTCAGTAGCGCTGCGCGCGCCTGCGGCGAGGTCGCCGACCACGTCTGGAACGCGATGCGGGCGGCGTGCACCGCCCGATCGACATCATGCGCGTTGCCGAGCGGAATCTCGCAGAGCGCCGTTTCGGTAGACGGCGAGATGACAGCAATTCGATCACTGCCCTGAGGCACAACCCATTTGCCGCCAATAAAGAACCGATCCAACCTTCCGGCTTGCGCCAGGTGACGTACAGGTGAACTCATCTCAGTGTGTCCATAAGTCGGTACCACGTGCCAACGAACGGCAAAAACCACGGCTTGCCAAAGTGGCCAGGGATGGCAGGCCACTCAAAGTCCTTCCATGGATTCAGATCGGCATGTCCTTCCATGATTTCAGCCATCAGCGTGCCCATCAGCGTGGCCATGTGGGTGCCGTGACCGCTATATCCCATCGAGTAGTACACGCCTTCCCGCTGACCAGCGCGCGGCAGCCGGTTGGCCGTCATATCGACCATGCCGCCCCAGCAGTAGTCGATGCGCACACGGGCCAGTTCGGGAAACACCGTGGCCATCTGCTGGCGCAGGATCAGACCGCTCTTCTCGTCCGACGTCGGATTGGATGTTGCGAACCGCGCGCGGCCACCAAACAGCAGCCGATGGTCGGGCGTGACACGAAAGAAGTTGACGAAATTCTTGGTGTCGGTCGCCATGCGCCGGGCCGGCATCAACCGGGCCAGTTGGTCATACGGCAGAGGCTCCGTGACGATGATGAAAGCGCCGACAGGCACGATCCGGCGTCGAATCCAACCGAATGGCCCGACTTGAGAAACCCCGCTGGCCAGCAATACCTGTTGCGCGCGAATTTGCCCGCGCGGGGTGCGCACCACGTATGCGTTGCCTGACGTCTTTTCTAAAGCCAGGACCGGCGTATGCTCGAGAACGTGTGCCCCGCGCGCTTGCGCGGCGTTGGCAAGACCTCGCACGTAGCGACCGACATGCATTCCGGCACTCTTCTCGAAAATCAGTCCGCCGTGATAACGGTCTGAGCCGATCTCATCTCGAAGCTCGGCCTTCGTCACAATGCGTGTGTCGGGGTCAACGCTCGCCGCCAGCAACGCCTGGCTTCGTGCGAGCTTGTCGAAGTGCTCTGGCTTGGCGGCGAGCTTGATCTTTCCGTGGCGGGCGAAATCGCAATCAATCGACTCCTCCCTGACCAGACGCTCGACCGTGTCGACACCCGCGTCGAACGCCACATACAACCGGTTGGCTAGCTCCGTGCCAATACGCTGCGACAGCGAAGCGTAGTCCTGCGCGAAGCCGTTGTTGCACATGCCACCATTGCGCCCTGATGCGGCCTGTCCTACGGTTCCCGCCTCGCACACAACGACGCGTGCGCCTTTTTTACTGAGCGCCAGTGCGGCCGCCGTGCCTGTGATACCGCCACCGACCACAACCACATCGCAGTTCCCGCTTGGTAGCTCAGTGGAATGGCTAACGAACGACTCCGACGTATCAAGCCAGTAAGAACGGAGATGCATCACAAGCCTCGAGCACGCAAGCGGAAAGAACTCGTCGTAATAACCGGCAGCCGTGTCCCGCAACGATTCATTGGACCCAGCCTAAAACATAGCTTGACTGATAACCGCGTAATACCGGCCAGCCCGATCGGGTAGGCCACTAGTTGCATCGGCAGGGGCGTTGCGGACCATCTTTGGAACAACATCGACTCGGTGCAATCCTTGTTCGCTGAGCCAGCCCCCAAAAGTAGCTCCGGAAGGGACGTCGATACGAATGAATTCCCCGGCTTGTCCCGCAAGCCAATGACTGATCAGTGCCATGGCGCGAACGTCTTCATTCGAATGCGGCGCGACCACGGGGCCAATGACGTAACCCCGGCCAAAGCGGCGGAGCACCGAGAATCCAATAATCTCGCCACCACGTTCGAGTACTACGCTGTCCCCAAGCTTGAACAAGGCGCACAAAATCGCACGGCGCTCCAGGCCGGAGGCGCGTGAAGCCATGTCGGCAAGGTGGGGGAAGTCCTCAGGCGTTGCCAGCCGAATCCGCTCACCGTCGGGCAAAACGACAGGCGTCGCATTGACGACGGTCCCCTGATACTGCTCCAGCGAACCGCACTCGGTGAAACCCAACTTTTCGTAGAGTGGTCGGCCCGCCTGTGTCGCATGCAAAAAAATTTCTCGTGATCCCAACTCTCCGATGAGCATCTCCACCAACTTGCGGCCAATGCCTCTGCCATGGTGGTTTGGGGACACGATGACGTTGCCGATAGACGCGCGGTCCGTTCCGAACTTCCAGCACAACGCTGTACCAACGACAACACCACCTTCTTCCGCGACGACGCCCGTCGCGCAGTCTACGGAAAATTGCCAATCTTCCGGCCTATGTGCCCAGCCGAACGCCTTTGAAAGCGCATGGGCTGCAGGTATATCGGACCGTGCGAACACTCGATATCGAAGAGTCGTCGCGGAAGAAGGTGCCCTTACAAAGCATTCCTGTTTCATTGAGCCTACCCATGTTATGCCTCGCCAGTCAGCGCAGCCGCTATACGCGGGGCGTGGATCGAGCCAGAATTTCTATGCCAATGCGATGGCTTCGACCTCTACTTGCAGACCGAAGTGGAGTGCCGGAACTGGCACGACTGCGCGAGCGGGCCTGGTATCGCCGGCCCAGCGTGCGTAGATCTCGTTGAAGGTCGCCCATTGCCCAATATCGACGATATAGACACGGACTTGGACGAGCTTCGTTACATCGCTGCCGGCACCTGAGAGTGCAGCCGCCAAATTTGACAGCACCTGCTCAACCTGGACCTCAAACGGCTTGTCCGTGAGCTTTGTACCCGCTGCGTCGATCGGCAGTTGGCCCGACACGAACACCAGCCCATTGGCAATCGAAACATGGCTGTAGTGGCCGCCGGGAGATGCCATTCCGGAAGGATTTACTGTCCGACGCGCTTGAGCGCCAGTGTCTTGCTGATCCATGGAAACCCTTGATGTAGAGGGACCGTCGCCAAATTGCGTCGGCAAGCCTGAGAACCGTCCAATTGCAGTCCCCCGCCAAGCCGCCCCCGGGGGCCTTGGATATCGAGCGCTGCTGCCGAGCTCATGCGCCAAACTATAGAAAAATTTCTTTTTGTCGTGTTTAATATCCAATGAATACTTCATTAATGAGGACTTAATGCTGCAGCTGGAAGATATGCAGTTGCTTCGCGCATTGGGGGTGTCACAGTCACTCGCTGCGGCCGCGAGGTTGCTGGACCTGACGCCGCCCGCGGTCACAGTGCGCCTTCAGCGGATCGAAGAACGCATGGGATTGCGCCTCGCCACGCGGGCCGCGAGAGGCATTTCGCTAACGGATGAAGGCCAGCGTCTTGTTCAGGAGGCGATCGATATCCTAGAGAGGATCGAATCCATTCCGTCACGCGTGTCCGGAGAGTCCAGCGGCGTCAGTGGCCATTTGCGCGTCGTGGCACCGTTCGGATTCGGTCGCGAATATATAGGGCCGCTCGTCCGTGACTTGCACCGCTCGCATCCCAACCTCGCGATCTCCCTGATCCTGGTCGAAAGCCCGCTTGCAGCAGCGTCCGGTGCCGATGCCGTCGTATCCATCGGGCACGTCAAAGGGTCATCCTGGGTGGGACACTTCCTGGCCCCCAACGACCGTATTCTTTGTGCGAGCCCTGCGCTGGCGCGCAGTCTGTCGAAGCTCAAGCATCCATCGGAACTGACGCGGCACGACTACCTGACGTTGCGGGAGAACGACGAAGACGTGACCCGTCTGCGTTTCACTCAACACGACGCGGCTGGCAAACGCCTAAGCAAAGCGGTAACGGTTCGATTGAACAGCGCGCTGTCGTCGAACGACGGCACTGTAGTGAGGGACTGGGCGGTCAACGGGCTCGGCGTCGTAGCGCGATCGGAGTGGGATTGCGCACGGCTCATTGCGGAGGGAAAACTGGTCAAGGTGCTACCGGCGTGGCACTTGGAACCCGCGCCCGTTATGGCGCTGACGCCTACACGCCAAGGGCTAACGATCCGTCAACGCGTATTTCTTGAAGCCGCGAAACAGGCCTTCAGTCCTGCACCTTGGCGCCGTTGAGCCAAGTCTGCGCCAGAGTGCGCAAGCATATCTATTCATGCCTCGGATGTCGGTATAGCAGTTCCCTAGAGCGGAGACCGGGTGCCATACTGCACATGTCTATGCTTCAATGCCTAACAGCGCCCACGAATCCCGAGAACTCAGCAATTGAACGCCGGCGTTATAAAGACGCGCGGCCGCGCCATAGGAGCCCTGCAATGATCAACTTTGCCGTCTTGCCTTATTTTTTGCTAACGGTGGCACTGGTTGTCGCCATACCTGGGCCCAATACCATCTATGTGTCGACGGCAAGCGCCAACCAGGGCTTCAAGTTTGGTCTTGCGTCGTGCTTCGGCATCATGCTGGGAACACTCGTTCATGTGTCCTTTGCCGCAGTAGGCATCACCGCGCTGCTGATGGCGTCACCAACCCTCTTAGGCGTGACCAAATTGCTCGGGGCCTCTTACCTCGTCTATTTGGGGGTCAAGTCGATCACCAAAACGGTCACCGATACCGATGCCGTTCGTCAAACCTCTCTCGGCCTGGGCGAATCCATCAAGAAGGGGTTCCTCGTCAATTTGCTGAACCCAAAGACTGCCCTTTTCATCGCCGCTTTCCTGCCCCAGTTTGTTGATCCGGGCTCTCGAAACATCCCCCTTCAAATCTTCTCTCTGGGCGTCATCCTGATCGTGATTGGCGGCCTCAGCGACATCCTTTACGCCGCAGCGGCCAGCAAGATTGGAAAGATGGTCGCCAACTCTCGCAGGACGCGCAGCGCTGGAAAGTACGTGACGGGGGCCATCTACATTGGGTTAGGCATCGTGGCCGCCACAACTTCGAACGGATCAACGAAGTAGCAACGACGGGAGCGGGGCATGTGCTACTCCGCTCAGATCGAGGCCGACTATCGACGGTTCGTACACGAGTACCGCGCCATCATGTCGATTGACGACTTCACACGGATAGAGATTGCGTTCTTCGCCAACCCAACGGTGCGCGCCCCGAAGGCAATGACCGTGCATTTCCTCAAATCGCCCGAGACCGACGAAGAAAAGAAAATCGCCGGGGTCACCTGAACTCGTGACCCTTACAATCGGCCGCCCCTCCGTGCCTTGCTGTTGGGGGGTGCGGCAGAAATCTTGGACTGGTTAAGCAAAGATTCCCAGGCTCCTGCGGTATTCGACTGGCTCAGAGAGCCCAGTGAAATCTTGATCCGCTTTTCGTTGTAACAGCGGATATATCTGGTCGACCGGAACGGTTACCGAGTTAGAAATCGTTCGGCCTCCTCGTAGAGGAAGAACGAAAGTAGCAAATGCCTGCCGAGGTGGACCTCCCATGTCGCGCTCTCGATCAGGATATGAAGCCACGCTGAGAGTCGATCAGTGCGAAACGCGGGATCAACTCGTTTGACGAACTTCTCGCCATATCGATCCACAATCTGCCGAATCAACTCTTTTCGATTGACTGCGCCTCTATGCGTCACCCCTAGCTCGTGGATGCCGGCCCGGTAAAGTTGGACAATTCCCTCACGCGAGGCGCCGCGGAGGCCTGATATCAACAACTGAGCAGCAAAGCGAGCGAAGGCGATAGCGTGGTCGCCCTCGTCCGCGAGGAGCCCCTCGACTTGTTGGTCACTCGGCTTTCTTCCACAAGCAGAACAGCCACGCCACGGGGTCAATACCAAGTCTGCCTTTCGCTCAAAGGGGCACCGACATGTGGGGCATTGCTCTAAGAGTGGAATGCCATGGCGGAAGCATACGGAAACGCCGGGTATCTGATGTGCATTCAGAATAGCTGGCGTGCCGTACCTGTCTTCATTTTCCGTCAGACATTGAGGGCAAAGACGCGTCCGATTAAATGCGCCGGCTGTGTGTTTTGGAAGCCCCTGGAGCACCGCGTCGATATGGCTTTGCTCGTCCCGCGCAGCGAACTCAGCGCCAGTAAACATTTCCAATAGCGGAAACATGGTGCTCTCTCGCAGGAGGCACTGAATCGTCTGACTTGGTCGTGTGAAAAAACGATCACCTAGGGCTCCGACATATGACGGAACCCAGGCTGTGAGTTGGAACGGCAAACGCCGGAAGAGCTCTGCGTACGTATCCCGCGTAGTTAGGTTTCCACTGGTAACGTGATACCGCCCAACCTGGGAAATCAAGCTTTCCCCTGGGATAGGCGGGGCACACAAAGCTAGCGGTTCGCGATAGGCCTGTGCGAGCAACGCAGCGGCGTCGAGCTGCTCGTCCCGGCCATCAAAGCAATCGTATGCTGCCTCAACTACCTCAACGGCTGGTACCAAACCTCGACCACCTCATGTGGAACTCTGGGCCGAAACGCCCCAGGACAAACATATTTTTCAGAACCCAAACATATTTGCGCTGGGGCCAACATATTTGTAAATGATCACTGAATTGACAGCCGCGCCGCCACTTACTCCACTGTGACCGATTTTGCGAGGTTCCGCGGCTTATCCACATCAGTGCCGCGGGCCAGCGCGGTGTGATACGCCAGCAATTGCAGCGGCACCACGTGCAGGATCGGCGAGAGCTGCCCATAGTGCTCGGGCATGCGGATCACCTGAATCCCATCGCTCGATTGGATGTGCGTATCCGCGTCGGCAAACACGTAGAGTTTGCCGCCGCGTGCGCGCACTTCCTGGATGTTGGATTTGAGCTTTTCGAGCAGCGCATCGTTCGGGGCCACCGTCACCACCGGCATCTGCTCGGTCACCAGGGCCAGCGGGCCGTGCTTGAGTTCACCAGCCGGGTACGCCTCGGCGTGGATGTACGAAATTTCCTTGAGCTTGAGCGCGCCTTCCAGGGCGATCGGGTAGTGCAGGCCACGGCCCAGGAACAGCGCGTTCTCGCGGCGGGCAAATTCTTCTGACCACGCGATGATCTGCGGCTCCAGCGCCAGCACGGCGTTCAGGGCAGAAGGCAGGTGGCGCAGGTGACGCAGCGCGTCTTCCTCTTGCTCGGTGTTCAGATGGCCGCGCAGCTTGGCAAAGGTCAGCGCCAGCATGTACAGCGCGGCCAGCTGCGTGGTGAACGCCTTGGTGGACGCCACGCCGATTTCGGTGCCGGCGCGCGTGAGGAATTTGAGTTCGGTCTCGCGCACCATGGCGCTGGTGCCCACGTTGCACACGGCCAACGTGTGCTTGTGGCCCAGTTCGCGGGCATGGCGCAGCGCGGCCAGCGTGTCGGCGGTTTCGCCCGATTGCGAGATCACGACAACCAGCGCGTTCGGGTTGGGCACCGTCTCGCGATAGCGGTACTCGCTGGCAACTTCCACCTGCGTGGGGATCCTGGCAATCGATTCCAGCCAGTACTTGGCCGTGCAACCGGAGTAGTAGCTCGTGCCACAGGCCAGGATCAGCACGCTATCGATGTTCGGGAGAATCTCCGCCGCATTCGGGCCGAACAGATCAGGAGCAAACCCCTGCACGCCTTCCAGCGTGTCGCCCAGCGCGCGCGGCTGCTCGAAAATTTCCTTCTGCATGAAGTGGCGGAACGGGCCGAGTTCCACGGCCGCCGCATAGCCGCCCACTTCCTTCACTTCGCGCTCGACGATGCGATCGTGCACATCGGCCACGGTAAAGCCCTCGCGGGTGATCTCCACCACGTCGCCTTCTTCCAGATACGCCATGCGGCTGGCGGTGCCGGCCACGGCCAGCGCATCGGAAGCGAGGAAGGTTTCGTTGTCGCCGATCGCCACCACGAGCGGGGAGCCCGCACGCGCGCCCACCACCACGTCGGGGTTGTCGCGGGCAAACACGGCAATCGCATACGCACCGTGCAGGCGCTTGACCGTGGCACGCACGGAGGCAAACAGGTTGCCTCGCGTGGCACTGCTCGGGTACGTGTAGGCCTGGTGGATCAGATGCGCGACGACTTCAGTGTCCGTCTGCGATTCAAAACCGTAGCCCACGGCCTTGAGCTCGTCGCGCAGCGTTTCGTAGTTCTCGATGATGCCGTTGTGCACCAGGGCGATGGTGTCGCCCGAGAAGTGCGGGTGCGCGTTGACCGTGTCCGGCCGGCCGTGGGTGGCCCAACGCGTGTGGGCGATGCCGATGGCACCGTCCAGGTGGCTCGTCTGTGCCTGAGCATCGAGATCCGCCACGCGCGACACGGTGCGTGCGCGCTCGAGCTGGCCGTCGCGCTGCACGGCCACGCCGCATGAGTCATAGCCGCGGTACTCCAGGCGGCGCAGGCCTTCGATCAGGACGGGAACGATATTGCGCGTGGAAACGGCGCCAACGATACCGCACATGTTGATTTCTCCGGTTGGAGCGTGGCCGCATCGTCAATGTGCGCCGCACTCGGTATTTCAGTATCGATGCTCATGTGCCGCAGCGGCATCCGCTGTTCGGCGCAGGAGACCATCTGTCAGCCTGCTTTCTTCTGTTTCACGGGGCGCTGCCAACTGTCGATGGTGACCTGCCGCGCACGCGACACCGTCAGCTTGCCTTCCGGCGCATCCTTGGTCAGCGTGGTGCCCGCGCCCAGCGTGGCGCCCTTGCCCACGCGCACCGGTGCGACGAGTTGCGTGTCCGAGCCGATAAAGGCGTCGTCCTCGATGATGGTGCGGAACTTGTTCGCGCCGTCGTAGTTGCAGGTGATCGTGCCGGCACCGATGTTCACGCGCGAGCCGACCGTCGCATCGCCCACGTAGGCAAGGTGGTTGGCCTTGCTGTGCGCCGCGACCTGGCTGTTCTTCACCTCGACAAAGTTGCCGATGTGCACGTCTTCGGCCAGTTCGGTGCCCGGGCGCAGGCGCGCGTACGGGCCGATGCGCGAATCCGCACCCACCTTGGCCTGTTCGATGTGGCAGAACGGCAGGATCTCGGCGCCGGCCTCGATGGCCGCATCACGAATGACCGCGTTCGCGCCAATGCGCACGCCATCGCCCAGCGTCACGTTGCCTTCAAAGATGCAGTTGACGTCGATGACCACGTCGCGGCCGCACGTGAGCTTGCCGCGCACGTCGATGCGCGCCGGGTCGACGAGCGTCACGCCGTCTTCCAGCAGTTGCTGCGCGAGGTTGCGTTGGTGAATGCGCTCCAGCTCGGCCAGTTGCACCTTGCTGTTCACGCCCAGCGTTTCCCACTCGGCCAGCGGGTGCGCAGAGGTGATGGGCACGCCTTCGGTGGCGGCGCGCTCGATCACGTCGGTCAGGTAGTACTCGCCCTGCGCGTTGTTGTTGGACAGCGTGGCGAGCCAGTGCTTGAGCTTGGCCGTCGGGCACACCAGGATGCCGGTGTTGACCTCGTGGATGGCGAGCTGCGTTTCGTTGGCGTCTTTCTGCTCGACGATGCGCGTGATACGGCCAGCGGCGTCGCGCACGATGCGGCCGTAGCCGGTCGGGTCGCCCAGATGCACCGTCAGCACGCCCAGGTGGTCATTGCCGGCGGCGCCCACCAGGGCGCTGAGCGTTTCCGCGCGGGTGAGGGGCACGTCGCCGTAGAGCACGAGGGTGGGCACGCTCTCGTCGAGCTGGTCCACGGCCTGCATGACGGCGTGGCCGGTCCCCAGTTGCTGCTCTTGCGTGGCAAACGTGATATCGGGCGCACCGACCATCTCACGCACCCGATCGCCGCCGTGGCCGACCACAACCACCAGCCGTGTTGGCGACATGGAGCGCGCGGTTTCAATCACGTGGGCCAGCAACGGTTTGCCGGCCAGGGGGTGCAGCACTTTCGGCAGGGCGGAGCGCATGCGTTTGCCCATGCCTGCGGCCAGGATGACGATATTCACAAGGAGATTCCTAAAGTGACGCGAAGCGATGGCCTGCGGCGGGTGTCCGTGACCCTCTTTTCAGAGCACCACAGCGCCCGCAAACCCTTCTGTGATGGGCTTTTGCGGCGGATAAGGCACAGGTAAAAAATTTTAGCATGGGGCCCACCCTCCCCCTGAACCGGCCAAACGGTCGAATTGTTGCAATTGCGCCATGACCGGGCTGGCTAGCCTGCCCGCCGGTCATGCAGACGGCGGACGCCTGGGCCGGCTCCGCCAGGCCGGTTTCGTTCAGCTTGCGGCCGGAGCGTCGGCCGGCTTGCGCTCGGAGCGCACGAACTCGATGCGGTCATCATGCGAGCCGGCAAACACCAGCGGTGCCTGGTCGTAGGCCGTCTGACCGAAGAGCGCGTCTTCACCGATCTTGGCCAGGCCGGTGGTCAGGCCGTTGAAATCGAACAAGTCAGTATCGGCCAGGTGCGACGGCACCACGTTCTGCAGCGACGCAAAGATGTTGTCGATGCGGCCCGGCGTCTGGCGCTCCCACTCCAGCAGCATCTCCTTGACCTTCTTGCGCTGCAGGTTTTCCTGCGAGCCGCACAGGTTGCACGGGATGATCGGGAACTCCATCGCACGGGCGTAGGAAGCGATGTCCTTTTCCGCGCAATACGCCAGCGGGCGGATGACGATGTGATCGCCATTGTCAGTCGCCAGCTTGGGCGGCATCGCCTTCATCTTGCCGCCGAAGAACATGTTCAGGAAGAACGTGTTGACGATGTCGTCACGATGGTGGCCCAGCGCGATCTTGTTGGCGCCCAGCTCCTTTGCGGTGCGGTAGATCACGCCACGGCGCAGGCGCGAGCACAGGGAGCACGTGGTCTTGCCCTCGGGCACCTTCTCCTTGACGATCGAGTACGTGTCCGCCTCGACGATCACATACTCCACGCCCAGCTTCTTCAAGTACGTGGGCAGCACGTCTTCCGGAAAGCCCGGCTGCTTCTGATCGAGGTTCATGGCGATCAGCTTGAAGTTGACGGGCGCGCGCTTTTGCAGCGCCATCAGCACCGACAGCATCGTGTACGAATCCTTGCCGCCCGACAGGCACACGAGGATGGTGTCGCCGTCTTCGATCATCTTGAAGTCGCCGATGGCGCGGCCGACCTGCGACTGCAGACGGGTTTCGAGGCGGTGGAAATTGTTGGAGAACGTCATGGCAAGCCGACCCCGCCAGCGCTGAATAATGGCCGTACGGGCGTCAAATCGTGAGGAAAATCAGCATTTTAGCGCGCCAGCGGCGTTGCCTGCAGGGTCAGGAGAACAGGCCTAGAATCGTTGGATTCCCTTAGCCCTACGGAGGCAACGATGCGGATTCTGGTGCTGGGTGCCGGTGGTACCGGCGGCTATTTCGGTGGGCGGCTCGCCCAGGCGGGTGCGGACGTAACGTTTCTCGTACGCCCGGCGCGTGCGGCGCGGCTACGCGCGCACGGCCTCGTGATCCGCAGCCCGCACGGCGACGCGCAATTGCCCGTGCAGCTCATCACTGCCGATCAGGCTGCAGCCTGGGGCCATGCCGATCTCGTGCTGCTGAGCTGCAAGGCCTATGACCTGGAAGACGCCATCACGGCGATTCGCCCGGCGGTGGGCGAGCGCACGGTCGTGCTGCCGCTGCTCAACGGGCTGGCGCATCTGGATCGGCTCGACGCGGCGTTTGGTGAATCGCGCGTGCTGGGCGGCCTGTGCCACATCAGCGCCACCACCGCGCCGGATGGCGCTGTGCTGCACCTGAGCAATGGGCAAGGGCCTGCCATGCACTCGATCACCTTTGGCGAGCGCACCCCGCATGCGCCGCGCGAGCGCACCGAGGCCATCCGCGATGTGTTCGCCACGGCGCAGTTCGATTCCGTGCTGGCGGAAAACGTCATGCAGGACATGTGGGAGAAGTTCGTCTTCCTGACGTCGCTGGCAGCGATGACGTGCCTGATGCGTGCGACGGTGGGCGAGATCGTCGCCACCGATGAAGGTCGGGCGCTGAACGAGGCGATGTTTGCAAGTTGCGAGGCGGTGTCTGCGGCGTCGGGGTATCGGATTCGGCCGCAGGCGCGTGAGCGGGGTGTGAACACGCTGACGCAGGCTGGGTCACCGCTGACGGCGTCAATGCTGCGGGATCTGGAGAACGGGGGCCGCGTTGAAGCCGACCATATCGTTGGGGATATGTTGCGGCGGGGGCGGGCGCTTGGGCTGGATGTTTCGCTGCTGCGGGTGGCGTTTGCGCATTTGCAGGCATACCAGCAACGGCTGTTGCGGCCGGCGTCTGCGTGAATGACCTGACGTCTTTCCATACCGCCGATGACGTTGCATAGGGAGTTCACGAGCGCATGTATGCCAAAGACGTCCCGCCAGGGACCACCTTCTACCACGGCACCAAGGCCAGCCTCGACATCGGCGATCTGATTGCACCCGGCTTCGGAAGCAATTTTGTCGAGCGCGGACTGAAGCACGTCTACTTCACCGCCACGCTCGATGCGGCGACCTGGGGAGCGGAGCTGGCCAGGGGCGCTGGCCGAGGCCGCATTTTCATTGTCGAGCCGACCGGTCCATTCGAGGACGATCCGAACCTCACCGATAAACGGTTCCCCGGCAACATGACGGCGTCGTACCGCTCGCTTGATCCACTGCGGATCATCGGCGAGGTCAAGGATTGGGTTGGCCATCCGCCCGAACGGCTCCAACAGATGCGGGACAGTCTCGCCCGGATGCAGCAGGAAGGAGGCGCCAGGATCATCGAAGATTGAAACTGGAGCACGAGATGGATTGGCGCTGTGGTTGGTTCTTTACTGCCAACCGCCGCCCAGCGCTTGCATCAGTGCGGCGGAATCGAGCAGGCGATCGGCGCGGCTTTGCACTTGTTGCAGCGTGGCTTGATCGACCTGACGCTGCGCGTCCAGCAGCGCCAGCGTGCTGATACCGCCGGCGGCGTGGCGGGCTTGGGCGGTGCGTAGCGTTTGGGTGGCTTGGTCGGTTGCGGTTGCGCGGGCTTGCAATGTTTGCGCGTCGTTGTGGACGGCGTGCAGGGCGTCGGCGACTTCTTGCAAGCCCTGCAACACCGCCTGCCGATAGGCCGCGCCTGCCGCGTCGTAGGCGGCTTCGGCTTCGCGCTTTTTTGCACGCAGGGTGCCGCCGTGGAAGATCGGCTGTGTAAGCCCCGCGCCCAGGTTCCAGATGCTCGAGCCTGCGCCGAGCAGGTTGCGGAAGCTGGTCGTCTCCGACCCCAGACCGGCGGACAGGGTGATGCGCGGGAACAGGTTGGCGGTGGCCACGCCCACGTTGGCGCTCGCTTCGTGCCACATGGCTTCGGCGGCGCGGATGTCGGGGCGGCGCTGCGCAAGCGTGGATGGCAAGGACACCGGCAGCGGGTCCGGCAGGCGCAGCGCGTCGAGCGTGGGCAACGCCGGCAGCTCTGCGCCGGGCTCACGGCCCAGCAGCACGGACAAGCGATGCCGCTGCTGCGCTGCCTGTTGCAGGAGCGGTGGTAACGTGGCGTCGGTCTGCGCGACCAATGTGCGCTGCGCAAACGCGTCGACCTGCGCAACGCCACCGAGGGTCAGCCGCCGTTCAGTAATGTCGAGCTGCCGGCGCTGTTCCGCCACCAGCCGCTGCGTGGTCGCAATCTGCGCATCGAGCGCGGCAATCCGCACCACCGTCGTCACCACATTGCCTGCCAGCGACAGGCGCGCGGCCTCCAACTCATAGCGCTGCGTATCGACCTGTGCGCGCGATGCTTCCAACGCCCGCCGCACGCCGCCGAAAATATCGAGCGCATACGACACCGACAGCGACGCCGAATACAGCGTAAACGGCCCCGGCTTGGGCGTGTTGAAACCAAACGCCTCCGGATTGATTTGCTGGCGCACCGCAGACACGCTGCCATCCACCGAAGGCATCGCATAACCGAACTGCGCCTCCGCTTCCGCCTGCGCCTGCCGCAAGCGCGCTTCCGCCTGCACCACCGACGGGCTTGCGCGCAGCGCTTCATCCACCAGCGCATCCAACCCAGGCGATTGAAACAAGTGCCACCAATCCGCCGGGACGTTGGCATCGACCAAGTGCTGCGCCTCCCCACCCGGCACCGGAGCCGATGCCGTTTCGCTTGACACAGGCTGCGCGGAATAGCCCGGGGCGACAGGTCCATCAGGCGTCTTGAAGTTGGGCCCGACCGCACATCCGCTCGTGACCAGCGCCGCAGCCAACACAATGTTCAAAACCGCGGCACGCCCCACCATAAACCGCAAAAACGCTAATGCAGGCGTCCAGCCGGTGTGGCCGTACCCTGCCCTAGATGGCGCCTTGAATTTTTGTAAGCGGGCGGAAAAAAGACGGGAAACTGTTTGAGCGAAGCGAGTTTTTCCCGTCTCCGCCCGGTTACAGAAATTCAAGGGATGGGTCGCCATCTCGGGCGCGCCTTTCTTTGCTTCCTTTCTTTGGCAAGACAAAGAAAGGGAGTCGGCCCCGGCAGGGGACGAAACGGGGGATGCACCACCACCATCAAACCCAAAGCCCATCCGCATAGCCCCCTCCTCAATCCAACGTCTTCCGATAAAACCGCAACGCAATCCCCAGCACCACAACCGTAAACAGCATCAACGGCCAGATACTCGGCCACAGCTCCACCCACCCATTCCCCTTGAGCAAGATCCCCCGCGTGAGGCGGTGGAAGTACGTCATCGGCAAGACATTGCCAATCACCTGCGCCCACTTGGGCATCCCCACAAACGGAAACATGAACCCAGACAGCAGGATGCTCGGCAGGAAGTAGAAGAACGTGAGCTGCGTGGCCTGCAGCTGGTTCTGCGCGAGTGACGACAGCGTGATCCCCACCGTCAAGCTGGCCACGATAAACAGCAGCGCCGCCACGTAGACCATCCACACGCTACCGACAAACGGCACATGAAAGACGAAGTACGCCGCCGCCAGAATGATCGTCAGCTGAACCAGCCCGATAAAGATGTACGGCACGATCTTGCCGGTCATCACCTCCAGCGGGCGCACCGGCGTGGCGAGCAGGTTTTCCATCGTGCCGCGCTCTCGCTCGCGCGTCATGGCCAGGCCCGTCATCATCACCATGGTCATGGTGAGAATGGTGCCGATCAGGCCAGGGATGATGTTGTATTGCGTAATGCCTTCCGGGTTGTAGAGCTTGTGCAAACGCACGTCGAACGGCGGTGCACCACCGCTCTGGCCTCCCGCCAGTGGCGACAGCGCCCCCTTCATGTCCTTGCTGACAACGCTCTGCACCAGTTGCGAAACAGACGCCAGTGCCATGCCGGTCGCAGCCGGGTCGGTGGCATCAGCCTCGACCAACAGAGAAGGCTTTTCGCCGCGCACCAGCTTGCGCGTGAAATCCGGCGGAATGGACACCACAAACTGCAATTGCCCCTTCGCCAGCGCCTCGCGCCCGGCGGTTTCTTTGGGCAACGTGGTGGTCACGTCAAAGTACTCGGAGTTGCGCATGGCAGCCAGAAAGCTGCGCGTGAACTCGCTCTGGTCTGCCGCAATCACGCCGGTCAGCAGGTGCTTCGGGTCGGTGTTGATGGCAAAGCCAAACAGGAACAGCTGCATGACGGGAATGCCGATCATCATGGCGAACGTCACGCGGTCCCGCCGCAGTTGCAGAAACTCCTTGAGCACCACGCTCCACCAGCGCACGAAGGAAAAGCGCTCACCGTTCAGCTTCATGGCTGCGCTCCATAGTTGTCGGACGAGCGCCGCATCATGTGGATGAACACGTCTTCAAGGCCCGTGCTGATCGGCTCGGCGCGCACGCCAGCTCCGCTGGAGAGGTGGTGCAGCGTGGTTTCCAGCGCCTGCGCATCGGCACCCGTCACGTGCAGCACCGATCCAAATGCGACGGTCTGATCCACCCCCGGCTGACCTTCGAGCTTGCGCCCCAACTCCACAAGATTGCCGCCAGAAACCGACCACGTCGACAGGTGCTGACTGGCAATCACGTCGGCCGCCGTGCCCTGCGCGAGCAGCTCGCCATAGGCGATGTAGGCGAGCTTGTGGCAACGCTCCGCCTCGTCCATGTAATGCGTGCTGACAAGCACCGAAATACCTTGCGCGGCAAGCCGGTGCAGCTCTTCCCAAAAATCTCGGCGCGCTTTGGGGTCGACGCCGGCGGTGGGTTCGTCCAGCAGCAGCAGTTCCGGCTTGTGCAGCATGCAGGCGGCCAGCGCCAGACGCTGCTTCCACCCGCCTGAAAGCGCCCCGGCCAACTGCTTGGCGCGCGACGCCAGCCCGAGGTTTTCGAGCGCGTGGTCTACCACTTCCCTGCGGTTGGGCATCTCGTACAGGCGCGCGACAAAGTCCAGGTTCTCGCGAATGGAGAGATCGTCCCAGTAGGAGAACCGCTGCGTCATGTACCCCACACGGCGTTTGATGTGCGCGGACTCCTTGAGGATGTCGTAGCCGAGGCACGTGCCGCTGCCGCTGTCGGGCGTGAGCAGCCCGCACATCATGCGGATCGACGTGGTCTTGCCGCTGCCGTTCGGGCCGAGAAAGCCGAAGATCTCGCCGCGCGCGACCTGCATGGAGAGATCTTTGACGACGTGCTTGTCGCCAAAGTGCTTGTTCAGGCCGTGCACGTCGATGGCGTAGCCGCCGTCGCCACGGTGGTTGTCGGCCGCGCTCATGGCAGCGTCACCTCAACCGGCTGGCCAGGGCGCAGCTTCGGGCCATCGGCTGCCGTGGGCCGCGCTTCCACCATGAAGACGAGCTTGTCGCGCGTGGTGTTGCTGTAGATGACAGGCGGCGTGTACTCCGCTTCCGTGGCGATGTAGGTGACGGTGGCGTTCACATCAGCAGCACAGCCATCGCAATGCAGGCGCGCGGACTGCCCGGGCTTGAGCGCCCCCACCACGCCTTGTGGCACGAAGAAGCGCACCTTCACGTTGCCCGGCGGCAGCATGCGCACCACGGGGCTGCCGGCACCGACCCACTCGCCTTCGCGATAGAGCGTGTCAAACACCAGGCCGGCCTGCGTGGCTTTCTGCGCTTTCTGGTCCAACCGCCATTGCGCTTGCGCCACGGCGGCACGCGCCGCTTCCACCTGCGCAGACTGCGCGCGAATCTGATCATTGCGCGCGGGCAGTTGGGCAATGCGCAGTTGGTTTGTCAGTTCGCGCACGCGCTGCGCATTGGTCTGCGCCGTCGAGCGGCTGCTATCCAACTGCGCCTGCGCGATGCCACCCGCGCGGAACTGCGCTTCATCGCGCGCCAACTGCATGGCAGAAAGCTTGTCGGCCGACACCGCCTGCGCCAGTTGCGCGCGCACGGCATCCACTTCCGGCACGCGCCGGCCGAGGCTTAGATCAGCGAGTTGTGCCTCGGCGGCGTGCAGTTGCGCGGCGGCCTGTTGGCGCGCGGCCGTTTCATCCACGGACTCCAGTACGAACAGGGGCGCGCCCGCACTGACGCTCTGCCCGCGCTGCACGCCCAGGTGTTCGAGCCGCCCACCCACGGGCGAAGCCACGTAGACGAACTCGCCTTCCACATAGCCTTGGTAGGTGTGGGTGTCTTGCTTTGCACAGCCTGCCAGTAAAGCACCGGCTGCCACCAGACACCCCAACCCGCCCTTCCACATCACTGGACGCATGCGCCCTCCGATTCACCGATTGACCAACTTGCTCGACTTGCTGGATTTGCTCGATTTGGGCCCTTTGCGCTTGGGCTTCTTGCCATCGTCATGCTCAGGCACGACGGCAGGGCCGATGCCATGTAGCAACAGCGCGGCCACGTGCTGGCCGATCGCCTCATCGCTCACCTTGTCGGCCAATGGAAAGCGGCTCCACAGCGTGCGCGTGGCCAACGGCAGCATCGCCAGGCCAATGACCGACACCATGACCAGCGGCGGCTGCAGCGCCGCATTCACCACGCCGGCAGCCTGTGCGCGCGCAAAGCGGTTGACCAGCAAGGTGGCGCGCTCCAGTGCGATGCGCTGCACCACACGCTCGCGCAGCTGGCCGCCTTCGCTGGCGATCTCGCGAATCCACAAGGTAGGAAACCACGGCGTGGCCGACGCGACCGCCACCATACGCTGGGCAACGCCGGCCACGGTTTGCGCCAGATCAGGCAGGTGGACATCGCTTGCGATCAGCGCCAGCGCCGGGCCCGTTACTTGATCCACCAGCGGCCGAATGCGCTCCTCTACCACCGCGTCGAGCAGCTGGTCGCGCGTCTTGAAGTGGTAGTGCACCATCGGCGCGGTCACACCCGCCTCACGCGCGATGGCCGCCAGCGTGGTCGGCCCAACCCCATCCCGCGCGAACAGCGTGACGGCGATGTCGAGCAGCCGGTCGCGCAGGTCATCTTGCGCTGGGCCATCTTGACGACGCGGGCGCCCAGGCCCACGAGGAGGAGGTTTGGATGGTTTGGTAGGTTTGCGGGTTGCCATGCCGCGAATATTAATTGTCGAATTAATTAATTTCAAGGCAGCCGATTTGCGCCTGGGCAAACCGCTTGATCGCGGGGAACGGCTAAGCCTTCATCGAAGCATCGAGTTGCGCCAGACGCACCAGCAGCCGGTCTTGCGCTTCACTCGGAAAGCTCGACGTGCGGCGCACCGCGAACACGGTGTTCAGACAGCGCCGTGCCGTGATCGGGCGCACGACGTGCAAGCGCCCGCGCTCGACTGCGTCTTGAATGGCATGCAGCGGCAGCACCGACCATCCCATGCCGGCCTCCACCAGCGTACTGACCTCCTCCAGGTCGGACACGTGATGCGCACTCACGGTCGTTTCCGGCATGCGCCGGAACAGAGCCTTGAACCAGAGTCCGTACACGGCATCCGATTCGTCATAGGTCACCAGCGGCAATGCCGCGCAATCGGCCAGCGTACGCGGGGCGTCGCGATCACGCAGGGCCCGCACGCCGCACGCCAGCACGAATTCTTCCGTGTAGACGGCGTGGTGCTCGAACAGGCGGGAGGTGCGTGGCGTGTAGACGAACCCGAGGTCCGCCCGGCCGGATTCCACGTGCGCGAAGACCTCTTCATCGCTGCCAAACGCGAGTTCCAGGCGGACATCGTCAAGCAGCGGCGCGTCGGATTCGGGAGATGGCGTCAACAGCGCTGGCATCAGCACGTAGCGGCCAAAGCTCGAGCCGCTGGCGAGCTTGAGCGACACGCGTTCCGTTTCGCCGCTGTGCAGCGCAGCGCGTAGTTCGTCCAGCCCGGCAAACGCATCCCGGCACCACGCCCGCACGGAGGCGCCCGCGCGCGTCAGCACCAGCTTGCGCCCCGAGCGCTCAAACAGCGGCACGCCCAGCCATTGCTCCAGTTGACGCATCTGGTACGACAGCGCCGGCTGCGACACCGCCAGGCGGTCGGCTGCGCGCACGAAGCTACCCTCGTTCGCAACTGTCAAGAAGCTATGGAGATAACGCAGCGGAGAGTGCGACATATCGTCAGTGCGGGGCCAGAAAGTGGTGCCTTAATCCATCAAATTTTTGGATCGAAAAACCAAAAACATTCGATTTGATTTCAAGTCTGTCAGATCGCACAATCCGCCGCAAGAACGCGATGGAGGCCATCATGACGACCGCAACGCAACATCCGAGCTACGCATTGGAAGACCGTTATGGCGCGCGCAACTATGCGCCGCTGCCCGTCATGCTGGAACGCGGCGAGGGCGTCTGGCTCTTCGACACTGATGGACAGCGCTACCTCGACATGATGTCGGCGTACTCGGCCGTCAGTTTTGGGCATTCGCACCCCAAACTCGTGGCTGCGCTGGTGGAACAGGCGCGGCGCCTGACACTCACGTCGCGCGCGTTCCACAACACGGAGCTCGGCCCCTTCCTGGCTGACGTCTGCCGCCTCACGCACATGGACCGCGCGCTGCCGATGAACACCGGCGCCGAGGCTGTCGAAACCGCCATCAAGGCCGCCCGCAAATGGGCGCGCGAGGTCAAAGGCCTGCCGTCGGACGTGGCGGAAATCATCGTCTTTGAAAACAACTTCCACGGCCGCACGACGACCATCGTCGGGTTCTCTTCACACGAGCAATACCGCTACGGCTTCGGGCCGTTTGCAGCGGGCTTCCGGCGCATTCCGTTTGGAGATGCCGATGCGCTGCGTGCCGCCATCGGGCCCAACACGGCCGCCATCCTGGTCGAACCGGTGCAGGGCGAAGGCGGCATTGTCGTGCCGCCGCCGGGTTACCTGAAGCTGGCTCGCGAGCTGGCAACGCAGCACAACGCACTGCTCATCTGCGATGAAGTGCAGACGGGCCTTGGCCGCACCGGAGATGTGCTGGCGAGCTGGCACGAAGGCGTGGAAGCCGACCTCGTGGTGCTGGGCAAGGCGTTGGGTGGCGGCATGGTGCCGGTATCTGCCATTGCCGGGCGCGAAGCCGTCATCGGCGTGTTTCGGCCGGGTGACCACGGCTCCACGTTTGGCGGCAACCCGCTGGCGGCCCACATCGGGCGCGCGGCACTTGCCTTGCTGATGGAAGAGCAACTGCCACAGCGCGCGGCGCGCGTGGGCGAGGCCTTCATCAACGAACTGAAAACGCTCATTGGCCACGGCGTACGGCAAGTGCGCGGGCGCGGTCTGATGATCGGCCTGCAACTCGATGCCGAGATCGATGCACATGACTTTGCCTTCGCGCTGGCCGAATGCGGCGTGCTGACGAAGGACACCTACGGCAACGTGGTTCGCCTGACGCCGCCGCTGGTGATTGGTGAAGCGGAACTGGCGCTTGCGCTGGACGCCATCCGCGCGACGCTGGCCGGCTGGCCACGCCGCAAAGCGGCTTGAGCAAGATTCGCAAGGGGAGTGACATGACCAATATCGACCTGATCGGCGCGGCCATCGGCTGCGGGGCGCAAGACGACGGCTGCAAGGACGGCCCGCGTGCGCTGCTGCAAGCCGGCGCGCTGGCGCGTCTGCAGACGCCCAATGCGCACGCCGCGCTCGTGCACGACATCGAACTGGCGACATCGGCCGGCCACAGCCGGTCCGCACGGCTTGCAGCGCTCCCGGGGGTTGCGGGCTTCTCGCGCGCGCTGGCCGACGCAACCGCCCACAGCGTGCATGCCGGCCATGTGCCGGTCGTCATCGGCGGCGACCACTCCTGCGCCATCGGCACGTGGTCGGGTGTCGCCAGCGCGCTGCGTCAGGATGGCAAAGGTGGGCCGCTCGGCCTAATCTGGATCGATGCCCATCTCGACAGCCACACGCCGCAAACGAGCGATTCGGGCGCCATTCATGGCATGCCGCTGGCGGCGCTGCTGGGGCACGGCGCGCCGTCGCTCACGGAGATACGCGATGCCGCGCCCAAGCTTCTACCGCAACACGTCGTCGTGATCGGCGCGCGCAGCTATGAGCCGGCAGAGCGTGCGCTGCTCGACCAGCTTGGCGTGCGCGTGATCGACGCGACAGAGGTGGCACGCGTCGGCTTGCGCGCCGTGATGGCCGACGCCATCCGTCAGGTCAAATCGGGTACGGCCGCCTTCGGCGTCACGCTCGACCTTGACGCGTTCGACCCCACAATCGCGCCGGGCGTCGGCACGCCGGAAACCGACGGCCTCACCGCGCACGGCATGACGCAAGCGCTGGCCGCCTGCGCACGCGACGCACGCTTCGCCGCATTCGAACTGGTGGAATACAACCCGCGCCACGACAAGGGCGGGATCA